>DATKEP010000075.1:0-5714 GCA_035512055.1 Rhizomicrobium sp.
CAGCGTAATGGAATGCGCCGCGGTGAAGGCCGTGACAATGGCAATCAACGGACGAATGCGGCGGAAAGGAATGATCAGGCAAAACAGGAAGAGTAGATGATCGATGCCTTCCAAAATATGATGAAAGCCCATCACCACAAAACGCGCGGAGGCGTGGTACCAGCTGGGATCGAGCCGCACGAGTCCCGAGTCCCCCGGCAGCTCATAGGCGCGCGAAGGTCCATTGGGCGGAACGAATTGGACCGTGGTCACTTCGTGCTGGGCCAGCCGATCGAAGGCTGCGTGAATCGAGAAATAGGAGCGATCCGACTGGATGGGATATTCGAACAGTACGTCCAGGATCCCCTGTTCCCAATAGAGCGTTTCGGTGACCGGCAGCGGGGGGCCGGTGACATGGGCCAGCGCCGCGTCATAGTTGACGAAGGATTGGTCGGATTCCAGTGACATGCGCGTCGAGGCGATGCGCGGGGCGGGCAACAGGCGTCCACCTTCATAAATCTCCAGGCTTTCGAGCAGCGCGATCCTGGCGGCATCGCGCAGAAAGGGATCGACCCGCGCCAGATCGACAAAATCGCGTTCCTTGCGGGGATATTCCGCTTCTGTGATGGATTTCAGCGGCATGCGCACCAGGACGCGCAGGGTGTGTCCCTGCGGCTTGACGAACATCCGCACCATCGCCTCGATGGGAATATCGTGTGCCGTGGCGGGGGCCGCGAAACTCAGCGCTGCCAGCAAAACGAAAGCAAGCCTGCCAACTCTCATGCGCATGACGTCAATTGTCTGGCCTTACTTGGCGGGCCAAGGCGTACCCTGATTCATCCTGGTCACCGGCGCCATGCCCTTGAAAATGAATCGCTGCAAGCGTTTTCCTTCGTACGTCTCGGTCGTGTACAGGTTTCCCTTCGAGTCGATTGCGATGCTGTGCACGCCATAGAACTGGCCGGGTTGCCGTCCCCCGTCACCGAAGGTGGTAAGCTCCTGCAGCGTCTGGCGGTCGATTATCTTCACCTTTTCGTTCACGCCATCGGTCATGAAGATATATTTCTGCCCGGGGTCCTTCGAAAAGGCGACGTCCCAGACCGAGCCGGAATTCAGTGTGTTCTTCTCGTAAAAGCCCTCCTTGATGAACTTGCCCTGCGGCGTAAACACCTGAAGCCGGTCGCCGGCGCGATCGCAGACATAGATCATCCGGTCGATTGACATATCGGCGCAGTGCACGGGATTGCGGAACTGCTGCGCAGGGGGCGCCGATGGATCATAGGCGGCCAGCGGCGTGTCGTCCGGTTTGTTGCCGTAAGCGCCCCACCACCGCTTCATCTTGCCCGTGTCGGCATCGATCACCGCGACACGCTTGTTCAGGTAGCCGTCGGCGATGTAAGCCTCGTTCTCCTTTGGGTCGACAAATATCTTTGCAACGCGACCGAAGCTTACCGGGTCGTTGCTGTTGCCGGCGAAGCCGGCCACATCCCCTTCGTTGCCGCCCGCAACCGCGCCCGCCTTGCGGCGTGCTCCTTTCTTGCCGACCTGCATCAAGAACTTTCCGTCTTTTGTGAATTTCAGTATCTGCGAGTCGGGGCCGCCATTGCCGCCGATCCAGACATTGCCCTTATAGTCGATAAAAATCCCGTGGTTCGAATCCGGCCATTCGTATCCTTGGCCGGGCCCGCCCCAATGCCGCAACAGATTGCCCGCCTGGTCGAACTCGAGAACCGGTGGCGCTCCGGCACAGCATTCGCCTGTCTTCAGTTCCAGGGGCCGCTCATTGACGCCAAGCGTCGCGGAACTGCGATGGATGATCCACACGTGATCGTCGGTGTCGACCCACACGCCGATCGTCGAGCCCAGGACCCAGTGATTTGGGAGAGGCTTGGGCCACAATGGATCAACTTCGAACCTCGGCGCCATGACGCCCGTCCGGGACTGTGCCGCCGCGATATTCCTGACAACCGGCGTTCCCACGGCAAGAGCGGCAAGCGCCGCGGCAAATCCCGCGCCGACCAGCAGTTTTCGAGAACGCATAACCCCGATGATGGCCATGTGTATTCCTCCTTATGGAAATGGCCGGCGTGAGTCGAAATCCGAGGTCGCCCCGTGCATGACGCTCTCGCGCATGCGACCATCCGAAATGAAAAACGGAAATCCGGCGAGGCGGGAGCACGCAATCAATAGGCGCGGAATACTCTTGCGCACACCGAACCCCAGACCGGTCAGCAACGAGTAGTCGAGCGGCTAACCTAGCGCAGAGGACGGTTTCGCACCACCGGTCGGTCGGGCTGGGCCATTTGCCTTGATTTTGTTCAACAAATGCAGGCGCCCGGCGGCGTAAAAAGCGGTCATGGCCGATTTTGGCGCCCAAGCGTCAAGCGTTCACGTGCCGGGCAATGAAGTTCTTCGCCATCTCATGGGCCCGGTCGGTCTGCGGGCCGGGCTGGGCCACCCATTCATGCTCGCACCCGTCGAAAATCGTGTAGTCGCACGAACCGCCCACAGCCCGATAGCTTTCGACGAATCTCGTCTGAAAAGCGGGAAGCATATTGTTGTCCAGCGCGCCCTGCATGATGAGAAAGGGCTTTAGCGTTACATTTTCCTTGCGGTCCAGAATTTCCTGCGGATTGGATTCGTGAACGGAATCCCAGGGGACGAAAAAGGTCTCATTGTTCCGGATCATGCCGGCATCCTTGCGCGCCTGCGCATTTTCAAAGCGCGCGAAGGTGTTGCTGATCGGCGAGCGCATCAGGACATAATCCATCGACGCGGCGAGCCCGGGCGCCTCGGTCAATGCAATCGCGTTATAGCGCGCGTCGCTGGGGCGCAGCGCCAGCAATTCGGCGACATGACCGCCGCTCGAACTGCCGAACAGGCCGATCCGCGTGGCGTCGCCATTCCAGGTCCTCGCCCTGGCCTTGAGCCAGCGCAGGGCATAATTGGCGTCCTGCACGCAGGCGGGATAAGGCGCTTCCGGCGCAAGCGTCAGGTCCACCGCCACCACCAAGGCCCCGGCCGCAGCAAGGGCACGGTCGAACGGTTCCTCGGCGCGGCGGTCCTTGGCGTTCCAGGCCCCACCATGCAAGTCGAGCACGACCGGAAACGGGCCAGGGCCCGAGGGCTGGTAGATCCGCGCCAACAGCGAGCGGCCCTTGGCAGTGCGGCGATATTCCAATTCGCTGACCGCGAGGTCGAACTTGGCGGCGGGGTCATAGCGTGTCCCGGCGGCGAAAGCGGAAGGCGCAAGAACCGACGCCAGGCCGGCGGCGCTACCTGCCCGGAGAAAATCGCGACGTTTGATGGAATTGTGGAGCAAGCGCCCTCGCATCATGTTCGTTCACCATCCGGCTGTTCCGGATGCAGTTGCACGGGCTTGCCGTGCGGTGTGTGCCGATAGGCGTCAGCCCAGGCTTCCTTTCGGGTCAGCATCTCGGTTTGATTTAACAAGGCTTTCCCGGTGACGAGCCGCTCGAGCGCCGAAAGCCAGTATTCATAATAGCGCGAACCGTCATCGGTCTCGCCGCGATCGGCGGCGGCCTTGATCTCATCGGCAAGAGCGGATGCCCATTCCTTCCAGGTAAAGTGACCCTGCGCGGATAGCCTCACGGCCATGGCGAATGCTTGTGCCTGCCAAGGTTCCGCGAACACGGGGCCATCCTCATCGCGCGGCAGCAGCGGCAATACCGCCAGGCGTTCGGCTTCGGAATGTTCAGGCCGGTTCAAGATAGTCGTCCCACATATCGATATATACCGTATCCTTGGCGCCAGCCTGCCCGCCCCACAATTCGCGCGCCGCGAAGCGCACGGAATAAACATACTGGGGGTTTTCTCCCAGGCGCTGCGCGTTACTGTCCGGGAACACGAATATTCCGTGTATTGATTCGACAATACCGGACTTGCCGCGGGCATAACGTGGCAGGCGGGTATGGGTGACCGGATTGATGTTGCGGGCTCTCACCCGCTGGCCCACATTGAAGTGCGCAGTGGCGGGCGTGTTTCGGCTTTTGGGAGAACCATTGCTCCAAAAGGCAGGTACACCCGAAGCCGCAAGCGGCGGAGTCGATTTCGGCGAACCTGGCGCCGGATTCCCGCTGGCAACTTCATCGCGGGTGACCATGCCGGCATCGACCATGTTCGTGATCAACCCGGCATGCCATTTCTCGTAATAGCTCATGGCAAGTTGTTCGGCAGGCGGAATCAGTTCCCGCACATAGCGCCTGTTGTCGGTGACGAACTTCCCCCAGGCCGCTATGGCCAAATTCATGGCGAGGACCCGGCTTTCCCAGGCCGCATGAAACACCGGCTCATGTGCTTCTGGACGGATCGGGCCGAAGTCCTGCATCCCGCCGACATCGTGCACGCCGTTCATGGATTGGCTCCCTGGGCTGCCGCAAGCGCGTTCCCCGTACCGATCATGGAATCGCGCGTGACCAGCGCGGCCAGCGCCTCCTCGCTCATGCCCGCGGTGCCCGCGGGCCTTTCCGGCAAGACCAGATAGCGAATCTCCGCCGTGCTGTCCCAGACGCGCACTTCCACGTCAGCCGGAATTTCAACTCCAAACTCGCCGAGCACGCTGCGCGGATCGATGACCACCCGCGAACGGTAGGCTGCCGATTTGTACCAGACCGGCGGCAAGCCAAGGGTCGGCCAGGGATAACACGAGCAGAGCGTGCACACGACCACATGGTGAACCGCCGGGCTGTTCTCGACCACGACCATGTGTTCGCCCTGCTGCCCCTTGTAGCCCAACTCGGCAATCGCGGCGCTCGCGTCACGCAACAGCCGGCGTTTGTAGGCAGGATCGCTCCATGCCCTGGCCACCACGCGCGCACCGTTGCGCGGGCCGATCTTGTGCTCGAACGTATCGACAAGGGCATCGAGGGCGGAGCGGTCCACCAATCCCTTTTCGACCAGCAGCGATTCCAGCGCCTTTGCACGCAATGCCGGTTCGGATGGAACGGCCTGGTGGTCGTGATCGTGGTCATGATCATGATCCTGCCCTTGTGCGCTCACCGGAATGGTCGCCACAGCCGTGCCGGTGGCAGCGTTCTTCAAAAATCCCCGCCGGTGGAGGGAATTGTCGTCATCTGCCAAAGTCTGCCTCTCTTTCCAGGATCAGCCGTTCTTCGGCCACGCGGAAATAGCTGTTCACCAGCCAACCGAATATCAGGCCAAGACTGATCCACAAAACCGCCTGCAATCCCAAAGCGGCAATACGAAACCGCCACAATAGCATCGCCGGGAAGGCCGCGGGAACCTCGCCGACGTCCGGCAGCAACCATGCCATCGTCCCGGCCAGAATGGTGAAAACAAGCAATCCTGCCACCAGCGCATTCCAAGTGCCCAAAGACAGCCGCAGCATACGCGACGCCATGAAGGCGGCGACGGCCGACAACAGCGACCAGCTGAGCATGGCAAAATAGAGCGCCGTGCGCAGACGTATGGTATCGGGCTGGCCGACCGAAGGCGGATTGGGCGGATATTTGAGCGCGGGACAAATGGCAATGACCAGCAAGGCCGTCACTGTCAGCGCGGCGGCCAGGAGCCTGGCGTCATTCCAGGCCAGACGACCCCAGGCAATTCCGAATGCCAGAGAGAACAGGCCGCCAAGAGCAGTCGCATACACCACGATGCCGGTGAAAAGTCCCCAGCCCCTTTGGACCTCCCGGCTCACAATCGCCGGTTCCGGCTTTTCGCCGCGTTGCGCCGCGGCCTTCGCTTCAAAAGCA
>DATKEP010000076.1:0-2806 GCA_035512055.1 Rhizomicrobium sp.
AGGCTGCCGGAGGCCGTTCCGGTGGTGGCGTTGGTTGCGGTACCGCCGCCATCGCCATTGGCGTTTTCCGAACGGATGTTGAAGTTCAACTCGGTGATGCCGCCCACGATGTAATAGTCGGAGCCGGGGATTGAACCGGCCAAAATCTTGCGGAAGTCCCCGGCCTGCGGATTGGGATGCTGGTCGTCGCCGATCAGCTTGTTGTTGGCGTATTTCAATTCCATCTCGGCCACGGATGTGTCGAAACGCTCGACCAAATGCACGCCGGCCTTATTCATGGCGCTCATCGCCATCAGGGCGGCGCCGGCAGTCACCTTGCGGCCCGAGCCATCCGATTCCGTCTTGCCGGTATAGTCTGCGATCTGACCGACCGCGATGCGCACCGGACGCTGGGCGACAAAGCCGCCCATGCAGCGCAAAGCGGCGGAATAGGGAGTCTCGTTGGAGATCACCGGCGCGCCGCCGATCGGCGACGTGTAGCGGCCAGCTGAATCTGCAAACGGACTGATGCAGCCTTGCAGCGTAACTGCGGCCAGGATGAGCACCAGCGGCTTGAGGAGATGTTTGCGGGCGCGGGGGGTCATGGGAGGGGCATCCCTTCTTCACTCATCAATGCGTGTTCACGGCAGCTGTTGCGGTCTGGTTGCCGGTGTTGGTCTGCTGGTTGTCGATGATCGTGGTGTTGTGGCTGCCGATGACGGTCACGTTGAGCGAATTACCGATGGCGGTTGCCTGGCCGTAGGCCTGGCCGGCCGCGCCGGCCATGCCGACTCCGGCAGTGACGAATTGTGAACCGGAAGCGTTCGAATAGATGGAGGGCTGGATCTGGCCATTCACCATGGTCAGGTTGCCGTTGGCATCGCGCATCGAATAGTTGGACGCGGAATTCATGTTGCCCGTGCCAAAGCCGCCGCCATAGCCGTTGTAGGAAGCCGAATTGGTCCAGTCGCCGGCCGCTGCGGGTGCCGCGAGCGGACCGGCAAAGACGGCAAGGGTCAGGGCAATGAACGTCGAACCGGTCCTGAACTTGGACATAGGGGCGTCTTTCCAATTCTCCTGACCGGATCACAGCAACACCCGTGCCAACCCTTAATCCGCGTTAGCTATCGAGTGTGCCATTCCGGAACATGCGCCCGGCAGCAAGCCCCGCAATACAGGCTTTTTACCAATGGTTCCGATGGGATGGATCGAAGCCGGCGGAAGGCGCAAATAGGGTCTGTCCCGAAACGCGCAGAACAAGGCGCATTGATGCGGTTTCTTTGCCCCGCAGTCCGTTCCAAAATGGAACAAATTCATGCGCCAGCAGGAGTTCCATCCGGCTTGGCGGGGCGTGGAAAGCCCCGTAGATAGACCCATGGCCTTCCTGCAATCCCAGCCGCCGCGACAGCCCATCTTCCGCGCGCCACCCGTGGTCACGTGGATGATCGGAACCCTGGCCGCTCTTCACGCGGCGCGGATGTGGCTCCCCCCCGGACGGGCCGAGGACCTGGCTTACGAATATGGCCTGGTGCCGGCGCGCTACAGCCAGGCCTTCCTGCAGAGCCGCATGGCCGATCCCGGCACGGTCTGGGAGCAGGCCATCCCCTTCATCTCTTATATGGGGCTGCACAATGGCTGGACCCATCTGGTCATAAACTGTCTTTTCCTGCTGGCCTTCGCGCCGATCGTCGCCCGCCGCTTTGGGCCCCTTGTGTTTCTGGTCTTCTTCTTTGTCTGCGGGGTCGCCGGCGCGCTGACCTATCTGGCGTTCAACTGGGGCAGTCCGGTTCCGGTCGTTGGGGCCTCGGGCGCCATCTCCGGCTTGATGGCGGCGGCATTGCGCATGCTACCCGCCCAGAGCCCTTGGGCAGTGCCGGGGGCGACGCAGTTGGCGCCGATATTCTCGCGCCAGATTCTGGTCTTCAGTGCAGTGCTGATTGCAATGAATGCCGTGATGGGCATCACCGGCGTCAATATCGGCGGAGAAACCGCCCAGATCGCATGGCAGGCGCATCTCGGCGGCTTTCTCGCCGGCCTTCTGCTCTGCGGACCGTTCGACAAGTTGCGTCCGCGCAGTGTAGGCGCGCCGCTCGACCATTGAACGTTCGCAAAAATATTGCCGCGAAGACGAACTCGGCCTAGGGTGTCTGACGTCTGTAGTAGGAATGCGCGATGCGGCAACCCAAGTTGAGCAAGCAGGAGCTGCAGATCATGGAGTTCCTGTGGAGCAGCGGGCCTTCCGCCATCCGCGAGATCAAGCAGAGCTTTGGTTCCAAGAACCGCCCCGCCTACACAACCGTCCAGACCATGGTTTACCGGCTGGAGGCCAAGAAAGCCGTGCGCCGGTCGCGCAAGGTCGGCAATGCCCATATCTTCGAAGCCTTGATCTCGCGCGAAGCTGCCAAGGCCCGTCTGGTGGATGAATTCCTGTCCCTGTTCGGTGGCCGAATGCAGCCGGTGATGGCTCAGCTGATCGAGGCCGGCAACCTGACGCCCAAGGATGTTGCCGATGCCGAAAGGCTCTTGCGCGAGCTTTCGGCGAAGCGGAAGAAAGACGCATGATCGCTGGGAACCAAATCATCGGCAAGCGGGGCTTGACGATCATGATTGGCTATTCAGCAGGCGCGATGCTGGGTGCGGGCCGGCGGCGTTTGCCGCTCTTGAGGCTGCCGCTCAACCGGTCGAGATAGGTATAGATCACCGGCGTGATGTAGAGCGTCAGCGCCTGGGACAGGAGCAGACCGCCCGCCACGCACAAGCCCAGCGGCCGGCGCGAATCCGCGCCCGATCCCGAACCGAAGGCAATAGGCATGGTTCCCATCATGGC
>DATKEP010000077.1:0-29518 GCA_035512055.1 Rhizomicrobium sp.
GCCAAGAAGCAACGTTCTCGGCTCAACCACCTACGAAGGCGTCACCACCACGGTGACCGACAACGGCAACGGCACCCGCACGGTCACGAACTTCGACGCGGGCGGAGCCGGCAGCTCGCGGGTCATCGCCCCGAAGGCGCCCGGAATCTACATACCCGACGGAAACGGTGGCGAGAAACTCTATACGCCGCCACCCAAGAGCAACATCCTGGGCTCGACCACCTACAACGGCGTCACCACCACGGTGACCGACAACGGCAACGGCACCCGCACGATTACCAAAATCTACGCGAACGGCTTACAGACATCGCAGGTGACGGGACGCTAATTCCGGTCCTCACTTCCCCAGGTCGGTCCCGCACAAATGGAAATGGCCTCGGCGTGCCAGAAGCGCGCGCTTGTGATTCCGGCGGAGTGTGCGTCGCGTTATGTGGCCTCTAACGAACCAGAATGTCAGCGTTTCCGCCGTTTTCCTCTTTGGAGCACACCGCTCATAACGGTTGTCCAAGCGATCAAATCGCTCCATCGTGACCGCAAGGCGTGCGTTCTCGAGACGCGAGCGATCCTCGAGGCGGCGTGATCATGTGCAAAAAGGAGCTTAATCATGAGCAAACACACCACGATCTCACCTGGCGAGGCGTCCGACAGACTTGCGATCCGCGAGCTTGTCGAGGCCTACGCGCATTGCGCCGATCGCCGCAATGCGAAAGGCCAGATGGCGCTCTTTACCGCGGACACCCACTTCGTGGTGTATATGAACGCTAAGGATCAAAAGCCGTCCCAGGAGCTGCACTCGCGCGAAGCGCTCGCTCCGGTTTTCGCAGATCTGAATCAATACGACGCTACTACCCACTTCGTCGGACAAAGCACGATTTTCACATTGACGGAGAGCCGGGGCACCGGGGAAACTTACTGTTTGGCACATCACGTTACAGTCAAAGGTGCGAATCGGCGGTTGATGCTGGCTTCGCTCCGTTACAACGATACCTTCGTGAAGTTGGACGGCGAATGGCTGTTCGCGGAGCGTCTGCTCTATGTAGACTGGGTGGACGAACGCGCATTGACGTGACCGCGACCTACTAGAAGATGCGGTCGCCGCGCGAGATGCGGGCAGGGTCTGCTCGTAGCGGTGGGTCGCAGGTTCGAGTTCTGCCGGATATCCGCCGCGCCACTGCGGACCCCGGCATCGTGCCCGAAGCGACCAGGCCAATCATCCGTTCGATTGTTCTTTGCAATTCCACCAGCTTGCGCTCGTCGCCGCTTCGGATTCGAGTCCGTTCGCACTGCAGACGGCGCATCTCGGCGTGATATTCTCGACCGGCCTCGGCAAGATATGCGGATGCATCGAACCATGCTCCAAAGTGTGGTGTATTCTCGTTCCGTTAAGAGGGGTGTAACCGGCGGTCCCGGGCAAGTTTCGGCTGTGCTGGCTCAGGAAACCAAAGCTCTGGCGCACATAATTGGCTTTCGAGCCAGTACACCAGGTTCAGCTCGAAGGGGCGGCGCCCGATGCCGCCCCTTCGGCGAGGTCAAACCGGATGCCAGGCACCATGTTCCCAATAGCCGTGATGCCAGTCATGACCGGTGTCGGGCTCGTGCCAGGTATAGTGGGAGTTCGTTTTGTGGTGATCCCACCAGTTGTCCGAGTGGAAGGTCGAACGAACGCCAGGGAAATGCAGCCGGGTGTCGGTGCATCAGATAAGGCCGCATTGTAGATTGCGTCCCGATATAATGAAGCAAGGGCTACCCTTGCTGAACTCAGCCAGTCAACTTCAGGACTTCGCCCGGTGTGTGGGGCAACCGCACTGTCGCGACAGTGCCCCGACCCAGTTCACTGGATAGATCGAGGGTGCCGCCGTGCAATTCGACGAGCCGCTTTGTCAGGGGCAGTCCAAGACCGGTGCCCTCATACTTGCGCGACAGGCGGCTATCTATCTGGCCGAAAGGTGCCATCGCCACATCCATTTTTTCCCTTGGAATGCCGATGCCGGTATCGGCAATACGGAACTGAAGTCCGCCGTCGGGCGTGACTTCCGCCGAGAGGGAGACGTTGCCGCCGCTAGGAGTGAACTTTACGGCATTGCCCAGAAGGTTGATCAGGATCTGGCGTAGCCTGGTGGAGTCCGCGCGTACCCTGGGCAGCACGTCCACCATGGTGACGTCGTAATTGACACCGGCCTTCTCAGCCATCTCGCGCACGATAGTGCTTGACAGAGCAATCACGCGCGCAATATCGACGTCTTCCTCGCACAACTCCAGCTTATTGGATTCTGCTTTGGCCAAGTCGAGTATGTCGTTGATGATTGCGAGCAAGTGCGTGCCGCTGTCGCAGACCATGCCAGCATATTCGGCGTATTTCTCGTTCAGCTGGCCGAACATGCCTTTTTGCATGATTGAGGAGAAGCCGATAATGGCGTTTAGCGGGGTCCGCAACTCATGGCTCATATTGGCCAGGAACTCGCTTTTGGCGCGATTTGCAGCTTCCGCCGTCTCTTTGGCGGCGACCAGGGCGTCCTGATTGCGGCGCAAGGTTTCGAAGGCGCGCGCCGAGCGCAACACATAGCGCACGCGATGTTTTAGAATGGGCCATTTGAGTGGCTTGCCGATAAAATCGGTCGCGCCCGCCTCGTAGGCCTTCTCGATTGAGGCAATATCGTCCAACCCTGTCGCCTGCAGGATCGGGATATGTTGGGAGACGGAGTTGGCGCGCAGCTCCCGGCAAAGTGTAAAGCCATCCATGCGCGGCATGACGACGTCGGCGATTACAAGGTCAGGAAGCTCGGACCAGCAATGGTTGCAGGCTTCAACACCGTCCGCCGCCTCGATGATCTCAAAGCCTTCGGCTTCCAGCTCGGCGCGCATAATCGTGCGAACAATATCGTCATCGTCAACAATCAGGATCGTGGCCTTGCTAGCCTCGTTGAACGGCAGGCTCATACAATTCTCCGGTCATAACGGATAGGCTCTTGAGAGCGGCGGCGAGTTCACGGTCCAACGTGGATAGAAGTGGCTGCACGGCGTCAAGGCCCTTCTCACGCGCCAACTGCTCGATTTCGCCGGCATGCTGCGCCAAGCGATTGGCGCCGAGTGCTGCGGCACTGGACTTGAGACTATGGGCGATGCGCCACATTTCCTCCGCATTGCCCGCGGTGAACTGTTCGTTGAGGGATGCCGCCAGACCGGGCGCGGTGCCGGCAAAGCGGGACACTACGCGCCGGAACAGCATTTTGCCTTTTGGACCTTGGAATGCGTTGATCTCCGCCAGAACTTCACTGTCGATGGGCTCTGCTGGAGCGGTTAGCGGCCCGTCGTGCCGCACTGCTTGATCGCTCGGCAAGGGGCGCGCAAGCTGGCCGATCCAACGATGCAACGCCTCCCCCATCTGGCTCTCATCGAAGGGCTTGGTAAGGAAATCGTCCATGCCTGCTTCCAAGCATTTCGTGCGGATATCTGCCAAAGCGTGGGCGGTGAGCGCAATGATGGGCGAGCGCTTGGCTCCTTGCTCTCGTTCACGAATGCAACGAGTGGCGTCGAAGCCGTCCATCTCAGGCATTTCGCAATCCATCAGGATCAGATCGAAGCTCTCCCGCATCGTTAGGCGCACGGCAGCGGCCCCATTGGAAGCAGTAACCACCCTGCAGCCCATATTCTCCAGAATGCCAGTTGCGACGTCCTGGTTGACCAGATTATCTTCTACCACCAAGACACGCGCATCGAACCGCGCTTGATGTTTGCGCGCGTTATGCCGGACATAGAAGGGTTTGACACCCCGCGGCTGTGACTCGGAGGCAATGCCAGCAAGACTGTTAAATAGTTCGGAGGGGCGCACCGGCCTCGTAAGGATGGCCGCGGCACCGATGCTTTCTAGGCTGTCATCAATCAGGAAGCGGTCCATGCCGATTAGGAAAATCACTTCTGTTTCGCCACGGGCGCACATCTTTTGGCCTAGCGCCACGCCGGCTTCGGCGAGATCCTTAAGATCGATGATAACGACATCGAAATTATCGCCACCTTGCACCGCGCTCTCCCAGGAGCGGCCCGCCTCTTCCGCCGTGCGTTTGAAAATGGGATCTAGCCCCCAGGACTTTAAGTAGGCCGATAGCACGCGGGCGTGAACGGAAGGATGTTGCGCCACCAACAGGCGCAAATTGCGCTCCAAGCGGCGGGGCAGGGACACAGCCTGCTCTTCGGAGCTTTTGCAGCGGACAGTGAAATGGAAGCGTGAGCCACACCCCAATTCGCTATCCACGCCAATGGTCCCGCCCATGAGCTCGGTAAGCTGCCGTGAAATCGCCAGTCCTAGCCCAGTGCCCCCTTTGGCACGGGTCATCGAACCATCCACCTGGCGGAAAGCCTGGAAGAGCTGAGGTTTCTTTTCCGCCGCGATTCCAATGCCGGTGTCTTTGACCGAGAAGGATAGCACGACCTCGTTGTTGCTTTTTTCTGCGGTGACCAGTTCGATAAAAATTGTACCCTGTTCGGTGAACTTCATCGCATTGCCGACGAGGTTGATCAGGATTTGCCGCACACGCACCGGATCGCCTTTTACCGACAGTGGCACGTCTTCGGAGATGAAATAGACCAGCTCCAGGCCTATCGCGGAGCAGCGCTCTGAGAAAAGGTCGGCGACATCTGCCACCATTTCGCGCGGTTCGAAATCAGCCTCGAACAGTTCCAGTCGACCCGCCTCGATCTTCGAGAAATCCAAAATGTCGCTAATGATCGATAACAAGGCCTGACCGGAGCGCGACAGGTTGGCGACAAGCGTGGCCTGCCGCGGATCGAGCGACGTGGAGGACAGAAGATTGGCGATGCCGATCACGCCGTTGAGTGGGGTCCTGATCTCGTGACTCATGGTAGCAAGAAACTTTGACTTGGCAGCATTGGCCGCTTCGGCTTCTTCGCGGGCGCGGATCAAGTCCTGCTGTATGTGCTCACGGCGCGCGATTTCCGCGAGCAGCGAGGCCGTCAGTTCGCTGCGTCCAACCAGGGCGGCGACGCCAAGCGTGATAAGGCCGACGCTCACCGAGACGAAGCCGATTACCAATGCGAGGCTGGTCGAGGAATAGATTGTGCCTGAGATACGGACGCCGGCCATGGGATAGAAGATCGAGGCTTCCATGGCGACATAGTGCATGCCCGCAATGGCGAGACCCATGACGGTGGCGGGCAAAAGCGCCCGCATGATGCGGTGGCTATGGAAATGCTTCAGCCTTGCGCGTATCACTAGGGCGAGATAGGCCAGCGCCACGGCCACCACCACCGACAGCGCCACGATGCGGATGTCATAACGAAGCAGTGCGGCCGGCTCCATCGCCGCCATGCCGGAATAGTGCATCGCGCCAATGCCCGCACCCATCAAAAGCGCACAGACGAAAAACAGCTTCTGCGAGGGTCGATCCTTGCGGCTCAGCACGAACAGCGCCACACCGCTGGCCAACACACCTGGCAGAATCGAGACCAGTGTGAGCAAGGGATTGTAGCCGACCCCGCAAGGAAGGGAAAATGCCAGCATGCCGATGAAATGCATCGACCAGATGCCACCACCCATTACGATGGCACCCACGCCTGTCCAGATCAGACGGACGGATTTGCGCGAAGAGGCGACGATGCGGTCGGCGACCGACAGCGCAACATACATCGACAGCACAGCGACAAAGACGGACAGGGCAACGAACGGCAAGTCGTAGGTGCCTCTGTACGGTGTTATGTCGAGTAACTGCAAAAACCAGAGCAGACTGGCGTGGTTGCCGGCCATGAAAACCTGCTTGGATGAACTCCGGACTTAGTATCCATTGTCGCCGGTTAACGGCCCGTCAGCGGCTTGGCCAATGCGGTTCTGTGAGTTGAGCCATAATATTGGTAAGCAAAAGATTAATGCGGATAAGGGCGGCATTTGGCCCCCCTGCGCGAGCGGTTCGGTGATGGGGCATTGCTACGCTGAGGAGATTCTTCCGGACGACTGCGATATTACAACATGCCGGTCAGCTGGTGATAACCGGACCATACATTTCTCCAGCATCCCCTCCTAACGGCGGCCTTGTGGCGTTTTTAGGCCTGCGCGTTGCTAATGGGCAACTGGATCTCGTTCGTGATCACGCTAGTTATGCCGCTTATCGGGTATAGCCCTGCTCGTTCCATCGGTGCCCTGTTTTTGTTTGACGGATTATTGCGCTGCCGGAGGTTGCAGGGTTCCCAGCCAGGAAACAAGCGCGAGGATAAGCACTGCGGCGATCGTCTCCATACATATGCTGAGGCGCAAACGATGAAGATTTCCCACGGAAGCGCGGTCGGCAAGCGCGCGGCCCAACGCTGGCACATGACGAAAGCGATTGGCTGCTGCGAGACCGAGCATAATGATGAAGATGGCCAGCTTTAGCGCGAGGACCTGTCCATAACGTGTTGAAACGGCCTGCACAGGATTAATGCCGATAAGGAAAACACTGTTGACCAGCCCAGACACGGTGATGATGGCCACGAATAGGATACCTATGCCCGAGAATCTCCGTAGGCTCTGACAGAGATCTGTCAAATGGATTGGATCCAGGAGTTCAGGCTGTGTAGCGATCCAAAACACGACCAGCGCGCCGATCCAACCCGCCGCACCCAGGCTATGAGTGACATCTGCCGTCAGGTGCAGCCAGCCATAAGCGTTTTCTGTTGCCGCTCCATGTCCCATCCATGCGAAACTGGCGCAGATCAACGCTCCCAATGTCGTCACGCTGAGTCCAATAGCGCGTCCTGCCGGTAGGAGCCAAATGCCGACCCATGCAATCAGTGCGAGGGCAAGCCTGATCAAAGAGGATTTGCCAAAGCTCATCTCAAGCAGGCTGGCTTTCAAGGTTCCTGCATCGAGCGCAAATGGCGGTAAACCGGCCAGCATTGCTGTTTGAATAATAAACTGGAGTGGCGCAGCGACAACGATAGCGAGGGCCGCCAAAAGCAGCAACCTGTTCGGCCAAGAAGCGAGTGCACCCGGGCGTGGTTGGAGTAGTCCGCCATAGAGCAGGAAGAGCGATGATCCGAAGAGGACCATCGCTGCGCTGTATTGTACGAACCGCAGAATGATGATCGCTGCGTCTAACGGCATTATTTCACGGTGAAGTTGTAGGTCCCTTGCGTGCGGTGGCCGTCATCGACTGCCGTGGCATGCCAGGACACGTTGTACTTGCCGGCCATAAAGGGACCAGTCGGTGTGCCAGTGAGCGTCTTGCCATCGTCGCCCACTTTCGCGGTGATGCCGACGGCCATGCCGTCACTCATAGCAACAGTAAATCCCGAAAAGGTCGGGGCAATCGTTTCGCTGAAGGTCAGTTTGATGATCTTTGGTGCGGCGACCGAGCTATTGGCTTTGGGGTCTGACCGGACGAGCTTGGCGTGGGCAAGGGCCGACGCGCCGGCAAAAATCGGCGTTGCCGCAATGAGGATAAGCGTGACCAGCGTGCGCCTGAAGACCATGGCTACAGCTCCTTTTTTGGATTGGTGTCATTGTTACTACGCACCGACTTCCCCCCAACCCTCTCGTTCGCCGGCAAATATCCGGCCGTCACTTACAGCCACGCCCGCAGGCCTACGGCAAAACGCAAGGCCGATGGTCCTTCTCCCATCGCACGGGAAAATGTAGCTGTACCGCCAAAGCGATTCTCATAGGTCAAAGCTACGTAAGGCGCAAATTTCCGGCTAAATTCGTAGCGAAGCCGCAAACCGCTATCGAGATCAGACAGGCCTGTTTCTATTCTCCGTGCCGGGTCGTCCTTGGTGTAAAAGTTTAATTCCACCTGCGGCTGGAGGATAAGCCGCTGGGTCAGTAGCAGGTCGTAATCGCCCTCCAATTTGGCGGCATAGTGCCCTTCGCTGCTAGCATAGCCTGTGGCTGAGACATGAAAGAAGAGCGGCGCCAGACCTTCTACGCCTGCGGCTGCCCAAGTGCGCCCGGACCGGGAATCAGCATCGAGTCTGAGGCCTCCCTGAACATCGAAGTAGGTGCTGATGGGACGGTCGTAAAGCAGTTCGTGCTGCCCGTCTTCAATATCGCCCTTTGCGTTCGTCTCCCCTTCGCTCTTGAGCCAAATCCGGTTGGTATCGGATCCTGCCCAAGCTTCACCCTCCCAGCGAAAACTGTTCTCCGATCCAAAGCGGCCTTCGAACTGGTTGAGGACTGCATGGTAATAAATACTTTCATCTGAAATCGGATTACCGAATGGTGCAGCATCGGTGGGACTACCGACCATCATCTGTGCGAAGGCCGCCCCAGGAGAGGCCCCAATGACCGCATAAACTACAATCGCGCCCGCAAGGCGTCTCATGAGACCAGCACCGTGCGAAACATGCCAGTTTCCATGTGATACATCAGATGACAGTGAAACGCCCATCGGCCGGGTACGTCCGCCGTATAGACAAAACTAGTTCTTTCTCCTGGCTTGACATTGATCGTGTGCTTGAGAGGCTGACGGCTGCCCTGGCCATTCTCGACGTTGAACAGGAAACCATGCAGATGGATCGGATGCTCCATCATCGTGTCATTGATCAGCACAAAACGAACAGTTTCTCCTAGCTTGACCGGAACGGGTGACGCCTCTGAGAATTTTTTGCCATCAAAGCCCCAAACAAATCGCTCCATATTGCCGGTCAGGTGAAATTCTATGTCGCGAGTAGCTTCGGCCGGATAATCCACGGGAGCGATGCTTTTGAGCTGGCTGTAGCGCAGCACCCGTCGACCGTTGCCATCCAGGCCGGTACCCGCTTCGTTCAGACGGCTCTGGGCTGCCATCGCTGTATTGTCGACCTGAGGGTTGTCGGGCAGGGTTTTGGGATCAACGCCCGAGGCATTTGAACTGGGCATTCTGGGCGTGGTGTTCATCGCTGACATGTCCCTGCCAGGCATATCGCTAGTCGACGAATTCATCGGCATGCCGCTCATGTTCATGCCCGACATGTCGGCCATCCCCATGTCGGCCATCGTACGCAGGGGAGGTGAGTCCATCGGCGGTGTTTCCCCCACCATACCGGCGCGAGTGGCGAGCGTTGCTCGGGCATAGCCGCTGCGATCTTGCGCTTGGGCGAATATTGTGTAGGCGCGGTCCTCTTTCGGTTCGACGATCACGTCATAGGTTTCGGCAACTCCGATGCGGAATTCGTCAATCTCTACCGGTTCCACGTCCGAGCCATCGGCTTGCACAACGATCAGGGGAAGGCCCGGGATGCGTACATCGAAGGTGGTCATTGAAGCGCTGTTGATGAAGCGCAACCGCACGCGTTCGCCAGTCCTGAAAAGACCGGCCCAGTTATTGGCCGGGGGCTGTCCGTTGATCAGGTAAGTGTAGGTCGCGCCAGTCACATCCATGATGTCGGTCGGGCTCATGCGCATGTCGCCCCACGTCAGTCGGTCCTTCAGCGTGGGGCCGAGGCCATCGCGGGAGGCGTCCTCGATGAAGGTACCCAGCGTGCGCTGCTGAAAATTGTAGTAGTCGCTCTGTTGCTTGAGATTGGAGACAATGGTCATCGGATCCTCGTCAGTCCAATCTGACAGGACCACCACATATTCCCGGTCATAGCGGTAAGGTTCGGGATTTTGAGGTTCCAAAATCAACGGCCCGAATAGGCCGGTCTGTTCCTGCATTCCGCTATGGCTGTGGTACCAGTAGGTACCGCTCTGCTGGACGGGAAAGCGATAGGTGAACGTTTCTCCCGGCGCAATGCCGGCATAGGTCAGCCCAGGCACCCCATCCATGGGATTTGGCAGCTTGATGCCGTGCCAGTGGATGGAAGACGTCTCGGATAGCTTGTTCGTGACACGGATCGTCACGTCATCGCCTTCTTTGAGGCGCAGAACAGGACCAGGCATCGCATTGTTGACGACCGTTGCCATGCAGCGCTTGCCTGTGATGTTCACGGGCATTTTGCCTATCGTGAGGTCGATTTTCGTTCCTGTGAGGGTGGGTATGCCGCCCATAGTTTGGGCCTGCGCCAGCGTCGTTGAGCAAACCCCGATCCCACCGATGGCGGCTAATCCTTGAACGAAACGGCGTCGGTTTGGCGCAATCAATAATCGGGACATATTTCCCTCACGGCCACTGAAAAGGTGTGCTTTCTGGGAATACGCAGCACTATGGCTTATCCCTCTCAGGCGCCAGCGATTGAGCAAGCCGCTGGCGGGCACGGCGCAACCGCATCTCAATCGCCTTGGGCGTGGTCTTGAGAATATTCGCCGTCTCCTGATGGGAAAGACCGCTAACCGCGGTCAGGAGAAGCGGTTCCTTATAGAAGGCCGGAAGCATGGCTACGGCTTGGTCGAGTTGGTCAAGCCGCGCGTCTTCGGACACGGATTCGGCGAGGGTTGTGTGAGATTCAGATTGCGTGGCGAACAGGTTCAGGAACAACCGCCGCACCGATTGGCGCCGCGAAAAATCCCGGCATTTGTTGAGGGCGATAGTTCGGAGCCAGGGGCCTAAGGGACGCGATGTGTCGTATCGTCCCAACGCCATCCAGGCCGCTAAAAAACTATCCTGCAGTAAGTCGTAGGCATCGTCGCCATTGCCGACATAACGTCGTACAAAGCGATAGAGCGGCTCCTTGTAACGACCCACAATCTCCCCAAAAGCGGCGCGATCACCATTGGTAGCCCGGTTGGCCAGGTTTTGGTCGCTCTCCTCCTCCAGCCCATTCACGAAGAGGGGCCGGTCAGATTCTTGGCGATAATCGCATCGAAGGTCCTAGCCTGATCAGGGGTAAGAACGACACGCATTGCCAGTACATGGCGGACCGTTTCTTCCTGGAGGGCCATCATGGCTTTGTGGAAACGCTCGATAGCATGTTGTTCTGAAGAGGCGTATGTGTGATCGCGAGTCATTGCGGCAGCAAGGTCACGGTTGGCAGCCCGCATTTCGGCCTCATAGATATGGCGTTTTGCCGCAAAATCGGCTTCCAGTGCGTCGAGTTGCCGGTCCTGATCCGAGCTGAGTGCCAACTCGCTATGAAGGACGCTATCAAGGTCCAAGTCATGCCTGTGGTGAACTCCGTACTCCACGCCTAGCCACCCGGCCAAGGCTGCGGCCACCACCGTCGCAAGCAGCATGCCGGTAAACGTACGGTATTCCGTTTTCATGGCTTGGAGCCAACCAGCAGGGCGGTCGGCGCTAATTGGGCGCCGTCTCCGAACCAGCTAATTTCCGGTGCAGGCACGCCCCGGGCCGCCATAACGCCCACCGACGCCGAGCTGATCACTGCCATGGCAAGTACAGCCCCCTGCCAGGAGATTAGGCGCCGCCCGGCAGCTGCGGATGCCTGTAGGGCTAGCTCCCGCCGCCAGATATCCTCCTCGAGACGGTCCAGGCGGCTATCCAGGTCCCGCGCCATAAGCCTCTGAAACTCCTGTTCCATATTTCGTCTCCGTCGCCTTCAAAGCTAATACGCAGGGATAGCCAAAGCCCCTCCTGAGAGGGTTGGCCGATCCTTTTGCGTAATACCAGCACAACGCGGCAAGCCAACAGGCCGGCGGCAACCAAGAGAACCAAAAATTGAAGGAGAAACGCATGACCCATCTCGCGCTGATAACTCTTGCGACCGCTCTTTTGGCGGAAGCACCGGCGCTCGCTCAGGATCAGAGCATGGCCAACATGCCCGGTATGAACATGTCGGGTATGGGTAGCATGATGGGTATGCACGTGATGCCTGCAACCGTCACAGCGGTCGACACCAAGACGGGGCTGATCGACGTCATGGCGGGCAGCATGGCCCTCAAGCTGCACTTCCCGCCGGCCACGCTTGCGGCCATCAAGTCGGGCGACAAGATCACCCTGCACCTGGCATTCAGCAAGCCTTAGGGCACTGGGTTATGGAAATGCCGCGCTTTCACGCCTTTAGCGCAAAATTTTGAGGAGAAACTGATGTTGCAACACCATCGAATCAAAAGTGGGCTACTGCCAATCATGTTGGTCTAGTTTTCGGAAGGCACCGGCAGTATTCCAAGCTCGATACGCATGGGGACCATCTGTTCGGGTGGGCGTCCGAGACGCCCGAATTCACCATGCTGGATCTGGCGCAAAAATTGGCGGCGATGGCGTGCGGATCGCGCCCGCCAGGGTAATCACAAAGGAGCGAATGCTATCCCCGCCGTTGCCGCGCGGCCAGCGGCGCCGCCGCGCCGATGATGTCGCCGGCGCGCTGCCAGTCGGCCGATCCTTGCGCCAGCTTACCTCGCGCGCGGGTGGCGAACACCAACGCCTTCTTCATGTCGCCGACGTTGTACCACACCTCGGCGGTCGACAGATTGGCCATAGGCTCGTTATTGAGCATGCTGTAGGCTTCGGCCGTCTCGTACCAGGTGAAGACGTCATCGTCCTCCACCAGGATCGCCGCCTTGAGGTTGGCGAGCGCCGGCGCGGCCTGCGCGGCGTCGTCTGTGGCGAGCTGGGCGGTCGCCAGCGCCAGCCTCAGCTGCGGCGCCTGCGGGCGCAGATTCACTGACTTCTGGTAATCGGGAATGGCCTGCGCGGGTTTGGCCATGCTCAAATAAATCTGTCCGCGCGCCTCATAGAAATAGGGATTGCTAGGTTCCTCGGCGATCAGGCTGTTGATCGCGGCCAGCGCCTTCTGAAGATTGGGCTGGCGCAGATAGATCATGGCATGGGCATAGCGTGCCGGTTCCGATGTATCAGACCCCGGGAAGCGGTTCAGCGCCTCCTTCACCGGCAGGACGAAGCCCGCCAATTTCGCCTGCACCATCTGGAAGGTGTGCAGCGATTCCGGGCTGTCCTGCACTTCGCGATAGGGCGAGGCTTCCACCATGTCGTTCAGGTCGAAGACGCGATCCTGGCCGCTCGGATGGTCCACGGCGAACTTGTCCACCTTGTAGGCGCTCATTGCCTCATCGTTGGCGAGGCGCTGGAAGGTCTCGTACATGCCCATAGGCGACTGATGGGTCGCCAGTAGCAGCCTGGCGCCAATCTGGTCTGCGGTGGATTCCTGCACCTTTGTGAAGGACGCCATCTGGCCCATGGCATAAGCTTGGCCAACTCTCATAATCGCCTCCCCTAATTCTCCCGCGCCCGCGATCATCGCGCCGAGGCCAGCCACCATGGAGAGGAGCATCGGAATCATTGCCTTCTTCATGCCATATTCGCCACGCGACAGATGCCCCGCCGCGATATGGCCTGTCTCGTGCGCCATCACCCCAATCAATTCATTGGGCTTCTTCAGCCACAGCAGGATACCGGAGAAGATAAAAATGTTCTCGCCGCCATCGCCGTAGGAGGCAAAGGCATTGATCTCGTTGTCGCCGATCAGCCAGACCTTAGGCACGGGATTGAGACCCGCGGCCCGCGCGAGCGGCGTCTCATAGCTGCGCAGCATTTCCTCGGTTTCGGTGTCGCGCAGAAGGCCCATGTCGCCTTGGGCCCAGGCAGGCAGGGCGCAAGTCAGAAGGGCGCAGGCGAAACCCGCGGCAAAGAGAGCTTTGCGCGAGACGGAATTCTGTGTTGCCAGCGACAAACCAGCTACTCCTGTTGGCCCGCTCAATACCCCTGGGCGCCGAACCTATGGGGACGGGTACCGAAGGTCAAACGCTAGCGTCATTGCATCGTTGCGGCTTGGCTCGCTGGCGGCAGATCGTGATAATTACGAGGAATTCAGCCTGGCAGTGGCTGCGATTCAGTGTGCTGGGCAACTCTAATGCAAATTGTTATAAGACAACCGACGGGCTCAGGTTGGTGCATGTTCCTGAACAACCAAGGCGTTTTGGTAATGTCGGCGGAAATTGGTTGGTTCCGCAGCCGCATCGTTGTGCTGTTCGCCGCGGTCGCCTTTTTTCTCCAGGCGCTGGCCCTCCAAACGCATGTACATCCCTTAGCGCAGCAAGCGTCTCTTGCCGATGCCGGCAAGCGTGTCGTCACGTCATTTCTGAGCGCGCCGAAGGTTCCATCATCGAAAGATGGTTCGGCAGACTGTTTCCTTTGCCAGGCCCACATTTTGAACGGGGCATTTGTTTCGCCCGCTCGCCCTGTTCTTTTCTTGCCCACCGTACTCGCCTTGAGACAGGCCGTTGAAGCCATCATGTCTCTGCGCGTCCTCAAGCTTTCCCACAATTGGCAGGGCAGAGCGCCTCCACGCCTCTGAAATAGCGGGCTTGCAAACGTCTGCGTGCAGACGAAGTGCGCGAGCATCCGCTTTATCGGAATACATTTGTCCGGCCGTTCTCGGCCGGATGTGGAGATCGTGGCAATGAATAGTGCAACAACGGCGGAATTGATGGCGCGCTTGAAACTGGTGCTGTCCGCTTCTTTCGGCAAAAGCAGAATGCTGGGTGAGCGCGCTTCCTTGGCTCGCAACGACAAGGTGATCGCGAGAATTCCCAATTTTCAGTCGAAATAAGGAACTGTCATGAAGTATCTCGCTGCGGCTCTATCGATCGGTGCAATAGCGATTGCGGTTCCGGTTGCCATCGGCGCACGAGATATGGCGAAGCCGCCCGCTCTAGCGCCGGTTCATCCGGTGACAGAGACTCTGTTCGGCCGCAAGGTTACTGACAATTACCGTTACATGGAAAAGCTCGATCCCAAGACCATCGCCTGGATGAAGGCGCAGGGTGCCTATACGCGCAAGGTGCTGGACGCGATTGCGCCGCGTGCGGCGCTGGAGAGGAAGCTTGCCGCCTTCACGGCCAGCTTTGGCTTGGTTCAGGATTATGTATCATATGGCGGCCGCGCATTTTACGAGTATCGCGCTCCCGGCTCGGACAGTTTCGATCTTGTCGTGCGGGACGCCGGCGGCACCCGGAAAATCGTCGATATCTCGGCCCTGCGCAAACTGCACGGCGGTCAGCCTTATGCAATCAATTTCTTTCTTGCCTCGCCGGACGGCAGCAAGGTTGGCGTCGGTATTTCCGAAGGGGGATCGGAAGATGCAGTCCTGTTCGTCTATAATGCGGCAACCGGAGCCCGGATTGCGGGTCCAATCGACCGGGCCCAGTTTGGCGCCACCAGTTGGAGCGCCGATTCTCGACGCCTGTATTTTATCCGTCTCAAGGCATTGGGACCCAAGGATCCTGGAACAGAGAAATACCGCGACGCTTCGCTATTCTCCTGGGACTTGAAAGCAGATCCGATCGCAATTCTGGGCAAGGCCGCTGGGCACGGCCCTAGGTTTTTGCCAGACGAGACACCTTCCGTGGCGATCAACCCGGGGGCACCAGTGGCGATCGCAATATCGCAGAATGGAGCGCAGAACGAGCAAGAGTTGTGGTTGGCGCCCGCGGCGAAGCTGGAAGACCCCGCTCTGGCTTGGAAGCCCTTCGCAAGCCGCGCCGATGACATCAACAGCTTTGATCTGCGCGGCGATGAGATATTCCTGCTTTCGCATCATAATGCCCCGACCTTTCAAGTGCTGGCAGTCAAGGCAGGCCTGCCGATTTCCGGCGCCAAGATCCTGGTACCCGCGCAACCGGATCGTGTCATTGATGCGGTCCATGCCGCTTCCGACGGGCTCTATGTCCTAGCCAGACATGGCGCCTATTCCGAATTGCTGCGCGTGGCGGCCGGCCGAAGCGATGTGGAGACCATTATGCTGCCGTTCAAGGGCCATATCTCCGAAGCGTTTAGCGATCCGACAAAACCAGGCGTCTCAATCGACTTGGAAAGCTTTGTGATACCGCCCAGGGAATTCACCTATGACCCAACGACCCGGAGGTTCAGGGATCTGAAACTTGGGAAGGAGCCCGTCTATGATTTCAGCCGCTATGGGGTAAGCGATTTGGATGCTAAGGCCCGGGATCGCGTTCTGGTGCCGGACACGCTGGTGCAACCCAAAGGCGCGAAGGGGCCGCAGATCGTGCTCGTCGAGGCCTACGGCTCGTACGGCATCTCGCAATTGGCAGATTTTATGCCTCATGCAGTCGTGTTTCTGGAGGCGGGCGGCAGCTATGCGTCCTGTCACGTGCGCGGTGGCGGCGAACTGGGCGACGCCTGGCGGCTGGCCGGCAAGGACGCGAACAAGCACAATAGTTGGCAGGATCTGATCGCCTGTGGCGAAGACTTGATTGCCCGCGGCGTCACCACCAAGCAGAAATTGTTCATTTTCGGCGGTTCTGCCGGCGGCATCACCTTGGGGCGGGCTCTTACCGAGCGGCCGGATCTGTTTGCGGGGGTGATCGACGCAGTACCCGCAGCGAACACTTTGCGGGCGGAGTTCTCTCCCGACGGCCCGTCCAATATTCCCGAATTCGGCTCAGTTACGACTGAACAAGGGTTCAGAAATCTGTACGACATGGACACCATCCAGCATATCAAACCGGGCACCCAATATCCCCCAGTCCTCATTACAACCGGACTGAACGATCCACGTGTTTCGCCCTGGGAGCCAGCCAAACTGACCGCCGCGCTACAGGCGGCCGGCACGACAAATCCCGTGCTGCTGCGTGTGGATGCGGATGCGGGTCACGGGATCGGCTCTACCAAAACCCAGAATGACGAACTTTATGCCGATATCTACGCCTTCGTGTTTTGGCGTGCCGGCCTGCCGAACTGGCAGCCGACGGGCTTGATCGGAAAGTGATCGCTATGAATGTTAGACAGCGTTTGGGGATGATCGCCATCGTCTCAATAGTGGCTTCGGCGGTCTGGCTGTGGCCCGCGCCCACATTGCGGGCGCAATCCCCGGCCTCCAACACGGTCCTACGCACCACTCTTGCCAATGGCCTGCGCGTAGTGATCGTGCGCAACACTCTGGCCCCAGTGGCAGCCACGGCGGTCAACTATCTGGTCGGGTCTGACGAAGCTCCAGATGGATTTCCCGGCACGGCGCATGCCCAGGAACATATGATGTTTCGGGGCAGTCCTGGGCTGACGGCCGATCAGCTCGCGGGCATCGGCAGTGTGATGGGTGGGCAATTCAACGCCAATACCCGCGAGAACCTTACCCAATATCTTTTTACCGTTCCCTCGGACGATCTAGACATCGCGCTCAATATCGAAGCGCTCAGGATGCGCGGCGTTGTCGATGCCCAGGAGGACTGGGACAAGGAGCGTGGCGCCATTGAGCAGGAAGTGGCGCAGGACCTTTCTAATCCGTTTTACGTCTTGCAGCAGAAGCTCCGCGCACAATTGTTCGCCGGCACGCCTTATGCGCATGACGCCCTCGGCACCCGGCCCTCCTTCGACAGGACCAGCGCAGCGATGCTCAAGCAATTCTATGACCGCTGGTATGCGCCGAACAACGCGGTTCTGGTCATTGTCGGCGATGTCGATCCGCCGGCAACGCTGGCGGAGGTCAGGCGGCTTTTCGGCCCCATTCCGCGCAAATCCCTTCCATCCCGCCCCAAGATAACGCTTGGGGCGGCCCAGACCGTCCCGCTCCAATTGGAAACCGATCGGCCGAATGCCGCCCAGATTGTCGCCATGCGGCTGCCGGGCCTCGACAGTCCCGACTTTCCCGCCCTGGAAGTCCTGGCTGACATCCTGCAGAACCAGCGGTTTGAGCTTTACAACCTCGTTACCGAAGGCAAGGCCCTATCAACGAGCTTCGACCTCGATCCATTACCCAAGTCAGGCACGGGTTATGCAATGGTAACCTTTCCCGCCGGCGGTGATCCGGCGGCGATTGATGCCGCGCTGCGCGCAATTCTTGCCCGGACTGCGAAAAACGGTGTACCCGCCGAACTCGTCGAGAGCGCCAAGGCCCAGGAGCGTCGTCAGACCGAGTTTCAAAAGAACTCGATCGCTGGACTTGCATCAGTCTGGTCGGACGCAGTTGCGCTTTACGGCTTGCCCTCACCGGAGGCAGACCTGGCGCGGATCGAGAAGGTGACGGTGGCCGACGTCAATCGCGTCGCCCGCACGTATCTAGATATCGATCATGCCATCTCCGCCACTATGCTGCCCAAAAAGTCGGGCATGCCCGTCGCGAGCGGCGCGGGTTTCGGCGGCCAGGAGACGATTTCCCTGGGCGAAGCAATGCCTACTCAGTTGCCGTCCTGGGCGCAAGCCGCGCTGAGCCGATTGCAGGTTCCGACCTCGGTATTGCACCCGGTGGTGAGCACTCTTGCCAACGGATTGACGCTCATCGTGCAGCCCGAAACCGTCAGTGACACTGTCACTGTATCCGGGCACATCCGCAACCGGCCGGAAGCCGAAGAACCGCCCGGACAGGAAGGCGTGGCGCTGGTGCTGGACCGATTGCTTTCCTACGGCACCGAGCATCTGGACCGGGTCGCGTTCCAGAAGGCCTTGGACGAGCTCGGCGCCAGCGCAGAAGCAGGAACCGATTTTAGCATTCAGGTTCCAGCCCGCGATTTCGACCGCGGTATAGAATTGCTTGCGGATGACGAACTGCATCCGGCACTCCCGCAGGCGGCGGTAGACACGCTCAAGCCGCCGCTCGCCCGGATGATCGCCGCGCGCAATCAGAGCCCGGCCCATCTGGCCCAGCGGTCGTTGCGCGCCGCGTTATACCCGCCCAGCGACCCTATCCTGCGCGAGGCGACCGCGCAGTCGGTACTGTCACTCAGCCGGGACGACATCAAATCCTATCATGACCGGTTTTTTCGTCCCGACCTCACGACCATCGTTGTGATTGGCAATATCGCTCCTGACCAGGCGCGCAGCGTGATTGAGAAATATTTCGGCAGCTGGAAATCAAGCGGTCCCAAGCCGCAGGTGGATCTGCTGCCCGCGCCGCCCAACAAGTCTGCATTTGTCGCCGTTCCTGATGACAGCCGGGTCCAGGACAGGGTCATGCTGGCACAAACTCTGGCGCTAACCCGTAACGATCCCAGCTATTATCCGCTCGCGCTGGGAAATGCCGTGCTGGGTGGTGGTTTCTACGCAACGCGGCTGACCGTCGACCTGCGCAAGAATCTCGGCCTCGTTTACTCCGTCGGAGCCGACATCCAGGCGACCCGGACTCGCGGCGTGTACATTGTGAATTTTGCGAGCGATCCGCAGAACGTCAAACGGGCGGCGGACATCGCCAGCGATGAAATCCGCAAAATGCAGACCCAACCAGTGGACCCGAGCGAATTGTTGCACGCAAAGGCGATCTTGTTGCGGCGGATTCCGCTCGGCGAATCCAGCATCAATGACATCGCGCGCGGCCTGCTCACACGAAGCGATCTGGACCTGCCGCTGGACGAGCCCCAAATTGCCGCCCGGCACTATATTGCCATCACGCCCGCCGAAGTACAGGCCAGCTTCCAGAAGTGGATGCGCCCCGACGATCTCGTTCGCATCACTCAGGGTCCCGACCCCCGATGAGTTATATGGGATTCCAAGCTGCGCGGGTCGGATGCATCGCTCTGATTTTCTCTTTCGGTGCCGTACAGGCTCACGGTGCCGATTACGGTCCTTTTGCGAGTGCGTTCGATGAGGCTGTCTTTTGTGCTGTCGCCGTACCCACCGTCAGCAGGACTATCGGCAAACTGTGGAGCGCCAAGAAATTGGGAGCTAGATTCAAGCATGCATTGAACGCGGTAACTGATGAAGCGCGCAAACGCGGACTTACAGAAAATCAAAGAAATGTGGCACTTAACGACGAGTCCGTCAGACTGGAGTCGGCAGTTTCAAATGGGCGCTCGCAACAAATAATTGATCAGTACCGATACTGCGATAAAGGAGGACCCTAGTCGGAGTTTTCGAACGTGCACACTGTCTTCGGGCAGCGTGTCGTTCGTTGGGATGGAATTGACATGTGACGATCATTGAAATTGATCGATCGCATAATGTTTTTATTTTGCCCAACGATACGTGTGACAGAACGCTCAGTGCCAGACTTCCGGGATTTTGGATGTCGGCTATTACCGCTGAGGCGGCGTGCCCTTCTCGCATGGGAAATCGTAATATATGCATTCGAATGCTTGCCGTCTCGGCTGTCACAGATCAGACTTGCCAAAGAACAGTTCCGGCAAAAAATACGGGAGAGGTTTCATGCAGGACAAGAAACGGGGTTCACTCATCGTTGAGTTGGGGGAGACTTGCCAATGAAATGGAAGATACTCTCGGGAGCGGTTTGCGCGGCTATTGCGTTTGGCACAATCGCGGCATTTGCTCAGGCCAATGAGGACAGTGTCGCAACTGCTCAAAAAAAATATCCGCTGGCCGCACCGGCGGGGGTGGACAACCACGCCATTGATGAGGCTCCTCCCGGAGCCGTCAATCAAGGCAGGTTCGACGACACCAAATGGAAATACGGCCACGCCTGGGACGCACCACCTGGCGCGAAGATTTGGAATCCCGTCAAGCTCAAAATGATGATGGGCAGAAAAGTCACCGGCGGCACTCTGTTCAAGGCGCACGATCCCGCCACCTATTGCGCGATGGCCAATGCTGGTTACGATTATATCTGGACCGAAATGCAGCATGACGCGCACAACTGGCAGGACGTCCAAGACATGTGGGCGGCCTGTCCCTATGCCAAGGCAGTTCCGGGCGTGCGTGTCGCCTATACCGATGAACGAGAGGAGCAGCATGCCCTCGACGCCGGAGCGCTGGTGCTGGTGGTACCGACAGTCCGCTCCTACGCGGAAGCTATCAAGGCGCGCGACTGGGCCTATTTCCCGCCAATTGGAAAGCGGAGCAACGGCGGAGGCCAGGCCTTCGCAATGTACAATAAGGTGCCAGGCGGCTACCGCAACACAATCAACAACAATCTCGTATTGGTTCTAATGATTGAAACGCTGGATGGCTTGAGGGATGCCGATCGCATCGCCAAGATCCCTGGAGTGACTGCGATTTTCGCAGCCAGCGGCGATCTCGGAAATTTTGGCGGCTATAAGCAGGGCGATCCTGATTATGAGCGCGAGATCAACATTGTGCATAATGCTGCACTCAAGGCGGGCGTGCGACTTTGCGGGCCGTTTGCCTGGGTTGACCGGCCGGACTTCACCTGCTTTCAAAACGGCAGTGAAGACCGGCTTCTTGCCCTCGGCAATGGCTCAATCGACAGGGGCGCGAAGGTTGAACTGGGCGTGCTGGCAAATACCCAGCCGGTTCCCGAAGTCGGTCCCTGGGCTCGACCGTCGAAATAGGACCAAACTCGAGACTGAATGTAGCGGTACGTAGCCGTCGCGCAGCGCCTCGAGAAGCACGAGGCGCTCCACGCGACATGGCGCACGGGCGGAAGCGTAGCAAACGTCCAAGTGTGGAAACGCAGCGAATATAATAGTGCATTCAAATCACATAATTATTGTGGCGATTAGCGGTCGTTCTTGGAGCGATCCGGCGGCGTTGCCTGCTTAGGGTTGGAAGGCGCAGCGACACGATCAAATCGGTAGGTTTGCGTTCCAATGAAAACTTTGCTTATCATGGGTTGGAAGCTGGACGAATTGCGTGCGAGCTGCAACCTTTCCAACCGGAATTTCAAGACCACAGAGTGATCCCGCTCTCTGGCGCCGTATTCTATCTACGCTGCTCCTGCTTTCCTTTTTCTGGCTATCCAGCGTTTCTCAAACCCATATTCATGGACCGCCGGTAACGGCGACTGTCGCATCGGTAATCATCACGAGCGTCCAGCTTGGCAGTGACCGGACTGTTCAGGCGCCCGGAAAGCATAATCCGGATGACCAAGCCGACTGCCCGCTCTGCCAAGCGGTGAGCCATGGCGGCATCGCGATCGTGCCTGTCTTGCTTGCGCTCCTAGTTCTCCTAAGTGTTATTCAGTCCAAATTGCCGCGTTCGTTCGAAAGACCATCGATAAGTCAATTCGGATCCGCCCACCAAACTCGCGGTCCGCCCACACTCTAATCATCCATTAGTCGGGCAGCGCCCATCGCGCCGCTCCTGCTTGTAATCCGGCCGCTGCTCGATTGTGGGCCGGCGCCGGCCATCGGGCTGTGATTAGAGGTATTTCTCTTGAAAATCCAAAAACCTGACGGTGCGAAGGGCGCACCCCGATCAGAGCTCACGCCCGGTTTCTTGCTGTTGGCGATTGCGGCCGCGCTCGTCATCGGCGTGTTCTATCGGAAGTCGTTGCCGGTCTATCTGGCAAGGCTTGGACTGGAGATCGCTGCGCCTGTCCTGCTGGCTGCTGGCGCCTTCCTTAGCAATTATTTGTCAGCCCGCGCGATGCAGCGCGGCCCGCGCCCTCTGCAACACTTTGTTAGCCGTGGCACAAGGCCGTTACCGAAATACTTGGAGCTTGCCCGAACCCGCTCGGACCGCGCGCGGATATGGATCGCAAATGTCGATTGGATGGGTGATTGGCTGCCAATGGGCCTGATGGTGCTCGCCTGCCTCGGCACGCTCTATATCGACTATCGCGCGTGGACGCAGATCGCCAATGGCCCCAAATCTGTCGTCGATCAATGGCTGTTCGGCGGGCTTATCGGCATCTGCTTTCCAATCCTTGTTCTGGAGCGGCGTGTTTCCACGCTTCCAGAACGCCAGATTCTTGGCCGGACGCCGCTCGCCATGTTGCTCCGCCTCGTGCTCGCCAATCTCCTGTTGTTTGCGATGTCGTATCTTCTGCGTTGGCTCGCGTTGCCCTATTGGATCGTTCTGGAGCGAGCCGCGATGTTGGCGACCGGGCTGGTCGCAGGAGAGATTGTTCTCCGTAATGCCGCGTACCTTTTCATGCCACTGCCGCCTCTGGAGAACCGCCAATGCCGGTCGGAAAGTTTGTTTGCGGGTCTGCTCCAACTCAGGAAGCCCAGTCTGAGCGCGATGAGCGCGTCCGTCACGCGCCAGATTGGGATCGACCTCAGCCGAAGCTGGGCCTTGGGTTTCATCCGGCGCGCAAGCCTACCCAGCTCAATCGGGCTGCTCGCCGCCGCCTGGTTGATGACCGGTGTGACGGCGCTCGATCTCAGTCAGCGTGCTGCTTACGAGGCGTTTGGCAGGCCGCAATCTGTCTTCCACTCCGGCATTCACATCCATTTGCCGTGGCCTTTCGGCCGGTTGAAGCTGGTGGAATATGGCGCGGTTCGAGAAATTCCGATCGTCTTTCGGGCGGAGACGGGCGCAGCCGGGGAGGCGGCGGAGACGGCCACACCTTCCACGCCTTCCACGATCGAAGGACCGCCGCCAGACAGCGCTGACCGGCTGTGGGACGCCTCTCACCCATCCGAGGCGAGCTATCTGGTTGCCAGCAACCGCAACGGCCGGGAGACGTTTGAGGTTGTCAATATCGATATCCAGATCCTCTATCGCGTTGGACTTTCGGACGCAGCCGCACTCAACGCCGCCTACAGGATCGACAGCCCGGAATCTCTGATCCGTGTCGCGGCAGGCCGGATGCTGGCGCGCTACTTTGCACGCTACACCATCCCCGACGTGCTCGGGCAGAACCGGGAACGCTTTATCCAGGAATTCCAGCGCGAACTGCAAAGCCGGCTTAACGCACTATCGTCCGGTCTCGATATTCTCGGTGTCGTCATCGAGGCTATCCACCCGCCTGCGGACGCCGCGAGCGCCTATCAGGACGTGCAGGCCGCCGGAATCCGCTCGCAAACCCAAGTCGCCACCGCCAGAGGCGACGCTTCTGCAACGGTGATTCGATCGCATACGGAGGCGATTACCATGCGTGACGGCGCCACGGCGTCTGGAACGGAAACGGTCGATCAGGCCAAGGTAGACACCGCGCTGTTTGCCGGTGATGTGGAGGCCTATCGCAAGGATGGCGCCTCGTTCCTGTTTGAGCGCCGTCTGTCCGCCATCGGCAAGGCGATGCGCCCAGAGATTCCGATTACCATTCTGGATAGCCACATCACGCCTGCGCAAATGCCAACCCTCGACTTGCGCCCGGCGGGCTCGCCGTCGACCCCGCCTCCCTCCATGCCTCCATCGTCCGACGACGACGACAAATAGGGAGATCTGCCATGGCACACACCCACGATCACGGAGATGGCCACCATCATCATGGTCACGGTCATCACCACCACCATCATGCTCATCACGGTGAGCACGGTACCGATCCTTCCTTCTGGTACAGCCGCCGCTTCATCGTTGCCGCGGTGGTCGTCCTCGCCCTCTTGGCATCGGCTTGTCTCGTGCTCGTCAGCCCGGGTGAGGCCGTCGTCATCACGCGCTTTGGCGACCCTGTCCGCGTGATCGTGAGCCCGGGATTGGCGCTCAAGTTGCCGTCTCCAATAGACAGCACTGTACCGGTCGATTTGCGGCTTCGGACCACATCCAGCGGACTGCATGACGTTGGTACTAAAGATGGCCTGCGCATTCTCGTGCAAGCCTATATCGCCTGGCAAATTCCCGATGATCCCGACCACATCCGGCAGTTCTTACGTGCGGTACGTAATCAGCCGGCTGTCGCCGCCGAGCAGTTGCGAAGCTTTACCGGCTCTGCTCTCGAAATTACAGCCGGCAGCTTTGATCTCGCCAGCTTGGTGAATACCAATCCCTCCAAAATCCATCTGGTGGACTTTGAGGGTGCGCTGCGAAAACGAATCGATGAGCAGGCGCTGCGCGTCTATGGCATCACGGTCCGCCAAGTCGGCTTGGAACGATTGACGCTTCCTGCCGCCACGCTGAGCGCCACGATCGATCGCATGAAAGCCGAGCGGCAGACGGTGGCGACCCAACGATCGGCCGAAGGCCAGCGGCAGGCAGCGCAGATTCAGTCAGATGCCGACCGGGATTCGCGCGTAATCGTGGCACAAGCCAAGGCCGACGTCGCCGACATCGAGGCAAAGTCCAGGATCGCGGCGGCAGACATTTACAAGAAGGCTTACACCAGCGATCCGCAGCTCTACACCATGCTGCGGTCGCTGGACTCGCTTGGCAACGTTGTGGGTTCGGGAACGACGCTGATCCTCAGAACCGATGCAGCGCCCTTCAAGGCTTTGTCCGAGGGTCCCGTCGCAGCCGGCGGAGGGCGCGGTAAATGAGCGACGCTACGACGGATGACCTCAAGACGGATGACCTGAAGGAAGTCGGGCCGTGGGGCCAGGCCGTCGCGATTTCTTTCCGCTTCCTGCTTTTCGGGGCTGTCGCGATCGCCATCGGTTGGCTTGTCTCCAACATCCGACAGGTCCCAGCAGATAGTCAGGCTGTTATTGTCCGTTTTGGAATAGTAGCGCGCGTTCAAGGCCCTGGACTGTTGCTGGCTTGGCCGAAGCCCATCGAACAGGTTGTCCTGATCCCGGGTGGCGCGCGCCAAATGCAGCTTCCGATCGACCGCTTCGTGGATGGTGCCCCTGGAGCCGACCGCTATGTCTCTATTTTGGGGTACGTGCCGAGCGATCAGGCCAGGTTGAACAGCGGCTTCTTGTTGACCGGCGATTCCAGCGTCGTTCATCTCGTCGCCCAAATCTATTATCAAATCACTGATCCCGCAGCCTATGTGATCGCGCAGGACCATGTGGCGCCAGCGCTGCAAAGACTGTTCATCTCCAGCACTGTCGATGCGGTTGCTGGCCGGGATCTCGACACCATTCTGGTCGCGCGGCCAGAGATCGCTGCCCGCAATGAGGAGGCAGCGCGCCGAGAGCGTTTGCGTGCGGATCTCGTCAATGCTGTCAATCTGCGCCTGCGGGCGTTGGCGGCGCAGGATGCGTCGCTCGGCGTGACGGTCAGTCGCGTCGATCTCGTGCCATCAATTCCGGGGGGCGCCAAAGACGCCTTTGATGGCGTGCTTGTCGTCACCCAGGAGGCCGAGCAGGGCATCGCCAACGCCAGGACCCTTGCGGAACAATCGATGCAGGAAGCCAACCAGACGAAGGATCACATTACCACTGACGCGACGGCACGAGCGGAGGAGGTTGTTTCGAACGCCACGGTCGCAACCGCCTCCATCGCCGCTCTGGGACACAACGACACGGGAATGTCGCAGGCCATGCAGATGTCGCGGCTTTATTACGACCGGATTGGGCCGATCGTCAAAAAAGCAGGCCATGTCGAAATCGTGGCCAAGGACGGCACCACGCGTCTTCTCCTGCCGGGAGCCAACCGATGACCATGACCCACTCCGCAGTGCATGAGCCAGTGCTGCTGACCGGGAGCGAACAGCGGGCACTTGCCTGGCGGCTCTCTTTGGCCCTGGCGGCCGGCGGCACGCTGATCTTGTCGATTGCCTGGGAAGTGCTTTACCCAGAACAAAAAGACGTGGCGCAACTCATAGCCGGCATCGCGGCCGTGCTGATCGGTGCGCCGGCCCTGCAAACCGCATGGCGTAGCCTCAAATATCCCGACCTGCACGGCATCACCGATCAGCTTATTGCGCTGGCTTTTATCGCTGCCTGGGCCAGCGGCGATCTCATCACGGCCACGCTTCTGCCGCTAATCATGATGGTCGGTCATATTCTGGAGGAGCGCTCGCTGCTGGGATCCCAGGAGGCAATTCGGGCACTTTCCAATCTCACTGAAAGCACCGCTCGCAGGATCATCGACAATGGCCAGATTGAGGAGATCCCCGCGACAGCGTTGCAGGTCGGCGAGGTCGTCGAAGTGCGCGCGGGCGATCGTATCCCAGCTGACGGAACGGTGATATTCGGTAACTCGAGCGTCGATACCGCCTCGATCACTGGTGAGTCCGTGCCTATGGACGTGACGGTTGGAGCGGACGTGTTCAGCGGTTCCATCAACCTGGATGGGCTTCTTAACATGCGCGTCTCCCGCGTTGGCGATGAGACCACGCTGGGGCGCGTGATCGCACTTATGCAGGAGGCCGAGAACATCAAGCCGGCCGTCACCCGTTTGCTGGAACGGTACGCGGGCGGCTATATGGCCTTCGTGCTGTTGGTGACGGCAGCTCTCTGGTTTCTGACGGGCAGCACTATGGGCGCGCTGGCGGTGCTCGTCGCTTCATGCCCCTGTGCGCTGGTTCTGGCGGCGCCTGCTACTTCGATCGCGGCGATCGCGGTCGCGAGCCGTCACGGCATTCTGGTCAAGGGCTCCGCCTTCCTGGAGCAGATGGCAAATGTGGACACCATCGTCTTCGACAAGACCGGCACGTTGACCCTGGGCGAGCTTCGGCTGGTCGCGACTGCACCCACCTTGGGCATATCGGGCCCTTCATTAGTGAGGCTTGCCGGCAGCTTGGGTACCGCGAGCAGCCATCCTGTCAGCCGCGCGGTAGGGCTGGAGGTTTCAGAGAGCGAGCGACTGGCCATCACCGACCTTAAAGAGACGCGTGGGCTTGGCATCACGGGCAAGTTAGGCGGAGAGACTGTCGCATTGGGCCGCGCCGCACTCTTCGAAACTCTTGGTATTGCGGCGACGCCGCCGCCTGCAGACCACATGGGACCGGTTGCAGGCATTTCCAAAGGCAACGCGTTCTGGGGTTGGGTGCTCCTTGCTGACCAAATCCGCCCCGAGGCAGAGGAGGCTGTCAAAGAGCTTCGGAAGCTAGGCATTGATCACCAGTTGATGGTGACGGGAGATCGTCGCGCGGAAGCCGAGCGCGTGGCCCGCGCGCTGCAGATTACAGACGTCAAGCCGGAAGCCCTCCCAGATGAAAAGATGGAATTCGTCCTCGAAAAGGGCAGGCGCGGCTATCGGACCATGGTGGTGGGCGACGGTATCAATGATGCGCTTGCCCTGAAGGTCGGTACGGTCGGCGTCGCTATGGGCGCCCGAGGCACGGATGTCGCCCTGGCGTCGGCCGACTTGGTGCTGATGACCAACGACTTGCGTCGGCTAGGCACTTGTGTTCGCCTCAGTCGTCGTTGCCGAAGCACCATTCTGGTCAATGTGGGTGTCGGCCTGGGATGGACGGTTGTGGTCGTCGGGATTGCCGCGGCCGGCATCTTCGGCGCTAGTGGCGCGCTCGTGGCGGCGGTGCTTCACAATGTCGGCACGCTGGCCGTCATGGCCAACGCCGGCCGGCTCCTGCGATTTCAGGACAAAGCCGCCCTCCCTCGACCGACAGGAGCATGACCATGCCGACCGGCGTCCTGGTGATGGGGATCGCCTGTGCCGCATTTGCGGCCACGATGGTGGGGGGGATATTGGCCATGTCCCTGCGCGACCGGCTGCACCTCGTGCTGGGTTTTAGCGCAGGAGCGGTCATCGGTGTGGCTTTCTTCGATCTCATGCCGGAAGCCCTCGAATCCGGATCCGCGACCTGGGGATCGCGGACCATCATGCTGCTGTGTGCCGCCGGTTTCTTCCTCTACACGCTGCTTGATCGCGCCGTCGTGCTCCATACCGCTGGTGAGGGCGAACATTGCCACCATCCGACCCGTGGCTGGATGGGCGCAGGCAGTCTTTCCGCCCACAGTTTTCTGGACGGTTTCGCCATCGGGATTGCTTTTCAGGCCAGCCACGCCGTCGGCACTGTGGTCGCCATCGCCGTGCTGGTGCACGATTTCTCGGACGGTCTTAACACTGTCAATGTGGTGGTGCGCAATGGCGGCGACCGCAGCATGGCCTTGCGCTGGCTTCTGATGGATGCCGCAGCGCCGGTGGTTGGCGCGGGGCTGAGCCTGTTTTTGGTGCTTCCCGCACATGCTATCGCGCTCATTTTAGCGCTGTTTTCCGGTTTCTTTCTTTATATCGGCGCAAGCGATCTGCTTCCCGAAAGCCATCACGCCCATCCAAAGTTCTTCACGACAATCGCCACGATCTGTGGCGCGGCCACGCTGTTGTTTGCGACCCGGGTAGCCGGCTGATGACTATCAAACTCGATCCGGCGGCTGCAAAGATTATCGCTATGTTGCAAAACAAATATTGTCTTTCACTCATTCTTTTGGGCTTCTGTATTGGCCTACCGATTGGCTCCTTAGCCTTGCAGCAGGGGTATATCGATCGGCAGCGCTTCGATGTGACCGGCGTGCTTCCGCTTGCTCCAATCGAAGGGACGGCTCGCTACGAGCTTGACAGGCGGATCTTTCGTACCACGCGAAGTCTCCAGAACACCGCGCGCTGGACGCTGGCCGTCAATGACGTGCAGACCGATATGGCGCATATGATGTCCGATTTTAGCTGTGCCGCGGCAATTGCTCTAACGCCTGAACACGCGCCACGCCTTGCCGCACTCTTGACTAAGGCGAGTGCCGATACGGACGGCGAAACTTCCATGGCGAAACGGCATTTCAAGCGCCTGCGGCCATTCCAGATCGATCCGGGACCGATTTGCGAACCTGCTTCAAACGTCGAGAACACTTACGATTATCCCTCCGGCCACACCACGTTGGGTTGGACTTGGGCAAATATTCTGGCCGAGCTGCTGCCCAAGCGAGCGGCCCAGATACTGGCCCGCGGCCGCGCCTATGGAGAAAGCCGGATTGTCTGTGGTGTCCATAATGCCAGCGCCGTTGAGGCGGGTCGAACTTCCGCCTCAGCCACGCTGTCGGTGGTCCGCGCGAGTCCCGCCTACCAGAGTGACTTCGCCGCGGCCCGCCAGGAGCTTGCTGCGCTCAGGAGCACAAGTACCAAACTGAACAGGGCGCAATGCCAGCTCCAGTCGGATTTGGTCGCCCAAGATATTTTCAAGAGCTCGCCACGAACCGCTGCGCCATGACATTGCGATACACCAAGCTATTCGTCTTGCTGGCCGGCGTGTCCCTGGCTGTCGGGGCGGTCTTCGCGCCATTTGCGTACGCAGATGAAGGTATGTGGACGCTCGACAGTTTTCCTGTTGCTAC
>DATKEP010000078.1:0-5795 GCA_035512055.1 Rhizomicrobium sp.
CGGGGCAGGTCCTTGAGGCCGGATAGCTCCGCCGGGCACGCGACGCAAACCTGATATTCCTATGGCAACACCGAGGCGTTAAGCCGCTCGGAAGTCAGCAGGCCGGTGTGGCTCGCCAACCGCGAATTTAGCCTCCAGCCGAAATGACTGGTCCCGCACGCCTCGATGCCGACCAGACAGGGATCGAGCCGCTCGAAAAATCTTCGCATCTGCACGCGGCGCAGCGTCTTCTTCACAACAACTTCGTTGCCGCTGCTAATCCCGTGGACCTGAAAAACGTTCTTGGCCAAGTCAAGGCCGATTGTAGTAATCTCCATCGCGGATGGCTCCTTTTGCTCGTGGTTGCTTGATAGCCTCCACAATTTGGCACTTTGATGCCGTCAGCGGGAGCCACACAGGACATCGGGCTGACCGGGGTCGAACGACAGATTCTGACCCATTAGGACATGCAAACTGGCAACTTCCCGGTCCCCGTTTTTGCCCCGAGCGTTGATCAGGCGGGCACCCCTTGGGGGATCGCGGCTGCCTAGAAACATGAAATAACGCCTCATTGCGCCCAAAAACGCACCCCCGTTGCCAGCCAAGTTCCGGTCTGTCTCAATGGCCTGAAATATAAGGCTGTGGGGCCGGGATGTCAGAAGAGACGGCTGGGGTGGAATCCGCCCCCAAAAGTCCTGGCGCGCACGTCGATCCCGTCGCTATCGCCTTGGCGATTTCGGGCGCCGACCGCGAAGAAGCAAACGCTTTCCTGCGGGACCAGCGAAAGCTGATCGCCTTGCAGGCGAAAGAACTTTCCCACGAACTTGATTTGCGCCACTGGTCGATGTGGGTGCGCCATTGCAGCGCCCTCTTGAAGCTGGCGCTGGAAGCGTCAATCGCCATCGTGCTCGTTGGCCTGGTGGCGCTGATCGCGGGCGCGATTTGGAACGCCGCGCATGATGACGGCCTCGTGATCGAGGCTTTTTCCGTCCCGCCGGAGCTCGCCGCCGGGGGCCTGACCGGCCAGGTGGTGGCGGCCCGGATCGAGGACGATCTGTCGGCGCTCCAGGCGGCAACCAATTCCAACCGGGCGCCCAGCAGCTTCGCCAACAATTGGGGCGATGACATCAAGGTGGATATTCCGGACACCGGCATGTCTGTAGGCGAGGTCAGCCGTTATCTGCACCGGGCGCTGGGACACCAGACCTACATCAGCGGCGAAGTGATGGACCGGGCGGGACAGATCACCGTCACAGCCCGCACCGATGCCAATCCCGCCGCCCGCGCCAGCGGGTCCGACAGCGATGTGGATGCCGTGCTCGACCAGGTGGCTGAGTCCATCTTCGCGCGTACCCAACCTTACCGCTATGGTGTTCATCTGATGAACCAGGGCCGCATATCGGAGGTCGGAGCCTTTTTCCAAAATGTTGCACACAGTGGTCCCGTGGCCGAGCGTGCCTGGGCCTGGTCCGGCCTTTTCAACGTCTACTTTGAGCAAGATCGGATGGCCGAAGCGGAAGAGGCTGCCAGGGCCAGTATCGCCCAGAGGCCCGATTTCGCATGGGGCTGGTCCAAAGTGGCGGGGGCTGAGAGTATTCTGGAACGGCCAGAGCGGACGCTTGCCGCCTGGGCCACGACGCTCAAACTCCTGGACAATGGAGGCGGGGCGGACCTCCGGCCCGAAGGCATCCTCTCCATCAAGGATACGGGAAACATCGCCATCGACCAGGTGCGCGGAGACTTTGGCGCCGCCCTTGCCGTTTCACGCAAGGATTATCCCGGCTTTTCCGCTACGCGCCTGGATGTGTCGGAGATGGTTCAGGCGTTGTTCGCCCGCCCCGGGGCCAATCCCAACACCGCGGTGGGAGCATTTACGATCTATGGAAGCACGCTTGCCGCCTTGCATGACTTGGCGCCGGCGCGGCACATGCTCGATGTGGAGCAGGCCGTTGGGACGGCAATCACGCAATATGGCGAAAGCGCTCAGAGGCGCGACGCTTCCCACGTGACGGAATATGTCGCGCAAAGATTCCGTGAACTGGCGATGCGAATCGCGTTGGCCGATCAGAATTGGCCGCAAATTCTTGACGCGGGCCGCGCAATTATCGCGGCTAATTCGGATCTGGCTGCTCGGGCTCAGGCTTGGGTCTACCCACCGGCACGCATCTGGCCCGTCCTGGCATTGGCGGAAGCAGAGACGGGCGATTTCAAGGCTGCGCATGGCGAGATCGACCGCACGCCCGCCGATTGCGACCTCTGTCTCAGGATGCGGGGACAAATCGACGCGCTTCAAAGGAACGACGCCGGTGCTGAATTCTGGTTTGCGCGCGCCGCCATGCTGGCGCCGTCCGTTCCCTTCGCCTTTGGCGATTGGGGCGACATGCTGCTCAAGAAGGGCGATCCCGAGGGCGCGATCGAGAAATACCGCCTCGCCAACCAAAAAGGCCCCCATTTTGCCGATCCGCTGGAAGGCTGGGGCGAGGCGCTGATGGCGCAGAACCGCTCCGACCTGGCGCTGGCGAAGTTCGCGGAAGCGGACAAGTACGCTCCCAACTGGGGACGGCTACATCTGAAATGGGGCGAGGCGCTAAGTTATGCGGCCAAGAAGGACGAGGCGAAGGCCCAGTTCGCCCGTGCCTCGCAGCTCGACCTCACGCCGTCAGAAAAGGCCGAACTGCAGAAATATTCCGCCAACCGCATCTGAACCAGGAAATCGCCATGACCATGGAATTATCTGCCGGCAAGCCCAAGCCGTTTCTGACCGTCAACGCCAAGACCATCCTCTTCGCCTTGATCGCGGTGATGTATGCCTATGTCCTGTATAACGTCGAAGGCTTCCTCTTGGACAAGTCCGATCCGGAATGGAAGCACATCGCGCCCTTCCAGATGTGGCTGCTGCCGCACGGCCTGGCCGCCGCCTTCGCCCTGTTCCTCGGGCCGTTCCAGTTTTCCGAGCGGTTGCGGCGCAAATACGTCACGCTGCACAAGACCTCCGGCTATCTCTACATCGCCGGCTGCTACATCGGCGCGCCACTGGGCATCTACATCCAGTGGTTCGAGGAAAAATTGGGCACCTTTTCCCACAGCTTCACCATCGCCACGGTGATGGACGCCGCCGTCTGGGTTTTCGCCACCACCATGGCACTGGTCATGATCCGTACCAAACGGATGCAGCAGCACCGGCAATGGATGATCCGCAGCTTTGCCTGCGCCCTGATCTTCCTGGAGGTGCGGACGATACTGGTCTTTTTCCGGCTGCCGGAACCGGCGGCCGAGATGGTGGTCTGGGGCTGCGTCGCTGCCGCCTTCCCCATCGCCGACCTGGTGCTGCAGGTCGACGAACTCCGCCGTCAGAAGTCCCGTACGGCGCGGACCTGAGTGCGCGGTGTGCAACATCCTTCCGCCGACCGATATGGAAATCCGCAAGCCCAAAGCCGGGCACTATGGGCGCTCATGAATGTCCATTGGCAAAGCAGGCATTGCACTGACTGGGTCGAATGACCGATTCTGACCCAAATGTATGGACCGGCTGCGTTTCGCAAGAGAGGGTGTGCTGGCGGAAGTCGCTGATGGACCGGTCAAATCGGGCCGTTCCAAAAGCCTAGGCGGCTAAGGGCGCGGCGCCGCCCGCCGGCACCAGCAGCAGCGGTAACCGGATACGGATGGTCGTGCCGTTTCTCTCCGGCATCGGCCGGGTCAGTGTGCCGCCCAACTGGCGGACGAAGATGGCGACATAATCGGAGCCGCGCTTCTCGGGAAGGTCCAGCACGACGTTGCCCTGCATGCCAATGCCGTCATCCGACACCACGAGTTCGATGTCGTCGCACACCTGCTCCACCGCCAGCAGCACATGGCCAACGCCGCCATTGGGAAAAGCATGCTTGATGGCATTGGTCGCCAGCTCGTTGACTAGCAGGCCAAAGGGCACGGCCCGGTCGGGGTCAATCGCCAGCGGTGCCGCTTTCACCCGTATTTCGATGCCCGATTTGTCGCCAATCAGACTGGCCGACATCTGCTTGGCAATTTCGCGCAGATAGGCGTCCACCGCGATGCTGCCGCCGCGGCTCGACTGCGAAATCAGGTCATAGAGTTGGGCAATGGCGCCGATTCGCGCCTGCATCGCCTTCAAGCCCGGCACGCTGGCAGCGCCGGTGGATTTGATTTCATAGGCGATTAGCCCCACGACCACCTGCAGATTGTTCTTGATGCGGTGCGAAATCTCATTGGTGAGTAGTTCAGCGTCGCGTTCGCGCTGCTTGCGGTCGGTAATATCTTCGAACACCAGCAGCATGCGGTGCGCGTGATTGCCGGGCTGCATGATCTTGCGGGCATTCAGGTTGAAGACCCGCCGCCCCAACCCGGGGAAGTCATCCTCGATCTCGAAACTTTCGATCGGCTTGTTTTCCGGCAGCACCTTGTCCAGCAGGTTACGCAGCGCCGGTACGTCCCATTGATGCTGCCCCAGTTCGGAGACGCGCCGGCCATAGGCTTCGGCTTGGGTGATGCCGAACATGGTGAGGAAGGCCTTGCTTGCCGTCACAATGGTCATGTCGTTTTCCAGCACGACCAGCGGATCCCGGATGGTGTCCACGATGCTTTGCGTCACCTGCCAGTTGCGGTTACTTTCCTTGCGGGCGGCGCGCTCTTCGCTGACATCCTCGATGGCCAGAAGAATAAAGCCGTCATGTTCGCCGGGGCGAAAAATCTTGCGCGCATTGACCAGCATGGTGCGCCGCCCGATGGTGGGGAAATTATGCTCGACCTCGAAGCCCTCGACCGAGGCGCGGTGCGGGATGACGCTTTCCAGAAGGGTGCGCAGCGCCGGGATATCCCATTGCCGGTTGCCTAAGTCGTAAATCAGGCAGCCTTCGGTCTCGCCGGGGCTGGTGCGGAAAGTCTGGTAAAACGCCCGGTTGGCCGATGAAATGTTCAGGTTGCGGTCCAGAATCAGCAACGCGCTGGGAACGGTCTCCACAATGTCACTTGCTGCTATATCGGATACGGCCATTTTTCCTCATTTGCCGCGACGGTTCGCGGCGCCAGCTAGGCTGCGAGCAGATTGCGAACCGAGATGCCGAGTTGGTCTTCGGTGTAGGGCTTGGGCAGGAAATGCGTGCCGACGGCGAATAAGCCGTGCAGTTTGTCCGTGATCCGATTGGCGGTGGTGTAAAGAACCCGCAGGCCCGGGCGCATTAGGATCGCCCAACGGGCAATATCGCAGCCGCCGTGAACTTCGGCCTTGAGGTAAACATCGGTAAACAGCGCGTCTATCGGAGCGCCGGACCGCAGATGCGCCATCGCCTGGGGGACATCGCTGGCCGATAAGATGGTGTGACCCCAGTCTTGGATCATCGATTCTGCCAATTCCCGAATGAAAACATCGTCTTCGACGATTAGGATCACGGCCATTTTTGGTAGCGCCCGTTACGCAATCAAGACTTTGCTGAGATTGTGTCGCGCCTCAGGGTCGCGTTTGCCGCCATACGGGCACACTCTCAAATGCCGTCTAACGACTTTCGTTCCACGAGCCGGGAAAATAAAATCCGCTTACGAGAAGCCGCCTGCCGGGCCGATTTTTGCATACCCCGCACGCTCCGCCTCGCTTGCCTAGTGGGGCGTCCAGAATGCCCGCCCACATGGAGGCCTGGCCGAAGCGCTTCCGTCGGACGCGAACAAGACGGATATTTCTGTGCCACACGTGATGGAGTTCGTCTCCAGCGGCGAAGGGCATGAGCTCGCCGTAGCCTTAGTGAAGATCAAGGATGCCAGCGTGCGCAAGCGCGTGCTGGATTTGGTGAAGGCTCTCGCCGCTGAAG
>DATKEP010000079.1:0-8243 GCA_035512055.1 Rhizomicrobium sp.
AATCGGCGCTCGCTCTCGTCTATCATTCTGCAGCGGCGCCAAAGCTCAAATAATGCATTTTCACACTTTAATTGATGACCATTTGTCATATTCAGGCGATTTGAACTGCGCGCGTAATCGTTCGAATGTGGGGTCCGTGCAACCGGAACGATTGATTTCCGGTCCGATTCTCACAGCTTGAGTAAACTGCGTCGGTGCAGGCTAGTGCGCAGCCTAACTTTCGATAGAATCACGCCGCACTCGGTTAGGCTATCCTAGCTGACCGAGCAAGACCTTGGAAGGTCTCGCCCCGCCGCTCAAAGGTGGCGGGGCATTTCTTCAAAATGAAGCGAGCCGGTGGAAGGGGGCTTGAATGCGGAATTGGGTTCCTTTGGCCATGCTGGCCGTCATGTCGCTGCCGGCAATGGCGCAAGCACCGTCCCAGCCGGTGCTGTACGCTTCGCCGGGTGACGTCGCCGCTGCTGCCGCACGCTCCAAAGGGGCGGCGTCCCTGTCGGCGGAAGCCCTGGTTGCGCTTCCGCCTTTGCGCTTATCGGTCGAATTTCGCGGCAAGCCAACTCCGGCCTCGGTGCACGAGAAGAACAATGAATTGATCAATGTGCTCAGCGGCGAAGGCACGCTCACGCTAGGCGGCACGCTGATAGACGAGAAACGCCGCGACGCGACCAACTTGACCGGAACCGGCATAGTCGGCGGGCGCAGCTACGCGCTGGAGAAGGGAAGCTACATGTTCATTCCCGCGGGTATGCCGCACCATTTCTCAAGTGTCGGCAATGATGGGCTGGTGATCACGACAATCTACATACCGGTCAGCCAATGATGCAGGCATCGTTTTGTCTGACGTTCAGGATACATATTCGGGGAGTTGAACATGCAGATGACGCTGGTTGCCATGGTCCTGGCTGCGTTGCCGTTTACAGTCGTGGACAAGACGGGACCGGATTCGGTCGTCCGCCATTTCAGCGGCAAAGAGCTTGGTGAGACAATACAGAAGGGTATGACGCCCGACGCACTCTATTCACAGGTTCTGCTGGCCAAGCACGATGCCTATCAGATTCATATTACCGCCCGCGACAAGAGCGGCCTGGCCGAAATTCACGAGGACTGGAGCGACCACATCTTCATCCAGGAGGGCGAAGCCAGTTTTATCATCGGGGGAACCGCGGTGGATGCGAAAGTGACCGCGCCCGGAGAAAAGCGTGGCACCGCTATTCGAGGCGGCACAACCATGATCGTGCGGCCCGGCGACTATCTGTTCATTCCGCCGGGCACGCCGCATCAGATGATCGTCAAAGCCGGTCAGCAGGCGAGGTTCATCGGATTTAGGACGCACAAGTAGACAGATCGCAGACGCGCACCGGCATGCGGGCGCGCTAATCCGGATAAAGGCCAGCATGGCGAGCGCGGGCTCGAACCAGCGCCAGCATGGCTTCGCATTGCGGCATCGGAACCCCGGTCAACCGGCCCAGCTCCACCACCGCGCCGAGCAAGGCATCGATTTCCATGGGCCGGCCGCGTTCCAGATCCTGAAGCATGGATGTCTTATGCGCACCCACGCTTCCTGTTAAGTCGATGCGTTCGTCGATGCTCATGGAAAAGCTGATACCCAATGCCTTCGCCACCAAGGCCGCTTCCTCCATCATGGTCCGCGCGGTGTTCCGCAGATCAGGCCGCGAGGTCAGCCGATCGACGGTCAATCCAGTCAATGCCGACAAGGGATTGAAGGCGAGATTGCCCCAAAGTTTGAGCCAGAGTTCGTTGCGAATATTGGTGCATACTGGCGCCTTGTGTCCGGCCATCGACAGCAACTGAGACAGTGCTTCGGCGCGTGTGCTTGTATTTCCGTTCGGTTCTCCGAGGCTGAAACGGTTACTATAGGTGTGTTCGATAATGCCGGGCTCTATCACTTCAGCCGCGTGGAAAACAATGCAGCCGACGACCTGACCCGGCGGCAGCAGATGCCCAATTCGCCCAGCCGGATCAACGCTCTCCACCACATGGTCTCGCCAGGGACTGTCCAGGCCATAAAAGTACCAATAGGGAATTCCGTTGGAGGTCGTCACCAGGGTGGTTTGCGGGGTCATCAGCTTGGCGATATCGCCAGCCGCGGAGGGCAGGGCATTGGCCTTGAGCGTGATGATCACGCAATCCTGGGGCCCCAGCTCTTCCGCCCTGTCTGTGGCGGGAAGGCGCACATTGATGGTCTGCTCCTTGCTCCTGACCGTCAAACCGTTCGACCGGATCGCCGACAAATGCGCGCCGCGGGCGATCACGCTGACGTTTGCACCTGCTTGATCAAGTGTGACCGCGAGATGGCCGCCGACGGCGCCAGCGCCGAATATGGCGATCTTCACCGTGCCCCCCCGTCGACGCGAAGCCGCTCATGTCGGTGTGAGTACATACCGCTTCAATCGCTTCCGGAAGATGGCTTCGCCCTTGATGTTCATCCTGCAAGCGTTCTTTGCGCGAACAATGCCAATTCTGTTATCGATCAATCCACCCTTTGAATTGCTCATGCGCGGTGCCTTTGGCACCGTCGCACACGAAAAATAAATCATCAACACGATGATATCCGGCTGCATCTCGGCTGCCGTCAAGGGGAAATCCTAGTTCGGGCAGTAAGGCGCTGAACGCGCGCATCGTCCTGCTCATTGAGGGGCACCATGGCAAGAAAACATTCGGCTCTTCTTCTTCTCAGCTCGGCCAGCATATTGGCCATGTGCACAGTCGCTATGGCGCAAGAAGCTGAGCAGGTTGTGGTCTCCGCCTCGCGCATTTCGATCGCGGGATACCAGGCGCCCACACCGGTAACGGTACTGGATTCGGCGACCCTCACGCGAGACGCCAAGATCGATATCGGCGATTCCATTCGCGAGCTTCCCGCCGTCGGCATCTCCGATTCACACAATAACGGCTCGCGCACCTTCAATGCGAGCCCGGGCGACGCTGGCATGGATACTGTCAGCCTTCGCAGCCTTGGCACCGCCAGAACACTGGTTCTGTTCGATGGGCAGCGCATCGTCAGTTCCAACCCCAACAATGGCGCCAACGGTGGTGGTGGCGGCGCCATCGGCAGCGGTGGCGGCGGCGGCGTGGATTTGAGCACTGTGCCCTCCACCCTTATCGAACGCGTGGACGTGGTGACCGGCGGTGCGTCCGCAGCCTGGGGCTCCGATGCCGTCGCGGGCGTCGTCAACCTTGTGCTCAACAAGACTTTCGAAGGTTTCAAGGGGCATGCCGAGTTCGGTGACACCGATAAGGACGACCATCGCGTCTACAAGACGGAGCTCTCCTGGGGCACAGGCTTTGCCGGTGGTCGTGGCCATCTCATTTTGAGCGGTCAGCACACCATGAGCGGGGATACTGTCTTCGCCAGTTCGCGCGATTGGTGGAGGCCCCAGGCCCTATTTCCGGCCGGTCAGTCGCCATCCCAGACCTTTGCATCCTGCGGCGGCGGCACTCCAGCCAGTCCGATGTGCGTGCGGACCTATATCAACGGCAATGCCGCCTTTACCCGGGGCGGACTGGTTACCGCCAGCGCCGCCGGCGCCGGCGTGGTCGGTGTGAACGGCGTCACCGCGCTTGCTCCGGCCAATGCGCTGCGCGGCATCCAATTCGGCACCAACGGCACGCCAGCTCCGTTCAATTTCGGCACGACCTTCGCGAGCAACTGCAGCGGATGTTCGGCGACAGAGGCCGATGGCACCTATCAATATTTCATACTCGCGGAACCCTACCACAACACGACTTTGTTCGGATATGCGAGCTACCAACTGACTGACGACATTACGGCGTCGGTCCAGCTCAATTTCGGCTCGAATTCCGCAAAGAACGTGGCCAATCCGCGAAGAGCGGCTGTCGCGATCAAGGCTGACAACCCCTATCTCGATCCTGGTATCGCGGCGCAAATGGTGGCGGGCGGCATTTCAAGTTTCACAGTCCAGACCAACAATATGCAAGGTATCTCCGACGCGGAAACGCGCAGTCCCACCTGGAAGACGCTGGATAGCAGCCTGGGCTACCCGACGGACTATGTTAAGCGCGAGTTGAAGCGCGCAGTTTTCACCTTGGACGGCAAAATCGGCAAGGACTGGAGCTGGACCGCCTACGCGGCGAACAGCGAGGTCCGCGAGCGCATGTACATGTACAACAACACCCTTACCGCGAACTACCTGCTTGCCACCGATCCGGTGCGTGTGACGGCCGCCGGCGCCAATTCCGTGACCCCGGCGGCGGCTGCCGCGCTGACCGCTGCCGGCGCACCGGTGCCGCAAGTCGGCAGCATCGCCTGCCGCTCCAGTCTGACCGCCACGTCTTGGGGCGTCATACCCGGCGCTGTTGCAGGCTCGGTTGCGATTGCACCGGGCGGATTGGTCCCAACCTGCGTGCCGCTGAACGTCATGGGTACCAACGTGATGTCGCAAGCAGCCCAGAATTATATCGCCCCGGGCATCAACAATCACGGAATCGCGGACCAGGCGACCTTCATCATGCAACAGAGCGTTTTTTCGGCCTCGGCCCAGGGCGTGTTGCCCTGGGGATTGCCGGCCGGAAATATCGCGGTCGCGGTCGGCGGCGAGTATCGTCTTGAACAACAGAGAAATATCCGCGATCCGCTGCAGATCGGAACGATTCCCGGCTGGGGCGGCGGCAATTTCGGTCAGTACAATGGCCAGTACAACGTCAAGGAAGGCTTCCTGGAAGTCAACGCGCCGCTCCTAAAGGACAATTTCGTCCAATCGCTCGACTTCAATGCCGCCGGCCGTTTCACCGACTATTCCACCAGCGGCCAGGTCCAGACCTGGAAGCTCGGCCTGACCAGTCAGATCAACGATGATATCCGCGTGCGGGCAACCTGGTCGGCCGACATTCGAGCGCCTTTTATCTCTGAGCTTTTCACCAGCCAGCCGCCGGGATTCAACAAGGCTACGATTGTCGACATCTTCCACGTCGTCAATGGCACCAATCCCACGGTCAATTTCACCTCCACCAATCAAGGCAACAGTGCGCTCCAGCCGGAAAATGCCACCACCATCTCGGGCGGTGCGATTTTGACGCCGCATTGGATCGAGGGCCTGACCCTGTCGCTGGATTGGTATTCGATTAGCATAAAGAACGCGGTCTTTGCCGCTGGCGCCACGCAAGTCGCAAACCAGTGCAAGAACGGCTCGACGGCAGCCTGCAGTGGCGTGCTCTTCGGCGCCACCGCGGTCCCAGGCGCCATCGCAACCTCCGAAACAGACGGCAATGGCGTGGTAACGACCAAGTTTGGCAACTTCACGTCGGACTTCAACGGAGCTTTGAACTTCGTTCTGGCCTCTCCGGTGAACATATCATCCGAGACGACTTCGGGCCTGGACTTTCAAGCTGACTACAAGATGAACTTTTTCTCTGGGTTGCTGGATCTGCATCTGTTGGGCAACTATAACGACGAACGTACCAGAACTATCCCGAACAACGCCGGTACCGCCCTGGTCACCTTCGATGGCGCCGGCGCGATAGGCGGCGAAGCCATTCAACCGATTATCGCTGGGCCCAAGTTCCACGCCACCTTTGCCGCGACCTATGACATGGGCCAGTGGGAGGCAACCGTCCAGGGCCGCTTCATCGGTGCCGCAAGGCTGGTCAACACTTGGGTGGAAGGGGTGAACGTGGACAATAATGGCGTCCCCGCGGTCGCCTATATGGACCTGCGCCTGATTTACAGGTGGACCGACAATGTCAACGTGTACGGTGCGATCGACAACACGTTTGACACTCCGCCGCCCAGTGTTCCATCCAGTGTGGGCGACAATGCTGGCGGGCAAAACTACCAAGCCCAGGTCTATGACGGGTTGGGCCGCCAGTTCCGTGTTGGGTTGCGGTTTAATTATTGATCGAAGGAGCCTCGCGCTTGTTCCAAATGGTGCATCACGCTGCATAGGGATTGTCCCTTGCATCACGGTCGATTACAAAGCATGGCGACACCGAGAAATTACTCCGTGATCAAGGCATTCGCGATCCTGAAAGCGTTTCGCGATGACGAGAGCTGGTTGTCGGGCTGTGAACTTAGCCGTCGTGCCAATCTTCCCCAAGCCTCCGGCTACCGATTGATCCAGACGATGGAGGAGATCGGCGTGATCACCAGGGGTAAGCGCGGCCAATATCGGCCTGGCTTGCTGCTTCGGTCCATTTCCCGTGGGGTTCCATGGCTTGATCTGCTGCGTGATGCCGGACAGCCGATTCTTACGAACCTGGCCGTTTCGCTCGATCTTACGGCCCATCTGGCAATCCTGGAAAATGGTGCGGCGACTTGTATTGGAAGATATTGTTCCGTCACCAGCTTCCCGCTGAACCCGCGCATCGGTGCGCAATTGCAGGCCTGCAGCTCAGGGCTTGGCAAAGTCCTTCTGGCGGGCTTGAACCGGGATGAGGCCGCGACATTCATTACGGGAAGTGTCCCGGTCACTCCGACCTCCGTTGCGATCACCGCGCCCAATCGGATGAGCGAGGAACTCGATGCCGTTCGCAATCGTGGATTTGCATTCGACAATCCTGAGTCCCATGTCAGAACACGTTGCACGGCAGTGCCGGTGAAAGACAGCGATGGCAGAACAATTGCGGCGATTTCGGCCACTGACGAGGCGAGCCGAATGACGTCTTCCCGAGAGGTCAAGATAAGGCAGGCGCTGTTCGAGGGTGCGGCGGCATTGCAGAACGCCCTCTACGGCCGACGGATCGTCAGGAAAATGCCGCTTCAAGCGTAACGGTCGCGGTTATCTTGACCGGCCGGCGGGTCGGAGCGAGAAATTGTCGGTCAGGTTTTGTATCCAGACGAAATTGGGAGGGACCGGCAAATGAAAAGTCGGCGGCGGGATTTCGTGCGGGCTACAGGCGGTTTTGGTGCAGCCTTGATCTCTTTATCTCTCTCGTCTGCGTCCGCTCAAGCTCAGACTCTGGCGAACCGGCCGGCGACGCCTCCTGGCAATGACCCGGCCGACAGCGCGTGGGGGCCTTTCACGCCGTCAAACGGCGCGGGTCGATATCTGCAGCTGGTTTATCCGCCGTCAAAAGCCGCGGGGGAGTTGCAGATTGCCGTCACCTATACGCTTTGGATCCCCGACGGCGTCCGGACCGTGCGGGCTGTAATCGTGCATCAGCACGGCGCAAGCATTCCGGCGGCCCAGGCCGGAGCAACATCTGCCTATGATCTGCACTGGCAGGCGTTGGCGAAGAAATGGGACTGCGTGCTTCTCGGGCCTTCCTATCGCGTGCTCAATGATGCGATTGATCTGACGCCCGGGGGTGCGGAACTCTGGTTTGACCCCAGACGCGGTTCCGAGCATGCTTTCCTGCGGGCTCTAGACGAGTTCGCAGCAAAGTCGGGGCTCAAGGAGATCGCGACGGTTCCCTGGTGTCTTTGGGGGCATTCGGGAGGCGGAATATGGTCCAATGTGATGAGCACGCTTCATCCCGAGCGCGTGCTCGCCGCTTTCCTTCGTTCGGGTTCGGCGGCAACGTTTCGTCCAAAGCCTGAGTTCCCGCAGCCCAAAATTCCGCCTGCGATCTACGAAATTCCCACCATGGTCAACTTCGGCATGGGAGAAAAAGGAAGGCTTCCCTGGGATGGCTCGATAGCGACCTTCCAGGAATACCGCGCTCAGGGCGCGCCCATCGGTTTCGCGCCTGATCCGCGTACCGGCCATTGGTGTGGGGATTCCCGGTATCTTGCGATCCCATTCTTTGAAGCTTGTCTGGAAATGCGCTTGACGGACTGGCCCAATGTTTTGAAACCGATCGACATGAGCTCCGCTTGGCTGGCCATTCCGTTCGGCGATTCCGCAGTGCCGGCGGCGGACTTCAAGGGCGATCCCAACAAGGCGGCGTGGCTACCCAATGCGGCGGTGGCAAAAATCTGGATGGAATATGTCAGGATGGGAACCGTAAGCGGTACAGGCGCGCCGCCCGCCCCCGTCAATGTGCGCGTAAAGGCCGACGCCGCTTCCGGTAATGAGATTATCTGGGACGCCGAGGTGGATATCGCCAGCGGTCTAGGCGGCTTTATCGTGCTTAGGGATGGGCGCGGGATAGCGAGGCTTCCGGCGCAGCCTCCTGAACAAGTCTATGGCCGGCCGCTCTTTCAGGGGCTTTCCTATCACGACACGCCCTTCGCACCGCTGCCCCAGATGAGGCACTTGGACAACTCGGCCCCCGCGGGTGGCAAGCATATGTACACTGTGATCGCCTTGAACAGCGCGGGCGTG
>DATKEP010000080.1:0-14355 GCA_035512055.1 Rhizomicrobium sp.
GTCACCAAGGTTGTTCAAGCAGGAGTTGTCAATCCCACTCCACAACCGGGTCTGCTGATTTTTACGCGCGGCTATTACAGCACCACTCGGGTTACTGCCAGTGAAGCGCGCAAACAAGCGCCCGCGCCCAAGAACCCGGCACACCTCACCGATGCGGAAAAGATCGCGCTTTATAATGAATGGGCCGGGTACGGGGCTTCTGCCGGCACTTACGAGGTAAGGGGTAGCACAATCGTCAATCATAACGTTGTGGCGAAGATGGTGAGAGGTATGACGCTCACCGAAGAGGCAATCATTCTAAAATTCGACGGCAACAGCTTCGTTGCTCGTGGCAAGCCAGGCAATCCAAACAGTGACAGGCAAACGACCTACACCCGCGTTCGGTAATACCGGTTCTCAGCCGCCGCGAAGGAACAGGGGAAGTGAAGCCGCAGCGCCGTGCGGGATCACTGACCTGTGGCAACTGCAACTCCCTTGATGACAACGCGCCATCATTGTGCTGCCGGGCCAAAGCTCAAAAATGGCCTCTCAAGATTTGAATGATGATAATTTGTCATTATTTGCGTTGCCCCCGCTGCCAGCATGTGCCTCAATGGCTGAAAATTGGCTGGGGCGGGCACATGCTTGAGAATCCACCACTACTGACCATTCATCGTGGCCATCGTCTTCCGAGCCCTGCACTCATTGACGCGTATCGCGGCGCGCTGACCTCGCATTTGGTCGACGCCATGGATGGAAGAGGTGCCGTGGATTGGCGGATCAAGCCGCTCGATCCTGCCAATGCAAGTTTCGTCGGTCCGGCGCTTACCGCGCACTGCAGCCCGGCCGACGTCTTCGGCATGATTGCCGCGGCAATGGAAGCACAGCCGGGTGACGTTATCATGTGCGCCAATGAAGGCTATACCGGTGCGGCGGTGATTGGGGACCTGGCCGCCGGAACGATGCGCAACAAGGGCGTGGCCGCCTTCGTGACCGATGGGCTGGCGCGCGACCGTGCCGGAATCGTGGCGACCGGACTGCCATTGTTTGCAGCGGGTATATCGCCAAATTCTCCTGCCAGCGCCGGACCGGGACAGGTAGGAGCGTCTGTGGTGCTGGGGGGCGTCCCAGTGAACTCGGGCGATATTGTCGTGGGAGATAAGGATGGCGTTGTGGTGGTACCGCTCGCCAAGGCCGAAGCCGTGCTCGAGAAGTTGCGCATGGTGCAGTCTGCGGAGAAGTCGGCGGAAGCGTCTGTGAAGGCGGGGGCAACCAGCCTTGCCTCTTGGCATGAGATCCATCGGCACGCGCGGATCATTCAGTCGTGAGAGAAATCACGCCGGACGGGTACCGAAGCGCGAAAACAATTCCTGCAGCACCTTGACCGCCCCATCGGCTTCGGCGCGGTCCGGAATTTCGTTGCTGTTGCCGTAGCTCTTCGCGAACATGTCCGGCCCGATGGCGATCACCATCACGCCGTCGCTCTTGGAGCGGGTTTCCACGTTGCGGTAAGTCAGGCCGTAATTGACTTCCGGCTGCGGGGCCAACCATTCGGTCTGGCCGCGCACCGGCACCATGGCCTTGTCCCGCCACCAGTCATGCGCCGCATAGCCGGGGCAGTTGATGATCACCTTCTCCGGCAGGTGGGCTAGTTCGTTCGGCGAATGGAAGTCGCGCATCACGAATTTGCCGCCCATGGTCAGGAAGTCCCGCATCAGCAGGTGACAATATTCGCTGAAGTTGAAGAACATCTTGGTGTCCCGCCTGGCATATTTCACCGGGAAGGGGTTGACGTCCGGCGTAAGAAGTTCGCCCTTGTCGGTGATGTCGGCGATCCGGTCTGCGTGCACGTCGTAGAATTCCGGCGCGGGCTGGCCGTTTGCCAGCGTCAATCGCCGCGGCGGCGGCGGTGCATCGAACGGCGTGTCGGAAAGCGTATAGTGATCGGCCCAGGCGATGGGATTGCCTGCCAGGCCCGTATAGAAGCGCAGGGTCTTGTAGGTGATGCGGACCATCTGCTCCCAGATTTCGCCCAGATTTGAAGGGGCCTCAGAAGCCAACGCCACAGTGCCCGGTCCCCACACGCCATTGGCCCGAACCGAACGGCTCCGCTGGATCAGTTCGCGGGTATAGATCGTGACCTGGGCGCCGGCACGTTGCGCCGTGATCGCCGAGGTGAGACCGATGATGCCGCAACCGATGACTGCCACTTTTTTGGGGCTGAAGGACATGGCCTTGGCGACCTGCATGTCGGCCGAACCCCAGGACAGGCACCAGCCGCTGCCATAATGACCGTAATTGTGAATCACGGTGGCGTCGCCGATATGCTCGACGGCCAGGTTCGGGCCCTTGGTACGAAAAGGGCGCAGGCAGCATTTGATGTCATAGATCCGGTCGGTATGGGCGCGGATCGGCATCAGCTTGGGTGGCGTGTCCATCAGGGGCGTGGTGGTTTGCGCGATTGCGCGGCCGCTCAATCCGGCGAGCCCGCCCAGCGCGAGCGAGTTCTTCAGAATATCCCGACGGTCCATGGTGCCCTCTATTTCTGTGCGGCGTGCGGCTCCAGCCCCGGTTGCCAGGACCGGATGCAGAGGATCCGCGATTTCACATTGGCAGCGCTATAGTAACCCACAGTGGCGTTGGCGCGGTAATAATAGGCGTCGCCCGGACCGGCGGGAAAGCGGCCCGCAACCCCGTCTGCGCCACTGCCGGCGACCTGTTCGCCGTGGCCGTCAAGGACGAGGTAGATTTCTTCCTCGCGCGGGTGATGGTGCGGGAAATTGGTACCACCCGGATCGATTTCCATCAGGAACAGGCTTGTCACCACATTGCCCATATCGATGCGATCCCGTGTCTGGCTGCTGTCACCGATCAGAAGCCGATAATGGGTCGATGTCGGATGGCTGCCGACCAACTCGAGAGGCACGTTTGCGATATTGTCCTTGCGGGCGTGCGCGGGCAGCGGCGTTGGAGCAAAACCCTTGGTGCGATATCCCATGACCGCGACCGTAAGTGGCGCGGTGCCATCATTGCGCAAGTCATGGGCGACCGTCGCCGGGACGTAAAGGAAATCCTCCTTCGCAAGGCCAACCTGTTCGGCTCCATAGTCGAGCTTGCCGCTGCCCTGCAGGACCACCAGGATCTGATCCTGGTCGGTATAGTTGGCAGACTTGCAGCTCCCCTTGGGGTCGATCACGAGTTCACCGTACTGCGCGACGCCGCTGGACGGCAGGTCGTCGGCGTCGCCAGCACCGAACAGCGGCTTATAGTGGCAACTTGCGGTGGTCACGTCAGTCGCCACGTCATGAACCGCGCCGACGGAGCGGTGCAAGAACGTGGGATCGATCTTGCGGGCCGCCTCTTGGGCATGACTGGCCGTCGCCGTCACCAGCAATCCGCACGCCGCTGCACGCAGCGGAAATGACGTCATGGAACTTCCTTGTCTCGCGGTTCCGTCAGTCGTTTACTTCTTGACCGCGATCATCTCGATTTCGACCAGGGCGCCCGGAGTAGCCAAACCAACCTGGACCGTTGAGCGCGCGGGTTTGTTGGGCTGGCTCGCAGTGCCGAAGCGCTTGGACCATTCCGCGTTCATGGCGGGAAAATTGATCTTTCCGCCGTTGGCGGGATCGGCGCCCAGAAACACGGTCGCCTTCACCACATCACCGAAATTCAAGCCGAGTTTCTTGAGGACAGCCTCGAGCTTGTTGAGCGAGTCGGAGGTCTGCTGGGTTGTGTCGCCCCAGCGGCCGGGCTGGCCGTCCGGGATGTTGGGATTCATCGGGCCGGCCGGCGTACCGCTGATGTAATAGGTGGTATAGCCCGGCGGAACGGTGACGGCCGCGACAATGGGAACAGCCGGGTTGTCGGATGGAAGGCGTGAGACCGACTGCGCGCTCGCGGGCGCTGCGAATGCGCAAAGCGCCAAGCCAAATCCCAAATATGCGAATTTCCGTGAGCTGGTCATGTCATTGTCTCCCCGATGAAATTGGTTTTTATCGGCCTTCGGCTGGAGCCTTTGGCCATCCGCGAAATTTCCGAGCGCAGCGTAACCCGCGGATGGGCATTTCGCATCTCCTGATTTTGACGGACGGCTCACAATTAAAATAGCCAACGATTGTGCATCGCAATGCGCCCCGGCCGCCCGTCACCGCGGCAATATCATGCTCTTGCCTTGCGCGCTTTGTTCAAGACCTCCCGGAGGCGCCGGCCGACGATCAGGTCCTCGCCAGGCTGCAAGGTCATCGAGACGACCTGCAGCTTGTTGACGACGTTGGCGGTGGACTTGCGCAATGGCGGGAGCAGGCTGCGATTGCCCAGGGTGGACAATGCCTCAATGCGTGGATCGCCGGCGGCCAGCTCCTCGACGCACTGCGCCACGGTCATTCCGAAGTCGGCTTCGTCCCAATGCACCGTCAGGGTCGGATAGCTGTTGCTGCCAACCGGGATTTCGATCGAGGTCGTCACCCCAGTCACGGTCTCCGCCAGTTTGGCGACCCGCTCGACCCTGGCCTGCCACATCCGGTTGAGAGCATTGAGGTCGGCCTTTGACCAATATTCGACCGCGGCCAGGATGCCCATGATCTCTTCCTTGCCGACTTTCATGGAACGGCACACCGCGCCTTCCCAGGGGGCACTGTTGGCCATGGCCGCATCGATCAAATCCTTGCGGCCCAACAGAAGGCCGGAGCATTGCGGGCCGCCCAGCCCCTTGCCGCCGCTGATGCAGTAAAGGTCCACGCCCCATTTGGCGAACTTGGTGAAGTTCTCGAAGGGCGGGACGGCGGAGGAGGCGTCCACCAACAGCGGTACACCCGCCGGGCGCGTCACCTTCAGTGCTTCCTGCACACGTTCGTCGCGCCAGGTTGTGTAGACCAACGCGGTCTTTGGCGTGATAGCGCCCGCGAGATCGGCCTGTGCCGGTGCGATCACCAGCTTGCCGCCGGCCAGGCGCAGGGCGCTGTCAAAGGCGTTGCGGCCGCCCAGCATGACCACCTGGTCTTTCAACCCGGTGGTGTCGGGAAGCTGCCAGATTTTTTCCGGATCGGTTCCGGCAATGCAGCCCGCTGCGGCCTGCGCCATGGCGGCGGCGGCGCCCGCTGTCACGATGCCTGACTCGGCGCCGGAAATCTCCGCCAGCCGCCGTCCCGCCGCACGCTGCAGCTCGAACATATCCACGAACTGGTGCGAAGCGGCTTCCACCGCCCGGCGCACTTCCGGCAGCTCCAGCGAGCCGCCGACATAGGTGTAAGTGCCGCGGGCATTGATCAGGGGGCGGATACCAAGTTTCTCATAGGGATTGCCCATGACCTTACCGGTGGCGGTTGCGACACCCTTTGCAAAGCTCTTCGTCGCAATGGTAGCGAACAAAGGCGTAGCGGCCAACATTTTCAGGAAGGACCGCCGCGCAGCGGCGGCACCCTGAAGATGGGAAGTGGAAGTCATGGTGTCCCTTTCCTTCCGCAAGCGCCGCTCAGTTTGCGTGGGCGGCGGCAATGGACTTTCGAATAAGATCGGTGGTACGGGCTACGGTCCGGTCAATCAAGACGCGGCCAATTTCGGCTGTGGCATGGCGGGGATCGCCCTCCACGCCATTTGTGCTGTTGCCGGCCTCCAGCCTGTTCATGCGGACCATTGTGGGATCGATGGCCAGCATCTGGGATGTGTCGCGGACATCGGCATGGTTGCCTATTTCTTCTTTTTTGATTCCGCGTTTCATCATTTCCTGGGCGTCGCCTTCCGGATCGCCGCGATAGTAGGCGCCAATCGCATGGACGCGCACGTTCGTTCTGGCCCACTCCGCATTGAGTTTCGCAGCGACCGCATCCTGGCCCGCCTGATCGGAACCGTGATCGCCTATAAACACGATGTCGTGGAACCCGTGCTGCTTGAGGCTGCGGGCGACATATTCAAGCACCTGGGCGTAAACCGCGTCGGGTATGCTGAAGGTTCCCGGATAGCGCATGTGGCCGGTGGGCGGATCTATGTTGCCGTCGGGCGTATAGAAGATGACCGGCGCGACGAGGGCGTTGCCCAGCCGGCGCGCGATGGTCTGCGCATTGGCAAGAGCGCGGTAGTCATGCTTGCCGATTGCCATATGAGGGCCATTCTGCTCGGTGCCTCCGGATGGCACAATGACAGTGGTCTTTCCGGCCGCGATGGCATCGCGAATCTCATAGGAGGTGAGCTTTTCCATCAGAACTGTGTCTGGAGCTTGTGCAAAAGCCGCGCCGCCGATGCAAACACAAGCGATCAGAAGCAGGTATCGGTACATGAAGCCCTCCCTAACCAGCCACGAGTCGTAGCACGCTTTAGCAGCCAATGGGCGCGGTCTTCGGAACTATGCGGTTCGCACATGCCGTCAGTGAATGCGTCGGACTTTATATATGCGGTTTTCATCCGACACCTGGAGGATAAAAGTGTGCATGGAATCCGGTGAGATTGTGACCCGCATGTCTGAAGCGGGCTTGCGCCAGTCCGCGGGATGATAGATCTGATCTTCGTCCAATTGTTGCCATACCTCGCCGTCCGCCAAAGTGACAGTGAAGGCGTGGTTGCCCCCCATGACGAAGGACTGCATCGGCATATCGTGGACGATCGGCTTGAGTCGGGTGAACACGCCACTGAACAGACCGGCATGGCGCGGCATGGGTGGGGGACCTTTGGGTGCGGCAGGACGATCCGGCGGCGCCGGCAATGAAGCAAGCTGCGGGGCCGGGACTGGCGGGGATATGCCGGCTGTTCGCGGTGACGGTAGTCCCAGCTGTTCGCGCATGGGTATGGCAGCGGCATAATAACAATCAAGCCAAGGGCGTTCGCCCGTCACGCCCATGCAAGCCGCCGCCGCCGATACCACCGCGTCGCGCAGTGCCTGGTCGCCCGGTTGACCGCCTGGCGGCGGCGAAGCCACTAGATTGAGCTGCCCTGCGGGGGCCGGGGCCAAGCCTAGAGCGGCACGCACTGGTTGCGCGGCTCCGTAGTAACAATCCAGCCACTGCCGGGAATCACCAATGACAACGCAACGAAATGCGCCCGTCAGGGCATCGTCGCGGGGGCGCGCTTGTGCCGGCGCTGCCTGAAACAGGATCGAGAGCAGCAACAGCCACCAGATATTACGCATACACATCTCCATCGCCCCAACCGGATTGAAACAAAATGGAGGGGCCGGGGCAATCGGATCAAGTTGGAACCGCAAGGATTTATGTCTTGCGCAGGCCAGGCGCTATTTTCGCGCGCGGTTGGCGGAAGTATTGGCGGAATCGAAGTTAATGGCCTTGACCCGGTCGGCGCTCAATTCCGTGGAACCTGAAGGGATATCGTTGCTCTTGAGAATGAAGGCCACGATGTCGGCGTTGGCGCTGGGGCCCAGCGCGCCAGGATGATCCAGCGGCATTGCCGTGCTGACATAGTCGAACAGCGCGTCCAGCTTTGAGTTGGACCAATAGGGCATGAAACGGCCCACCAGCGGCGGTATTTCATAAGTGCCCCACAGTTCGGCACCGTGGCAGCGCGAGCAGTTTTGCATGTAAAGCGTATGGCCTCGCTCGGCCTGGGCATCGGTATAGACACCATCCCATACCGAAATCCGTGCCGGGGCGGCTGATGCGGCCGCCGCCAGGGCCAGCACCGCTATGCATGCCGCAATTACTGTTCTTGGTCGCATGGCCATGTCCTTATCAGACCGGATGGGCGGGAAAACGGGAATAAAGTTCTTCCATCAGCGGGACACCGGTTCGTATCACTTGGCACATCGCCGCTCAATGGTGCTGGGTACCGGCGTGGCTCATTCAGGGTTTGTGCGCAATGCAGCAAAAACAACGATGGGATTGTCATGACTATTTTTCCTCAACAGACTGCCCGAAGCGGTTAGCACGGGATGGGCACGATGATGGCGGGACGGCGAAATTTGACTCTCGGCCGGGCGGCAACCGCCTTGGCGCTCTTTCTTCTGGTCGGCGCGGCGAATTCCGATGCGCAAAGCCCGCCAGCGGCTGAAGCGGACATTCTCATCAAGAACGGCCACGTCGTGGACGGCACCGGCGCTCCCTGGTTTCAGGCCGATGTCGCCATAACGGGTGACAAAATCGTCTATGTGGGCCGCGCGCCGGTGAAGGCCAGGCGCGTCATTGACGCCGCGGGCAAAGTGGTTTCGCCCGGCTTCATCGACATGCATTCCCATTCCGAATTCGGCCTTTCGCTGGACGGTCATGCGCTCAGCAAGATAACCCAGGGCATCACCACCGAAGTGATGGGCGAGCATCTCTCGGCCGGTCCGGTGCTGGACCACGCCGTCGATGACCCAATGATGGTGACGCCACCAGTCAAGCGGAGCTGGACCACGCTGGGCGGCTTCTTCTCGTATCTCCAGAAGAAAGGCATCGGCCTAAATGTCGCCTCTTATATCGGTGCCGGACAGGTGCGTGCCTCGGCGATGGGTTATGAAAACCGCCAACCCACGCCTGCAGAAATGGACAGAATGAAACAGCTGATTCGCCAGGGCATGGAGGAGGGCGCCTTTGGCCTGTCGAACGGCATGTCCTATGTGCCCAACATGTTCTTCAACACCGCCCAACTGATAGAATTGTGCAAGGTGGCAGGCGCTTATGGCGGCATTTTCACAATCCACATCCGCAATGTCGCTCCCGGCGATCCGCGAGACAAAGGCCTGAAGGAAGCCATCGAAATCGCCAAAGGCGCCCATATTCCGGTGGAGATTTTCCATCTGGGAGCCAGCGCGGGCATGGATCCCGACGACTTCATACGGGATGTCCAGCAGGCACGCGCGGACGGCGTGGACATCACCGGAAATTCCTATCCTTACGAGACCGGCTGGACCTACCTGACCCAGTCGCTTCCGGCCTGGGCGCAGGAAGGCAATTCCGCCGCCATCGTGGCGCGGCTGCAAAAGCCCGACACCCGCGCCCGCATCCTGATGGAATTGAAAGACCACGATTTCTCGACCCTGAAGGTGGCCTCGGAGAATCCGGAATTTGACGGCAAACACCTGGCCCAGGTTGCCGCCGAGATGCACGTCTCCCCACCTGAAGCGCTGCTCAACATCCTGGTCAAGATGAAGGGAGAAGGATTTCAGATCGGCCTTCCCACCGGCAAGCGGGCCGCGATCGTCACCCAGATGCTGAACAATCCGTGGATGGATATCGGCTCGGACGGCATTTCACTACCGGCGGGCGTACGCACGTCTTTCGGAAGCCCCCATCCGCGCTCCTTCGGCAGTCATACGAGACTGCTGGCTGAGTATGTCCGCAAACAGCCGGTATTCACTCTGGAGGAAGCCGTCCGCAAGATGACATCGCTGCCTGCCGACCGGCTGGGACTGCAGACTCGTGGAGTCCTGCGCCAGGGCATGACGGCCGACGTGGTGGTGTTCGACCCCGCCACCGTCCAGGATATGGCGACCTATGAAAATCCAGCCCAATATTCCAAAGGCATTGCGTGGGTGTTGGTCAATGGTACGGCGGTCGTGGCCAACGGCAAGCCCACCAACGCGCTGCCCGGCCAGGTGCTGCACGGCCCCGGCTACAAGGCGGGTACGCCATAATGCGGCTTTTGCCATCCAAAGAACGCGGTATCCTTGCGGCGAAGCAGGCAAAAAACGTGGTGTGTCTTCCGATTCGGTAGTAGCCTCGCGACGCTGCTTCCGGATGCGGTTGGACCCTATGCGCAAGCTGCTCGCCTTTTGCCTGGTCACCACTTCGCCGCTCAGCCTGGGCGTTCTGGGGTTGGGGGCGCTGACGGAGCCCGCAGCCGCCGCGCCCTGGGTGCGCGGTTTTGTGGTGGGTTCCTACGAATATGCATTTCACTATGGGGGACGGGCGGGATACGCGCGCGACTCCGAAATCGAGCCCGGCGTGGACTGCCCGCACGGCAGCACAATCCATTTCGCAAATCCCGCCCAGACGAAGATAGCGGTCGCGCGCCAAAAATGGCGCCTTCCCCAGGAAGCCGAATATATCTCGGCTCCGCCGGGTCTGGACCAGGTCCGCTCACCCTTGGGGGCCCGCTTCAGCATCTGGGTGCGCGCGCTCGCTTATCGCGGCTACCAGCGCAACATCGAAACTTACGTCAATCCCTGGGCGACGGATGATCCAGGCCAGCCGGAAGTGACCGGCCGCATCGGAGACGGGTTCAATCTGGACGGCAAAATCAAGCCGACGGATTTCGTCAGCCCGGAGGGTGAGGAGGGGATAGACAACAATCTTTACCGAGCATGGGGTTGCGACGCGCCCTGGCGTGGCAAGGGCAACGCGACATTGGATCTGCGCGCCAATGACAAGATGCAGGAAGGTCTCTACACGATGGTGATCCGCGTTTCCGGCAACCAGGATCCCATGAACGACAGCGACGCCCGGCTTGAGATCGGCTACTCGCCGGACAAGATCGCCAAGGATGCGCGCGGCGACATCGCGCTCGATTATTCCTATCGCATCCTGAAGTCGGCCCAGTACACCAAGATGAAGGCCAAGATAAAGGATGGCGTCGTCGAGAGCGAACAGGTCGCGGAATTGCATTCGCCGCGCATAGCCTGGTTTTACGACCAGACAGGCGATGCCGATTTTCACAAGGGCAAACTGCGATTGCAGATTGCGCCTGACGGTCGCACCGCCACTGGGCTGCTGGGCGGTTATCGCAACTGGCGCGATCTTTATGCGGAAAACACCTTCGCCCAGGATGGCGGCCAACAGGGCGTACGCGAGCATGAGGACCATGTCTCACTCTACTTTGCGCTGCGCCGTAATGCCGATGGCATGTATAATGCGCAAACGGGAAGCAATGACGGCATCTCCACGGCATACCGGCTCACGCTGAGCTCGGCCTTTGTCGTCGACCCCACCAGGCCGATGGAGATTCCCATTCTGGTGGGAGACCTGCCTCGCAAGCAGGCCTTCGAAGCGATCCGAACCAATATGATCAAGGGGGCCGAGACCCGCGTTCCGCAGGGCGTGCCGCCCGGGACAACGGAAGCCTCCTATCCCGGCATGGAGCAAAGAATTAGCGATCTTCCCAGCAAGGATTTCTTCCTCAAGACCCTTGTGAGGCCGCACTATCCCACTGGCGTGCAAGTGGACAATCGCGGCGAACCGGTCGATGACAATGGCGAGCCGATAATGCCGAAGGAACGCCAGCGCCAGGTCGTAAGTCAGGTTGCGAGCGGAGCGGCCGCCGCTCTGGGGGCATCCAAACCGGAACAGTGAACCGTTTAAAAAAGCGACCGGCCATCAAGGCGGTGCGTATGAGGGGATGTTTCATGTTGCATATATCAGCGGCCGCCTTGGGGCGGGCCGGCAAGAACGGGGCATTGATGACCGCCGCGGCGCTGCTCGCCTTGCTGTTGCCAGCAGCCTCACCACTCTTTGCACAAAGTCCGCCCGACACAGAGGCCGATCTTCTTATCGCCAACGGCAAAATCGTCGACGGATCGGGTGGTCCCTGGCGGCAGGGCAATGTCGCCATCAAGGGTGACACGATTGTCTATGTCGGCGATGCACCAGTGCGGGCGAAAAAAATCATCGATGCCAAGGGTCAGGCGGTCTCGCCCGGTTTCATCGACATGCATGCCCATTCCGAGTTCGGACTTTCGCTCGACGGACGCGGTCTCGGCAAAATCACCCAGGGTGTGACGACCGAAGTCTTGGGCGAACATCTGTCGGCGGGACCGGTGTTGGGACCGGCGGTCGACGATCCCATGATGATAACGCCGCCGGTCAAGCGGAGCTGGACCACGCTGGGCGGATTCTTCGATTTCCTGACCAAAAAGGGCATCGGTCCCAATGTCGTCTCTTATGTCGGCGCCGGACAGGTCCGCGCCTCGGTGATGGGGTATGAAAACCGCACGCCGACCGCCGCGGAGATGGGCAAGATGAAGGAACTCATCGCCCAGGCCATGCAGGAGGGTGCCTTCGGCCTCTCCGCCGGCCTGGTTTATGTCCCGAATTCCTTCGACACGACCGCGCAAATGATCGAGCTCGCCAAGGTCGCGGCCGGCTATGGCGGCATCTATTCGGTCCATATGCGCGCCGGGGAGGGCAATGCCGGCTTGCTGGAAACCATCCAGATCGCCAAAGGCGCGCATATCCCCACCGAGATTTTCCACGTGGGCATGACGGTCGCGCACGATCCCAATTTTGCCCGCATTGTCGAACAGGCGCGCTCGGAAGGTATCGATATCACCGCCAACGCCTATCCTTACACCGTAGGCTGGACCTATGTGCGCCAGCTCATCCCGGTCTGGGCGCAGGAAGGAGATGCGAGCGCGATCACCGCGCGGCTAAAGCAACCCGAGGTGCGCGCGCGGGTGGTGAAGGAAATGCAGCAGAAACCGGGACAGTATGCCGCTTGGACGGTCAGTTCCGCCAACCTCAAATTCGACGGTCATACTTTCAAGCAGATCGCCGATTCCATGCATGAGTCGGTTGAAGAGGCGATGGTCGATTTTCTGGTCGCGCAAAAGGCCGAAGGGTTTCAGATCGGACCGGCCGATCCCAGCATGGACCAGAAGGAAGCGGAGACATTCAAATATCCCTGGGTCGATGTCGGCTCCGACGGCATCGCGCTTCCGGCAGGTGTTCACACGTCGTTTGGCAGGCCTCATCCGCGGTCATTCGGCACCTTCACGCATATTCTGGCGGACGTGGTGCGCAACAGGCATGTCCTCACCCTTGAGGAGGCTGTGCGGAAGATGACGTCCCAGCCCGCGAACCGTCTCGGGATCAAGGACCGTGGTCAGTTGCGCGAAGGCATGAAGGCCGATGTAGTGGTCTTCAATCCGGAAACGGTGCGCGACACTTCCACCTATGCGAAGCCGGACCAGTACTCGCAGGGCATTGCCTGGGTCCTGGTCAATGGCATGGCGGTGGTTGCCGATGGCAAGCCAACCAATGCACTTCCGGGGCGCGTCCTGCACGGCCCGGGTTACAAGCGGGGCTCGCCTTAAAGAGTTTCGTCCAGTAGGAGACAGCTTTGCATGGAAAAATCATCCAGCCAAAAGCGCGAGGACGAAGTCTTGTTGCGGATGCTTAAAACGGCACCGAAGCCGCATGCCGATGCCAAGCAAAAGGGCAGCGTAATTCCCAAAGCTCCGCGCGGCAAAGATTAGTCCTGCTCGCAGTCAAAGGATGGTGCCAATGTCGCGCACCGAGCTGGCGACGGAATTCGGAGCATACACGGCCGGCAGAGCCAGCTGGTGTTCCCCCTAGGACGGCAGTTGGTTCTCGTTCCTCGCCAACTTTCGCCGATCGAAAAGGTCGAACCGCTTCCAAAGCGGAAATTGCCGTTAACAGCGAGGTCCGGCCGAATTTTTCCTAGCCGCTCCAGGTTAGCCGGAAGACATGGCATCGCGGATATGGCGCGTCATGAACCAGGCCGTTTTGTATGTGACCCCAAGCATGCGCGCCAACCGGCGCACGGGAATGCGCTTGTTGCTGCTGCAGAGCAGGTGGTTGAGGTAGAGCCAGCTATTCAGGGGCACCTTTGAGTTTTCAAAGATGGTCCCCACAGTCACCGTGAAGGGCTTCTCGCAGGCATTGCACCAGTAGACGCCGGGACGCGTGGACTTGCCCTTGAGGCGAGTCGCTTTGCCGGTGACTCCGCAGTGGGCACAGATCGCGCGGTCCGCCCAATATATCGTCTCAAGATACTTGCGCGCGGCATCGGCGTTCGCGAATCGGGTTGGCTTCTTGGTTGGCATTGGCATAACTCCTTGCCATGCCGCACATAAACCGATCGTACCTACGTAATATATACAATAGTCACTTCAGAGCAACAGTCTTTCGCCTTCTCGCCTAAGCTGCTCCTTCGGTTGGTGGATATCCTTGCGAAGGGGGAGCCGTTGACCCCAAACTGCTCTAAATAAACATTAATAGTTCAATTAGGGGGCACCAGATGAATTACGGTCTTACGCGGATTGCCACGCGGCTCACCACCGGAACCGCGATTGTGGCCTTGAGCGCCGGCGCCGCGATGGCGCAGCAAAACGTCGAGACCGTCACGGTCACCTCGACCCGACTGCAGGCTGCGGGCTTTGATGCTCCGACCCCGACAACGGTGTTGAGCGCCGCGGATCTGCAATCGCAAGCCAAACCCAACGTCTTCGATACGCTGACCAACCTGCCTGCCGTGCAGGGTTCCACCGGTGCGACCGCGCAAGCGGGCACGACTTCGAACGGCCTGATCGGTTTGTCGGCCATTGGCCTTCGCGCCCTCAGCCCCCTGCGTACCCTGGTTCTTCTGGACAATCAGCGCTTCGTCTCGGCCAACGAAAATCAAACCGTGGACGTCAGCGGAATGCCGCAGCTGCTGATCCAGCGCGTGGACATCGTGACCGGCGGCGCGTCAGCGGCCTGGGGCTCGGACGCGGTT
>DATKEP010000081.1:0-3585 GCA_035512055.1 Rhizomicrobium sp.
GCGCAACAGCTCGGTCTTGTAGCGCTGGATTTCCTGCAGGATCGGCTCCGCGGCCGGCAACAGGTGCAGGCGGCGGATGCGGCGGTCGGAGGGATCGAGGCGGCGCTCGAGCAGTCCCCTCGCCTCCAGCCGGTCCACCAGCCGGCCAACGGTGATGGGCTCGACCTCGCACAGGCCGGCCATTTCGTTCTGGGTCATGCCCGGCTGGCGCGCGAGGCGGGCCAGGATGACGCCCTGTGCCCTTGTCATGCCGTAGGTGCGAGCCCAGCGGTCGAAGCGTGTCCGCATCAAGCGGGCCACGTCGTAGAGTTCCACAAGCATTTCATGTTTCATGCGCGAGATAGTAAGCTGCGTTATCTTAACGCGCAATGTAATAAGCCATGCTGTTTACGCTGGCTCAGGCATGCATTTGCAGTGGAAGTTTGGGGGGCCGCTGTCAGCCGTTAGGGATAGCAGGCTGTCGCTGTCAGGGGGACGGACAAGTTCAGATAGCCGAAATTGTAGCCGAAGGTGGTCGAGCTGCTCACCTGATGGCCGCAAGCCGGTGTTGAATAGGTGAAGGTGGGGCTCACGATCGGGCCGTAATAGGCGTTCTGGGCGAAGGTGGTGATGGCAGAACTGCTGGTGCAGACCGTCGTCTGCACCGATGCGCATCGCGCGCCCGCCTCGACCGCATACTGCATGCTGGATTCCGCAAAGAGCATCATGCAGGTATACATGCTGCCGATCATGAACAGCATGAAGATCGGCCCGACGATGCCGAACTCCAGCGCCGCCGCGCCGCACTCATCGCCGAATATTCTGGATAGTTTGCGCATCATGGTCAGGACAATCTCACCCATGCGGTATTGGAGATGGTCGTGGGCAGGAGCGCCGCAATCGATGCGCCGCTGAACAAGGGCGCGTATGTAAACGTCACCTGCACCTGCAGATAATCGCCGGGTTTGGTGCTGGAACTGCCGACGGCCGTGCAATCGGCCGGCTTGGCCGACGAGACTGCGCCCACCGATGTCAGCACACCACTCGAATTCACGCAGTAATAGGCTTCGGTCGGATAGCCGGTTACGACGGTGGCGGCCGTGCTCAGCGAAGTCGACTGGACCGCCGCGGTAATTGCCGTGTTCAAGCCCGAGCAATTGACCGTGGCGGGCAGATTGGCAAACGGACAGGTCGCATAGGCCGCCTGGGCGCCCATCTGGGTCGCATTCTCCACTTCGAGCTGGTCGAAGAAAAACAGCGCGAGATCGCCCACATTGAGCATCACGAAGCCGACCGCGCTGGCGATAAAGGCGAACTCCACGGCAGCGACACCGCGACTGTCCTTTCCGAAGCGCTTGGCGAAAAGACGGCGTTTCATGGTCAATTCACCAGCTGTGCGCGGGTGCCGACCTGGTTTTGCGGCATGGCGAGGCCGGCCTGCGGGCAGCCGCCGGTTTCGAGGATGTCGGCGGTACCGCTGACCAGAATCGTGTAGGACGTCAGCACGAAGCAGGATGCGCCATGGCTCGACTTGTTGACGGCGCCTTTGAAAGCGATGTTTGCTTTGGGCGTATAGACCAGTCCGGTCAGGTCCCAGGTCGGGCTGTTGCCCGTATAGGTGAAATCGACGCCGCTTGTGAGCGTGGGATCCTGGACCATTGCCACGCCCGACCAGGAACCGGAGGTCGGCGCCTGGATGTCCAGCGTGCCGCCGCCGGTGGCATAATGCGTATAACTGCCGCTCGTCCCCGAAAAAACCAGGGTCGCGGTCGAGCCGCTCGCCGTCGAGATGGTGAAGCCATTGGTGTCGAGCTGGCCGTTCTCGATCACGACTACGGCGCCGGAGGGCGCGTTGATCGTGACATTGCCGGTCAGCTTCTGGTCGCCGCACAGGATGACATTGCCCGACCAGTTCACGGTTCCCGTAATTGCCGTGCCGCCATTGCCATGATGGTCCTCCTGCGGATAGGAACCGCAGGTGTTGGCGGGAATGAGGCCGGCAATATAGGAGTAAGGATCCGGCACAATCGGCACATTGGACGCTTCGGTCACGCCGCAGCCACTGTTGGTGCCGGCCGCGTCGCCGTAATCGGCGCCCAGATTGTGACCGTTACAGGTCGCGCCGCCGTCGGACATGATGCTGCATCCCGCCAGATTCCCGCTGGGAGCGCCGTTGGTGCCCATCGACGAACTGGTGGTCGCCAGCGTGAGCAGGCAGTACTTGTGGATTGTCGGATTTGAAAATGCGGTGGCCACGCCCTGAATCGTCTGCGCGGGCGAGCCGTTGAAGGTGGTGTTGCCGTTGAAGCCGACGACGGGAAGCAGATAAAGCTGCTGCTTCATCGTAATGCTGACCTGGTAGCAGGTGTTGCCGCCCCCTGGGCATGCCGCGGCGTTTGTCGGCGTCACCGTGGCGCCATTGGTGCCATTGACGAAGCCATACTGGGCGGCGACGGCATTGGCGACCGCGGCGTAATTGGCGGATGTCCCGTCCGCCGCCGCGGCAAGCGCGGATGCGTCGGAGGCGTTCTGCGTATTGCGCTGATCGACATACCAGAGCGCCGACTCCGCGCCCATGCCAAGGCCGCCAATGAACATCGGCGCCATCAAGCCGAACAGAATCGCGATGTTGGCGCGATTGCATTTCAGCAGTTTGGAAATCAGCCGGCTGTACAATTTTCGGCGCCCGCCTTGCGCACCAGGAGATGCTTGCATGGTTCATGCCCCGTATAACGCGCGAAGAATGGCGTACACAGGCTTTACAACGTCTTATTTATTCCGCTGAGATTCGAAGCTATTCGGCAGTTTTCTCGATCGTGGTTAAGCCGAATTATCCTTGTTCGCGGCCGGGAACCGCAAAGACTTCGCTTCCACAACAGTTAGCGGCTCTTCGCCACTTTCGTTGCCGGCGATGAATTCGCCTTCACTACTGCCGCATTCGCCAGACGGAGTCGTTCTTCCAGCTTGCCAGCTGCGTCGCGGCCCAGGCGGTGTCCTTGTCCTTGTGGCAAGTGCCGCAGGCATTGGGGATGCCCATGCTATCGGTGTCGGTTGGCGTGACGAAGTGGAAAGTGTGGCTGGCGACGAAGGGACCCCCGGGCAGTTCGGGAAGAATCTTCGGCATGTGACAGCCGACGCAACTGCTGCCGGGGCTCGTCGCCGCATGATGCGTATGTTCTTCCAGTGTCGCGGTGTGCGGCCCGTTCTGGCTGCCGGGGCTGTGGCATGTGCCGCAGATTGCGTTGACGGGTTTTCTCAGCATCGCGTCATTCTCGGTGCCATGCGGATCGTGGCACGAGAAACAGGTGACGCCGCGATTGTACATCAGGCTCTGGACGAAATCGTTGCCCTGCATGCGGTTCTTGTGCGCGGCGCCATCGGGATAGTGGGTGAAGCTGGTCTCGCCCAGCTTGTGCGGCTCGAGCTTCCAGTAATCGGCAAGCTGAAGGCCCGCATGATAGCCCACCGCCCAGTCGTAATATTTGCCCTTAATCGGATTCGACAAAGGCTGGCCCTGGCTGTGGCACTGGATGCAAGTGTCATTGGCCTGCACGAAATTCTGCCGCGCCGGATTCAGGATATTGGCCCGCGTGGGATGGGCGACAT
>DATKEP010000082.1:0-30129 GCA_035512055.1 Rhizomicrobium sp.
ATCTGGGTGAGCAGGCTTTTCTCGGCGCGTGTCAGGTGGCCCGACTGCCAGTCGCGGATGTCGGAGCCCAGCGGCACTTCCTCGCCCATCCAATGGGTCTGCTGCTGGCGCTTCCAGCAGTCATAGGCCCAGGGGTAGCGGGTGACGTCATAGGTCCCCGTCGAATTCAATAGCCCGACCGTGCCTTTTCCAATCAGGCTTCGAGGGTCAATATCAGCCAAAATCATTGACATGCGAGGCACTCTTCATAATCGGTGCGAACAGCTGAGGAGGCTACGCCCTTGTCTTTCTTTTCCAGCTGGCCGGCAAAACCGGCGCGGCTGATGGACTTGGAGCGGCAGTAATAGAGGCTCTTGATGCCGCGCTCCCACGCCGTCCAATGCAGCATGTGCAGGTCCCACTTATCGATGTCGGCCGGCAAGAACAGGTTCAGCGACTGGCTCTGGCAGATGTAGGGCGTGCGGTCGGCGGCAAGCTCAATGATCCAGCGCTGGTCGATCTCGAAGGCGGTGCGATAGACGGCCTTCTCCTCGTCGCTGAGGCACTCCAGATGCTGGACCGAGCCTTCCTGTTCGACGATGGACTGCCAAATTTCATCGGTGTTCTGACCCTTCGATTCCAGCAGTTCCTGCAGATAGGGGTTCCTGACCGAGAAGGCGCCCGACAGGGTCTTGTGGGTGTAAACATTGGCCGGGATCGGCTCGATGCAGGCCGACGCGCCACCGCAGATGATGGAAATGGAAGCCGTCGGTGCAATCGCCAGCTTGTGGGAAAAGCGCGCCTTCATGCCCTTATCCGCGGCGTCAGGGCAGGCCCCACGTTCCTCGGCCAATATATAAGACGCCGCATCAGCTTCCCGCCGTATCTTCCTGAAAATACGAAGATTCCACGACTTGGCCATCGCGCTTTCCAAGGGGATGTTCTTGGCTTGCAGGAAGGAGTGGAAGCCCATCACACCAAGGCCGACCGAACGCTCGCGCAGGGCCGAATATTTGGCGCGGTCCATGCCGGCGGGCGCGGTCTCGATGAAGCTGGTCAGGACATTGTCGAGCATGCGCAGCACGTCCTCGACAAAGCCCTCTTCCTCCGCCCACTGGTCCCAAGTCTCGATATTGAGAGACGACAGACAGCAAACCGCGGTGCGGTCCTTGCCGTCATGGTCGGCCCCGGTCGGCAGGGTGATCTCGCTGCACAGATTGGAGGTGTTGACGCGCAATCCCAGTTCGCGCTGATGCTTGGGCAGCGCCCGGTTCACCGCGTCGATGTTGAGGATATAGGGCTCACCGGTCTGCAGCCGGGTTTCCAGGATGCGCTGCCAGAGCTGGCGGGCGTCGATCTCGCGCAGCACTTTGCCGTCCTTGGGGGATTTGAGGCCGAAAGGACGGTTCTCCCTCACGCACAGCATGAACGCGTCCGTAATGTTAATGCCGTGGTGGAGGTTGAGGCCCTTGCGGTTGAAATCGCCGCTGGCCTTGCGGATCTCCAGGAACTCCTCGATCTCGGGGTGCGAGACGTCGAGATAGACCGCGGCCGAACCCCGGCGCAGCGAGCCTTGCGAAATCGCCAGCGTCAGCCCGTCCATCACATGGATGAAGGGGATGATGCCACTGGTCTTGCCGGTCTTTACCTTCTCGCCGATGGAGCGGACTTTGCCCCAATAGGTGCCGATGCCGCCGCCATTCGACGCCAGCCAGACATTCTCGTTCCAGGTGCCGACGATGCCGTCCAGTGAATCCGACACATCATTGAGGAAGCAGGAGATGGGCAGGCCGCGGTTTGTGCCGCCATTGGACAGGATGGGCGTCGCTGGCATGAACCACAGCCGGCTCATATAATCGTAAAGCCGTTGGGCATGCTCCACGTCGTCGGCATAGGCGCAGGAGACGCGCGCAAACATGTCCTGGAAGCTTTCGCCCGGCATCAGATAGCGGTCGGTCAGCGTGGCCTTGCCGAAGGCAGTAAGCAGGTCGTCGCGCGAGCGGTCGAGCTGGAGGTCCGAAGGCTGCGGCTTGGGAGCTAACGGATAAGGCAGCGGCGGTTGGGCGCCGTGGCGGGCCTGATCCCGGATTGTTTTCTGCTTCGGCGCGGGCTTCGGAGTTTCGGTGACCGTGCGCGTCACCACAATCGAACGCTCAATGACCCGCTCTGCCGGCGTCTGGACGATCTGGCCACTTTCGTCGAAGTCGCCATCGACAACGAGCTTACCCAGTGCCGACATGTATTCCCCCAGTAAAAATCCATTTATCAGGGGGCAGAAAATTGTCGGCTGAATCCTCTTTCCAAGGACTCACCGGACTCAGCTTCTTAGCCCCTAAATGTGACGGTGCTGAGAACCCCCAGCGGCTATATCTGGTAGTGATTTGCCTGAGCGGTCAAGCGCACTTTTCTGCTCACAAGCTCGATTTTTCGCTTGTGGACAGAAGTGTGAATGTCCGGGACTCTCCTGCGCCCACTGCGATGGCCCGCACACCAAAGGCCCTGTGGATAAGCTCTTCTGTGAGCGAATCAGTGTCCCCAGCGACCTCGCCATCCACAACTACGATCACCCGGTGGGCGTAGCGCGCGGCAAGGGTCAGGTCGTGAAGGGCGGCAATCACCAGCGTGCCGTTCTGGGCGAAGTCCCTCAGCAACTGCATGGATTGCATGGCATGGGCTGGATCGAGCCCAGTGATGGGCTCGTCCACGATTAATATTTGAGGCTCTCCCACGATGGCGCGGGCAAGCATGGCACGGGCGAATTCCCCGCCCGAGAGAGTCGTCGCGACTTGGCCGCGCCTTTTTGCGAGATCGCAGAGTTCTAGCGCGCGCGAAATGGCCGGTTCGAAGCTTTCCGGCAGGCTGCCGGTAGCCGGCAGCCGCGGCGTTAAGCCCAGCGCCACCAGCCGCTCTACGGTCAGCGGCCATTCCAGCCGCGGGTTCTGCGGAAGATAGGCGCGGCGCCGCGCAAGTTGCAGCGCCGACAGTTGCGACAAGCGCTTCGCGTCCAGCATCACCTGGCCGGCGTTCGGCTTCATCAGGCCTGCCAGCACAGAGAGCAAAGTTGACTTGCCGGCGCCATTTGGCCCCAGCACGGCGATGAATTCGCCGGCATGGGATTGGAGTGAGACACCGCGCAGGATGGTGCGCCCTCCTCGCGCCACGGTGATGTGTTCGGCGGCCAGCAGGGTCATGGCGCGACCTTTCGGATTCGCACCACCAGCCAGAAGAAGAATGGCGTGCCCAACAGGCTGGTGAACACACCCAGGCGCAACTCCGGATTGGTATGAACCAGCCTCGCGGCAATGTCGGCGCAGAGAAGCAGCAGCGCCCCCGCCAGCGTGGCCGGCAGCAGCACACTGCGCGGGCTATAGCCGACGAAAGGGCGCACCAAATGTGGCGCCACCAGACCGATGAAGCCGATGGCGCCAGTGACCGAGGTGATTGCGCCCACGCCCAAGGCCGTGCCCCCCACCACCAGTGCCGCCAGACGCGAAAGGTTCACGCCCAGGCTTTGGGCCTGCACTTCACCAACTGACAGCGCGTCCAGCGCCCTCCCCGTCACGGCCAGCAAGGCCACCCCGGCAAGGGCGAAGGGCAGTACGAGCACAACTTGCGTCCAACTCTTGTCGGCCAGCGAGCCCAAAATCCAGGTCATGATCTCATAGGCTGCATAAGGATTGGGCGCGAAGTTGAGCGCCAGCGCGATGCCAGCCGCGGTCAGGCTGGAAACTGCCGCGCCCGCCAGTACCAGCGCAACGGTGCCCTTGCGCCCCAATGCGAACGTCAGGGCACAGGCGGCGAGCGCGCCAATCATACCCATCAGCGGGCCGGTGACAGGAGACAGCGCCGCCAGGCCGAAATAGATGGCGATCACCGCGCCCAGCGCTGCCCCGCTGGAAACGCCCAGCAGCGCCGGCTCGGCCAGCGGATTGCGGGTGAAGCCCTGCAGCACCGCGCCCGACAGGCCCAGCACGGCCCCCACGATCAGGGCCAGCACCGTGCGCGGAAGGCGCACGTCATAGATGATCAACCCGGCCAGGCTGTCATGTGGCGCCAGCAGTGATGCAGGCGGCAGCCATATCCGCCCCGCCAACAGGGAGGCGGCGAAGGCCAATACGATCAGCGCGAGCAGCGACAGGTTCAGTTTCATTTTTGAACCCTGCGAAGCGCATCGTGCAACTGCCTCGCCACATCCGCGCTTTCCGGCACGCCGCAGCCAAAAAGCGCGGCGTAATTGATACGCTTTCCCGCATAGCGTTTCATCAGCGCCGGATGCTGGTCCTGGTCCACCCGCAAGGACGCAGTGCCCTGATAGGTATCGCCAAAGACCAGCGCATCGGGGTTCTTGGCGATCAGGCTTTCGACATCGTAATAGCCGAAACTGCCTTGCTCCACATTGTGTGCACCGGCGGCCTCCAGCAGCGCATTGAACAGTCCGCCCCTGCCGGGCACATAACCGCCGCCGCCCCATTCCGCTACCGTCAGCGTTTTTTCCGGGCGATGTGACTTGAGGTCACGCAAGGTCGCATCCATGCGCGCGATCAGGGCTTCGCCGCGCACTTCCTGGTCAACCGCTTTTGCCACCAGCCGCACGCTGCTGCGTATCTGGTCGAAATTCTCCGCCGCCGGCACTTCCACGATTTTCGCGCCGGTTTTCCCAAGCAGCGGCCGCAACGCGGGCGCGATGAAGGGATCAGTGAGGATCAGGTCAGGATGGGTGGCGAGAATTTCTTCGGCGGTGCCGTGATTGACCGGAATAGAAGCGGCTTGCGGCCATTGCCGGAGCGACGCCTTCTCTCGTGAGAGAAAAGTGATCGAGGCAATCTGCTGCGCCGGCACCAAATCGAGCAGCAGCTCGTCGGTGCACACCTTCAAGGACATGATCCTTTGAGGCGCGGCTGCCGCCTGCCCTGTCAGGCAGAGCAAAACGGCAGCCGCGAAACCCCGAAACTTCATGCTTATAGGCTCACTTTTATTCCGCCATAGGCGCCGATACCCGGGCGCAGGAAGCCATCAGGGCTTTGATAGTCGGTGTCGGTGGCGTTCTCAATCCGGCCGAACAGCGACCAGGTTTCGGTGAACCTGTAGCTGGCGGCAAGATTCAGCACTGTATAGCCGCCGATCTTCTCTCGAACCCCGCTTTCGCGTCCGATATCGGCCTGCGGCCCGGTGACAAGCAGCGTCGCGTCCAGGCTGAGGTCGGGCAAGGCCTGCCAATCGCCGGTCAGGCCCAGCCGGTTTCGGGGACGCCGCGCCAGTTCCAACTTGGTCGCCGCGTCGATTGCGTCGGTATAGGTGTAGTCCGCATGCAGCGACAGCGTGTCCAACGGCTTCCAGGCGATGAAGGCCTCTACCCCTTGCGTGCGGGCGCGGCCGATATTGCCATAGATAAAGCCCGGCGCGGGCCCGTTGACGATCAGGTTCCGGATGTCATTGTGGAACCATGTGGCGCCGCCGCTCACATCGCCCCACAGCGACTGTTCGAAGCCCGCGTCATAGCCGGTGCTGGTTTCGGGCTTCAGCAATGGATTGGCGCCAAAGCCGCCGAACAGCTCCTGCAAGGCGGGCGCCTTGAAGCCGGTGCCGAAGCTGGCCTTGAGCTTCGTACCAGTCGCCTCGAACAACCAGGCCGGGGCGATGTGGTAGGTGACCTTGCTGCCGAAGCGACTGTTGTCGTCATACCGGATGGCGGCGTCGTCATGAACGCCATCGCCCAGGTCGGAATCCAGTTCGGCATAACCGGCATTCGTGGTGATGCCGCTGGCAGGCCCGCTGGGAAAGCCGAAGGAAAAGCCGGGGCGGCTGGAATCGCGCGCCGTTTCCGCGCCCAGCACCAATGTCTCACCCTGAACCAAACCGATATTGCCCTGATAATCGAACTTGGCGCGCTGGCCCTTCGACAGCGTGTAGCCAATATTCGGATCGGCGCTGGAAGTGATGGCGTCGGTGAAGCCGAAGCCGATGGTCTGGTCCAGCCTGCCATCCCAAGTCACCAGATGCCCGGTGGCGCGGCTGTCAAATTGCAGCGTGGCAATGCGGGTCTGGGTGGCCGACGGAAAGCCCGCAAATGTCACGGGATTGAAGCCGTCCCCTGTGATCTTGCCAAGGCTCGAACCGTAATGGCCGACGAAACCGAGATCGAAATTATTGGTCACGTCATAGCCCAGCTTGGTCGAGGCCTGGATGCCGTCATAGAAATCGTCATTGCGCTTCTCGCCCGGCAACAACAGCGATGATGGCGTCACCGGCGTGGCGCCGGCATGCAGATGGTCCACCGTCAGGCTGTAGCGGAAATCGCCTTCCGAGCCGGAAGCGGTTGCGCGCTGATTGAAGGTGTCGAAGCTGCCGCCTTCGGCCTCACCGGTCAGTTTCAACGGTCCCTTCCCGCTTTTCGTAACGATGTTGACCACCCCGCCAATGGCGTCGGAGCCATAAAGACCCGATTGCGGCCCGCGCAGAACTTCCACTCGCGCGATATCGCCGGTCAGAAGCTTGCCGATATCGGCCACATCGTTGGGTGTGGACGGATCGGAAATGTCGATGCCGTCCAGCAGCACCTTGGTCTGGTTGGAATTGGCACCGCGCATGAAGATCGATGTCTGTCCGCCCACGCCGCCGGTCTGCTCCACGAACAGGCCCGGCACCGTCTCGAGCGCGTCGGGCAGGCTGCGTTCCTGGCGCGCCTCGATGTCGGCGGCGGTGATCACCGTGACACTGCTGGCCACCTGGGCGGCCGGCATGGCCAGCCGCGTGGCACTGACCACAATGCTTTCATCGGCATTGGCACCGGCGCCCAAATTGAAATTGGACTGCGCAATCGCGGGCGCACAAAGGGAAATCAGGGCTGCGGAAGAAAAGAAAAATGACTTCATCGAACGTCTCCTGGCCAGGAGGCGTCACGCGAGCGAATGATGGCCAAACTCCCGCGTGAACGGCCTCGACTTTGTCGCCATTCGCGGGTTCTGCCCGCTTATGCCCCGCACACCCCGGCAGGCCACAAGACGACGATGCGAGGCAGGTTTCCTGGCTAGCCGGATCAGCACCTTCACCCGTCTTCCCAAGGTCTTGAGACCCCAGTGACATTTGAACAAAGGTTCACCGGCGACAGTTGCGGGGGCAGCCGCGGTCATGACCCGCGTTCCCTACACCTTGCACCTGAGTAGGCTTATCGGACGCGGCGGCGCGCTCGTCAAGTTTCACATTCCGCAATGCTGATGCGGCTGACAGGGCAAAGCCCAGTGCGCTAGGCTCCGGCAACTCAACAACGGAGACTTCTCATGCCGCTCGGTATCAACGACACCGCCCCCGACTTCACCGCCGACTCCACCGAAGGCAAGCTGCATTTTTATGATTGGGCGGGCGACAATTGGGTTCTGTTCTTCTCGCACCCCAAGGATTTCACCCCGGTCTGCACCACCGAACTGGGCGCGGTCGCCAAGTTGAAGCCGGAATTCGACAAGCGCGGAGTCAAGGTTCTGGGCCTGTCGGTCGACCCGGTGGGCAATCACGAGAAATGGTCCGCCGACATCGCGGAAACGCAAGGTGCGGCGCCCAACTATCCCATGATCGGCGACACCGACCTCAAAGTTGCCAAGCTCTATGGCATGCTGCCGGCGGACACGGCGGGTACCTCGGAAGGCCGCACGCCCGCCGACAATGCCACCGTGCGCAATGTCTTCATCATCGGCCCCGACAAGAAGATCAAGCTGTTGCTGGTCTATCCCATGACCACGGGGCGCAACTTCGCCGAGGTCATCCGCGTCATCGACTCCATGCAGCTTACCGCAAAGCACAAGGTGGCCACCCCATCGGACTGGAAACAGGGCGGCGACGTGATCATCACGGGCGCGGTGTCGAATGAGGATGCGGCCAAGCTGTTCCCCGGCTTCAAGACGGTGAAGCCTTACTTGCGCACCACCGCACAGCCCAAATAATGGCGCTGCGCTCGCTGCTTGGCCGGATCGGCATCGAGCTACCGATCTTCCAGGCGCCTATGGCCGGCACCTCCACGCCAGCCATGGCAGCGGCGGTGTCGAATGCGGGCGCCCTGGGCGCGCTGGGACTTGCGGCGGAAAAGGCGGACGGCGCGGGCCGCATGATCGCGGCCACACGCGAGCTGACCAACCGGCCCTTCAATGTGAATGTATTCTGCCATAGGCCTGCGACGCCAAACACCGCAGTCGAAGCGGCCTGGATTGCCCGCTTCGGCTCCGAATTCGCGGCGCTGGGCGCCGAGCCCCCCACTTCATTGCATGAGATATACGAAACTTTCCGTGGCAATGCCGCGATGACGGCGATGCTGCTCGAAACGCGGCCCGCCATTGTCAGTTTTCACTTTGGCCTGCCCGATGAAGACCAGGTCCGGGCGCTGAAAGAGGCCGGCATTATTCTGTTCGGCTCCGCCACCAGCCTGGTGGAAGCGCAAAAGCTGGCCGATGCGGGCGTGGATGCGGTCGTCGCTCAAGGCTTTGAGGCCGGCGGCCATCGCGGCGTGTTCGACGAGAACGCACCGGACGACCGGCTGGGCACCTTCGCGCTCACACATCTTCTTGCGCGCCACAGCAGCGTGCCAGTTATTGCGGCCGGCGGCATCATGGATGGAGCCGGGATTGCGGCGGCGCTGAAGCTGGGCGCGAGCGCGGCGCAGCTGGGGACGGCCTTTGTCGGCTGCCCGGAGTCGGGGGCCGACCAGGGTTATCGCAAGGCACTGTCCAGCGACGCCGCCAACCACACCATGATGACGCGCGCCATTTCAGGCCGGCCGGCGCGTTGCCTCGCCAACCGTTTCACCAGACTGGCGGAGACCATCCCTGACAGTGAAGTGCCCAGCTATCCGATCACCTATGACCTGGGCAAAGCGCTGCATGCAGCTGGCAAAGCCAAGGGCGAGTTCGGTTTCGGCGCGCACTGGGCAGGGCAAGGCGCACCCCTGTCGCGGCCCATGCCGACGGCACAGCTTGTGAAGGTGCTGGCGGCGGAACTGGACGGCGCTTAGAACCGCTCACAACTAGAGCGACGGCTGGTTCTTGGCCCGCTTCTTCCACTTGTAGATGGAAAGCGAGTTCTTCCAGAAATATTTTTCCGCCTCCTCGCGCGAGCGCGTGGCGAAATAGGCGCGGGCGATGGCGACGATCTCGGCCGGCGTTGCCGTGCCCCAGCTGTTGGGCCAGTCCGTGCCGAACACGACCCGGTCGGGGCCAAAGGTCTCCATCAACTGATCCAGGCGCGCCTTGTGAGCGGCGAGCCCCCGCGCCTTCATGGAGCGGTGATCGATCTCCGACAGCTTGGCGTTGATCTTGGACCGGCCATGAATCTCCTTCAGCACCGCGTCATAGCCGGCCTGTTCCTCCGGCTTGGGATCGAGCTGCGGCAGGTGATCGATCACGATGCGAAGGTTGGGTACCTTGTCATTGATCATCACCATGGTCTGCAGCAGGCCGACGGTGGGATTGGCCGAGTCCATCACCATGTCGGCATCGGCCACGCGCTTGAGGCCGTCGATGAACTTGGGGTCATCCACCTGCTTGGAGACATCGCGGTTCCAGATGTTGCCGCAGCGAATCCCCAAGAACAGCGGGTCCTTGCGGAAGCGGTTGAACTCGTCCGCGAAGTCCGGCTTTTCCGGTTCGAGATCGCCCACCGTGCCCACAAAGAGCGGGTCGGTATGTTCCTGCTCCAGGATCCAGAGATTGTCCTCAATCCAGGGGCTGGCCTCCAGCTCGATGGCACCCACGATGTTCAAAGGCTCCGCGTAGCGGCGATAGGTGGAAGGTAGCGCCACGCCGTTCATCTCCTTGGCCCATTCCGGAGAGCCGGCGTAAGGCACGCCCTGCGGCCGCCGCGAGTCGAACAGATGCACATGGGTGTCGATGATCGGGACATCCGCCAGCGGCGCAGCTGCTTGCGCAATGCTGGCCGATAGCGCCGCGGCCGCAGCCCCGGCGAGAAAGTGGCGCCGCTGCATCATTCCCTCCCGCTTACTTCGCCCGTTCCAGGCCATGGCCCAGCCACAGTGAATAGGTGCCCGGCTCGGTGGCATATTTCAGGAATTGGGCCGCTTCCCTCGGATGCGGCGCGCGCGCCGTCACTGCCGCGGCGCTGTCGATATAGGCGCCGAGCGAATCCGGAACCGGGCCCACATTGGTCAGCGCGTCGGGATGATTGACAATCTCGCAGATCAGCTGCAGCGCCATCTGGCCCTCGCCGCGCGCAACCGCTTGGCCGCCCTCGCCATTGCGGCTGATCTTGCGCTTCACGCCAGCAAATTCGGGATGAGAGTTCAGCATAGTGTCGATGATGCGAGCTTCCATGCTACCCGAGGTGGGATCGGAATACATCACGCCGTCGGACGCCTTCAGCACGGCCGCCAGCTTGTCCACGCTGGAGATGTCCGGCGCGGGATCGCCTTTGTGAATGGCAAGGCCGATGCGTACCCGGCCGATATTGATGCGGCTGCCCGACGTCACCGCCTTGTCGGTCTGGGCCTGATCCATCAGCGCGTAAGGCAGGAAGACGATATCAGCCGGCGGAGTGCCAGTCCTGAGTTCATCGCCCATCTTGGCCATGTTCAGGGTCACGATATCGACCTTGACGCCCATTTCCTTCTCGAACCCCATCGCCAGGTCGCGCAGGCCCGAATTGGCCGTGACCGCCGGCGTGATCACGCGCAGCGTCACTCCTTGCGCCATCGCCGGCGTGGCAAGCGCCAGCATCACCGCCGCCATGATCAATTTCCGCATAGCCATCTCCTTTTTTCTATTTCGAGGCGGACGCAGCATGCGCGCCCATATCCACATTCTGGGCTTCGGGCCCGAGCCACGCCAGAGTGGCGATCAGAAGCGCCGCACAGGTGGCGACGATTGCCAGCGCCAGGCTGTAATTACCGCCGGTATGTTCTGCGATCGAAGTCTGCAGCGGATTGTTGACCGCCGCAATCAGATTGCCCAGTTGATAGCAGGTGCCGGCAAATGTGCCGCGCGCTGCCGCAGGAGCAAGTTCATTCAGATGCGCGGGAACGACACCCCAGGCACCCTGTACGCAGATCTGCACCAGGAAGGCGCCCGCCGCCAGCGCCACGGGCGTCGTGCCATGCGACCAGAAATAGATCACCGGCAGGGCAAGCAGCGTGACCAGGATGATGGTCCTGCGCCGGCCAAAGCTCTGGCTGAAGGAGCCGAAGAAGAGCCCGCCGATGATGGCGCCGATATTGGCGATCACCAGGATGTTCTTCACAGTGGCCGGCTCAAAATGATGCTGCACGCGCAGGAAGGTTGTGTACACGTCCTGGGTGCCATGGCTGAAGAAGTTGAATCCCGTCATCAGGATGATGGCGAACAGGGCCACCTTGCCATGGGCCCGCAGGATCGCGATCGTGCCGGCATTCTTCTGCTTGGCGCTCTCGCGCGTGAAGAACCGTGATTCCGGAACGCACATATATATGTAGAGGATCAAAAGCGCCGCCGGGATCACGCCGACCATGAACATGCCGCGCCAGCCAATGATGGGATAGAGATAGCCGAAGATCACGGCAGAGATGAGGAAGCCCGAGGGATAGCCGGACTGCAGCAGGCCGGAAACGAAGCCGCGCGCTTGCGGTTTGATCGTCTCCATCGAAAGCGAGGCACAGATGCCCCACACCCCGCCCATCGCCACGCCGAAGGCGGCACAGGCGACGTAAAAAGTCAGAATGTCGGGCGTGAAGGCGATCAGGAAGCTCAGGATCGAATAAAGCGCGATGTCAAGCATCAGGATGGGACGGCGGCCGAAATGGTCCGCCAGGCGGCCGAAGATGAAGGCGCCAACCGGCCGGCAGGCAAGCGTCAGCATGGTCGCAAACGCCACATTGGTGATGCTGGTGCCGAACTGTTGGGCGATGTCCTTGAACACCAGGGTCAACAGGAAAAAGTCATAGGCATCGAACGTCCAGGCGAGGTAGCTCGCCGCCACCGTATGCTTGGCCACGGGCGTCCAACCCTTCAGTGCATCGAACGCCGCCATGCCATTCCCCTTGGGTGGAATTTTTGTCTTTATTCTTGTGCGCGCGAGTATGCCGGGGCCGCCGGATTGAGCAAGTCCTAATGCACCGCAACAACTGGATCAGATCAGATCGATCTTGAAGACAAAGCCGCCGCTGGGGCTGTTGAGCGGCGGAAATCCGGGGTGCGAATATTTGTCGTCGAGCGGCCAGCCCGGATGCTCGCCCGCATCCACGCCATAAAGCTGGCCATCCAGGACGCAGACGTCATGCATGTCGCAGGAGCCGGGCACGAAATCCACGAAAGCCACCGGCTCGCCTTTCTTGATGTCGTATTTGATCAGTCCGGGCGTATAGCCTTCATAGCCCGGCACCTTGGGGTTCTGCGTGCCATAGACCTGCCAGATGAAGCCGCCATCCACTTCGATGCCGTGCAGCCGGTCGGCATGAGCGGCCGGGAACATGTAATCGCATTCCCAGGTGACGGGATTCATCCGCACCAGCGCCTCCAGCCGGTTGGCCTGAATCCACAGCCGCCCGCCGTCGGCATTTTCCCAAGCCAGGCCGTGACAGGAGCCGCCGTTGTTTTTGGGCCCAAAGGGAATCTGGCGATGACTGACTGTCTTGCCGTTCATGTCGGTCTGAAACACGCCTTCCACCGGTGGATCGGGCGGATTGTGCACTGACGCGCCATTGGCGCCGCTCCAGACGAAGCCATTGCCCACCGCCATGCCGCTGCAATCCGCGCATTCGGTCACCACGCTATGCAGCACCTTGCCCTTGCGGTCGAGCAGCCAGGCGGTTTCCGGTCCGCTATCATGGCGCTGTTGCTGCACCCAGAAACCGCGACCCATCGGATCGGCGGTGATGGCGTTGGGCCAGCAGGGTGGCGTTAGGAACAATTTGGTCGTGCGTGCCTTGCTGCGCGGCAAGGGCTTGGCCTGCATGCTGGCAAGCGTGCGCCCCAACTCGTCCGTGCCGGCCTTGTGCGTCTGGGCCAACGCAGGCGAAGTCGCAATCAGCGCCGCACCTGCCAGGAATTGCCGCTTGTCCATTGCTGCCTCCGCCAAAAACCTACCCATTGCCCGCCCTTCGCTGTCGCTCCGGGCGTTGGCTGCTCGAAATGGTTCACTGGACCATTTCGTCGCCACAGGCCGAACGCGGCTCACTTATCGAGGAACACCATCACTGCGGGACTGCCGATACCCAGGAAGTTGCCCGTGAATCTCGGCACGCCATTGGCATCCAGCCGGAAGGTGGTGAGATTGTCCGCGCTCTGGTTCATCGAATAGAGGAACTTGCCGCTGGGATCGATTGTCAGGCTGCGCGGAATCGTGCCTTCGGTATGGGTGTTGGCGACCAGCTTCACGCTGCCGTCCGCCTGCACTGCCATGGTGGCTATGGTGTCGTGGTTGCGGTTGGCGCCATAAAGATGCTTGCCCGCCTTGTCGATCAGAAGCTCAGAAGTCGTGTTACTGCCTTGGAAACCCGCGGGAAGCGTGGAGATGGACGGACCCTTCTGGGTCAGCTTGCCGTCCGCAAAGCCGTACACGGTCAGGCGCGAGTCCTGCTCCTGTTGCTGGTAAAGCGTCTTGCCGTCGGGCGAGAAGGCGAAGTGGCGCGGTGCGGCACCCGGCACGGCCTTGGTGACAGAGACCTGATTCAGCTTGCCCGTGTTGGTGTCGAACTTCCAGACGAAGATCTGGTCGCGGCCGGCATCGGCGCCGACGGCATACTGACCCGATGGATCGGGAAGGATCATGTGCCCCCTGGAGCCATGCGGCTCCATGCTGCCAAACATGCCCGGCGGCTTGTCCGTTGCGTTGTAGACGCTCATCGGGCCGGTGGGCTTCACCACATCGGTCACTTCGCCCAGGCTGCCATCGGGCTTCAGCCGGATCACTTCATAGGCACCGCCGGTGTAATCGGCGACCAGCAGGAATTTGCCGGAGGGATGGACGCTGACATAGCAGGGAATGGAACCGCCGGAGTCCACCACATTCAATTTCTTCAGCGCGCCGGATGCGGCGTCCACCGAATAGGCCGTGACCGAACCGCTCTTGTTGGGGCCATAGGTGGCGATCTCGTTGACGGCATAGAGGAACTTGTGGTCGGCTGACAGCGTGATCCAGGACGGCGACAGATCCTTGGCCACGAGCCGCAGATGGGACGGCGCGCCGGTGGCCGCATCTACATCCACTATATAGATGCCCTCGCCATTGCCGGGGCTGCGCACGGCGGCGGGGTCTTTGGTATAAGTGCCGATATAGGCGCGGGCGGCGAACGCGGCATTCATTGGCACAAGCATCAGCGCCGCGAGCGCGGCCGTGGTCAGCAATTTCATCGAATATCTCCTCTTTTCAATTATCTGGTAGCGCGAAGACATAGATCGCCGCGCCATTGTTGGGATGATGCACTTGCGGCATGAGGGTGGTGGGCTTGCCCACCGGGCTGCCGCCGCCAAGACCCGTTTCCACTGCGATATACTGCTTGCCGTCCACGGCATAGCTTACCACATGGCCTTGCACGCTGGTGGGAAGGCGCGTCTGCCACAGTGTCTTGCCGGTCTGGGTTTCGAAGGCGCGGAACCTCCGGTCGAAATCGCCGACAAAGCCCACACCGCCATCGGTGGTCAGCACGCCGGTGAGGAACGGCGCCTTCTGCTGGAAGCTCCACAGCGCCTTCATGGTGGTGGTGTTGTAGGCGGCAAGCTTGCCCAGATTGCCGTTGGTGCCAGGCATCTCGAACAGGCGCTGGGAGCCTGCATCGCCCCCCACACCGATCTTCTTCTCCATCGGCTCCGCGCGCATCAGCACGCAGGATTGATGCAGCGGAATTATCATAAGGTCAGTCTTGGGGTCATAGCTGGTGGCAGGCCAGTCATGCCCGCCCGCCGGGCCGGGACAGGATGAGATCCAGTCACCGATTTTCGCCTCCTGCACATCCCTGCGATAGGTCGGAATGCCGGTCTTGGGATCGATCTTGTCAAAGACATTCTGGAAAACGGTCTGGGCACTGTCTTCATATTTGCCGGTGACGCGGTTGAGCTTCCACAATATGCCAACCTTGCCGATGGTGAGCAGGTCCTTCGACGGCCCATGGTCCACCAGCACACGCTCGAACACCTCATCCAGGTCGAAATTCTCGCCCGGAGCGTGGCTCCAATACCATTTCAGCGTCCCATTGTCGGGATCGAGCGCCAGCGTGGAGTTCGCATAAAGCGTGGCGCCACCGGCCGAATCCCGGCTGGCGCGGGTCCAGGGCTTGGCCTGGGCCGTGCCCCAATAGGTCGTGTTCAGCTCGGGATCGTACGTGCCAGCGATCCAGGTCTCGGCCCCCTGGCGGAATTCATCCGGCAGATTGTTCCAGGTCTCGCCGCCCGGCTCGCCCTTGAGCGCAATGGTCTTGAAGCGCCAAGCCACCTTGCCGGTTTCGGTGTCATAGGCGCTGATGAAACAGTGCTTGACCTCATAGCGATTGCAGTAGGTCAGGCCGACGAGAACCTTACCGCGCATGGCGATGGCGCCGCCGGTGTTGGAATAGCCTTCCTTGGCGTCCTCAATCACCGACTGCCAGACGATCTTTCCGGTTTTCGCGTCCAGCGCATAAAGCTTGGCGTCAGTGGTCGGCACGAACACCTTGTCGCCGTAAAGCGCCAGCGACCGTGTCGCGCCATAGGCGCGGGTGGGTGCAGGCCCAATGCGGTTCTCCCAGATCAGCTCGCCGGTTTTCGCGTCCAACGCCTGCACCGTGTTGGCGACATTCGACAGGAACATGATGCCGTCATGCACGATGGGCGTGACTTCGCTGGCGCCGCCCTCGTTCATCGCCCAGGACCAGGCCAGCTGGATGTTCTTCACATTGGAGGTATTGACCTGGCTGAGCGGAGAATGGCTCCAGCCCTGATAGTTGCGCCGGTACATCAGCCAGTCGCCATCCTTGGGATGGGCAAGCACCTGGTCGGTGACGGGATCATAGCTTTTCAGCGAACCGGCCACGGTCACGCCAAACCGCCCGGGCGGATAGGAAGTTGCGGGCCGCGCGGCGCCACCACCTCCGGCGGCGGGCCCGGGCGCCTGCGCCATCTCGGCCGGCATCCTGCCATCGGCGACCGTGTTGATCTTGACCTTCTCGGCGCCCGTGAACGCGGTCGCGCCCGGCTTGGCACCATTGGCCGCCAGCACGAATGCCACGATGCGGCGATAGGTGTCAGCATCCAGGCTGTTGCCGTTGCCATATGGCATCGACGCCTTCACCAGATTGTAGAGCTCATCGCTGGAGCGGTTGCCCCAGGCCGCGATGAAAGTCCCACCCGAAAGTGCCGGCGCCTCGCCCGCGCCCTGCAACTGCGCCCCGTGGCATTGCGCGCAGTTCGCGGCATAAAGTCCGCGGCCCGCGCGCGACTGGTCGGCGGTCAAGGGACCATTGTCCAATGCGATGGCGCTGACGCTGGCAAGGGGTACGGCGAGAACAGAAGCGGCCAGGATCTTTTTCATCGCTGCCGTCACTTCGCCGGAACGTCGAATTGGGGCAGGAAACCGGGACCCGGAACCGGAACATCCTGGCCGGCGTCGGGATGCGGCGGCAGAATCCAGCCAGTGAGATTGCCGTCGGGCGCCTTCTGGCTGTCGATTTGGAGATAGAAATGACCGTGACGCAGCGCAGCAACCTGTTTGGATGTCAATGTCACGCTGCCCGACACTGTGCCGGACGCGGCCGGCGTGACAGTCAGGTCGAAGGCTTTAGGTCCGGGAATGGCGATGCCAGGCCCGTCATGCAGTTCCGCAGCGGTTGCATTGCTGGCCAGGCCATGAAACTCGGCGTTGACCGTCAGCTTGTTGCCATCGAGCTCCGCCCGCGCCCGGCCCTCGCCCATGATGTTGACACGCGTGCCGTCGGTCAGAGGCGACGGCGAAAGCCGGGTTTCGAATTGTTCGGCGGCGAATGCCGGCCCGGCCGAAAAAACCAGCGTCAATGCGCACGCACTACTCAGCCGCAAAGCCAACCCCTGTCACAATTTTTGTCGTTATTCCGCAACTCTTAGCATGACGGGCGTCCCTGCCCAACCCTTGTGCAGCCGCAGCAAATCGGCTTTCGCTTCCTGTCAGTTGCCTGTCATGAAAATATACGCATCATTGCCGGTCGAGCGCCGATGCTAGAGGAAACTGTCGCCGATCAGGATAAAATCCCCGGGCGTGCCAGGCGCGGCTTGTTCGCAGGCAAGTGGCTCTGGACGGGTGTGGTCGTCGTCTGCCTGTTCATCGCCTACCTGCTGGCAGGTTTTTATCTGGTACCGGGCCTTGTCCGCTCCGAAGCCCAAAGCTGGGTCAAGACCAATCTCGACAAGCCGATTGCATTGGGCCGGATCAAATTCAATCCGCTCACCATCACCCTAGATGTTGACGACATAGCGCTTCCAGCCACTGAGAGCCCGATGGTCGCAGCCGGGCATGTGCGTGTGGGATTTTCCCTCTTGTCGCTGTTCCAGTCCGCCTATCGCTTCACCGAAATGACGCTGGATCGGCCGTTCATCCGCGCCGTCATCCGGCCCGACGGTTCGCTCAACCTGATCGATCTTGAGCCACGCACCCATTCCAAGGGCCCCAACCCGGCGGTGAAGATCACCACCCTTACCATCAATGAAGGCCGGATCATTTATGCCGACGAGAGCCAGGCCCAGCATCCGGAAGAAAGCCTGATCCCCATCGCTTTCACCCTGCGCGATTTCCAGACCAATACGGCCGAAGGCGGCGACTTCACGCTCAACGCAAAAAGCCAGCGTGGCGAGATCATTGGATGGCATGGCACGCTGTCCATCGCGCCCATCTCCTCACGGGGACGCTTGATCATCGATAAGCTCCAAAGCGGCACGGTGCAGGAATTCATCGGCGCCAGGCTGCCGGTGGCACTGGCCGGCGGACAGGCCAGCATCACCGCCGACTATGATTTCGCCTATGGCCCGCAAGGCCTGTTCCTCAACTTGTCGCTGCCCCGGGTCAACGGCACTGGCCTGTCGGTCACGGGCAGCGAAACCCTGTTCCGTGGAACCGCAAACATCGCGCAGCTGAATGCCAGCGTCGGTCCGATTGCAATGACCGGGACCACGCACGGCATCGGACGGCTGACGGTGGCGATGCCGAAGCTGGCGCTGCAGGGATTGAACGTGACAGCGGCAGGCGCAACCGAACCGGCCATCCAATTGACCGGGGCGTCGCTCGCAGGCATGCAGCTGGATTACGGCGCGCGCAAGTTGCAGCTGGGTAATCTGGTGCTGGACGGTGCCAATCTGTCGGTCCGGCGTGAGCATAATGGCCAGATTAACTTGCTCGATCTGCTGCCGCCCAAGCCGGCAGCGACCGCCGGCGCCCAAACAGCATCGCCGCAGCCATGGCAGATCGCGCTCAACCAGCTTGCATTGAACGACGCGCACGTGAATTTCGAAGACCAGGCGCTGCAGCATCCCGCGCATATCACTATCGCGCCTCTCACCGCCAGCGTTGCCGGCGCCGGCAGCGATCTCGCCCAGCCGGTGACAATTCATTTTGACGCCGGCTTGAACGGCAAGGGACATGCTGCGGGCGATGCAACGCTGACCCCGTCAAATCTGGCAGGCGATCTCAAATTCGAACTCACCAATCTGGCGCTCAAGCCATTCGCGGCCTATCTGCCGCCGCTCAAGTCGCTGGATTTGCACTCGGGAGAAGCCGGCGCCTCCGGCACGGTGCATTTTGAAGGCGCCAACCTTGCCGCGCTGCGCTTTGCCGGCAGTGCCGCCATCAGCAACTTCAGCATGCTGGAGACCACCAGCAACAGCCCGCTCTTTGCCTGGCGCTCCTTCGCGCTGAAGGGGATCGATGTCCGCGACAGCCATGTCGTGGTCAGTCAGGCGAGCCTGGTGCGCCCGATGGGCCAAGTCGTGGTCCTGGCCGACCGCAGCTTCAATTTCACGCCGCTCATGCCGCCTAAAGCCGCCCCGAGTACCGCCCCAACGCCAGCCGCGCCAGTCCAGAGCGCCACCACCACGGCATCGGTTCCGATCAAGGCCGCGCCTGGCAAGCGGGCCTGGATGGTTCAGGTCAAGCAACTCGATATCAGCGGCGGCACGATGGGCTTTTCGGATCTCTCCATCCAGCCCAACTTCTCGGCCCGGATCGACGCCTTGAAGGGCACCATCGGCAACATAACCAATGCGCCGAGGCAGACTGCCGCGATCGATCTCAGCGGCCAGGTGATCGACCAGTTCTCGCCCGTCACCATCAAGGGCTCGATGGACCTGTCGGCCTATGACCGCAAGACCGACATGCATCTGGCCTTCCGCAATATCGAGCTGCCGGTGTTCAATCCCTATAGCGGCCGTTATGCCGGCTATGCCATCGCCAAGGGCAAGCTCACCACCGAACTGTCCTACCAGATCGACAATCGCGCGCTCAAAGCCGACCATCATGTGATCATCGACCAGCTGGAATGGGGTCAGGCCACCGAAAGCAAGGACGCCGTGCCGCTGCCCGTGCGACTGGCAACGGCCCTGCTCAAGGATAGCAAGGGCGTGATCGACCTGGATCTGCCGGTGACCGGATCGCTGGACGATCCCAAATTCAGCATCTGGCCCATTGTCTGGCAGGTTGTCGGCAATGTGATCGAAAAGGCGGTGACGGCGCCATTCCGCCTGATCGGCTCGCTGTTCGAAGGCGCCGACAAGGCCCAGTACATCGATTTCGCGCCCGGCTCCGCCAGCCTGCCGCAAGGATCGGCCGAAGCGCTGGGCGCGCTTGCCAAGGCGCTCAACCAGCGGCCGGAACTCAAGCTCGACATTCCCGCCGGTCCCGGCATCCGCGAAGACGCCACCGCCGTGGCCGATGGGGCGGTCGACAAGGCGCTGCTGGCCAAGGACAACGGCAAGGTCACGAGCGTGTCCGCGCTGGAGGCAGACGAGCAGCATGACCGGTTGGAAGACCTTTATCGCGCCAAACTGGGCAAAAAACCCGCCTATCCAGACTTTCCCGCCGACGCGCTCAAGGCCGCACCTGGCGCCAAGCCGGATGCCAGCGATGACGACCGCCGCGCCTTGCTGGAATCCCAGTGGCTGCGGGGCGAACTTCGCAAGAGCTTCATACCCACCAATGCCGAACTGGCCGCACTGGGCACGGCGCGCGCCGACGCCGTGCGCAGCGCGCTTTTGGCCGACGGCTCTGTCGATCCCGCCCGCGTCTTCATGGCGGCAGGCCTGACCGAAGCGGTCAATCAGGACCATGCCCGCATGGAGCTCAAATTCGAATAGGGCACGGCTATTTCAAGTATCGCGACGCGAAGCCGATGAAGTAAGACCAGTTTGGCGTCGGCGTATGCCCGTAAGGATGCTGGCGATAGGCGATGTCGCCCTTGTCGAGGAAGCTTTGCATCTTGGGGAATTGTACGGTCTCAAGCCCTTTGCGGCCATAAAAGTCCCAGGCCGGACTTGCCGCCGCCGCCGCCATGAACATGCCGCGCGCATCCTGCCAGGCATCGCCGGGAATGGCGCAAGCCGGCTGGTCGATATAGCCGCCGCCACCGATGAAGAGGGGGCGCGGCGCCGCCAGGGCGATGAATTCATGACTGTCCAGCGGCAAATCGTTCGCTGTCCTGCCCATCGCCGCATATTTCAGGAAATTCCCCGCCATCCAATGAAATTCATTGGGAGCCGCGACATTCTCAAGCGCCTCGCCATAGTTGCGGCGATAGAGATTGGCGCCGCCCTCGCCCGACGATGAAATAAAGCCGATGGCAAAGCGCGGATCGTCGACCAGCGCCACCAGCGCCGCCTTGCCTCCGCGCGAATGGCCCATGATGCCGACTGCCTTGCCATTCACGTCGACATCGGTCTGCAAATAATCGAGCACCCGGCTGTCGGCCCAGGCCCAGGCCCGCAACACGCCCCAATCGTCCAGCTTGCGCGGCTTGCCTTTGTTCATCAGTCCGATGATGCCCTTGGTGAGGCCTGCACCATTGTCGGCCTGCACCGCATTGACGTCGACGCTGACAAAGCCCCAGCCATGAACCAGCAACTGCTTGCTCGACGTTTCCGTTTGCGGGCCCAGCACAATGCACATCTCGCTGCCGGGAATGTGCAGGATGGGATCAGGGCCATTGAGCGAGAAGCGCGGGCTGAGCGCGCCACCGCCGATGATCACCGGCACCTTCCTGTCCATGGTCGCGGCGGGTGTGACCACATCGGCAGGGATCTCGACCTTGATCGCCGGATCGGCGGAATTGTCAACCGTACCGATAATGTGTTTGACGATTGCCGGCACGCCATCGATCGTTCTTCCCGTAATGCTTTCGACTTTCCAGGTGACGGGCGGGAGGTGCGCCGGATATTTGCCGTACACATTGTCGTCGAACAGCGCCTTGATCTCGGCCTGACGCTTCTTCCACTGAGCCAGATTGGTGGCCTTGGTGCCATCCTTCATCATCAGCAGCGGCGGCAGGTCGGGATAGGGATTGGCCTTGGCTTCATCGTAATTGGCAAAATCCGGACGGCCCGGATGCACGGCATTCTTGGGCGGACGCAATTCCTTGATCCCCAAAAGCTGCATCTCTCGTGCCAGTTCGGCGGCGGATGCATCCAGGATCGCCTGCTGCTCGGGCGTACGCGAACGCGCGGCCGCGTCGGGGGGAATGACCGGCGTTTTGGATTGCGCAAGAGCCGTGCCGGACATGAGCAAGACAGCCAGAAGCGCGATTGTCGTTTTCATGCTTCCGCTCCGGTGATAGCCGTATCCATGTTAGGCCGGCGCCTCTGGCCCGGATATGGCAATGGACCCGGAAATCGGGAAAATTTCCTTTATTTTGAGGGCCCCGCGGGCGGCTTCCGGCGCTATAAATGGCGGCCCGCAGGCTCGGACACCATGTCACTTCAACTCCGCCTTATCGCGACCATCACCGCCCTATTGATGCTGGCGCTTGCCGCGGGCGCGATGCTGCTTTCCATGGACGCCAGATCGGTCGTCGACCTGGAAGTCAAGACTGCCTTCGACGGCGCCCGCCGTTCGGTGCGCGACACGCTTCAATCCGACGTCGAGCATACCGTCACACTGCGCCAGGTGGTGGCAAGCTTCGAGGGTCAGCGCCATGTGCGCGCGGCACTGGTGAACGAAGCGGGAAAAACAATCGTCGAATCCCGGACCGGTCATGTGGACGACCCGGCTCCGGCCTGGTTCCGCGAGATGATGGCGCCGCCACCGCTATCGGCGCGCATTCCGATCGCCTTGCCCAAATATCCTTGCGTCGTGGTGCTGACCAGCGATCCCTCGAACGAGATCGCCGAGGTGTGGAGCCATGTGCGCGATGCCTTCGCGATTATGGCGCTGTTCTGTCTTGCCACGCTTGCGGCCGTGTCGCTGGCGATCACCTATGCCTTGCGCTTTTTCCAGCGCTTTCAGGCCGGCCTGCTCGCCATTGCCGATGGCAGCTATGAAGCACATCTTTCTGCCAGCGGCCCACCGGAATTCGCGCGGCTTGCGGGCGGCTTCAACCACATGGCTGACCAATTGTCGGCGCTGTCGAAAAGCAACCGTCAACTTTATGCGCAGCTTCAGAATGTGCAGGAAGAGGAACGCGCCGGCATTGCCCGGGACCTGCACGACGAAGTGGGTGCGTATCTCTTTGCCATCCAGGTCGATGCCAAGGCGGTTGCCAGGATCGGCACACCCGAAGCAATGCGCCTGAGCAATGCGATACGCGAATCCGTCGCCCATATTCAGAACCAGGTGAAGAACATCTTGCGCCAGCTGCGCCCGGTCTCACAGCTCGAATTCGGACTTGAATCGGCAGTGGGCGACTTGGTGGCCTTCTGTGCCAGACGCCATCCCGACATCGTTTTCCAGCAACACATCTCGCTCCCGCCTATCGCCGACCGCCGCTATGAGGAAGCTGCCTACCGCATCGTGCAGGAGGCACTGAGCAATGCGATCCGCCACGGCGCGCCTGAAAATATCCTGATCGAAATACTCGCCGATGCGCGGGAGTTGACCATCGCCGTGGAGGACGATGGCGGCGGCATCAAGCTCGGGCCGGACGCCAGAACGGGATCGGGACATTCCGGCCTGGCCGGAATGCGCGAAAGGATCGAGGCCCTCAATGGCCGATTTGTCGTGCGACAATCTCCAGTCGGCGTGCGCGTCACAGGCATCTTGCCGCTGGCACAAGAACGGATCGTGGCATGAAACAGGTGCTGGTCGTCGAGGATCACGCCATCGTCCGCGCCGGGATCCGCCGCCTGTTGGACGAGCGCGGCGACACCGAAGTGTTGGAAGCTGCCACCGGCGAGGCGGCGCTGGCGGCGATCGCGTCGCGGGAGTTCGCTCTGGTGATCCTGGATCTCAACCTGCCGGGGCTGGCGGGGCTCGAACTTCTCAGGCGAATCGCGCGCCAGGCACCCGGGGTACCGGTTCTGGTCTTCTCCCAGCACACCGAGGCGATCTACGCCACCCGCGCACTGGAAACCGGCGCGCGCGGCTTTGTCAGCAAGCATGCCAGTCCGGAAGAATTGCTGGAAGCGGTAGAGACCATCCTCAACGGCGGCGTCGCCATCGAAAAGGATGTCGCCGCCGAAATGGCGGCGCATGAATTGTCGGAGGATGCCTATCTCAGGCCGCTCACGGAACGCGACCTGGAAATCCTCAGACTGCTGTCAGCCGGTGACAGTCTTTCGGAAATCGCCGACAAGCTCGGCATCGCCTACAAGACGGTCGCCAACACGCTGAGCCGGATCAAGGAAAAGCTGGGCGTGGGCCAGACCTCGGAACTGATCCGCATTGCGGTGAGCCGTGGCCTCGCCGACCGGGTCTGACGCGCGGTCCATGGCCTGGCGGCGGGATCGAATATAAGCTTCCAGTGGGAAGACAGGAGAATGGCATGAAAATCGACGGCGCCTGTCTGTGCGGCGCAATCACGTTCGAGGCGCAGGTTGATCCGGACAAGGTCGTGGTCTGCCATTGCATCGACTGCCAGATATTGTCCGGCGCGCCATACCGCGCCAGCGTTCCGGTCAGGGAGGGAGACCTGGCATTCACACAGGGTACGCCAAAGGTCTATGTGAAGACCGCCGAGAGCGGGAACCGGCGGGCGCTGGGCTTTTGCGGCGAGTGCGGCTCGCCATTCTACTCCACCAACGTCGAGGGTGCGCCCAAGGTCTATATGCTCCGCATCGGCGCGGTTCGCCAGCGCGACAAGCTGGTTCCCAGAAAACAGATTTGGCGCAAATCGGCGCTGTCCTGGGTGGAGCATGTGGCCGACCTGGAGAGTTTCGAGAAAGGCATGCCGCCGCGCTCGTGAAAGCATGCGCCGATCCAGGCTGAAATGCGCTTTTCGGGGGCAGGCTGGCCTTGGTTGATCCAGGCAGAGGGGCTATGTGTTTTCGCGGCAATGGCGGAGATGGCGGCTGGAACGCTCCCGATCCGCCTTTGCCAGTTATTTCAATGCTTTAGGTGTGCCCGTGATCCTTCTGATCGATAACTATGATAGCTTCACCTACAACCTCTTCCATTATCTGGGAGAGCTTGGGGCAGTGGTGAAAGTCGTCCGCAATGACGAGATCGCCGCCGATCAGGCGCTGGCACTTCAGCCCGAAGGCATTGTGCTTTCCCCCGGCCCCTGCACGCCCAATGAAGCGGGCATCTGCCTGGAGGTGGTCAAAAAGGCGGATGGCCGCATGCCGATTCTGGGCGTGTGCCTGGGCCATCAAGCCATCGGCCAGGTCTATGGCGGCAGGATCGTTCGCGCGCCTGAACCCATGCATGGCAAACTCAGCCGCGTGCACCATACCGGCAAGTCGGTCTTTCGCGGCCTCAACAATGATTTCCTGGCCACGCGCTACCATTCGCTCACTATCGACCCGCCCTCGATGCCCGCGAGCCTCGAAGTCACCGCCACCAGCGAGGACGGCGTGATCCAGGGCGTGATGCACAAAACTCATCCCGTGCATGGCGTGCAGTTCCACCCGGAAAGCATCGCTTCTGAGAATGGTCACGCGCTATTGGCCAATTTTCTCGCGCTCGCGCGGGACTTCGCGCGCCAGCCGGCATGAAGGTCACCAGCGCCTCGGTCGATTTTCCCGCAGCCCTCGCCACCGTGCGCGAAGGAGGCTTTCTCGACGCCGACACCTCGGCGCGCGTGTTTGAAACCATCATCGCCGGCCAGGTTGCGGAAACCGACCTCATCGCATTTCTCACGGCGCAGGCCCGGCGCGGTCCAACGGTGCCCGAGATCGTGGGCGCGGTCCGCAGCATGCGCGCCGCCATGCGATCGGTCACTGCCGCACCGGGGGCGATCGATCTTTGCGGCACAGGCGGTGACGGGCTGGGCACCTTGAACATCTCGACAGCGGTGTCCTTCGTGGTGGCAGGCGCGGGCGTCGCCGTGGCCAAGCATGGCAACCGCTCGGCGAGCTCCAAAAGCGGCGCCGCCGATATCCTCGAAGCCCTGAAGGTCAAGATCGACTTGGAGCCTTCGCGCGCCTCCGAAGTCCTGGCCGAGACCGGCCTCGTCTTTCTGTTTGCCCAGGTGCATCACCCCGCCATGCGCCATGTCGGCAAGGCGCGCGCAGCGATCAAGCAACGCACCATCTTCAATCTGCTGGGGCCGCTCGCCTCGCCTGCCAGGGTGAAGCACCAGCTGGTGGGCATCTATTCCAAAGACTGGCTGGTGCCTTATGCCGAGGCTTTGAAGGCCCTTGGCTGCACGCGTGCCCTGGTCGTCCATGGCGCTGACGGCCTGGACGAATTGACGACGACGGACGTCACTTATTACGCCAGCCTCGAACATGGCGTGATCACAACCGGCACGATAGCGCCCGAAGATGCAGGCCTGAAGCGTGGCATGCTTGCGGAGCTGAAAGGCGGCACGCCGGTCGAGAATGCCGCAAGACTGATCGCGCTGTTTGACGGCGAACAGGGCGCTTACCGCGACGTCGTGCTGCTGAATGCAGGCGCGGCCCTGATGGTGGCGGGCGTGGCAAAGGATATCAAGGATGGCGTTGCCAAAGCCGCGCGGTCGCTTGACAGCGGCGCCGCCAAAGCCAAGCTGGAAGCCTTGATCACAGCATCGAACAATCCAAAATGAGCGCCACCATTCTTGACCAGATTGTCGCCTACAAGCGCGACGAAATCGCCGCTGCCAGGGCAAAGCTGCCGCAGAAGGAAATCGAAGCCCGCGCCAGGGATGCAGCCCCTGTGCGCGGCTTCCGTGATGCGCTGGAGGCCAAGAGGGAGGCCGGCGAATTCGGCCTGATCGCCGAGATCAAGAAGGCTTCGCCATCCAAGGGCCTGATCCGGGCCGACTTCGACCCACCCTCGCTCGCCATCGCCTATGAGGATGGCGGCGCGGCCTGTCTTTCCGTCTTGACCGACACGCCCTCCTTCCAGGGTGCGCCGGAATATCTCACCCAGGCACGCGAGGCGGTGAGGCTGCCCGTGCTGCGCAAGGATTTCATGCTCGAGCCCTATCAGGTGGCGGAGGCGCGATGCTGGGGTGCGGACTGCATCCTGATCATCATGGCCATGCAGACCGACGATCGGGCCCGCGCCCTGATGGATGAGGCCCGCCGCTGGGAAATCGACGCGCTGGTGGAAGTGCATGACGAAGCCGAGCTCGAGCGCGCGCTGGCGCTGGATGCCGGCCTGATCGGCATCAACAACCGCAATCTCAAGACCTTTGTCACGGACCTGGGCGTGACCCTGCGCCTTGCGCCCCGCATACCCCGCGATGTGCATGTGGTCGCGGAAAGCGGGCTATCGGCGCCCGCCGATCTCAAGCGGCTGGCGGATGCCCATGTGACCAGCGTGCTGGTGGGTGAGAGCCTGATGCGCCAGAAGGACGTCGCCGCTGCCACGCGGCGGCTGCTCGGCAATGGCTACCGATAAAGAGCCTCCGCGAAGACGCTCAGCCGGCATGCGCGGCAGCCCGCGTGACGGCCGGCCGGAACATCGCCCCATCTCGACGACGCCCACGGCAAAACCCCAAGCGAAGGAACCGGAGCGCGTCTCCGCTTCGCGCAATGCAAAACCCAAAGTATTGATGGGAGAAGTTGCCTTACCACGGGGAATGAAAATCGGCCTCAAGCGTGATGCTTTCCGCGCCTTCATGATCGCCCGGCGTTTGCGGCCCAGCGAATGGGCCAAGGTGGCCGGCGTCGCGCCGGGAGAAATCATGGCCTTTCTTGCCGGACACGCGAGATCCATCCCGCAGGAGTCCATGGCGAAGCTGGCAAAGGCAGCAGGTTGCCGGCTCGAGGATATGTTCGGTTAGGGCTCAAACCGCGCACAAAAAAGCGGCCCGCAAACGGGCCGCTTTTCCCTGAACATTCGGCCTGGAATCAGAAAGTGATCCAGACGCCGTTGCGCCAATAGCCGCGGCCTTCATGCTCGCGCCAGTGATAACGGTGACCGCGGAACTTCCAGGCGTCGTCATGCACGGTGATGCCCCAACCCGGCCTGAAGTCATAGCGGTCGGTAGCGTGCCAGCACACGCCGGCGCGATTGCAGGCAACATAGGCCGAAGCAGGCGCCGCCAATGCAGCAAGCGCACCCGCGCCGGCAATCGTGCCCAGAATGAACGTCCTGATTCTCATGCGTGTCTCTCCATGGTTGGGAAGAACGCCTCCCACCAAAAAGAACGGCGGAACCCGCGAGGGGTTCCGCCGTCCTTTGGAAACCACGCCGGCTGGTCAGAGCGTGATCCACACGCCATTGCGCCAGTAGCCGCGGCCTTCGTGCCACTCCCGATAGCGATGTTCGCGGTCGCTGTCCCAGTGACGGTGGAAATACCAGTCGTCGGGATGGAATTCGAACCTCACGCCTGGGGGGCCAACGCGGCTCTCGGTATGCCAGCAATCGCCTTCGCGATTGCAGGCGATATAGGCGGAAGCTGGCAGTGTGATCGCAACCAGCGCGCCTGCGCCCGCCACGGCGCCAAGAAGGGCAGTCCTGATATTCATTATAGGTCTCCTTGAAATTGCGTTTGCGCTCCCCTCGCGGATGTTAGCAACGGACACGGCAAAGTTCCGTTCCCACTTCATGACAGAAGATCCATGCGTTGACGGGCGGTTAGAACTAAAGTAGAACGATTCGGAGTGTTTCGGCTTTGTTCACATGGCCACCCTTGGGGAGGGAAAGATGCTGACCCGCAAGCAGTACGAACTTCTGATGTTCATCCATGAGCGGGTTCGGGAAACCGGCATCCCCCCCTCGTTTGACGAAATGAAGGAGGCGCTGGACCTCAAGTCCAAGTCCGGCATCCACCGGCTGATCACGGCCCTGGAAGAACGCGGCTTCCTACGCCGCATGGAAAAGCGCGCCCGCGCCCTGGAAGTGCTGAAGCTGCCAGACAACATGGCCGAGACCCTCCGGCCCGCGACCACGCGCAGCCAGGCGCAGCGGTCGCTGAACCGGCATGGCCGCGGCGAAATCCGCATGGCCGACTCGCGCATGTCGCAGCCGCGGCGCGGCTATGGCGATGGCTCCGAAACCGCAGTCAATGTGCCCCTGGTCGGACGCATCGCCGCCGGCACGCCGATCGAGGCGCTGCAGAACAAGGTCAGCGACGTGCCCGTGCCCGGCGGCATGATCGGACGCGGCAGTCATTATGCGTTGGAAGTGACCGGCGACTCGATGATCAATGCCGGGATCCTGGATGGCGACACCGTGATCATCCAGGAATCCGATACGGCCAATACGGGCGAGATCGTGGTCGCGCTTGTGGACAATGAAGAAGCCACGCTGAAGCGGCTTCGGCGCCGTGGCGACTCCATTGCACTGGAAGCTGCCAACCCGGCCTATGAGACGCGCCTCTACGGCGCCGATCGCGTCAAGATCCAGGGCAAGCTGGTGGGGCTTATTCGCCGGTATTGAGAGCGGCGACCCACGGACGGTCGCCACGATACTGGCGCACGCTCTGTGCCGTCGGCGTCGGGGACAGGCCGATGCGCCATCCTCCATCATCCTTTGCCGCCTCCTGATCGATCATCACAACCGGGCATTTGCAATTGGTTGCATCCGCCGCGCTGACAAGCACCTGTGCGCGGTCACAATCTTCGCTGAGGGATTCCGGTCTGAGCCACACGGCGATCAACAAGTTGTTTACCTTCGGGGCCTTCACCACACAACCGATGCCATCACAGGTCATGCCGGGCACGCACACCGCGTCGGCAATGTCGCGGGCGTCGCTGTCGCGTCTGAGCCAATCTCGCGCGGCGTATTTGTCGGACGGCATTCTCACAAAGTGCAGCAGGCCATCGGCGTCCCAGATCGCGACCGTGCGGCCATCGGCGGCCACCAACATATCGGCCCGGGGCGCGCGCCAGGCGAAGCACACGCCCAACAGCACGGGCACAAGGCCCCACCAGCGCCAGTTTTTCCGCCAGATCATGAGCCACGTGCCGCCCACTGCCATCACGATCAGCGCCGCTACCGGGATGGCAGGCCCCAGCGTCACCGCGCCTGGCAGATGGGACACCCATTTTCCCATGGCCACCATCACCTGAATACCTCGCCCCAACAGACGCAGGCTGCCCGCCTCCAGTCCGAAAGGCATCAGCGCCACCGACAGCGCGGCAGCGGGCATCACCCACAGTCCCATCACCGGCATGGCGATCAGGTTGCCCTGCACCGCATTGTGCGTGGCGCGGCCAAAATGTAACAGCGCGAAGGGCAAGGTCGCCAAGCTGCCCACCAGACTGGTCATCGTGATGCCCCGGACGTATGAGCTGACCATGCCGCGGGGCTTGATCGGCAAGCGGTCCTGTTCCCACTCGGCCACCGCAATCAAAGTCGCGACTGCCGCGCCCAACCGCTCGCCTAGTCCCGGCGGATCAGCCGCGGGGACCGGATGCGCGCGGCCATAAGCAAATCCCACCGCGCCGATGGACTGGAAGAAAAGGCTTGCGTCCCAGTCGGCGGCGCCAGGTTTGCTTGGCGCAGGCGGTGTATCTAGCCGCGCGGTCAGGCTCAGCCATTCACCGATGTCCGCGTTGCCCCGAAAGCCGATCCGAATCCAATTGGGCAACGGGCTGAGACCACCCGATTGCACTTGGTCCATCACCGCGCGCAAATTGGTCCCGCGCGGCTCCAGACGCACCACCCTCCCCATCAGATGGTTCACGACCGGCGCATTAAGGACTTGCGTGGCCAGCCGCATCTCATTGA
>DATKEP010000083.1:0-9484 GCA_035512055.1 Rhizomicrobium sp.
CAGGGGCGGCGCCCAGGAAGATTTTAAGCTTTCCACGCCCTTCCCGAACGGCCTGCACCAAAAGTGTATCGGGGTCCGGACGGCTCTCTGCGGTTCGGTCTGCCATCAATCAAGAGTAGCCTACCCTGCCCGTCCTTGCAGAGCATCCAGGGCCATATTGAGCTTAAGGACATTGACATGGGACTCGCCGATCAAGCCCAGCAGGCGCCCTTCGGTATGGTCGTCCACCAGCTTGCGAATGGTATCCTGTGGAAGCTTACGGGCAGCTGCCACCCGGGGTACCTGGAATAGGGCCGCCGCCGGCGTGATGTCGGGGTCGAGGCCAGAGGCTGAGGTCGTCACCAAGTCCACTGGGACCGGGACAGCGGGATTTTCCTTGGCGAGAGTTGCGGTGTCTGTTTTTACCCGGTCGATCAGTTTCTTGGAGGTTGGGCCCAGATTGGAGCCCCCGGAATTGGCGGCATCATAGCCATTGCCGGCGGCGGAGGGCCGGCCATGGAAGTATTTGGCTTTGGTGAACTGCTGGCCGATCAGCTCCGAGCCAATCACCTTGCCTCCCTGCATGACCAAGCTGCCATTCGCCTGATGCGGGAAAAGAGCTTGCGCCAAGCCGGTCATGCCAAGCGGATAGGCAAGGCCCAATAGAACCGTCATGAGAATAGTGATCAAAATTGCGGGACGAAGCTGTTTGAGCATGCTGGCCTCCTCTTTGCCAGAACTTAGGCTAGCCCGATGGCGGTCACCGCCAAATCGATAAGCTTGATGCCGATGAACGGCACGATGATGCCGCCCAGGCCGTAGATTAAAAGGTTGCGGCGCAGGATCGCGGCGGCTCCCACCGGCCTGTAGGCGACGCCTTTCAGCGCCAGTGGAATTAGCGCGATGATGATCAGGGCATTGAAAATGATCGCCGACAGGATCGCGCTTTGCGGGCTGTGCAGATGCATGACGTTGAGCGCCTGAAGCTGGGGATAGAAGGCGACAAACATGGCGGGAATAATGGCAAAATACTTCGCCACATCGTTGGCAATTGAGAAGGTGGTGAGCGCGCCGCGTGTCATCAGAAGTTGCTTGCCGATCTCCACGATCTCGATGAGCTTGGTAGGGTCGCTGTCCAAATCCACCATGTTGCCGGCTTCACGCGCGGCCATGGTGCCCGTGTTCATCGCCACGCCGACATCGGCTTGCGCCAAGGCCGGAGCGTCATTTGTGCCGTCACCGCACATCGCGACCAGCTTGCCCTTGGCCTGCTCCTCGCGGATGAGCTTGAGCTTGGCCTCCGGCGTTGCCTGAGCCAGGAAATCATCCACCCCCGACTCCGCAGCGATAGCGGCGGCCGTAAGCGGATTGTCACCGGTGATCATTACGGTGCGGATGCCCATCTTGCGCAAGGCCGCGAAACGCTCCCGGATGCCGCCCTTGATTATATCTTTCAGGTGAATGACGCCGAGCAGCTTGCCATCCTTGGCGACGGCCAGCGGTGTGCCGCCCCCTTTGGCAATCTTATCGGAGATAACCGTCAAAGCGGCGGCTTCCGTGGCGCTGGCATTGGCATGGCTCAGAATGGCATCCACGGCCCCCTTGCGGACAGAAGAGCCTTCCACGTCAATGCCGCTGATGCGGGTTTGCGCTGAGAAGGGAATGAATTTGGCATGCATCGGCGCCATATCGCGGCCACGGATACCGTATTTGTCCTTCGCCAACACAACGATGGAACGACCCTCCGGCGTCTCATCGGACAGCGAAGCAAGCTGGGCCGCGTCGGCCAGATCACGCTGTGAGACGCCCGGCACGGATAGGAACTCGGTCGCTTGGCGGTTGCCCAGCGTGATCGTGCCCGTCTTGTCCAGCAGCAGGGTATCGACGTCGCCCGCCGCCTCTACGGCGCGGCCGGACATGGCAAGCACATTGAAGCGTACCAGGCGGTCCATGCCGGCGATACCTATCGCCGACAACAACGCGCCAATGGTTGTTGGGATCAGTGTCACGAACAGCGCCACGAGCACCAGAACGGTAATGTGTCCGCTCGCATAGGTGGCAAAGCTGGGTATCGTGGCCACCGCAAATACAAAGATTATGGTCATGCCAGCCAGAAGAATGTTGAGCGCTATTTCGTTTGGCGTCTTCTGCCGCTCTGCCCCCTCGACCAGGGCGATCATGCGGTCAAGGAAGGTATGACCGGATGCGGCGGTGATGCGCACCTTGATCTGGTCGGAAATAACCGTGGTGCCGCCCGTGACCGCCGAGCGATCGCCACCGGATTCACGGATGACAGGTGCGGACTCACCGGTGATGGCCGCTTCGTTCACAGAAGCCACGCCCTCGATCACCTCACCATCACTGGGGATCAAGTCGCCTGCTTCCACGAGAACCACATCGCCCATCTTGAGCTGAGTCGCCGGAACTTCACGCCAGTTCGAAGCGCCTTTCTCCAGCAGCTTGGCGCTCGTGTCAGTCTTGGTCTTGCGCAAGGATGCCGCCTGGGCCTTGCCGCGGCCTTCCGCCACCGCTTCCGCGAAGTTGGCGAACACCACGGTGAACCAGAGCCAGAGATTGATCTGGAAGGAGAAGGCTAGGTTGCCGCCGCCAGTGAACAGATCCCGCAGGAAGAGAACGGTGGTGAGGGTAGCAACGATCTCGACCACGAACATCACCGGATTCTTGACCATGTTCCTTGGATCAAGCTTTGCGAATGCGCCACCGATCGCGGGGAACAGAATACTGGTGTCCGTGAGGGTCGAGACGGGCATGCGTTTCCGGCTGCGTTCCACACCCATAGGCATTTGCGTTGCGACATTCATGGCTTCAAAACCTCAATAGAGCGTGCCCTTGAGCATCGCGAAATGTTCGACAACCGGGCCAAGCGCCAGTGCCGGAAAATAGATAAGACCGCCTACAATCAGGATGACACCGACCACCAACCCGACAAACAGCGGCCCATCGGTGGGGAACGTACCCGCCGAAGGCGGCACGATCTTCTTGCCGGCGAGGGATCCGGCCGCCGCCAGCATCGGTATCATCATCAAAAATCGTCCCACAAACATCGCAATTGCCAGGGTCGAATTGTAGAATACCGTATTGGCGGACAGGCCGGCGAAGGCGCTGCCATTGTTGCCTGTTGCCGACGTATAGGCATAGAGCATCTCGCTGAAGCCATGCGGACCGTTATTGTTCAATCCGGCAATGCCTGCCGGCAGAACGGCCGCCAGCGCGGTGAACCCCAGGATCGAGAACGGCAGGATCAGGATGGCTAGCATGGCCATCTTCACTTCCCTGGATTCGATCTTCTTGCCCAGATATTCCGGCGTCCGTCCCACCATAAGGCCAGCGACAAAAACAGAGATGATGGCGAAGAGCAGCATGCCATAGAGGCCGGATCCCACGCCGCCGAAGATAATTTCACCCAGCTGAATATTGACCATGGGGATCATGCCAGCCAGCGGCAGCAGGCTGTCGTGCATAGTGTTGACGGCACCGCAAGACGCATCGGTGGTCACCGTTGTGAATAGGGCAGAATTGGCGATGCCGAAGCGGACCTCTTTGCCTTCCATGTTGCCACCGGCCTGGAGCGGGCTCACGGCCTGATCGACATGCAACGCGGCAAATGCAGGATTGCCGAGGGCTTCCTGCTGGTACACCACCGTGCCACCGGCCAGGAACAGGACACCCATGACGGCGAAGATCGCCCAGCCATGCTTCTGGCTGCCGACCATGCGGCCAAACACATTGGTGAGCGCCGCGCCGAGGCTGAAGATCAGAATGATCTGGACCAGGTTGGTCAGCGCGTTGGGGTTCTCGAAGGGATGGGCAGAGTTGGCGTTGAAAAAGCCGCCACCATTGGTGCCCATCATCTTGATCACTTCCTGGGACGCAACTGGTCCCATGGCAATCGATTGCTTGGCGCCATCCAGCCCCACCGCATTGACATAGGCACTGAGATTTTGCGGCATGCCCTGCCACACGAAGAACAGGCCGACGACAACGGAGATCGGCAGCAGCACATAAAAACTGCAACGCACCATGTCGACCCAGAAATTGCCGATGCTGCGCGCCGAACGGCGAGCAAATCCGCGAATCAACGCGATCGCCAGCGCAATGCCTGTGGCAGCAGAAACGAAGTTATGCATCGTGAGCGCCGACATCTGCGTCAGGTAGCTCATCGTCTGTTCTGGCGTATAGGACTGCCAGTTGGTGTTGGTGATGAAGCTGATTGCCGTATTGAACGAAAGATGCTCGCTCATCGCCCCGAAACCCTGGGGGTTCAGCGGCAGGAAGCCTTGGAGCCGCTGAATAGCATAAAAAAGCAAGAAGCCCACCAGGCTGAACAGCAGCATCGAGACTGTATAGACCGACCAGTGCTGGTCATCCTTTTCGTCGACCCCGGCAATGCCATAGATTGTCCGCTCCAGTGGGCGCAGGACGGGCGACAGGAAGGTACGTTCGCCATTGAACACCTTTGTCATATATCCGCCTAGAAGCGGAGTAATCGCGATGATGATCGCGCAATAAACCGCGATCTGGATCCAGCCATTGACAGTCATGATCGTTGGTCCTCAGAAGCGCTCGGGACGAACAAGCGCATAGATCAAGTAGATGAAAATGCCGATGGTGACGATCGCACCCAAAGCGTAGTCGAGTGTCATGTGAATCGGCTCCTACAGCCGTTCGCAGACATTGGTATAGACGACGGCGACGGCGAACAGCGCGCAGCCGGCAGCGATGAACAAAACGTCGAGCATGGAGCAATCTCCGAATTGGTGGTGGAGGAGTACGCCCCGACGGCATATAAATTCGAGGCGGAAAGGGCTCGGCATTTATAAGAATTTCGTAAAAATCAGACCGTGGATATGGCTAAAGCTAACTGACCAAACGGCCGATACCGAGGACCAAGAAGATAACCAAAACAGGGGCTAAGATCAGTCCGAGCGACAAGAGAAGGCGCGTTGGCAGCGTCGGGGGCTTTGTGTCCAGGCTCAGCACCGGCCGTATTCAACCGACGTTCAACATCGAAATGGTCCGGATTGCGATAGTACATCTCACACTCCTTCGCAGGAATGCAGAACGCAAGCGACTTTCGCCACCGCCACGCCCATTGCGGTAAGAACCACTTGGAGGAAAGTGAGCGGCAGGGACGGCGCAGGCCTGTCCAGATAATCCCGCAGTTCGGCATCGTCACACTTTGCTTCGTGGGATGCGAGAAACCGGTCGGAGAGCAGAAGGTTCTCGAACGTAATCCGCGCGTGCAACTGCATGACAGGCCACAATCTTTTACCTGGACATGGATAACGCTGCGCTCCATAAAAAATCGATACGCAAAAAAGTGGCTGAAGATAAAAGCGGCATCTCGGATGCCTATATTTTTTGACCGCAAAAATGATATGGCATTCTTTTCGCCCCTCCGTAGACTGTTTGCCGGCTTTTATGCCGGACCTTTCTTTGCTCGGGCTTTCCAATCGTCGTCCGATGATAAGCGTGCAACCAGAACATGATGGGGGCGCCGCGCTTCAAAACTCTGGAAGCACTCGAGATCACCCCAGCAGGCAATGCATGATTGATCTGGTTCTTCCGCGGATGCGGGTGAGCAATAAGAAGGCTCTATTGGAGGAATTGGCGCGGATCGCGGCGCCCTTGGCCGGCCTAGATCCGGCCAATTTATTGTCGGCACTGCAGGAGCGCGAACGGATTGGTTGCACCGGTATCGGTCACGGAGTCGCTTTGCCCTATGCGCGGTTCGACTCGAACGAAAGACCGATCACGGTGTTTGCTCGGCTATTCCGTCGTGATGTCTCCCACCTTTGGCGAACCAAGATTCCGACAAGATCACCATCTTCGACATCGACCGGCAGACCGGCAAATTGACGCCAACACGGCAGGTCTTAGACGTCCCGTCGCCAGTTGCCATCATGTTTATCCCGGCCAAGTAGAATCGCGCCCAGATCAGCAGCACTTGCAAGAGGACGCTTCATCCTAACAGGGCTCAGGGAGTAAGGTGGCTCTACTATGGCAGGCGAACCTCTGGTGAGAGATCAAATGTCCGATTACAATTTATATTACTGGTCCGTACCGTTCCGTGGCCAATTCGTGCGTGCCGTCTTAGCCTACGCTGGAAAAGAGTGGACCGAAGCCGGCGACGATGCGATCTCAAAGCTGATGGAAGGGCCAGTAAAGAACATGCCGGTATCCTTCATGGGTCCGCCTGTACTGGTCGATAGAAAGGCAAACGTTGCCATTGCCCAGATGCCAGCGATCGTCGTTTACCTGGGTGAGACGCTGGGCCTCATGCCCGCCACTCCCGCTCTGCGTGCCATGACGATAAAGATAGTCAATGATGCCAACGACTTAATCGACGAGATCACACTGGATGGTGGACGGCAGATGTGGACGGAAAAGCGTTGGAAGGAATTCATGCCCCGCCTGAAGAAGTGGATGTCGCTTTGGGAGGAGACCGGGCACCGCCATGGCCTCAAAGCGAATTCCGGCTTTTTGCTTGGTGGTGAGGCGCCGGGTGTCGCCGACTTGGTGACAGCTACGCTCTGGTCGACCATGGCCGATCGCTTTCCTAAAATCGAGAAGATCCTGAAGAAGACAGCGCCTGTGACGGCCGCCCTGACGCAACGCGTTGCCGATTTGACGCCACTGACCAAGTTGGCCGCTAAGGCAAAAGAGGATTATGGCGACGCCTACTGCGGCGGTCGAATCGAGGCATCTTTGCGTAAGGTCTTGGAAGCTTAAGTGCTATGACAACGAAGGCAGCAGAGGAAAGCGGGTTCTCACTACAGATAGGGGGCACTGCATGAATCGCCGCGCAATGTTGAAGATGGCAGCCGGCTCGGCGGCAGCAGTTGCTGTGGGCGCTCTGGGTGACAAGGATGCGGCATTCGCCGACACCGAGAAGAGCGCGACTGTGGCTCAAACATATTCGCGCGCGACGCGCGGTATGCCGGCGCTGAAGATCACCAACGTCAAAACCATCATGACGTGTCCGGAAGGGGGCAATTACGTCTGTGTCAAAGTGGAAACAAGCGAGCCAGGTCTATATGGTGTGGGGTCTGCTACGCTCACAACCCGAGGCGCCGCCGTTGCAACCGCCATCAAGGAGTTTCTCGCTCCTTTCGCTATAGGGAAAGATCCAGCCTTTATCGAAGATATTTGGCAGACCGCCTATGTGAGCTCCTACTGGCGGAATGGCCCGGTCCTGAACGGCGCGCTGTGCGGCCTCGATGAGGCGCTGTGGGATATCAAAGCGAAGCGCGCAAACATGCCCGTTTATGATCTTCTGGGCGGCAAGAGTCGCTTCGCGCTTACCACCTACTGCCACGCCGACGGCAAGACCATGGAAGAGGTCTCGGATAACGTGGCTAAGTTCGTAGCCGCCGGCTGGAAGCACTGTCGCATTCAGCTCGGAGGATATGGCTCGCCAATACTTGCGAAGACGGCAGATTTCAAGGCTGCAGGGTTTGGCGAGCAAAATGACGGAATCCAGGACAATTGGCAGTATATGAAGGGCACCTACAAGTTGTTTGAGTTTATAAGGAAGGTGCACGGCGACGATCTGGAGTTAATCCACGATATGCACGAGCGCCTCGAACCCATCGAGGCTGTCAACATGGTGAGGGAACTGCAGAAGTACCGTCTCTTCTATGCGGAAGATGCACTGGCTCCCGAGCAGGAGCAATATTTCAGGATGATGCGGGAGCAGTGCGCTACGCCCCTCTCCATGGGCGAGCTGTTCAGCAATCCGGTTGAATGGACAAGCTTGATATCGAACCGTCTAATCGATTTCATCCGAGTCGGGTTTAACCATGTAGGTGGAATAACGCCCGGCCTTAAGATCGCTCGCTTGTCGGAAGCATTCGGGGTGCGTACGGCGTGGCACGGCCCTGGAAATGTCGATCCGATTAACCACGTCGCTCAGGGTCATGTTGACCTCACGATCCCAAACTTCGGTATTCAAGAGGACGTCGATCTCGGTTGGGGAGAAAAAACCCAGGAGGTTTTCCCGGGTTGCCCGCAAATGAAGGCAGGCTACCTGTACCTGAACGACAAACCCGGGCTCGGCATCGATATCGACGAAGCTCGTGCTGCGAAGTATCCCTTTCCACCTTTCCCAGATGGGACCGGCTTCAGGTTTCCAATCAGGAAGCCGGACGGCACACAGATAAGGCCATAGATTTGGGGGACGATATGGCGGCAGCCGCGAACTGCCAAGCCCTGCTCATGCGTCATTCGCAGGATTAATCGTAGGTCCTTCACACTCGTTCGTTTCGCTTGCTTCCGTTTCGGCATCCCCAGGGCGGTGGTGGGTCCGTCTCCCGCTTGCAGCTGATGGGATTTGGCGCCCCCGCGCCAAAACGTCCTCCAACCTTAGCCCGTCCAACTCCTGTCCCGCCAAAGGACCAGGCTGGTACGCAGTATCGCCATCACGGCCCGCGTCACCGCGTCGATGACAGCCTGCGACCGGTCACATCGGTGTAGTGCGTGCTGTCGGGCACCCCCATCTGGACGCCGCACGTCGGTAGGGCGGCAAGCCACCAATGCCAGGTAGCCAACCGCGAAACAAGCTAGGCAAAATACGCAGACCAATACATACCGGCTGCGGTTTTCGGCTATTGTGCGTTGCCAGTCTGATGTAATTTCCGAGTAGCCACTGCTCCTTTCTCGAGGCGAGCGATGACACACATTTTTTGGCCCTCCCGCCGACGCATGTTGGATGTTTTGGCGGCTGCGCTAATTCTAGGCCCCCCATCCCAGGCCCTGGCGCAAGGTCTTTCCACCCTTAAGATAGCCACAATCGGCGCCGGCAACGAAGGCGGCGCGCTGGGAACGATATTCGCCAGGCTGGGCCATCCGGTGATGTTCTCGTCGCGCCATCCCGAACAGCTCAATGATCTAGTCGCCGCCGCCGGCCCCAACGCCCGGGCGGGATCGGTGGCCGAGGCCGTCACTTTTGGCGACGTTATCTTTCTGGTCGTGCCCTATTCGGCGGTCGAACAGATCGGCCGGGATTATGGCAAGGCGCTCGCCGCCAAACCTCTTGTTGTGGACGTCTCCAATCCGAGCGCCGCCCGCGACGGGGATGCGCTCGCCAAATGGGTCGACGAACAGGGCGGCGCGGGCCTGGCGACGGCCAAACTGTTGCCCGGCGCGCATATCGTGCGGGCCTTCAACGCGCTTGGGCACAATGGCATTCACGGCGCCGACGTTTTGACCAGGCCCCCGTCGGAGCAATCGGTCGGCGTGCCCATCGCGGGCAACGATGCACAGGCCATCGCCTTGGCGACCAAACTGTTCAAGGAAACGCGCTTCGAACCGGTGCTGATTGGCGGCCTGGCCAAGGGAAAATATCTGGTGTCGGGATCGATCATCAGCGGCGAGCACACGCCGGACGAGCTTCGCAAGATTGCGTCAAGCCTGAAATAATTTCGGGCTTTGGCGATAGCCGCGCAAGCTATTGATTTACCTGAATTGGTGCAGTCCCTCCGGC
>DATKEP010000084.1:0-5679 GCA_035512055.1 Rhizomicrobium sp.
TTTTGGTGCGGCCGCTGTTTCGCAGCGCTCTAGCCTGAAATCAATACGCGGTCGGGTGGCACTCTGATTCCCATCTGCCAGATTGGGATTTGAATTCGGACGACGCGAATGAAGCGGCTATCGCAAGAAACGTGCTGCGTCGCAACATCAAATGTTGTCACAGTTTGAGGCAATGTTCGGGATCGGCGCTCATCTGCGCATTACGCACACATTTCAATGCAATTATTGCATATCTCTGTCTTGAAATTGCGCTCGACTAGGGGTTCACTGAAATTTTAGCATAGATTACAAAAAACCAATGAAATTAAATTAGGTTTGGTCCCTCCTTAGGCCAGAAACGGATTCTACATCCGTTTGTCGAGAAATTTTATTGCGCCAGATAACAAAAATGAAGCTTTGGCGCAACAGTTTTGTCACATAAAGCGGACGCCGGAAACTTTTCAATACCCCATAAGAGTTTAGCAGACCTAGGCTGGGTGCAACTAGGCGGGGGCGCGGACGCGCCATCAGCCTCAATCTCGGCGGCATCAAAACCGCCCTTAAAGGGGTTACAAATGATCAAGTCCAAACATTCTCTTAGCGTGCTGCGTTGCGGCGCCGGCAAATTCAGCCTGCTTGTCGGCGCGGCGCTTGCCGCCACGGCCACCTCCGCCCTCGCGCAGCAGGCCAATGAACAGACCGAAACCGTGGTCGTCACAGGCTCGCGCATTCCCTCCACCAACTTCACCAGCGTCAGCCCGATTTCCGTGGCGACGGCGGATCAAATTGCTCAGACATCGTCCTTCAATCTTGAAGATGTCCTGGTGAAGTTGACAGGACCGGACAACACCAATGGCAGTTCCAAGACCACCAACAATGGCGGCGAGGGCGTCTCCAATATCGGTCTGCGTAATATGGGTCCGGCCCGGACGCTGATTCTGATCGACGGGCAGCGCCTAATTCCGGTGATGAGTTCCAATTCCACCACCACCGTCCCCGACCTGAACGCCGTGCCGATCTCAATGATAGACCGCGTCGAAGTGTTGCGCGACGGCGCTTCCTCGATTTACGGCGCCGACGCCATAGCCGGCGTGGTCAACATCATCACCAAGAAGGATTTTGACGGCTTCCGCTTCGACAGCATGGCCGGCACTAGCGAGCATGGCGGCGCCGACACCTACAGCCTGAGCGGAACGCTGGGCGTCAATTTCGCGAAGGGCAATATCACGATTTCAGTGCTGAACGAGCATCAGGGAGCCGTGGAAGGTGCCGACCGGGCCTGGGTGCAGGACCCGCATATCGGCCAGATCGGACTGGAAGGCGGGTCGAGCTATCGCACCCAGCTCAACATCCTCCAGGATGCTCTTGGCGCAAACGCCGTCTGGCTCAATGGCGTGCCGGACACGCGCAAGGACCCGGCGCTGGCGGGCATGTATCCTTGTCTTCAGTTCCTGCCCCATGTTTCGGGTGGTGTGACCAAGTTGAACGCCAATTGCGGCGCCATCGACCCCAGCGCGACAGTCCAGGGCAGCCTGGGCCGCACCCAGCTAAGTCTGGAAGGCCACTACGACATCATGCCCGACATTACTTTCGTGACCTCGGGCTTTTTCACGCGGCGCGATTCTAATCAGCGCATCCGGCCCGAGCCGCTGATTGGCCCCTCCATCGCCACCAGCTATCTGCCGAACGGCGCGCCGGTCTATCAGGGTTTCCAGGTGCCGGCCTATGCCGATTTCGGTTTTGTGCCGAACCCGAACCTGCCGGCTGGCGACATGGTGCCGTGCGGCGGCGATCTGCTTGCCGGCGGTACCGCAAAATGCATCGACGCCAACCTCACGCCCAACCAGTTCGGGCCGCGCACCTACAAGCAAATCTCGGATACATACCGCATCAAGGTGGGCTTCGAGGGCAAGGTCTTCAACGACTATCGCTGGGAAATCGGCTATGTGCAGCAGCGCAACGACTTCCAGAACCATACCTACAATTCGGGCAACTTTTTCCACGCTGCCCAGGCCACGGGGAACGTTCCCTGCCTCGACGTTCCCGGGGGCTGCACCACCACGCCCGATCCACGCTTTGGCTATGTGATTCCCAAGAACCCGATCAATTTCTACAATCTGAGCAGCATCACCCCGGATCAGTGGAATTATCTGAAGACCACGCTCTCCGACAGCGCCTTCAACTATGAGAATTTCATCTATGGCGACGTCAACGGTCCGATCTTTGACCTGCCGGCCGGTACCGTCGAGGGCGCGGTCGGATTCGAACGCCGCTTCGAATTTGTGTCCACCTATCCCGACAGTCTGGCCCAGGAAGCCTATTCCGCTAGCCAGTCCTCACCGACCCAGGGCGGCTACGGCGTCTATTCCGCCTATGTGGAGCTGCGCGTGCCGGTGCTGAAAGGCGTTCCCCTGGCCCAGTCCGTTACCTTCACCCCCAGCGGCCGTTATGACCATTACTCGACTTTCGGCGATGCCACGACCTACAAGCTGGGTCTGGACTGGACCGTGGTGGATGACCTGCGCTTGCGGGGCAGCTACAACACCGGCTTCCGCGCCCCCAACCTAGACGAACTCTATGGCGGCAAAGCCACATCCTTCCTCAGCATCGCGGGCGACCCTTGCGACAGCCGTGCGAGGGGTTTCAATGGCAATGCCAATGCTGGCCTGGGTTCGCTGGCGCCAGGAAGCGCCTGCGCCACCTCGCTGGCCACCATCGGCGTGACCGGTGCAGCCCTGGCGGCCTACCAGTCGCCGGAAAACAACCTGGTCAACGACCAGCGGCCTTTCATCGTCGGCGGCAATCCCCAACTGCAGCCGGAAAAGTCGCATGCTTGGACGGTGGGCGCGGTTTTGACACCGACCTTCATTCCCGGAATGTCCTTGAGCACCGATTACTATGAGACCACGATCACCAACACGATCCTGAGTCAGGGCATCCCGATCAACCTGCCCACTCCCGACATATTCATCCTGGGCTGCTTCCAGCAGCAGATCGCTTCAGACTGCGCGAGCATCTCGCGCAACTCAGGCGGTATCTTCCAGATCCAGAGCCTGAACGCCAATACCGGTTTCCAAAAAGGTAGCGGCGTAGATATGGAACTGTCCTACAATACGGCTGGAGGAAATTTGGACCTGCCGATCCCGGGCTCGATCTCATTCGATGCCCAGGCCGAGCATCAGATTACGAATACTCAGAACACGCTTGGGTCGCTCAACTACTTTGCCGGCACTTATCTGGCAACCAACGGTTATGTCCAGCCCAAGTGGAAGGCGACGCTGCTTGCGGATTACCACGTGACCGATTGGACCTTCCATTACGACATGCAGTATATCGGCGGTAGCAACGATGCCAGCGGCGGGGTCGGCTATGGCTTCACCCTGCCCGACGTGATCTATCACAATATCAGCGTATCCTATGACCTGGGCCAGATCGGCCCGGTGGCGGATTCCCTCTTCACCTTCGGCATCAACAATCTGATGGACAAGGACCCGCCCTTCACGGTCGAGGACTCGGTCGGCAAGAACAATACGATCAGCGGTCCGTATGACGAAGTCGGCCGCTTCTTCTTCGGCCGCATTTCCTTGAAGCTTTAAGGGCGGCAGAGGCGCAAAAACTGAAAGGCCGCGGAGCAATCCGCGGCCTTTCTCTGTTCATGCGGCTTTTTTTGCAGCGCCTATTGGATGCGAACCACGCGGTAGCTGGCATGCAGCCCCGGCACGCCGAGGTCATAGCTGCCGAACACCGACCGTGCGATGTGAACCGAACCCACCTGTGTCTGGTGCAGGATTGAAACATCGCCCGGGACCTGCCGCCAAGTCTGGCCATTGTCCAGCGTTACGGTGAAGTGGCCTGTGCCATCAAAGATCAGGGCGGCAACGCCCGCCGTGATTGATTTGGCCGAACCGGTTGGAGGCGTCCTGGCGCGCGGCAGAGAGTCAGCTCCGAAGCTTGACGCCGCGGGGGCCGCAGCCGGCGGCACGGCGCTTGCCAAGGTGGGCGCTGCCATCATCGGTGCAGGAACCAGCACAGGCTGGGTCGAGGCATAGGGGCTGGCGGCAGCAGGACGCGTGGAAGCCGGCGCTGCGATGCCGGCGTCCTTGACAACACCGTCATAACAGGCCAGGCGCTGCAGCAGGCCGGTAATGCGCATGCAGCGTCCAAGTTGAGCCTGCAAACTCTCCGCCGACGCGGGCAAAGATGCTGCCAAGCACAGAGTCGCAATCAGGAAAGCACGCCGCAAAATCGTAACCTCAGCCTTGGAGACGGGATGGTACGCGATCGCATCCGCTGTTGCCAACCGCCACACTTCAGCGGGCGTCCTGCCGATCTGGCGATGGACAGCCGGACCGCCGCATGCGGGCGATTCCTGCTCAGTCGCTCTTCTTCGCCTCCGGACCGATAAAAAGCCGTCCGCCGGAAAAATCAATTGCGAGGGAATTATTGCCCAGCAGATCAAGCCCCACCACGGCCGCCGGCAGCTCATCCGTGTTCAAATAGTGGAACACCGGCGCGTCGGCAACGACAAGCAGGTGGTTGTCCCAATGCTTGCCGGGCAACCTTACGGTGACGTCATCCACCCGCACCGCCGGCGATGACTTGCCCAGGACATCCTGCAAATCCTGCGGCGGAATCCCCTTGGCCAGGAAGTCGCGCCTGTGTAAGCCCAGCACTTCGGCGGCCTTCCAGTTGAGCAGGGTAAAGGACGCACCAAGATCGAACAGGCTGGTGAAATTGTGATCATTGAAGCTTGCCTTGAGATACCAGAATCGGATTGACATGTTCTTGAGCGGCTCGGCCGTCAGCGGAGCTTCGGCCCAACCGCCAAAGGCTCGTGCGCTGTCGGGTCCAGGCGGCAGCAGCCGGATCTTCATGGCGGCACGATCCAGCACGACCAAATAACGGGCCAGCACGTCCACGCCCAGCACGCCATCCGGTCCCGCCGATGCTGCATCCGGCAGCACGCCAAGGGTCAGGCTATGAACCGCTTCTCCGGCTATAGAGACAGTATCTGGCCTCACCGGCAGCGCCTCGGCCACGTCATTGATCCCGTAGACGACGAGATGTTCGGGCTGGGACGGCACAAGGCCCAACCGGGCCCGGACATGCTCAAAGATCAGCGAGCGGCTTGACGCAGTGTCGATCAGAAATGTGAACGGACCCTGGCCATTGATGAACACATCGGTGACCATGCGACCATAACTTGCGATGCGATAAGGCTGTTCGGTTGGCAAAGTGGCGAATGCCGGACTGGAGAGCCCGACAATTCCTAAAGACATAAAAAACAGACAGAATAACTTGGTAATGCCGCGCATGCGGCTTCTCCCGGGGCCGGCGCAGCAAGTAAACGCCGGGCCTTGTCCCCCCGCAACCGATTTCGGCTGGAGCCCAGCGGGAAGTCTTTAAAGCAGCGGCGCGTCCGCCTAGACTGGTTTCATAATTGCCAATCGCCGGCGCTCCCGGTTGATGAACGGCATCGGGGAGGCCGACACGGAGCCCGAATCGAGCAAGAATGTGGCCGCGTCCGTCGGATCGCCGGGGCGCGATGACATGAGCGGGACACAACTCAAGCCTGAAACGATAGGCCTTTCCGGCGCGATCATGCAAAATGTCGCCAATATCGCACCGGCAATTTCCGGATTCTTTTTCACGCAAACGCTTGTGGGCAGTGCGGGCGCCCAGGCGCCGCTTGCCTATGTT
>DATKEP010000085.1:0-3178 GCA_035512055.1 Rhizomicrobium sp.
GATTCAAGATGGATACCGAAATTGAATCATTATTGCGCGGAAAGGGCCCCAAATTGTTCGCCGGGGACTTTTTCAACACAATCGACCCATGTGAGCGGACGTCTGCTGAACCGCTTCCTATAAACTTCTGCGGTGCGGCAGGTAGGTGACAAGCATAAAATCGCAAGGTTTTGTCCATTGTTCAATGACTTAGGGGGGCTGGGTTCGCCGAGGTTGGCAACATTTGCCCCGCGTGCTAGGCCGTTTGATCGGCGCCTAGCCCTATAGCGGCGGCACCATTGCGCTCACTCACAGGGACCAAAATGCAAGCATTGAGATCATTCAGGCTAGTCGCCGCTGCGGGAAGTATCTTGGCGTTAAGCGCGCAAGTCGCTGTGGCCCAAGATGCGGTGACGCCCGCAGGCGCGCGTGGCGCGATCCGAGTGCCTGCGCCGCTGCAGTTCGGCTGGGCACCGAAAAAGTCGCCCTACGATGCTTATGTCGCGCCCAACAAGGTCTGGTGGAAATTGTCCGACATTCTCGCGGCGCATTCCAAAACCGCCACTTGGCAGCAGCCCGTGGTCCGCAACAAGGATTTGGAAGCCGATTGGCACCAGCTCGCTGCCGGCGCAAAGACTACCTTGGTCGAGTGGCCGGACAATCGTGTCGGCATGATCGTCTGGCAGGGACAAATTCGCGTCAGCATTAAGGGCCAAGAGCCCTTCGTTGCATCCAAAGGCTTTGAGATCAACATTCCCTTGCGCCTGTCTTACACCATTGAGACTGTGGGCGATACGCCGGCTCTATGGTTGGAAGTGCATCAGGCGGGCGACGTGCCGATCTATCCTGTAGAAGGCACGCCCGAAAAACCGGCGGACATTCCAGGCTACACTTACACCAAAGTCGTTCTCGGTGGCGGCGATGGCGTCTATGACGCCAACAACAAACCGTACCTGGATTATTACAAGGACGTTGTGAACGGTGGTGCGCGCGCCGGCGCCTTCATCGCCAGCGACCACTTCTTCATGAACAACATCCGCGGGATGGGCGTGCCGATGCCCCCGGCGACCAATCTGGGCCACTTCCATGTCGACATGACCGAGTTCTGGTTCATCATGGAGGGTAAAATCAGTTACCAAATTGAAGGCATCGCGGAGCCCTTCATCGCCAATGCGGGCGATATCGTGACCGCTGCCAGGGGGCGCTATCACCGCGCTGCCTTTGCGGAAGGCCAGATGGACACCCGTGTTGCCATCAATCCATTCCCGCGCGGCCTACATGACTTCCCTGAAAATTCGGGCGGTCGTCAGTAGGCTGACAGCTGGAAATCGACCTGCCTTCCTTGATGATCGCAATTCAAGATCATGGTCAACTTCCAAATTCGCGCCATCAATTGGGCGCTGACTGTATCCGATGACGGTGTCGGATTGCGGGCTCGATATCGCGTTCCACGGGAATTCAGTTCAAGAAGATGGTGAGCTCTACGCGGATGTCTGTTCCCGGCGCGAAGCGGACTTTGGGCAGAGCGGGTCGATGGCCCTGTTCTTTGACCCAATGGACATTCGCGGTGAGCATCTGTGAGGTGAAACAGACCCCCATAATCGGGGCCGCACCGCTGCCTAGACCTCTGAAATAACGCATCATTCGATGCCAATTGGTGCTCGTGTTGCCAGTAGGGTTCCCGTCTGGCTCAATGACCCTACAGAGCGGGCTTAGGGGGCATCGATGACGCTTGCGTTGGGCGAACCAGGGGACAACAAGAAGAGGGCGACATGACTGAGACGTTACGACCAGCAACAGCAGCGGACGCAGTCGAATGCGGACGTATATGTTTCGAGGCCTTTGCGTCCATTTGCGATGCGCATAACTTTCCACGTGACTTTCCCTCTCCTGAAATCGCTGCCGGACTTCTGGGCGGCCTGATCTCGCATTCCGGTTTCTACGGCGTCGTTGCCGAGCGGGATGGAAAGATCATCGGTTCCAATTTCCTCGATGAACGTTCGGTTGTCGTTGGGATCGGTCCGGTTTCAATCGATCCAGCCTTGCAGAACAGGGGGGTCGGACGGGCGTTGATGAGGGATGTCATTGCTCGTGCTCGTTCGCGCGGCGCGGCCGGCATAAGGCTTTTGCAGGCCACCTACCACAACCGGTCTTTGTCGCTCTACACGTCGCTCGGGTTTCAGGCACGCGAGCCTTTGTCTGTCCTGCAAGGCAAGCCGCTCAATCTCCGTTTTCCCGGATACGATGTCAGGCTCGCGACGGTAACGGACGCTGCCGCCTGCGACGCGCTGTGCCACGACGTGCATGGGTTCGACCGTGGGAAGGAACTGACGGATGCGATTGGCCAGGGCTCCGCGATGGTAGTCGAGCATCAGGGACAGATTACCGGCTATACAACCGGCATCGCCTTTTTCGCGCATACCGTGTGCCGCACCAATCGTGATCTTCAGGCGTTGATTGGCGCGGCATCTGAATTCGGCGGTCCCGGCTTTTTGCTGCCGACCCGAAACCATGATGTGTTCGCTTGGTGCCTGGCGAACGGCCTGCGCGTCGCGTATCCCATGACGTTGATGACCATTGGCCTTTACAACGAACCGGCGGGCGCTTGGATGCCTACCGTCCTCTATTGAACGTTCCCTTACGGCGTTCGCCGATGCATGGAGCAATCGCGGTGCAGTGCTTGGGCGCTTGGGCCAGACAGACGAAAGACCGTGACATGGATGAACGCAAATATGTGCGCGGATGCGGCTCCATATTTCTTGAAACCCCATCGCCCAACTATGGAATTCGGTTTTAGCGAGCCCCAGGAGTAAAATTTCGACGCGCTATCGTGGTCACTCGATAATCTTTCGGACATCAAACGAAATGATGCTTGGGATTGTAAATAGAATGCCAAATTATCCGGCCCGCTGACGGATTGGTTCCTTGTACATCAGCCGTCCTGTGTTTCTCAGAGCAATAGCCTTCACCGTGCGCTCTGCATCCGTCACCTTGCGCTCGTTCAAGCGGAAGGAAAATTCATCGCAATATAGGAGCAATCAAATGCGGCGTTCATATGCGTCCTCACGTGATCTGCCAACGCAGCGTCCTCGAAATCCGGACGTGGTATTTCTCGAATGCATCGCTGCGCTTGCAGAGAAGCGTTCAAGCCTCCTTCAGGAAGAAGCGAAAATTTGGTCGCAGGCAAGCCTCGCGTTCA
>DATKEP010000086.1:0-15689 GCA_035512055.1 Rhizomicrobium sp.
CGCAAGATTGTGATGGACTCGCTTGGCGGTATCCCGCTTGGCCGTCCAGCAAAGCCGCGCGAGGTAGCTGACCTTGTCGCGTTTCTGGCTTCGCCGCGCGCCGCCTCCATCACCGGGACAGAGTATGTCATCGACGGCGGGACCGTGCCGACCGCGTGAGGTTCTCCCCAACGGTAGCGCTTGCTGGCTTCTGAGTTGAGCGGGAGAGCTTCAAAAATGGCATGGAAACGATGATTTCCCAGTGCCCAGTTTGACTCCGGTTGGTCCACCAGCCTTCGCTCGCTTCGCGGTGGATGCCGGGATTGTTTCCAGAAAGGACGGGATAGCGAATGGGCATACTGGAGAAGAGCTGGAAACCTGGAGCAGGTGCTTGGGTTGGCCAGGCCACGGGTACCCTCACGCGGTCGGCACGGTCCCGCCGTCGATGACATACTCTGCCCCGGTGATGGAGGCGGCGCGCGGCGAAGCCAGAAACGCGACAAGGTCAGCTACCTCGCGCGGCTTTGCTGGACGGCCAAGCGGGATACCGCCAAGCGAGTCCATCACAATCTTGCGGCCGCCTTCGTAGTCGGTGGCGTTCTGGCGCGCGATCTCCTTAACGAGCCCGACCGCGCCGTCCGTCTCGACCCAGCCGGGCGAAACGCGGACGACGCGCACGCCCTTGGGGCTGACTTCCTTGGACAGGGCCTTGCTGTAGTTTGAGAGCGCCGCTTTCGCCGCTGCGTAGGCGATGGTGGCTTCGGGCAGCGGCATCCGGTCCTGAATCGAAGTGACATGTATGACAACACCGGAGCCTTGCTCGATCATCGCCGGCAGGAGCGCGCGATCGAGGCGCACAGCGCCGAAGAGGTTCTGGTCCAGCGCCTTGTGCCATTCCGTGTCGTCGAGCACCGCGAAGCCGCCCGCCGGCGCCGCGGAGCCGCCCACGACATGAACGACGATGTCGATACCGCCGAGACGGTCGCGGACCGCGTCCGCGACGGCGGCACATCCTTCCATCGTCGATACATCGGCGACAACGAAGTGCTCGGGATTGGAAAGACTCTCAGGCCGCGAACGGGCGGTGGTCAGAGCCGTCGCGCCGGCCTCGCGCAGCGCCACGACGATGGCCTGACCGACGCCCTTGGTGCCGCCCGTCACAAGCGCACGTTTGCCCTCAAGTCCGAGATAGCCGCTCATGACCTTATCTCCAGCGCAGCGATCTTGCCGCCTTGGAGCGTGAACACGAAATCAAGCGTGATCGGACTGCCCGGAAAGTTACCTGTGAGCTTCGTGCTGACGACGGTCTTTCCGCCGCGCACGGATGCGGCGATTGGCTCCAGCGTGTGCTGGTATTTCTTTGCGGTCTCTAACCGCCACGCCTTAATGGCCTTAAGACCCTTCAACGTCTGGCCTTCGTCCTGCACCGTGGCGTCCGACGCGAAGCACTCTGCAAGCGCGTCAGTGTTGTGCGTGTTTTCGGATGACATGAAGACCTCGATCGGTTTGGGCAGCGGTAATGGCATGGCGATTTCCTTTCTGTTATCGGCTCCGTTCTCCGTTGTCGGGGTTGCCTGTAATTAATGATGGCGATACACTTACAAAATGGCAAGAACATACAAAAAAGTAAGGTACTCCCCCAAGAGTAAGGGGAAGGAATACACGCCCATCACCGCCGCACAGGATGTGGAGCAGGCGTTCAAAGTGCTCGAAGGACGATGGAAGCTCCTCATCCTGTTCCATCTCTTCGGCGGGAAGGTGCTGCGCTTCTCGGAGCTGGAGCGGGCTATTCCGGCGATTTCCCAGAAGATGCTGATCCAGCAGCTTCGCCAGATGGAAAACGACGGCATGGTCCGGCGGATCGTCCATCATCAGGTGCCGCCCAAGGTGGAGTACGGTCTCACGGACTGGGGCCAGGCTTTATGCCCGGCGCTCGACGCTTTGTTGAAATGGGCAGCGCTACGCGAGGAAATGGCCGAAGGGGCAGACGTGAGTAAAGGATAAGGTCTCGCTTCATCGACCGCCGAGTCGGCTTGGAACGCCCCGAAATTTTGTGATGTACATTCCAGTGATGGTGGGCCCGGCAGGATTCGAACCTGCGACCTAACCGTTATGAGCGGTCAGCTCTAACCAACTGAGCTACAGGCCCTCCCCGAAAGGGGTATAACAGGATTTCCGGCTTCGCCAACCCGGGAAACCGCGCCCTGATTTTGCCTCTGTCCTGCGCCAGCATCCGCCCCGGACGGGCGTCGATTTGGGAACAAAGCCATGAAAAAAAATTCGGTTCTACCGGGATTGCTGCTTGCGTGCATCCTCAGCCTGCCCGCCTTCGCCGATCCCCACGCCATCACCATGACCGGCCATGGCGAAGTCAGGGCCACCCCCGACATGGTGACCGTCAATGCCGGGGTCACCACCACCGCGCCTACCGCCGCTGCCGCGCTTTCTGCCAACAACGTGCGCATGGACCAGGTATTTAACACTCTCAGGAAAATGGGCATCCCCGAGAAGAATATCAGGACCACCGGTTTTTCGTTTTCCCCGCAATATACCAATGGCGACGCCACCAACCCGCGCCGGCTGACCGGCTATCAGGTCGGCAACGAAATCTCGGTCCGGCTAGACGACGTCACGCGCGTCGGCGGCGCACTAGATACACTCGTCAGCGCAGGCGCCAACCAAATGAGCGGCATCGGCTTCGACATCGCCAATCCGGCACCGCTGCTGGAAAGGGCCCGCACCCAGGCCATAGCGGACGCACGCCTGCGTGCCCAGACCTATGCCCAGGCGGCCGGAGTGACGCTTGGGTCGATCATTTCCATCAACGAAGGCGGGAGTGAAGCCCTGCCCCGCCCGGTTTACCGCTTGGCCGCGATGGCGGAACAGGTACCGATCAGTCCGGGCCAGCAGAATGTGACCGCCGACGTCACAGTGGTATGGGAAATTCACTGACCCTATATTGGTCCCATGACCAATCCCTTCTTTGAAGACTGGATCGCGCCCTTTGGGGCGCCACCGCTGGACCGGATCGCGCCGGAGCACTTCCCCCCCGCCTATGACCGAGCGCTGACCGGACATGCGACCGAGGTCGCGGCCATTGCCGAGAATCCAGATCCACCCACATTCGAGAATGTTGTGGTGGCGCTGGAAAAGAGCGGTCAGCTGCTGACGCGCGTGGAGGGTGTGTTCCACAATCTTGCATCCTCCGCGACCACCGATGCGCTCAAGGCAATCGAACTGGAAATGGCGCCACGCCTTTCGGCGCATTGGAGCGCCATCTCCATGCATCCGGTGCTGTTCGCGCGCCTGGATGCGATCTATCGCAAGCGCGACCGGTTGGGACTGGATGCGGAATCCTTGGCTGTGCTGGAACGCTATCACCTGGATTTCGTGCGCGCCGGCGCCCAGCTGAAAGGCGATGACCGCGACCGGCTGGCCGCAATCGCCGAACGCCTGGCGGTCCTTGGCACGCAATTCAACCAGAATGTATTGGGCGATGAGGAAGCCTGGATCCTGTCGTTGAACGAGAGCCAGCTGGCAGGCATTCCGCTGGCGGTGCGAGACGCCGCCGCCGCCAAAGCGGCGGCGCTGAAACTGGATGCGCCCTTCGCTGTCATGCTTTCGCGATCGAGCGTCGAGCCCTTCCTGCAATATGCCGATGACCGCGCCTTGCGCGAGCAGCTTTATCGCGCCTGGGTCGCGCGCGGCGACAATGACAACGCCCACAATAATACTGCCATCATCCATGAGATGCTGACACTGAGGGCAGAGCGCGCCAGGCTTTTAGGCTATGAGAATTTTGCCGCCTTCAAACTTGCCGATTCCATGGCGGGCACGCCGGCCAAAGCGCGCGCCCTGCTGGAAGAAGTGTGGGAGCCGGCCCGAAAGCGTGCGCTTGAGGAGCGCGATGCACTGCAAGCGTTGATCGCAAGAGAAGGCAATAATTTCCGCCTGGCACCTTGGGACTGGCGCTATTACGCCGAAAAGCTTCGCCAGGAAAAATATGCCTTCGACGCCGAGGAGCTGAAACCCTATTTCCAGCTTTCCAACCTGATCGAAGCCGCCCACTTCACAGCCAGCAAGTTGTTCGGACTTTCCTTCCGGGAACGCGATGACATGCCGGTTTATCACCCTGATGTGCGCGTCTGGGAGGTCGTGCGCGAAGGCCATGTGATCGGCCTTTTTTACGGCGATTATTTCGCAAGGCCGGGCAAGCAAAGTGGCGCCTGGATGTCCAGCTTCCGCGACCAGCAAACCCTCGAGGGCGAGATTCTGCCGATCGTCGTCAACAATTCCAACTTCAGCAAAAGCGATCCCTGCCTTATATCCTTTGACGATGCGGTGACCTTGTTCCATGAGATGGGCCACGCCCTGCACGGCCTGCTCAGCAAGGTGCGGTATCCGCGCCTCTCCGGCACCAATGTAGTGCGAGATTTCGTCGAACTGCCGTCCCAGATCTACGAACACTGGCTGGAAGAGCCCGCTGTGCTGGAGCGGTTTGCCCGCCATTATCAGACAGGCGAGCCGATCCCAACGGCGTTGCTCCAGAAACTTCTGGCGGCGCGCAATTACGGTCAGGGCTTTGCAACGGTGGAATTCCTGGCTTCCGCCCTAATCGACATGGATTTCCACACCCTGCCACTGGGCAGCGACCCCAAGCAGGCACAGAGCGAGACATTGTCGCGCATCGGCATGCCCGAAGAGATCGGTCCCCGCCACGCCGCGCCGCATTTCACCCATGTCTTTGGGGGCGACGGCTATTCGGCAAGCTATTACGCATATCTCTGGTCGGAAGTGCTCGATGCCGACGGCTTCAAGGCCTTTGAGGAGGCGCGCAACCCTTTCGATCCGGCCCTCGCGCACCGCCTGTACAAATTCATCTATTCCGCCGGTGGCACCCGTGATTTCGCCGCCGCCTATCGCGATTTCCGCGGGCGCGACCCCCGTGTCGAGGCCCTGCTGGAAGGACGCGGCTTGCTGGAGCCCGCCGCATGAAGAAACTCACGTCTGCCATCCTGCTGCTCGCCACGCCGGCATTCGCGGCCGTGCCGGCGCCGAAACCATCCATCGCCTCCATCCGGCAGCTGCCCGTGGTGTTGATGCAGCCTTATGACGAACATGCCAATGCCGATGCGGCTGTGGTGGCCGCCTTCGACCACGCGAAAAAATCGCACAAGCGCGTGCTGATCGACCTGGGCGCCAACTGGTGCGTGGATTGTGTGGTGTTGGCCAATTTTCTCAAGCTGCCGGAAATGCAGCGGTTCATGACCGCCCATTATGAAATGGTGTCTGTGGATGTCGGCCGCTTCGACCGAAACCAGCAGGTCCCCGCCCGCTTCGGCATCACCGGACGGCTGAAAGGCGTGCCGACGCTGTTGATCGTCACGCCGGACGGCAAGCTGACGAATGGCAATGACGTATTTGCGACCACCGATGCCAGTTCCATGACGCCGCAAGCGCTGGCCGATTATCTGGCAAAATACGCGGACTGACTAATTTGACGCGATCTCGCGCGCCGTACCGCCAGGCTCCAACATGCGATCCACGACATGAACAATGCCGTTCTTGTCGTGGATGTCGTAAATGGCAATGTCGGCGGCATTTCCACGCTCATCCATAACGACGATGTTGGTGGGACCGTTCATCCGCGCCACCAGCGTGCCGCCCTCGGCGGTACGCAATCGGGCTTCACCACCGGCCTCGTTGATTATCCGCAACAGAGCCTGAGAATCGTACCTTCCCGGCACGATCAGATAACTCATGCGCCGCGCCAGGCTGGACTTGGGCTGCCGGCCCGCCGCCGCAAAGGCTGAATTGGTGGGGGCGAATACCGTGAATTGCCCGTTTGTCTTCAATGCCGCGGCCACACCGGTATCCTTAAGCTCGTTGACAAAGACGCTGTGCATCGGAGAGGCGGCCATGTTCTCCATGATGTCCCGGTCCGCCAGCATCGCTTGTCCGCCGATCATCGGATTCATAGCTTCGACGTTTGCTTGGGTCACCGGCCTTGGGTCGATGTTGGAGACAGCGCCTAGCGCGCCGCCAATCATCAGGGCTGTTCCCGCGGCAAGTCCGGCAATCGCTGCATGTTTCATGGAACCAACCCTCCGAAACCCTATTGGCCTCAATGTAAATAACGCGGAAACGTCAGTCCTGTTCCAGGGCCTCACGCTCCATTTCCAGCGCCAGCCAGCGTTCCTCGTCAGTGTCCTTTTGGGCCCGGATTTCAACCAGTTCCCTCGACAGTTTTGTGAAACGGTCGGGATCGCGGGCATAAAGCGAAGCGTCTGAGAGACTTTTTTCCAGCTCCGCCATGCGCAGTTCCGTAGCTGCAATTTTTTCGGGCAGTGTCTTAAGGTCATGCAGATCGGAGAAATTCATCTTTGGTGCAGCAGAGCGAACACGCCTCTCAACCGCCGCGTTTGGCTCTTTGCGAATCTCGGGCCGCTGCGGCGGCTTTTCACCCCTTTGAAGCAGCATATCGCTATAGCCGCCGGCATATTCGGTGAAGCGGCCATCGCCCTCCGCCAGCACGATCTGGGTCGCTACCCGGTCCAGAAAATCGCGGTCATGGCTGACCAGTAGCGCGGTGCCAGGATAATCTGCGATCACTTCTTCCAGCAGATCCAGGGTTTCCAGGTCCAGGTCGTTGGTCGGCTCGTCCAGTACCAGGAAATTGGATGGCGTTGCAAAGAGCTTGGCGAGAAGAAGCCGCGCCCGTTCGCCGCCGGACAGAACTTTGACCGGGGTGCGCGCCTGTTGCGGCGTGAAGAGAAAGTCCTGCAAATAATTCATCACATGCCGCGGCTTGCCCGCCACCATCACCGTATCGCCACTACCGTCAGTCACGGCAGCGGCCAGGGATTGTTCGGGGTGGAGTTTGCTGCGGTTCTGGTCCAGTTCGCCCATCAAGATGCCCTGGCCCAGCTTCACATTGCCCCTTTTTGGCGCAAGCTTACCCGTGAGCAACTTGAGAAGAGTGGTCTTGCCAGCACCATTGGGACCGACAATGCCGATGCGGTCGCCACGGTGAATGCGCAGTGAGAAGTCCCGCACGATCTCATTTTCGCCGTAGGAAAAAGCCACGCCCTTGGCGTCAATGACTTTGGTGCCGGAGCCGGCGCCCTCCGCCGCTTCCATCTTCACCGCGCCGAGCTTGCGGATCTGCTCTCGACGCTCGGTGCGAAGGCCGCGCAAGCGCTCAAGCCGGCCCTGGTTGCGTTTGCGCCGGCCTGACACGCCATAGCGCACCCAGTCTTCCTCGGAGGCGATGCGGCGCTCAAGCTTGTGACGCTCCACCGCCTCCTTTTCCAGCATTTCGTCGCGCCAAGCCTCGAAGGACGCGAAACTTCTTTCCAGCCGGTGGGTCTTGCCGCGGTCCAGCCAGATGGTGCCGCGCGAGAGATTTTCCAAAAAACGCCGATCATGGCTGATTAAGACCAGCGCGCCTTTGGCCGATTTGAGTTCGCCTTCCAGCCACTCGATGGCCTTCACATCCAGGTGATTGGTGGGCTCATCCAGCAACAGAATATCGGGCCGCGGCGCCAAGGTGCGGGCAAGTGCTGCGCGGCGCGCCTCGCCGCCCGAGAGCGCGGCAGGACGTTCGTTGCCGCTTAGCCCCAGATTGCCTAGAAGATAGAACGCCCGGTTAGGATCTTCATGGGGCCCGAGCCCGGCTTCGACATAATCGCGAGTCGTGGCAAAGCCGCTCAGATCCGGTTCCTGCGGCAGATAGCGGATGGTGGCCCCGGGCTGGGCAAAGCGCGAGCCCGCATCGGCTTCCATAAGTCCGCCTGCGATCTTGAGGACGGTTGATTTGCCCGAGCCATTACGGCCTACGAGGCACAGCCGCTCACCCGCCGCCACGCTCAGTTCGGCTCCATCAAGCAGGCGGCTGCCGCCAAAGGCGACGGAAATGTCTCTGAGGTGCAGCAACGGCGCCATGGCCCGCGCTATTTGCGCGAGCCTGGCGAATCGATCAAGTCCGAAAAGCAGGCCAAGATCAGGGACGCGACCGGGAGGTGATCATGACGCCGGGGCGAGACACCATCTTGATTGCGGCATCAGGCCGTTCGGTCAGCGTCTTGCCATCGAAATCCAGCACCCTTATATCCCGTTCGACGGAGCACTGTACCAACAAGCGCTTGCCGTCGTCGCTCCACACCACGCCCTGGCATGCATGGCCGATCTGGCCGTCCGCAATGTGAATCAACTTGCTGCCCTGGCGCTGGAAGATCACCAGCTTGCCGAAGACACTGCTGTAGTTGGCCGCGTTGCGCACTGTGGCTGAGCCATTACCCACTACCACGGCGGCGTATTTGCCGTCAGGCGACTGAACCACGTCTTCCGGAAGTGCGCCCACTTCTACGGCGTCGGTGATCTTGCCGGTCCGTGTATCGATCAGCACGGTGGCGCCATTGCCTTTGGTCGTGGTCGGCGCACCGCCGAAATCATTGACGAACAGATAGCGGCCGTCGGCAGAAATGCTGCCGCCGTCCGGCTGGGTGCCCACATCGAAGTCGGCCACGCGGACAAGCTGGTCGCCCTGGATCGTCAGCTTGGTCACCTTGCCGTCACCAAAGTGCAGCGCATAAGCTGTCTTGCCGTCGGACGCAATCAGCACGTCACGGGGCTCGGCCTTTGCTTCCAGCTTTACCTGGCCGCCGCGGTTCAGCTGGCGATCCTTGATCGTGAAAAGCGTGATCGTGTCGTCGCCGACACCTGTCACCAGCGCAATCGTGACCTTCCTGTTCATATAGACGCCGGTTGCGCCCATCCCTGCATGCACCGTCTGCAGCAGCTTGGGATGGGTGGGGTTATCCAGTCCGATCACCGAAACCGTGTCGGTGGGATGGGTCTTGTTGGCGTCATCAATGGTCTGCGGGCAGGTCGCCAGCACAAAACTGTAGTCGGGGGCTACGGCGAGCGCGCTGGGCGGTCCCATCTGGGTGGAGCAGACCTCGAGCATGCCGATAACCTTTGGCGCCTCACTGCTGGAAAATGCAATTGTCGCGACACTATCAGGCGTGGGCTTCATCGGCAGGCCGTCGCCGGCGCGCACCTGCTTGCCGTCCTGGCCCGAGATGGCGAGGTCCGCCAACGCTTCCACGGGACTCAGCAACAGCGCCGTTGCCAGCAGGATTTTCCGCAATGCCATGGGCCGCCCTCTCCTGTTTCTACTGATTTTGCCGCGAGACTAGCGCCCGCCCGCCCCTAATGAAAAGGGCGGCTGACGCCGCCCTTTTCGATTGGCTTTTGTCCGATCCTTACGAGAAGGAATAGGCGGTCTTGGTTTGGGTGAAGAAGTCCACCGCTGCAAAACCCTGCTCGCGCGCGCCGTAGGAAGAGCCGCGCGTACCGCCAAACGGCACGTGATAGTCCACACCGGCGGTCGGCAGATTGACCATCACCATGCCCGCCTTGACATTGCGCTGGAAGTGACGCGCGTGCTTGAGGCTAGTGGTGACGATGCCGGCGGACAGGCCGAAGGTGCCTGCGTTGGCGAGGGCCAGTCCTTCCTCATAGTCCTTGATCTTCACCACCGAGACCACCGGGCCAAAGACTTCTTCCTGGTTGATGGTGTCGGAAGCCTTGGTATCCACGATCAGGGTCGGTGACATGTAGTGGCCAGGCGTTGCGAGCCTCAACGGATTCGGCCCGCCGGCAAGCAGGCGGCCGCCTTCCTTCAGCGCGATATCGACATATTTCAAATTGCCCGCGAGCTGCGTGTCGGTGACAGCCGGCCCCATCTGGGTGGTCGGGTCCAGCGCATTGCCCACTTTCAGCGCCTTGGCGCGCTCGGCCACTGCGGCGACGAACTTGTCATAGATACCGGCCTGCACGAACACCCGGCTGGAGGCGGTGCAGCGTTGGCCGGTGGCGAAATAGCCGCCATCCACCGCGATCTGTACGGCTCGGTCGAATTCGGCATCATCCAGCACCACCAGCGGATTCTTGCCACCCATTTCCATCTGCACGCGTGCTTGATGCGACACTGCCGCCATCGCGACCTTGGAGCCGACGGTCTGCGAGCCGGTGAAGGTAATGCCGTTGACATCCGGATGCTTGGAAAGCGCATCGCCGACAATGCCGCGGCCCAGCACCATGTTCATCACACCGGCCGGGGCGCCGGCCTCATGGATGATCGCGGCCAGCGCATGCGCGGTCGCAGGGGTGGGGTTGGCGGGCTTCAGAACCACGGTATTGCCGAAGGCCAGGGCAGGCGCGATTTTCCAGGCCGGAATGGCGATCGGAAAATTCCATGGCGTGATCACGCCATAAACGCCCACGGCTTCGCGATAAGTCTGGATTTCGACGCCGGGACGCACGGAGTCCAGGTTCTGGCCATGGCGGCGCAGTGCCTCGCCGGCAAAATATTTGAAGATGCGACCGGCGCGCACGGTCTCGCCCGTGGCTTCGGGCAGGGTCTTACCCTCTTCGCTTGCAAGAAGCCGGCCCAGCGCGTCTTTGCGCTCGATGATCAGGCTGCCGACCTTGTCCAGCACATCGGCGCGCACTTCCGGCGTTGCACCCGACCAGCCCGGAAAAGCCGCGCGGGCAGCTTCCACTGCCTTGTTCACGTCTTCGGGGCTGCCATCCGGAAATTTGGCGATCACTTCGCCTGTGTTGGATGGGTTAAGGCTTTCCAGCGCCCCCGGAGCGGAAATCTGTTTGCCACCGATGAAATGGGTCAGGGTCTCGGTCATCAAGTATCTCCTTGGGCAGCTCGGGGAAAAATGGCTGGCTGTATTTAAGGGGTTGGCCACCCCAATCCAACCCCGGAACTGCATCCCGGAGTTGTGACCGGGGTATGGCTTGGGGCCGCAGCCTAGGCTAACAAAAGCCCTCGCCGGACAAGGTTTTTCATAAGGTCGGAAATACCAAAATTCCAGGGCGGCGCCGCCTTGGAGGTGGTGACCCGGTTTTCCAGCACGCCCAGCTTGGGCGTGGATATCCGCACCACATCGCCTTCCTTGTGAGTGAAGCCCGATCCCTTGACGTCTCGGTCCTGGGTGGGAGCGAACAGCGTGCCCAGAAAGAGCGCAAAGCCGTCCGGATACTGGTGTTCGCTGATGGTCTGTTTCACAAGATCCAGCGGATCGCGGCTGATCTCGGCCATGGTGGATTTGCCTTCCAGCCGGTAATTGTCGATGCCCACGATTTCGAGTTCGACCACCGCGTTGCGGACATCGTCCATCGTGTATTTGTCGTCGAACATGCGAATGAAGGGACCGAGCGCGGAGGCCGCATTATTGTCCTTGGCCTTGCCCAGAAGCAGAGCGCTGCGTCCTTCATAGTCGCGCAGGTTCACGTCATTGCCCAACGTCGCGCCCACCGCCCTGCCGTTGCGATCCACCACCACCACGATTTCCGGCTCGGGATTGTTCCAGGTGGATTGGGTGCGGATGCCGACATAATCGCCCCAGCCGACCGACGACATGGGAGGCGCTTTGGTGAACACTTCGGCATCGGGTCCGATCGCAACTTCCAGATATTGCGACCAAAGACCATCGGCGATCAGAGCTTCTTTCAGCTTGGCCGCCTCCGGCGAACCCGGCACCACCTTGCGGATGTCGGTGCCGATGCGTGCCGCCAGTTCCTCGCGTATGGCCTGCGCGCGACCGGGCTCGCCCTTGGCGCGCTCTTCGATCACACGCTCCATTGCGGACACTGCAAAGGTCACGCCACAGGCCTTGACGCACTGCAGGTCGACCGGCGCCAGCAGCTTCACCTTTGCAGAGCCGTTCGACCAGGCCGTTTCAAGGCCCAGATCGTTGACGTCGCCTAGATCCTTGCCGGAGGGAACGCCATTCCATTTTTCCAACAGCGCAGACACAGTCGGTGCCGTGGCGGAAACATCAAATACCCGGCCTTCCTTCACCACGACGGGGGTGGGGCCTTCGCCCATATCGATACGGCCCACCAATACGGCATCGCGCCAATCCTGAGGCAGGGGAAACATGCTCTTAGTCATGAGGGACTTTCTTTACAGTTCAATCTTCAAAACATTGCGGATGTAATTGGCGGTGATGCGCGCGCTTTCCTTGGGCGGCCGCCAGGGCGAGGTGTCGAGTTCGACGTTGAGATGGCCGCGCCAGGCGATGGATTTCAAATAGTCCACGAGGCCAAGGAAATCCACTCCGCCCTCGCCCAGGGGATAGAAATAGGGATCGTTCATCATGTCGCGCTGGGGCGTGGGCACATTCTTGGTGCCGCCATGGTCTTCCTTCTTGGTGTCCTTGAAATGAAATTCGATCACGCGATGGCCCAGTTTCTTGGCCAAGGCAACCGGGTCCATGCCTGCCATGGTGATATGGCCGGTGTCCAGCACCAGCCCGACATTTTCGGGCTTGGTGTTTTCCATGATGTACATGGTTTCGTGCTCGTTCTGGATCTGGCTCCCCAAATGGGCATGGACGCCGAACTTCATGCCCAGTTCTTCGCGAATGCGCCGGCCCAGGAGATCCAGCGTGACGGCGATCTGCTTGAGGTCTTCCATCGGCGTGCCATCCGGCTGCTTGCGCGGGCCGGTGTTGGTCTTCTGGTGATCGCAGCCGAAGCGGCGCGAGAAGCGCGTCATGTTGAAATGATTGTCCACCACTGCCTGGCGTTGCGCCGGATCGTGAAATGCGACACTGCCGCCCAATGCGCCGCCGGTGATGGCGGTGAACTGGCCGCCGATCTCGTACATGCGGTGCTGCAGGGCCTCCCAGCGGTCAGGGTAATAGACCTCGCGCTTGGCCCGCGGTCCTTTCGGAAATTTCCAGCTATAGCCGCCGGGCCAGGTCTTCATGGCCTGCGTGTCATGGGAAGCGGGTTCAAGCCCGTCGGGCGTGGCACAGAAGGAGGATCCGAAGATTTCAAAATAGCGGAAGCCGACATCGCGCGCCTCGCTGATCCCGTCAAAGGGGCTGCCTTCCCAGCCGCCACGCGTGTTGGTGGTATAGCCGATGCGGAATTGCTGCTGCTGGATATGGGGCTCCTGCACGTCCATCTTGGGGGCGGCGTTATAGGTCGGCCCACTGGGTTGGCCCGCTGCTTTTTCGACCGCCAAAAGACCGCCCGCGGCAGCCGAAAGGCCAAAGAATCTCCTGCGATCCATGCGTGTCCTCCCCGATAGCTGAAGCCCCGCGCCTCTTGTCGGGCGCGAACCCGGCGCCACTCTAGACAGACACGAGCGCTGCCACCATCGCGGCGCGCCGCCGCAGATATATTGCGGTGCAACATAGCCTTTTGCGGTTATAACCCGCCCGCCAGAATGCGAGGAAAAGCATCATGATTTATTCCGGACGCTTTGCGGGCCGCGCCGCCGTCATCACGGGCGGTGCTTCTGGGCTGGGCCTTGAGGCCGCCAAGCGCATCACCCAGGAAGGCGGCAAAGTCTGCCTTTGGGACCTTAACCCGGACGCCCTTGACGGTGCCAAGAAAGTTAGCGGCGCGGCACATACGATCGCACTGGATGTGAGCGACTCCAAGGCGGTGGAAGCGGCCGCAAATGAATCTCGCAAATTGCTGGGCAAGATCGACATCCTGATCAACAGCGCCGGTATCACCGGCGCGACCCATACCGTGATCGACTATCCCATCGATTCCTGGCTCAAGGTGATGGACGTCAATGTGAACGGCCTGTTTTATTGTTGCCGCTTCGTCGCACCGATGATGGTGGAGCAGAGCTATGGCCGCATCGTCAATATCTCGTCGGTAGCGGGCAAGGAAGGCAATCCAAATGCCAGTTCCTACTCCGCCGCGAAGGCCGCCGTGCTCGGATTCACAAAATCGCTGGGCAAGGAATTGGCCACCAAAGGCGTGGTCGTCAATGCCGTGACGCCCGCAACCTTCGAAAGTCCGATCCTCAAGGGCGTGCCCCAGAGCCATATCGACTATATGCGCTCCAGGATCCCGATGGGCCGTCTGGGCACGGCGCCCGAAATTGCTGCTGCCGTGTGCTGGCTGGCCAGCGAGGAATGTTCTTTCACCACGGCCAGCACACTCGACACGTCGGGTGGCAGAACGACCTATTAGGGGCGTCAGTCTTTCCCAACCGTCACGCGCGCCCGACACAATCCGGACACATTGCTGAACGCCACCCAAAACTGCGCTTCAGGGCCGGTTCAAAGCCAGGCGCGCATCATGCGGGCAACGGTCAAGAAAGGAGACCCGACATGAAACGCTTCGCAAAAATCGCTCTGGGTGTTGTGATGATGGCGGGTGCCGCCATGGCCATTGCTTCGCCTGCTTCGGCCCGCGTCTTCGTTGGCGTTGGCGCGCCGCTGGCTTACGCGCCCGCACCTGTCTGCAATCCCTATAGCCCCTATTATGATCCTTATTACTGCGGCTATGGGCCTGCCTATATTGGCGGACCGGTGATCGGTTTCGGCTTCGGCGGCGGCTGGCATGGCGGCGGCTTCCATGGTGGCGGCTTCCACGGTAGCGGCTTCCGAGATGGCGGCTTCCATGGTGGATTCCACGGCGGCCATCACTAGGTAAGAGACAGGAACGGCCCCGGATATTTCCGGGGCCGTTTTTGCATGCAGAAGGCCCCCAAGCCCGCCAAAGCCATCCGCAGGCGCTGGCAGGGCCTACCCCGACGCCCGGCGCTCGGCTATGGAGCAGGGATGAGCCGTTTCTGGAGCGCCTTGATCCAACGCCTGGCACCCTACACGCCGGGTGAGCAGCCGCGCATGGCCGATCTGGTCAAGCTCAACACCAACGAACATCCGCTCGGCCCCTCGCCACGCGCCCTGGAGGCAATCCGTGCCGACGCGGCCGATAGCTTGCGGCTCTATCCGGACCCCCGCGCCACCGCGCTGCGCGAGGCCCTCGCTGCCTATCATGGCGTGCTGCCAGATCAGGTGTTCGTCGGCAATGGCTCCGACGAAGTTCTGGCGCATGCCTTCGCGGCCTTGCTGAAGCAAAAGGAACCGCTGCTCTTTCCCGACATCACTTACAGTTTTTATCCGGTGTATTGCCGGCTGTTTGACATCACTTTCCAGATCGTGCCGCTGGATGCGGCGATGGCGGTCAACATCGCAGACTACCGCCGGCGCGCGGGCGCGATCATCCTCGCCAATCCCAACGCGCCTACGGGAACGGCGCTGCCGCGCGCCCGGATCGCCGAGCTGCTGGACGAACATGCCGATATCCCGGTCGTGATTGACGAGGCCTATGTGGATTTCGGTGCGGAAAGCGCGGTGCCGCTGGTGGCCTCCCATCCGAATCTGCTAGTCGTGCATACCTTGTCGAAGTCGCGGGCGCTTGCGGGTCTGAGAGTTGGTTATGCAATTGGCGATGCGGCCCTGATCGAAGCATTGAATCGCGTGAAGGACAGTTTCAATTCCTATCCGCTGGGACGGCTCGCACAAGCGGGCGCCATCGCAGCCATAAAGGACGAAGCCTGGTTCCAGCAGGCGCGCGATTATGTGATTTCCGGGCGCGAACAGCTGAGTAATGGTCTTGCACAACTCGGGTTCGAAGTCCTGCCATCGGCCGCCAACTTTGTATTTGCTCGCCATCCAAAACATGATGGCAAGGTCCTGGCCGCCCGGCTTCGCGAACGGGCGATTGTTGTCAGGCATTTCGACACGCCCCGCATCGCGGACTATTTGCGCATAACGGTGGGTTCGCGAGTCCAGATCGACAAGCTGCTGGCGGCGCTCAAGGAATTGCTGGGCGCTGCCGCCGGCAGCCCAGCAGCGCGATAGCGCGAACGA
>DATKEP010000087.1:0-11119 GCA_035512055.1 Rhizomicrobium sp.
GATTTTCTCCCACATTGCAATGGTGGTGGAACGCGCGATCTTCGGCGGGCGCAGGCTGACGGTCGATGACTATGCCGAAGTGCGCCGCACTTTCGAGCAGTTCACCGTCACGAGCACCTGGCAGGCGGCCGCATGAGCCAGGCGCGCTTCATGAGTGGAAGACTGGCGGTGCTGCTGGTGGTGATCAGCGCCGTCTCGCTTCTGGGCCTGATGCTTTTGTTCGCCTACGCGCCCGATCTGCGAAGCGAAAGCAGCAATGGTGGCGATACCGTGTCCCGTTCGGCGGTCGGCTTTGCGGGACTGAAGGAACTGCTCACCCTGTCGGGCGTCCCCACCGAACTGGACCGCGGTCAGCTCTCGCGTCCCGACACAAGGCCGAGCCTGGTGATTCTCACGCCCGAGGCCGGCGCCGATGCGCGCGACATCAGCGAATATGAATTCATCGCTCCGACGCTGATCATCCTGCCAAAGTGGATCGTGACTCCACAGATTCCACGGGAGGACTGGGTCAGCAAGTTCGGCGCTCTGCCAACTGGCCAGACCGCCGCAATGCTGCAGCAGATCGCGCCGGGTGTAACGCTGGCGATGCGCCCAGGCAGTGCCAAGAATGTCGAGATCATGCTGAGCCCGACTGCACCGCCGAAACTTCCAGCCTTTGCCCTGCCCAATGTCGAAGAACTGCGCAGCATCGGCGGCGCAAAGAGCCTTCTGATTGCCCGCAATTATGGCCCCATTCTGGCGATGGCCAGTCATGCAGGCCAGCCGGTCTATATCCTGTCAGATCCGGACCTGATGAACGATCACGGCTTGTCAGACCGGACCAGCGCGCGTGCGGCCATGACGATCATCGCGCAATTGCGGCGGGGCACCGGTCCAGTGCGCTTCGATGTCACCCTTAACGGATTGGGGCGAGATCCCAGCCTGTTGCGCGCCGTATTCCAGACACCGCTGGTGGGCGCCACCATCTGTTCCCTAGTCGCGGCCCTTCTGATTGGATGGCATGCAGCCAGCCGTTTTGGCGCCCCCATCGAACAGGGACGGGTCTTCGCTCGCGGCAAGAAAATACTGGCCGCCAACACCGCCGACCTGTTGCGCATTATGGGCCGCGAGGGCGCAATGGCGGCGCGATATGTCCAGTCGGCGCGCGACATGGCGTTGGCACGGCTGGGTGTGCGCAGGGCGTCAGCCCCCGAGCAGAATGAATTGCTGGCGATCATCGAGCGCGGAACCGGTCTGGCTGTCTCCTACGCCGAACTGGCGCGGGAAGCGGAGACTGCACGCACCGGTGCGGACCTGCAAACGATTGCCGCAAAAGCCTATGCCTGGAGGAAAGGGATCACGCGTGGACATCAATGATATAAGACAAATAGGCGATCAGCTGAGGGCCCAGATGGGCAAGGTGATCGTCGGCCAGGCCGAAACCGTTGATCTCCTGCTGGTGGCTTTGTTCTCGGGCGGTCACATCCTGCTGGAAGGGCCGCCCGGCATCGCCAAGACACTGTTGGCACAGTGCTTTGCCCGATGCCTGGGGTTGGAATTCGGCCGCATCCAGTTCACGCCCGACCTGATGCCCAGCGACATCATCGGCATCAACATGTTCAATTTCCAGACCGGAAGCTTCACCGCGACGCGCGGGCCGATCTTCTGCGAGCTGCTGCTGGCCGACGAGATAAACCGCACGCCGCCAAAAACACAGGCAGCGCTGCTGGAGGCCATGCAGGAACGCCGCATCACCCTTGACGGCAAGACCCAGGCGCTGAGCGATCAGTTCATGGTGGTGGCAACCGAAAATCCGATCGAGCAGCAAGGTACATATCCCCTTCCCGAGGCCCAGCTCGACCGCTTCCTGTTCAAGCATGTGCTCTCCTATCCCAGCGAAGCGGAAGAACGGGGCATCGTCGCCGCCACGGGCACGAGCGTACGCATGCCCGATCCCGTGGCACTTGGCGTGGAATGCGTGATCGACCGCGACGCCCTGAAAAATGCGATTGCCGCGGTCGGTGCCGCCAAACTCAACGAGGCCATTGTGGATTATATCGTGCGCATTGTCCGCGCAACGCGGGCGGCCGCCGCCATATCGCACGGCGCCTCGCCGCGCGCCGCCGCCATGCTGGCGACCGCTTCGCGCGCTCGCGCCGCTCTTGACGGCCGCGACTATGTGATTCCGGACGATGTCAAACAGCTTGCCGCGCCCGCCCTGCGACACCGCGTGATCCTGTCGCCGGCCGCCGAGATCGACGGGCGCAAAGTCGATGAAGTGCTGAGCGAGATCGTGGCGCGCACGGAGGTACCGCGTTGAAGAGTTTCTATCCCTCGCGCCGGGCGGTGTACGCCGTGATCGTGGGAATTCCACTCTCGCTGGGAATGGCGCTGGCTGCGCCCGGTCTCTGGACTGCGGGCATGGCCTGGTCGCTCGCTATTGTCATGCTGGTCGGCGTTGATCTCGGTCTTGGACTGTGGGGCCGCAAGCTCTCAGTCAATGCGGCCGTGCCCCAGATTTTAGGCGTGGGTCGCGGCGGCAGCGCCAGTTTTACTGTTTCTTTCCGGCGCACCCCGCCCCACATGGCGGAGATCGAACTGGAAGGCAATGACCGTCTCGCCATTACGCCTCGCCGCCACCTGTTCGGACCTGAGGCGGACCATATCTCAGCCGCCTTTGCGCTAGAGCCGCTACGGCGGGGCGAAGGTCGGCTTGAGCGGTTGTGGCTGCGCTGGACTGGGCCATTGGGTCTCGCCTGGATTCAGCACGCCCATCCCCTGTCGCGCACTGTTCCCATCGTCCCCGATGTTGAGGGCGTACGCGAAGAAGCGGTGAGGCTGTTCGAACGCAACAATGAAAGCGGGCTTCAGCTACGGCTTGATCGCGGCCGTGGTTCGGAATTTCACGCCCTGCGCGAATTCCAGCCAGGACTCGATCCCCGCCAGATGGACTGGAAGACCTCGGCCCGCCACAACAAGCTGATCGTCAAGGAATTCCGTGTCGAACAGAACCAGCACATCGTTGCCGTGCTGGATACCGGCCGGCTGATGAGCGAACCTCTGGCCGGCCAGCCAAGGCTGGATCGCGCCCTCCATGCCATCCTGCTGTTGGCTTTCGTTGGCCTCAAGCTGGGCGATCGTTTCCGCCTCTTCGCTTTCGACAGCCGGCCTCGGCTTCGAAGCGGCAGTGTTTCCGGCGTGCGCGCCTTTCCGGCGCTGCAGCGGCTGGCGGCACAACTGGATTATTCTGTGGAGGAGACAAATTTCACACTGGGCCTGACCCAGCTGGCCGGCGATATCGAGCATCGCTCGGTGATCATCCTGTTCAGCGATTTTTCAGACTCGACCAGCGCCGAACTGATGCTGGAGAATGTCGCCCAGCTGCTCAAGCGGCACATCGTGCTGTTTGTCGTCTTTCGGGACGAGGAGCTTGAGAGTATGCGGCGGGCAGAGCCGCAGAGCGCCCGCGACGCCAGCTGTTCGGTGATCGCAGACATGCTGCTTAAGGAACGCGACTTGGTGATGGCGCGGCTGCGCCAGCTGGGCGTTGAAATCGTCGATGCGCCGGCGGATCGGCTCGCTACGGGCGTGATCAGTGCCTATCTTGCCCTCAAGCAGCGCTTGGGGACATACGCATGAGCGAGCTTGTCCTCAAGAGCCAGCGTTTCCGGAGCGAGCGGGAAGCCGACTGGAAAAGGTTGGAAAGCCTGCTTGCATTGCTGGAGACCGGCAAGCGTCGAGCGCTGAGCGCCGATGATGTGATCGCAATGCCGGTGCTTTACCGCGCGACACTGTCGTCGCTGTCGGTCGCGCGGTCCATTTCGCTGGACAGGAACCTGGTGGAATATCTGGAGAGCCTGTCGACGCGCGCCTATTTCTTCGTTTATGGCAACCGGACCACTTTGGGTGAGAGGCTTGCGGGCTTTTTCCTACTCGACTGGCCTTGCGCCGTGCGAGCGCTTTGGCGCGAAACATTGGCGGCGACGGTACTGACGATCCTGGGCGCGGTGGTCGCCTTCGAGGTTACACTCAAGAAGTCCGGCTATTTCTACATATTCGTGCCACACGCACTTGCCGGCGGCCGCGGCCCGCGCTCATCCACCACCGAACTGGCACGAACGCTATTTGATCCCCAACATGGCAAGGCACTTGGATTCTTCGCAAGTTTCCTTTTCACTCACAATGCCCAGATCGCCATCTTGGCTTTCGCGCTCGGCTTCGCCTGCTGCCTGCCGGCTGGCTTCCTGATGTTCTACAACGGGCTGATGCTGGGCGCGTTCGTCGCCATCTTCTACACACACGGACTGCTCGTACCCTTCGGCGGCTGGACATTGATCCACGGCGTTACCGAACTGTTCGCCGTGACACTGGCTGGAGCAGCCGGAATCCGGATCGGCTGGATGCTGGCCTTTCCCGGCGACAAATCCCGTTTGGCCGCGACCGCCGATGCCGGGCGCATCGGCGCCATCGTGATGGGCGGTGTGGTGGTGATGCTGGGCTGCGCGGGCCTGTTGGAAGGCTTTGGCCGCCAGATGATCACCAGCACGGTTTTGCGTTATGGCATTGCATTTGCCACTGCTCTTGGCTGGGCCGCCTACTTCTACTACCCGCGCAGGCGTCCATGAACCCTGACAAGATGGTGCGCGAGCTTGTGACACCGGAAGGCGTGGACCTGCGCCTGATGCTGGCGGACGGCGGTGAACGGGTGTCGGCCTTTCTGCTTGACGTGATCTTCATCCTGGGCGTGCTGATCGCATTGACCGTGGCGCTGGTCGGCATGGCCTTCCTGTTCGGTTTCGGTTCGATGCAATATCTGGGCATCATTTGGATTCTGGGCTTCTTTCTGCTGCGGAATTTCTGGTTTATCGGCTTCGAACTGACGGCGCGCGCCGCGACGCCGGGCAAGCGCATTGTGGGCTTGCGTGTTGCCACCCGCGACGGCTCGCCCCTGACAGCCAATGCCATCTTCGCCCGCAACGCCATGCGGGAGCTGGAGATTTTCCTGCCGCTTTCTTTCCTACTTGCCAATGTGCGCGGCATTGACGCCTGGATCAGTATCGTCGGCCTGGTTTGGTGCGGCATCTTCCTGTTCTTTCCGCTGTTCAATCGCGACCGGCTGCGCGTGGGCGACCTGGTGGGCGGCACCTGGGTCGTGTTGGCACCCAAACGCATCCTGGACACCGAGCTCAGTGCTGGAGACAGCCGGCTGGTGTTCAGCGAGGCCGCGCTTGATGCTTATGGCATAAAGGAACTGAACATTCTGGAAAATGTGCTTCGCCGGCGTGATCCGGCCACCATGGAAGCCGTGGCCACGCGCATTCGCAAAAAGATCGGCTATCAGCTCAACGTGCCGGATGGCGAATTCCTGTCGGCCTATTACATCGCGCTTCGGGGAAGGCTGGAGACGCGCCTTCTGTTCGGCCGCCGCCGCCGCGACAAGTACGAGCCGGTCTAGTCGAAAGCAGCCGCCATCTGTTGCGCGCCGATGCCTTCCTTGACCAGCCGACATTCATAGTAGATCGATGTCACGCCAACCGCCGTGATACTTGCCAACACCACGCGCACGATCCAGCCCACCGCCATATAAGCCGGGTTCACGTCACCCGGCTTCGGCAGCATGGTTCCTGCCATCCCCAGGTTAACGACCAAGCCAATGACGATTGCCACGATGAAATAGGCCAGAAAGAGAAGGAAGATGCGGCCGCGGTAGCCCTTCGTCAGTGAACGGCTTCGGCCAAAGCTTTCGCCGATCCCCGTTCCCTCGACGATTTTGACCGGAACCACCACCGACCACATCAGGGCCAGGATGATGCCGGGAATGAACAACAACACCATGCCCAGCATGACGCCCAGGCCCGCGAGAATTGCGATCCCAACCAGCGGCAGGAAGTTCTTCACCGCAACTGACAGCGAATTGCCGAAGTTGGGCTTTTCATCGTTCAGCCAGCAGACCGTGCTTTGCGTAAGCGCCGCCTGCAGAAGGAACGTGAATATCAGATAGAGAAGGCTAGACAGAGCTGTGATTTCGAAGAACCGTCCCATCCTGCCTGGCACAATGGCGCCGGCCGGTGTCATGCCCATATTCTGGGTGAGGTCGGACACGGTGTAGATGCTGAGGAGCATTGTGGGAATTGTGGAAAGCGCTGCCAGCGCCAGGAAGAGGACCCAATTGGCCAGCAATGCCTCAAAGAGCCTGCTCACCACCCTGCCAATGCGAAAATCTTCTGGTGAATCGATAATCGCCATGGCCGCCCCGCCTGCCCGTTTCTGCTCCGGCTTCATACTTCGCCGGTCCGCGCAGAGAGGCAAGCATATGCGCATGACGATTTGTCATGCGCCCACGCGTCACCAAAGCGACACATGATGTGACTGGCGGCAATCAGTGGTCGTGCTGGCTCACGATGCCGTGATCCTTGAGCAGCTGGATGTAGAAGATGCGGATATCCTGCTGACCGCCACGATTGATGAAATCGCCCGGCGAGTCGCCCTTGTCATCCTTTTCATCCAGCTTGGCGCCCTTGTCGGCGAGATACTGCAGCACCGGAATCGCAAGATCGGGATTCTTGTTGGCAATGGCGTAATGCATGATGCTGCGATGGCTGGGGCCGATATAGGTCAGGTCCGGGTCCAGCTGCAGCGCATATTTCACCGCGTCCAGGTTGCCGCTGCCGGCCGCGGCCAGTGCCACAGTGGTGCCGTCCTGCGCCTTGATGCTGGCCTTGGCGCCGGCATCCACCAGCGCCTTCATGGCCGGCGCGCTTCCCGCTGCCGCCGCGAAGATCAGCGGCGGTTTGGAGACGGCGGGCGGCGGCGGCGGCCTTGTGCCGTCGGCGCGAGCCAGTTTGGGGCCGCCAACCACCTGTACGGGCGCCGGCGCCGGCGGAGGCGCAGACGGCGGCTGGGTCATGGCGTTGGCATCAACGCCTTTGGACAGGACCATCTTCACCAGATCGGCATTGCCGCTGGCGGCGGCGACATGGATCAACTGCCGTCCTTGTGCATCACGCTGCGTCAGATCGGTCCCGCGCGACACCACAGTGACCGCAAAGGGGATATTGCCGTTGTCCACTGCAGCCGCGACGATAGAGGTGCCGTCGGGCAGAACCGCCCTGGTATTGGCGCCCGCGTTGAGCAGCGCCATGGAAGGTTCGGGCATCTTGCTGCGCAAGGCGAAGAACAGCGGGGTAAAGCCTTTCTCTTCCGCCGCATTCACATTGGCGCCATGGGCGACAAGGAAGGTAATATTCTCGGTCTTTCCGGCGAACGCGGCGCGCATCAGCGCGGTCTGACCTTTCGGGTCGGCCGCATTGACGTCGGCGCCCTTGGCGATCAGCGCTCCCAACGCTTCCGGCGTGGAACTGCCGGCGCACAGCGCCAATGCGGTGATGCCGTCGGGCCGCGCCACCTTGGCATCGGCGCCCGCCTTCAGCAGATCGCTCACGATTTTTGGATCGCCCAATTCGCAGGCCAGCGTCAGCGGAACAGCGCCATCCATGTCGCTGACCCCAGGCTTCGCACTGGCATCAAGCAGCAGTCGCACGGACTCCTCATCCTGGCGGTCCACCGCCCATGCCAGGACAGTAGATTTGTCGGGCAACAGGACATTCACATCGGCATGCGCGGCCAGGAGATTTTTTATCGTCTCATGATCGTCGGTCTTGACCGCCTGGAGCAGACGATCTTCGCCCTCACCCGCGATTGCCGCACTGGCGAAAGCGAGCGCTCCCAGAAACCCCAAAACAAATGACGTCCGCATGCGTGTGTTGATGTCCTTAGGCTGCGAAGTTTGCGAGGCGGGCTGTGGAGTCGCCGAGCTTGTCGGCATGGACGCCGATTGTGTCCATCATGGCCAGCATCATGTTGGTCATGGGGGTGTCCTTGTCGACGGTGACATGGCGGTTGCCCTGGATCAGGCCGCCGGCCACGATCACCGGCAGGGCGCGATGGTCGTGGCGGTTGGGATCGGCCAGGCTGGCGCCGGCCAGGAGCATGGTGCTCTCGATCAGCGGCTTGTCGCCATCCTTGGTCTCGCTGATCCGCTTCAGGTAATAGGCCACCTGCTCCATATGCAGGGTGTTGATCTTGGTCAGCTTGGCGATCTTCTCCGCATCCCCGCCATGATGGCTCAAGGGATGGTGGGCATCGGGCACCCCGATCTCGGGGTAGGAACGGCCCGAGACTTCGCGCCCGATCATGAAGGTGGCCACCCTGGTCATGTCGGCCTGCATCGCCAGCACCTGCAGGTCGATCATCATATGGGCATAGTCTTCAAACGAGTCCGGAACCCCCGAAGGCTTGGAATAGGCCGGAAGCTTGACCGCGCCCGTGCCCCCCTTCTCCACCTTCTGGATGCGCTTCTCGATGTCGCGCACCGCTTGCAGATACTCATCCAGCTTCTGCTTGTCGCTGGCCCCCAGCCGCCCCGACATCCTTTTGGCGTCGGCGGCCACAAAGTCCAGGATCGAGGCCTGGCGCCTCAGCTGGGCCAGCCGGCTCTTGGCATCCAGACTGTCGCCATCGCCGAACATCCGCTCGAACACCTCGCGCGGATTGATCGTCACCGGCAAAGGCGTGGACGGGCTCGACCAGGACAGGGTGTTGGTATAGGCGCAGCTGTAGCCGCTGTCGCAGCTGCCCACCAGGCTGGGCGGCTCAAGCCCCAGTTCCAGGGACGGGATCTGGGTCTGGTCGCCGAACTGTTTGGCCACCAGCTGGTCCATCGACACCCCTGAGGTAATATCGGCCCCTTCGGTCTTCTTGACATGCACCCCGGTCAGGTAGCCGCCGCAGCAGCGGCCATGATCGCCCGCCCCGTCGCCCAGGGCTTCGGCCTGGACATGGGAAAGCCCGGTGAACACCGTGATCTTCTGCCGGTAGGGCTCCAAGGGCTTGAGGATCGGGGAGTAGGCAAAGCCCGCCTCGCTGGAGGCCGGCGTCCAGTTCTCCATCATCATCCCGTTGGGGGTGTAGATCACCTGCAGCCGCTTCCTGGTCGCCGCGGCTTGCTCCGCTGCCTTGGCGCTGGACACCATCGCCTCCAGCAAGGGCATCGCCATCACGGTTCCAAGGCCCCGCAGCAGGGTGCGCCGGCCAACAGGCTTCTTGGTGATCATCATGTCGCGGGGGTCCTTCTCATGGTGAAGGGCACACTCTGAACAATGCCCAGGATGATGGTTTGCATGCGATAATCGTCCTTGGCCGCCTGGTAGCGCACCGCACGCACCGCCGGCATGTCGTAGGATTCAACACCCCGCGCCAGGGCATAGGTCATCAGCCGCTCGGTCAGGGCTTCCACAAACTGGTCCTTGCGCGACAGAAGAATGTTCTGAAGCCCGGTGGGGCCGTCAAACGCCGTCCCGTCGGGCAACACCGCCGAGGCATCCACCTTCTGGCCGGCATAGCCGGTGCGCCAGGCCCCCACCGCGTCATAGTTCTCAAGACTGAAGCCCAACGGGTCCATCTTGGTGTGGCAGGAGGCGCAGACCGGGTTCTTCCTGTGCATCTCCATCTGCTCGCGCACCGTCATGGTCTTGCCGTTCTTGGCGTCATCCAGCGAGGGCACCAAAGGCGGGGGCGGAGGCGGCGCCGCCGCCAACAGGTTCTCCAGGATCCACTTGCCCCTGAGCACCACCGAAGTGCGGTTGTTGTAGGAGGTCACCGTCAGGATCGCGCCCTGCCCCAAAAGACCGCCGCGATGCTGGGCCGGGTCCAGCTTCACCTTGCGGAAGCTGGTGCCATAGACCCCGGGGATGCCGTAATGCTCGGCCAACCGCTGGTTCACGTACGTGTAGTCGGCGTCCAGAAAGTCCAATGCGCTGCGATTGTCCCTGACCACCCCGTCAAAGAACATCTGGGTCTCGGTCAGCATCGCAGACCTCAGCCGCTGGTCAAACTGCGGGAAGGCCCGCCGGTCGGGCTTCTGATACTCCAGCCGCCTCAGATACAGCCACTGGCCGGCAAAGTTGTCGGTCAGCGCCTTGGAACGGGGATCGGCCAGCATCCGCGCCACTTGCGCCTTGAGCACCTCGGGATTGGACAGTTCCTTCTTCTCCGCCAGACCCAGAAGCTCATCGTCGGGGATGCTGCTCCACAGAAAGAAAGACAGCCGCGTCGCCAGTTCCACATCGCTGATCCGGTGAACCTGGCCCGCAGCACTCTTGGCCCCATCGGCCTCGCGCATGAACAGGAAGTCCGGCGATACCAGAACCGCCTCCACCGCCGCCTCGATGCCATGCTCGAAGTCCGCGCCCCGCCGCCCTTGCGCGTACATCTTCATCAACGGCGTCACGTCCGCCGCCGTCACCGCGCGGCGATAGGCATGACGCGCCAAGCTGCTCACGATCTTCTTCGCGCAGGCCTCTTCGCCAACCCCCTTCGACGGATGGCACAGGAAAATCTTGCGCCGGCTCGCCGTCTCCCCCGTCCCCGCCGCCTCATACGGTCCCCCAACCGATATCTGCATAACGTCCCGAAGGTAGAAGGACTGCGAAACATTCGGGCCGGTCGCGACCGACGGCACCGTCAGCCGCTGCACCCGCGCGCCATCAACCTGGATGTCCAGCGGGATCGGAACCGGCGCCGCCGCAGGTTCGCGCGGTCCCAGGATCGACTTGGGTACCACATTCTCGTCCAACGCCAGGTTCTTTGGGAAGGAAGCACCAATGGTGTGCAAGCCCGCCTTCAAAGGCACTTTCACCTCATAGCGGTTATGGACGTCAATTTCCCCCTCTTCAGAGGTATTGGCGTTCAGGAACACCTGGATGGTATAAGTCGCGTCATAGGGCGCGTAATATTTGAAAGAACCGCCGCCACGCGAATCCAGCGGAAGATCGTCGCTGGCGCGTTCGTTATACGATGCGACGCCGAACCCGTTTTCAAACAGGTCCTTGGGCACTCTGTAGTCGGTGGTGACGGGCTTCTTCGATGCCTCGCCCGTCGCCAGCCGCGCGATCTTGCCCGCCACATTCATGTAGCGGTCCATCAAGGTCGGCGACACCGTCAGGACATCGGCGATATTGTCGAAGCCATAACCGGTATCATCCACCGGCAACTCCTTGGAGAAGTCCACGTCCAACGCCAGAAGATCGCGCACCGCATTGGCGTATTCCGCGCGGTTCATCCGCCTCACTGTCGCATGGCC
>DATKEP010000088.1:0-8302 GCA_035512055.1 Rhizomicrobium sp.
GACGACGTGTCGAACAATCCATAGACTCTCGGTGTGAGGCGACTTTCCGCACGCAAAATGCGCCCCGGCAGTCGGCCGGCGCTGGCTCCAAAAGCTGTAGTGCCGTGAAAGCACCACCCGCATTAACGCAGCTATGCGCACGATTTCGCTTTCTCTTGCGTCCACAGTGCTTCCACGGCGCCCCAAACGAAAAAGGCGCCCAAAAGGGCGCCTTTTAAGTCTTTGATATTACGTCTTATTTTGGTTGCGGGGACAGGATTTGAACCTGTGACCTTCAGGTTATGAGCCTGACGAGCTACCGGGCTGCTCCACCCCGCGTCACGATTTACTCTCTACTTCAACACTCGATCCGTTTCACCAGCTTTTGGGCCCCCGCCTTCGCGGGGGCGCCGCTGCGGCTAAGGCTCACTTTACGTTCGCCAAGCCTCGCGGCGGTTATGAGCCTGACGAGGTGAGGTGGGCCTTCGGCCCACCGAACGGGCTGCTCCACCCCGCGTCAGAGGGTGGGGGGATATAGGCTTTTGCCTAATCCCTGTCTAGCCCCGGTTTTATGCAGGATTTCTCCAACATTTAGGGTTCGGGAGGGATTACGCTGTAGCGTCCCCGGTACCGCTTTCGGACCCCGTCTGGCACCGACGCAGGTAGTGACACAATGAAAAAACTGGTTGTGCTTTTCCTACTTGCTGCGCTGCCCACCTTTGGCGCGGACGAGGTGCACACCATCGTCCAGAAAGGCCGCGCCTTTCATCCCGCCGAGGCCACCATTGCCCGCGGAGAAAGCCTCACCTTCACGAACAATGACGACTTCATCCACCAGATCTTTTCCCAAGGTCCGGGCTTCAATTTCGACAGCGACGAGAAGAACCCCGGCGAGAATATTACCGAAACCTTTACCGCCGCGGGAACCTTCGAGGTCCACTGCCACATCCATCCCAAGATGAAGCTGGTCGTTCACGTAAGGTAGCGTAATCACGAGGGTTCCCGCCTGAGGCCGAGGCGGCGGCCTTAAGCCACCATAAACCCGGCTTTGCGACACTTGCAGGCAGAAGGGCCGGCAGCTGTGACGTGATCGCAAGATATTCCATAGGCGCGAAGATCTTCGCCGCCTTCGTGGCGATGAGCCTGATCATTGCGGCAACGGGGTTTGCGGGCTATTGGGTTCTGTCCGCCGCCGGCAACATCGCCGTCGTCACCTATGACGGCCCGCTGATGGCGATTTCCTATTCGCGAGCCGCCCATTCAGATTTCATCCAGATGCAAGCGCTGGAACAGCGGTTCGAACATGCCGATCCGACCCAACGCGCCGCCTTGGCTTCCGAGCTGGACGACATGGCGTCCAGCTTTTCCGGCGACATGGATGTGGCGGCAAGCCGCGCCTCCGCGCCCGACGAACACCGGCTGATTTCCGAGATCGGTCCCCTGGTCAAACGTTGGCGCGCGGCCCGCGCCAGTGGCGACCATGCCATGCTCGCCCGGCTCGATGACATGATCGGCGAAAAATTCGATCTACTGATCGAGCTGATCACCGATCACGGCTTTGTCGCGCGGCGCCAGACCGTCACCAACATCGCCGACTTCAAATATGCAAGCATCGCAATGACCATCTTCGGGCTTCTGCTCGCGGCCGGCATCACCCTGATCCTACGGAGTCGTATCGTCAGGCCCCTGCGGGCCGCGGCCAGTGTCGCCGACCGCATCGCCGGTGGACAGTTTGAAACCACCATCCCCCAGGGTGGCCCGGATGAAACCGGTGCGCTGCTCAATTCCATGACGGTGATGCAGGACAATATCCGCGAGGCGATGACGCGCGAGAAGGAATTGCGCCGCTCGGCGGAAAACCGGCTGGTGGACGCGCTGGAGACCAGCCGCGAAGGCGTCATGCTGGTGGCGCAGGACGGCAAGATCGTGATGTCCAACTCCACCTTGCGCGGTTTCTTCCCGGCCATCGCCTACAAGCTGATGCCTGGGACCCAGTTCGAGACCGCGCTTGCCCTGATCCAGAGCCAGCTCGTGCCCACGCAAGACGCGAGCCAGGACATTACGACCTCCGGACATGCAGAGCTCGAACTGGCCGACGGTCGCTGGCTGCGCATGACCGGCAGCGCCACCTCCGAAGGCGGCTCGATCTTCTTCCTGTCGGATTTCACCACCGTCAAGGAGCGCGAGGAAAGCTTGCGCCGCGCCAAGCGCGAGGCCGAAGCTGCCAATGCCTCCAAGAGCCGGTTCCTGGCCAATATGAGTCATGAACTGCGCACGCCGCTGAATGCCATCATCGGTTTTTCCGAAATCATCAATGGCCAGTTCTTCGGCGAATTGGGCAATGAGCGATATCTCGACTATTCGGGCGACATCCTGCGCAGCGGCCGCCACCTTCTGGCGGTGATCAACGATGTGCTGGACCTTTCCAGGAGCGAAGCCGGCAAGATGGTGCTGGCGGCGCGCGAGACCGACATGGCCGAAGTGCTTTCCGACTGCATGGCCATGGTGCGCGAGCAGTGCGCCGATGCCGGACTCAATATTGCCGCGTCCGGCCTCGACCGGCCCATCGTCATGAACGGCGATCCCGCCAAGTTGCGCCAGATTTTCCTCAACCTGCTGTCCAATGCTATCAAGTTCACCGAACAGGGCGGCTCCGTCTCGCTCACGGCGAACGGTTCCGACACCACCATCGCCGTGACGGTCGCCGATACCGGCATCGGCATGAATCCGGAGGATGTGGAGATCGCCTTCCAGCCCTTCGGTCAGGTGGATAACCGGCTCGAGCGCCGTTATGAGGGCACGGGCCTCGGCCTGCCTTTGACCAAGTCGCTGGTGGACCTGCACAAAGGCACCATCGTGATCGACAGCGCGCGCGGGAAAGGCACGCGTGTGACCGTCACCTTCCCCCGCACCGTTGGCCAAGAAATGGCGGAAGCCGTCTAAGCTGTCCTGCCGGCCTCGAACCGCGCCGCGGTACGCCTCGCTTCGCTCGGCCAGCGCCAGCTTTTCTAATTTGCTTCGCTCATAAGAAAAGCTAGGCGTGCTCTTTCGCAGTCTGGATGGCACGGACAAAACCCACCGGATCGGCAATAGCGGGCGTGGTCACGGAATCCACACCGGTGCCTTCGATCCTGACCGTGCCGTAACCGAAAATACGGCCCACGATCGACTGGTTCACCCGCACGCCCTCGATATTGGGCAGCGCGATTTCGTTGGTGCGCAACGAAAGCAGGCCATAGCGCTCGACAAAGCGGTGGCTGGTGATCCCGATCTCGGTCGACCATTTGCGGATCATCATGGTGAGGAACTGGAGCAGGCCCAGCACGAACAGTATGCCCGCGCCCACGGCATAGTATTTGTCCAGATCGGGTTGGCTCTGTGCTTGGGACCAGGCCACCAGCAGCAGGATCAGCGGCACCAGCAGACATGCCCAGGCCGCGGTGACATAGAGCCAGTGGAACTGCGCGCGGGCGATGATTGTCTCGCCGTCACCCAGCGACCTTTCGATATAGGACATGGCATCCTCCCGCGCGGAGGAAGGGTTTTACGCGAAATCCGGCAACGCGGCTAGCGCTCGTGGTCGGGCAACAGGACTTCGCGGACGCCCTTGTGGTTGGGCGCCGACACCACACCATCCTGTTCCATCCGTTCAATCAGGCTGGCGGCGCGGTTGTAACCGATCTGCAGACGCCGCTGGATGTAGCTGGTCGAGGCCTTCTTGTCCCGCGCCACCACGGCCAGCGCCTTGTCATAAAGATCGTCGCCGGACTCGCGATTTCCCCCGCCCATCAGCGCATAAGGATCGTCGCTTTCCTCATCGGGTTCTTCCGTCACGGCGTCCAGATATTCCGGCGTGCCTTGCGACTTCAGGAACCGCACCACGTCTTCCACTTCATGGTCGGAGACGAAGGGGCCGTGGACGCGCTTGATGCGTCCGCCGGCCGCCATATAGAGCATGTCGCCCTGGCCCAGAAGCTGCTCGGCGCCCTGCTCGCCCAGGATCGTGCGGCTGTCGATCTTGCTGGTCACCTGGAAGGAAATGCGGGTGGGGAAATTGGCCTTGATGGTGCCGGTGATCACGTCCACCGACGGGCGCTGTGTGGCGGCGATCAGATGGATGCCGGCGGCGCGCGCCATCTGGGCCAGGCGCTGCACCGCGCCTTCGATTTCCTTGCCCGAGATCATCATCAGGTCGGCGACTTCGTCCACCACCACCACGATATAGGGCATGGCCTCGAATTCGAGATTCTCGTCCTCATAGACCGGCTTGCCGGTTTCGCGGTCGAAGCCGGTCTGCACCGTGCGCTTGAGGACCTCGCCCTTTTCCCTAGCCTTGCGGACGCGTTCGTTGAAGGCTTCCACGCCGCGCACGCCCATCTTGGACATCTTGCGGTAGCGGTCTTCCATCTCGCGGACCGCCCATTTCAGCGCCACCACCGCCTTGCGCGGATCTGTGACCACGGGTGACAGAAGATGGGGAATGCCGTCATAGACCGACAGTTCCAGCATCTTGGGATCGATCATGATCAACCGGCATTGCTGCGGCGACATGCGGAACAAAAGCGACAGGATCATGGTGTTCAGGCCGACCGACTTGCCCGAGCCGGTGGTGCCCGCCACCAGAAGATGGGGCATCTTGGCGAGATCGGCCATCACCGGTTCGCCGCCGATGGTCTTGCCCAGCGCCAGTGTCAACGGCGCGCGCGCCTTTTCGTAATCGGCGCTGGCGAACATCTCGCGCAGATAGACGGTTTCACGGAACTGGTTGGGCAGTTCGATGCCGATGACATTGCGCCCCGAAATGGTGGCAATGCGGGCGGCCACCGCGCTCATCGAGCGCGCCACGTCGTCGGACAGCGAAACCACGCGCGACGATTTCACGCCCGCCGCGGGCTCGAATTCATAGAGCGTGACCACAGGGCCAGGCCGCACCGCGCTGATGCGGCCCTTGACGCCGAAATCCGACAGCACCGCTTCCAGCATGCGGGCATTTTCCTCCAGCGCCTCGTCGGACAAGGTGTGGGTGTCCCTGACAGGCGGGGTCTCCGCCAGAAGGTCGAGCGAGGGGAGCTGGTATTCGCCATTGGCAAGGTTCAGCGCGGGCTGCTTCTCGGCGCGCCTGGGCTGGGCCACGCGGATGTCGCGCTTGACCCGGCTCTTCTGGCGTTCCGCCAGCCGCGCGGCGGCCATGGACCCCCGCCCCACTGCTCCAGGCTCGTCATCGGCCAGGTGGTAGGCGCCTTCATCCTCGTCTTCATATTCGTGTTCGTCATCGACCTCGTCCTCGCCGCGATGGACGAAGGACGGCCTCTTGATCAGGCCGGCCAGCCAGATCGCGCCTGAAGGGACGCTCATGATCCCACGCAGGATGGGCATGACGCGCAAGCCCGTGGCCAGGAAGGCCAGCGGCAGCCCCACCATAAGCAGCCCCAGCGGCAGCGCCCAGCTCAAGGCCGGCGTGTGCCAAACTTGCGCGGCATGGGTGGAGAGCCCGCCCACCGCGATGCCGATCAGCCCGCCATCGCCGGCCGGCAGGCGGGTGGAGGCCGGCAACAGGCCCAACCCCGCCGCCACCGTGATTGTCCCAAGCGGCCAGGCCACCAGCCGCCACATGGCATATTTGAGCGATTTGCCGCGAAGCGCGCGCGCGCCCCACACAAACAGCGGAGCGAGGAAAGCCAGCGCCGCCAAGCCGAAGATCTGCAGCAGGAGATCGGCTGCCACCGCGCCCAGCGGGCCCAGCCAGTTTGTAGCGTCGCGCAGATTGGCATTGTTGAGACTGGCGTCGTCGGCGGAGTAACTCACCAGCGCCAGCAGGGCCGCAAAGGCCGCCAGCACCAGCGCCAGGCCCGCGCCCCGCATGGCCAGGATGCGCAGCAGCCGGTTCATGGCAGCCTTGGCATCGGCAAGCGCGTCGCTCATGACGCCGCCGCGTGCCCGAGGGTGATAGACGCCGCCGATCATTCTGCTGGTACCCATGTCCAATCCTCTCCTGGTCTTCGCCCCATGAGAGGCAGACCCGGCCCGCCGCTAGAGAATTTCCCTCAGTCTTTCGAGTGCGGCCATAATGGTTGATAAGTCGTTAACAAGCGCCACCCGGACATAGGAAAAGCCAGGATTTGACTGGGTTTCTCCAGGAGAAATTTCCCTGCCCATATAAGCGCCGGGAAGCAGCCGCACCCCCTGTTCTGTCCATGCCTTGCGGGCGAATTCCTCACCGTTGCCGACCTCCAGCCAGAGGAAAAAGCCGCCCTCGGGCCGCCGCATCCGGTTGCCCAGGATGCGTTCCGCCGCCGCCACCTTTTCCTGGTAGGCGGCACGGTTGGCGATGACGTGTTCCTCGTCGCGCCAGCAGGCGGCGCTGGCGGCCAGTAGCGGTACGGGCACGGTGGGACCGGCGACATTGCGAAAGGCGCGGAATTTCTCAATCAACGCAGCATCGCCCGCCACCAGCCCCGAGCGCATGCCCGGCAGGCCCGACCGTTTGGAGAGGGAATGGAAGGAAAGCAGCCGCGTGAAGCCGCCACTCTGCGCTTGCCGCGCCGTCAGCGCGCTGAGCGGCGCATCCCCGAAATAGATGTCGGCATAGCATTCATCGGCCAGCACGATGAAATCGTGGCGCTCGGCCAGCTCGAACAGTTTTTCCCAATAGGCTTGGTCCGCCACCGCGCCTTCGGGATTGGAAGGCGAGCAGATATAGACCGCGGCCAGCCACTCCAACGTCTCTTGGGGCAAGCCTGCGAAATCGGGCAGAAAACCATTCTCCTTCAAGGCGGCGACATAGAGCGGCTCCGCGCCGCTGCTCAAGGCGGCGGCCGCATAGCATTGATAGAAAGGATTGGGCATCGCCACGATGGGGCGCGCGCCCACTTTGCTCTCATGTATCAGCGGAAACAGCGCCGAGAACAGTCCCTCGCGGGTACCGTTCAGCGGCAGCAGATTTTTTTCCGCGTCGATCGCGCCGTTCAAGCCGAAGCGGCGATTGAGCCAGCCGGAGGCTGCCTTGCGCCAGTCTTCGGTGCCGGTGATGGCGGGATAATTGCCGAAGCTGGCCGCGCTGTCGGCGATCGCCTTTTTCACAAAGTCAGGCACCGCGCCGTGTGGGTCGCCCACCGACAGCGAAATGGGCTCCTTGCCGGGCTTTATGTCGTCGAGCAGGGTGGCCAGCCGGGCGAAGGGTGAGGGAGGGAGATCGGCGATTCGCGATTTAAACATGGCCGACAAAGATAATCGGGGCGGTTCATTTTATGAACCCCCAAAAGAAAAAGGGCGCCAGCTTGCGCTGGCGCCCCAGTTCGTCAGGAAGAAACTATTAATCGTGAACGGTCTCGCCGTGCAGATTGATGTCGAGGCCTTCGACCTCGACTTCCGGCGAGACGCGCAGTCCGACGATCATGTCGATCACCTTCAGGATGATGAAGGTGACGGCGCCGCAGTACAGGAACACCGCAGCCACATCGTAGAACTGAATCAGCATCTGATGGCCATTGCCATCGGTCAGCCAACCGCTGCCGGACGAGTTGATCGCCTTCTTGGCAAAGGCGCCCGTGAGCATGGCGCCCAAGGAACCGCCCACGCCATGCACGCCCCATGCGTCCAGGCTGTCGTCATAGCCGATGGCCTTCTTCACCCAGACCGCCGAGATGTAGCAGACCACGCCTGCGGCGATGCCGATGATGAGCGCGCCCACCGGATCGACAAAGCCCGAGGCCGGGGTGATCGCCACCAGGCCGGCGACGGCGCCGGAGATCATGCCAAGCACGGAGGGCTTCTTGGCGACGATCCATTCGGCGAACATCCAGCCCAGCGCAGCAGCTGCAGTCGCGATCTGGGTCGCGGCGGCAGCCATGCCGGCATTGTAGCCAGCGGTCACGGCGGAACCGGCATTGAAGCCGAACCAGCCGACCCACAAGAGGCAGGCGCCGATGACCGACAGGACCAGGTTGTGCGGCGACATGTTCTCGGTGCCGAGGCCAATACGCTTGCCAAGCACGAGGCAGGTCACAAGGGCCGCGGTACCCGCGTTCAGATGCACGACGGTGCCGCCGGCATAGTCCAGCGCGCCCATCGTGCCCAGCCAGCCGCCACCCCACACCCAATGCGCGATCGGGCAATAGACGAACAGCAACCACAGACCCATGAACCACAGGAAGGCCGAGAACTTCATGCGGTCGGCTAGCGCGCCGGCGATCAGCGCCGGGGTGATGATCGCAAAGGTCATCTGGAAGAACATATAGACCGATTCCGGGATCGTGCCGGCCAGGCTCGACACGGCATTCAGGCCCATCGGCACCAGGAACAGGTAATTAAAGCCGCCGATGAA
>DATKEP010000089.1:0-12547 GCA_035512055.1 Rhizomicrobium sp.
TTTAACCCTGAGGCTGCCCGAATGACCGTCACCAGATCCTTCAGACAGGTTAAAAACCCCAAAAGTTAATAAAGTCTTATTTCTGCAGCGCCGCCCGCAGAGTTCCCAAGGCGGTGTGCTCGGTCAGGTTCAGATGCAGCGGCGTCACCGCGATGTAATTGTCGTAAACCGCGCCCAGATCGCTGTCCGCAGGCGGCACCGCTTTGCGGCGGCGCAGGCCGATCCAATAATAGGCGCGCTGGCGCGCATCCATGCGCTGCTCGATCTCGGTGGATTGCAGATCGTACTTGCCCTGTGGCACCACCTTCACGCCTTTCACGTCATCGGCGGCGCATCCGGGGAAATTGACGTTGATCAGCGTGTCCCTGGGCCAGCCCGCTTCGACCAGGCGGCGGATCACATCGGCGCCATGCGCTTCGCCCGCCGACCAGTCGATCGCGTGGCGATCGCCTTCGTCATAGCTCTGCGACAGGGCGATTGAAGGTACGCCCAGCGCACAGCCTTCCATCGCGCCTGCGATGGTGCCGGAATAAGTTACATCATCCGCCAGGTTGGAACCCCAGTTGACTCCCGAAAGGATCAGTTCGGGCGGCTGCTCCTTCAGGATGTGCAGGCAGGCCATCATCACGCAGTCGGTGGGCGTGCCGCTAACGGCAAAGCGACGCTCCGCAATCTGGCGCAGGCGCAAGGGCGAAGTCAGGGTTAGGGAGTGGGATGCGCCCGACTGTTCATTTTCCGGTGCCACCACCCAGACATCATCGCTCAAGGCATGGGCGAACTTTTCGGTGACGGCAAGGCCCGGCGAATGAATGCCGTCGTCATTTGTAACCAGTATTCGCATGTCAGCCGATCTTCGTCTTGCCATTCATGTAGGGCTGCAGCGCCGGGGGAATGGCGACAGTGCCGTCCGGCTGCTGGTAGTTCTCCAAGATGGCGACCATGGTGCGGCCCACCGCCAGGCCCGAGCCATTCAGCGTATGCACCGGGCCCTTCACCTTGCCCTCGGCATTGCGATAGCGGGCGTTCATCCGCCGCGCCTGGAAGTCACCGCAGTTTGAGCAGGAAGAAATCTCGCGGAACGCATTCTGGCCCGGCAGCCAGACTTCGATGTCATAAGTCTTCTTCGCGCTGAATCCCATGTCGCCGGTGCAAAGCGTCACCACCCGGTGGGCAAGGTCGAGCTTCTTCAGCACTTCCTGCGCCGCATCGGTCATGCGCTCATGCTCGGCCGCCGACTGTTCCGGCGCGGTGATGGAAACCAGCTCCACCTTGGAAAACTGATGCATGCGGATCATGCCACGCGTGTCCTTGCCCGCGGCACCCGCCTCGGCGCGGAAGCAGGGCGTGAAGGCGGTGAAACGCAGCGGCAGCTCGGCTTCGCTGAGGATTTCGTCGGACACGTAGTTGGTGAGCGATACCTCGGCAGTTGGGATCAGCCAGAAAGGGTCTTCGGTGGTGGTGCGAAACAGGTCGTCCTGGAATTTGGGCAACTGTCCGGTGCCGAACATCGCGTTGCTTTTTATCAGCACTGGCGGACTGACTTCGGTATAGCCGAACTGCTGTGTGTGAATGTCCAGCATGAAGGCGGCAAGCGCCCGCTCCAGCCGCGCCAGGTCGTTCTTCAGATAGACGAACCGCGCGCCCGACACCTTGGCGGCGCGCTCGAAATCCATCTGGCCCAGTGCCTCGCCGATCTCATAATGCTGCCTGGGACTGTTGATCCGTGGCGGCGTGCCGAACGCCCTGGCATCAACTGGCACATAGGCCGTCTCATCAGCCCCGTCCGGCACGTCATCAGCTGGAATGTTGGGGATGACCGCCAGCAGGTCGCGCAGATTTTTCTCCAGCTCCCGCTGCTCGGCCTCGCCCTGCTGGATCTGGTCTTTGAGGCCCGCCACTTCGGCCATCAGCCCTTGCGCCTGGGCCTCGTCCTTCTTGGCCTTGGCCTGACCGATCAGCTTGGAGGCCTCATTGCGCCGGGCCTGGGCCGTCTGCAGCCGCACCAGCAGGTCGCGCAACGCCTTGTCTTGTTTCAACAAATTATCGGTGATGGCTTGCGCGTCTGCGAGTCCCCGGCGCCCCAAACCGCGCGCAAATTGAGCAGCATCCTCACGAATAGCCTTGATGTCGTGCATCGGAATCTCCCGGGCGCGGTCATGCCACGGCCCCGGCGCGGGGTCAAAAACCGGCCTTTTCCGCGCGCCCCCGGTTAACAATGTCCTAATGCCGCGGCCCCAATTCGGTGGCGGCCCGAAACCACGCTGCAACTCCACCTAGGTAAATCTTCGGAGGGTTATGGGGGGATGTCCGGGTGGGCCGGCGTTCTGCAGAAAGCATCGCGCGCCGCTTCAAGTCCGTGCTCGACAACATGGACAGCCAGTTGTCGCAGTATGGCCGTTTCGGCTCGACCATCGCGCTGACCTTCATGGCCGTGGGCGCGGTGGTGCCGCTGCACTTTCTGGTGCGCAGCCTGGAGGGGCTGCCCGTCCATCCCCTCGCCATTCTCAACCTCGCCCTCGAGGTTGCGGTCGTGGCAGCGCCGATCACCTTCTATTCCTGCAACGCCATCGCCCAGCTCAAGACCTCGCGCGCCAGCCTGGATGACGTGTCGCGACGCCTGGCGATCACCGCCGAACAGGCCGAGCTGGCCAACCGCGCCAAATCCGCCTTCCTCGCCAATATGAGCCATGAGCTGCGCACGCCGCTGAACGCCATCATGGGATTTTCGGAAGTGATGAAGGACGAGCATCTGGGACCGGTGCACAATCCGCGCTATCTGGGCTATGCCGCCGATATCCATGCCAGCGGACGCTATCTGCTGGGCATCATCAACGACATTCTCGACCTCTCCAAGATCGAGGCTGGCAAGATGTCGCTGGACCAGGCCGAGGAATTCCCGCTGCGCCAGGCGCTGGAAGGCTCGCTCGCCATTTGCGGCACGCTAGGGGAAAAATTCGGCATTCGCGTCAGTTGCGAATTGCCGCCGGAAGCGGTGCGGCTGACGGCGGTGGAACGCATGATCCGCCAGATCATGATCAACCTGATCGGCAATGCGATCAAATTCACGCCCGCCGGCGGCCTTGTCGAAGTGGCGGGCGCGGAACTGCCATGCGGCGGCTATGCCGTCACGGTGCGCGATTGCGGCATCGGCATGAGCAAGGACGATATCCTCAAGGCATTGACGCCCTTCGGCCAGGTCGAGAACAAGATGACCGCGACGCATAGCGGCACGGGCCTGGGCCTGCCGCTGGCCAAGGCGATGCTTGAGCTGCACGGCGGATCGCTCGAGATCGAAAGCGAGCCCGGCCGCGGCACCATGGTGGCGCTGAAATTCCCCGCCAGCCGCATGAATTGCGGGCGCAAGGTCGAAGCTGCCTAGAGGCGTCCTATGCCGCGCTGGCGCTGGCGGAGCGCGCGGCGTCTTCGCGCGCCCTACCCTTTTCGATCATCACCACGCTGAGGATCGAAATCTCGTAGAGCAGCACCAGCGGCACCGCCAGGCTCATCATCGAGATGGCGTCGGGCGGGGTGAAGATGGCGGCCACCGCGAACAGGCCGACAATAGCATAGCGGCGCATGCTCTTCAGCGACTGGCTGGAGACAATTCCCACCTTGCCAAGCAGCGACAGGAGCACGGGCAGCTGGAATGTCAGGCCGAAGGCGAAGATCAGGGTCATCACCAGGTCGAGATAGTCGCTGACCTTGGCCTGAAGCTCGATGCCCATCGCCCCTTTGGTGGCCGGCATCTGATAGCCGCCGAAGAATTTGATCGAGAATGGCAGCATCACGAAATAGACGAAGGCCGCGCCCATCACGAACAGCACCGGCGTCCACAGCAGAAACGGCAGGAAGGCACGCTTCTCATGTCGGTAAAGGCCCGGCGCCACGAACATCCAGAGCTGCGCGGCGATCATGGGAAAGCCCAGGCAGGCGCCGCCAAACATGGCGACCTTGACCTGGGTGAAGAAAATCTCCGGCAGCGCCGTATAGATCAGATGGTTGGTGGCCGCCGCCAGTGGCCGCTCCAGAAACTCAAGAATCTGTGTCGAGAAGGCGAAGCAGATGCCAAAGCAGATTCCGAAAGCGATCAGCGCATAGATCAGCCGGCGCCGGAGCTCGAGCAGATGCTCCATCAAGGGCGCCTTGGTTGCGTCCAGCGCGGCTTCGTCTTCCGGGGTCGGCTTGATCACGGCGAGCCCGTCATGACACGGACGGCTCCTTGACCGGCTCATTCACCTGCTCGGGCACGGCAGAAGCGGTGACAGCGAATTCGCCGCTGCGCGGCTCGATGCCGCCTTCAACCGGAGCGCTTGCTCCCTGCGGCGCAGCTTCCGCTTCCATCGCGGCCGGCGCCGACATCACAGCGCCGACCTCGGACATGCTGTTGGCGACTTCGGCGATGGGATTGTTCTTCTTGAGGTCCTCGATCTCCTTGCGCAGTTCGTCCAGTTCGGCCTGGCGCGCCATCTCGTCGAAGCTGCGGCGGAATTCATTGGCCATGGTGCGGGCCTTGGCCGCCCACTTGCCCGCCATGTGCATCAGGCGCGGCAGGTCCTTGGGCCCCACCACGACGAGCAGGACGACCAGCAGGATGAGGATATGTTGCCAGCTGAAAAGGTCGAACATGGGACGGCGCCCACCGCCTTTGCGTCAATCAGACCGTGGTCTTGTCCTTGTTGGTGTCTTCGGCGTTGATCACCTTGGGCTCGTCCTTCTCGGACAGGCCCTTCTTGAAGCTGTTGATGCCCTTGCCGAAGTCACCCATCAGGTCGGAGACCTTGCCGCGGCCACCGAACAGGACCAGCGCCACCAAGCCCAAAAGCACCCAATGGATCCAGCTCATACCACCCATGACGTTCTCCTAAACCATTGAATCGCCGCGCTTTCGTCCAGCCGTGCCGGCGCGGCTGCCGTTCTTTAGGCCTCTATAAAGCCCCTTGGCGGCCAAGGTGCAAGTATTGGCCGAAAAAGGGGTTAGTGGGCATATAAGCCTGGAACCGGCCCTTTGCTAGCCGACCAATATTTCGCCCTTGCGCCCCAATGCATCGGCCAGTTCGCCCAGACGGCGCTGGACCGGCTCGCCGGCGATGGCCTCGCGCCGGGTCGGAACCTCCAGGACGACCTTCGATGGCGTCATGCGCAACCGATAGTGCGCAAGCTCTCCCGCCGCGCTGGCCGACAGCGAAAAGGCAAAGCGCCAGGCAAGGCCCAGGATCAGCGCGCGCTTTTCATCCTCCTTGTCCAGCAGTCCCTGCAGCGCCATGTGCTGCGGAAAATCCTCGTCGCCGGAATAGCGATGGAACACCGAGGCCGCGATGACGGCGCGGGCGCGATGATTGGCACCGGCAAATGGTGCGGTCAGCACCTGGCTGAACGCACCGACGGCCCGGTCGTCGGGATGGCGCCGCCAGGCGATGTCGGAGAAAAGCGCCGACGCCTCGCGCTCGCGCGCATCCTCGGTGCTTTCGCCTTCGAACAGGGGCGCGGTCCAGCCCAGCATCTCATGAGCATGCACGGGCACGCGCGCATCGCGGGCATTGGCGGCCCGGGCAAATTCCACGAGCGGGTCCTTGATGCGCTCTTCCGCCGGAAGCCGCGCGTACAATAGCCCCTCGCGCAACCCGAAGGCGGAGATCACCACATCCTTGATGTTGCCCGCCTCCAAAAGGCGCTCCAGCACAATGGCGCCGTAAGGAAGGCTTTCGGCGCGGCGCCGCGAGACCACCTTGATCTTGCGCACGCTGTCCTTGGAAAGGCCCGCCAGCAGCCGGCAAAGCCGCAGCGCGCGGTTGCGCGGGATGGTGTAGTGCTGCAAGACGTGGAGCGGATAATTGTGCTCGTCCATGTCCACGCGCGCGAAGCTGCGCCAGATGCCGCCCACGGCATAAAGCGCGGTCGCCGACAGATCACCAATATTGCGCAGGCTCTTGTCGACGATATCGCGCGCCTTGTCGGGATCGCCCCTCGACTGATCCATCAGCCGCAATGGCCCGAAAGGCATGGTGTAGGCAGCGCCGGTCTGTCCGTCCTTGACAGAGACCATGTCCAGCGAACCGCCACCCAGATCGGCGGCCAGGCCGTCGGCGTCGGGAATGCCCGCCACCACGCCCTCGGCGGCGATGCGGGCTTCGTCTTCGCCCGCCAGGATCCGGATAGGCCGTCCCCAGGCGGCTTCGGCACGGCGGGTGAATTCCGCGCCATTGCTGGCATCGCGCGCCGCGGCTGTCGCCACCGCATCGCGATGTTCGACATTTAACCCGTCGGCGATCATGCGAAAGCGCGACAGGGCTTCCAGCGCCGCGGCGCATCCTTCGGCATGCAGGCGGCCGGTGGTGACCATATCGCGGCCGATGGCGCAGATGGATTTTTCATTGTGTAGGGTCGCGGCAACGCGCGTCTGGCCCTCATAGATCACCAGACGCACAGAATTGGAACCGATGTCGACGATGGCGACGGGCCCACGCGCCTTGAGCGAACCGGTCGGCTGGCCCTTGGGCTGCCAGTCGGTGCGGAGATCTGCGACAGGGGGCATGCGGTGTCAGCGCCGCTTGGCCGTGTTCTGCATCTTCAGCGCGCGCCCGCGCCCGGAAAGCGACGGATTGGTCATGAAATAGGTATGCGCGGAGAAAGCATCGCTATCCTCGGAATGCGAATCGCGGACATAGCGTCCGTCCGGCTCCATATACCAGCTTTGCGCCTGGTCTTTCAGCTGAGCCACCATGATCTGGTCGAGGACCTGTTGATGGACGGTGGGATTTTCGATGGGAACCAGGGTTTCCACGCGGCGGTCCAGGTTCCGCGGCATCCAGTCGGCCGAGGAAATGTAGACCTTGGCATCCTTGTGCGGCAGGTCGCGGCCGTTGCCGAAGCAGACGATGCGGCCATGCTCCAGGAACCGGCCGACAATCGACTTGACGCGGATATTGTCGGACAGGCCCGGCACACCCGGCCTGAGGCAGCAGATGCCGCGCACGATCAGCTCGATCTTCACGCCGGCCTGGCTGGCGCGATAGAGCCCGTCGATCATGCCGGGATCCACCAGGCTGTTGAGCTTGACCCAGATGTGAGCCGGCTTGCCTGCGCGGGCATGCATGATTTCCTGCTGGATGCCCTCGATCAGGCGGCCACGAAGGGTGAGCGGCGACATTGCGAGTTTCTCCAGCGCCACCGGCTCCGCATAGCCGGTAATGAAATTGAATAGCTGTGCGGCGTCGCGCCCCAGCGCCGGCTCGGCGCTGAACAGCGACAGGTCAGTGTAGATCTTGGCCGTATTCGGGTGATAGTTGCCGGTGCCGAAATGGCAATAGGTGGCAAGCTGGCCGCCTTCGCGGCGCACCACCAGGCTGATCTTAGCGTGGGTCTTGAGCGCGATGAAGCCATAGACCACCTGCACGCCGGCGCGTTCCAGGTCGCGCGCCCATTTGATGTTGGCGGCTTCGTCGAAGCGCGCCTTCAATTCCACCAGCGCGGTAACAGACTTGCCGGATTCCGCGGCCTCGACCAGGGCCGAGACGATCGGGCTATCGGACGAGGTACGGTAGAGCGTCTGCTTGATCGCCACCACATCGGGATCAGCCGCCGCCTGGCGAATGAACTGCACCACCGTGTCGAAGCTTTCGAAGGGATGATGGACGATCAGGTCCTTTTCGCGGATGGCGGCGAAACAGTCCCCGCCATGATCGCGGATGCGCTCGGGAAAACGCGGATTGTAGGGCTTGAACAGCAGGTCGGGTCGTTCCGGCAGGATCAGCTTGGACAGGTCCGACAGGCCCATCAAATTCTCGACAATCACGATCTCGGAATCGTCCAAGTCCAGATGCTCTGCGATGAACTGACGCAGCGTCTCGGGCATGGAGGCACTGCACTTCATATGGATCACGCTGCCGCGACGTCGGCGCTTGAGCAGGGTCTCGAATAGAAGCACCAGGTCTTCGGCCTCTTCCTCGATTTCGACGTCGCTGTCGCGCAGAAGGCGGAACATGCCCCAGCCGGAGACTTCGTGGCCGGGGAACAACCTGTGGAAATAAAGCGCGATCACATGCTCTAGCGGAATGATGCGCACGTCCTTGGGCGCCGCGTCGGGCAGGCGGATGAACCGCTTGAGCTGGGGCGGCACCGGGATCAGCGCCGAGAAGCTCTTGTTAGCGCGCTTGTTGGTCAGCTGCACCGCAATGGTGAAGCCCAGATTGGGAATGAACGGGAAAGGATGGGCGGGATCGATGGCCAGCGGCGTCAGTACCGGGAATATCTGGTCGGCAAACTGGCGGTCGAGAAATTCGCGGTCGCGTGGGCCAATCTCCTCGTCCGTCACCACGCTGATGCCTTCATTGCGCAGCTCGGCATGGAGCTCGCCCCAGATGCGCTGCTGGTCGCCGATCAGGGCACGCGCCGTCTCGTCCACCTTGGCAAGCTGTTCGGCGGGCGTGAGCCCGTCAGAACTGGCCGTGGTGACACCGGCGCGCACCATGCCCATCAGCCCGGCGACGCGGACCATGTAGAATTCATCCAGGTTGGATGCCGAGATGGAAAGGAAGCGAACCCGCTCGAACAGGGGATGGCGGCGGTTCTGCGCCTCCTCGATCACCCGGCGGTTGAAGGCCAGCCATGAGATTTCGCGGTTGAGAAACCGCTGGGGCGATGCCGGATCGAAGGAAAGGTTGCTGCCCTGATGCGCCAGCGAAACCACGTCCTCGGTGGTGACGCGGCTTATATCGGTGGCGTCGTCGTTGGCCACGGCGACCGACGGATTCGGGCTGGGGGTGGACATGGCCCTGAGTCTACCCAAAAGGCATGAATTTGAAATGACGTATTCGGGTTCAGGCTTCCCCTTGGGAGCCCCCATCCGCCAGCAAGTCCTTGATAAGGCTCAAGGTAATGGGACGCTTCTGGGCCAATGCGGTAGCATCGGCCCGGGCCACAAAGTCGCGGATCGCGCCCGGAGAACGCTCCACCTCCCGGATCATGTGCGACACCACGCTTTCGGGAACCTGCACCTGGCGGTCGGCGAAAAGTTTGACCGCCAGCCCCATCAGCAGCGCGTCATCGGGCGCCCAGAGCGCGAAGGCCAGAAGCGCATTGGCGCGGGATTTGAGGTCGGGAAGGGTAACGGGCCAGTCGCCCGGCGCGATTTGCGCCGTCAATAGAAGCGGCGCGCCGCGTTCCAGGAGCGCGAACAGCGGCGCTTCGGCCACGCTCGCCCCGACATTCTCCACCACCAAGGGACCATCAGGGATGGCGTCCTCAAGCTGTGGCGCCTCGATCACCACCGCCCCCGATCTGGCAGCCCATACCGCGGCGAGATGCGACTTGCCGCTGGCCGGCGGCCCGTACAGTGCCGCCGCCGGCGCCGGCCAGTTGGGCCAGGAATCGATGAAGGCGACTGCCTGCCGGTTTCCGCGCGCGACGATGAAATCGGCGCGGCCAACTGCGCTCAGCGTCTCAAGCGGCAGGATGAGCTGGGTCACGAAACAAAGGGCCTTCCGGCATAAAGGCTGCGCAGGAAAAGCGCGCCATAGGCCGCCGCCGACAGGATCACGAACAGGCCGCAGACCCAGGCCACTGCCAGCGCCAGCCGCGGCGCATCCAGGTCGAAAGCCAGCAGCAGCATCACGCAAAGGATGTAGAGGATCTGTGCCATGGTCGAAGCCTTGCCCAAGAACAGCGGTCGCATGGCGACCGGCAGGCCCAGCCCCTTGATCAAGAGCCAGCCCGCCCCGACCGCGGCATCGCGCGCCACCACCAGCGCCACCAGCCAGAGCGGCGAGGCACCTACCACGAGCAGGGCGGTGAAGCAGAGAATCATCAGAAGCTTGTCGGCCGCCGGATCGAGCCATGCGCCGAAGCTGGACGTCACCTGCCAGCGCCGTGCAATGAAGCCGTCCAAACCATCGCTCAATCCTGCACCGGCAAACACCAGCAGAGCCGCCATGTCATGGTTGTTCAATATCAGCCACATCGCAATTGGCGCAGCCAAAAGTCTCAGCGCCGAGAGAAGATTCGGCAGATACCGGATCATTGCGCCTTGGCGAGCGTCCACTGCCCGCTACGATTGCTGAGCGTCAGGCCTGCGCCCGCGAAAGCCTCGCGCAGCTGTTCCAACCCGCCCTGATAAGTGAGGTTGACCCGGGCATAGCCCATGTCCATCGCCGTCACATTCATGCTGGTGACGTTGCCGACACCCGCCAGCGAGGATTGTATCTCACCCCATTGCGCCAAAGAAGCGACACGAATGTCGGCGGTCAACCGGCCGCGCTGGCTGAAATCGATGGCCGAGCGCGTCTTCCACATGTCTTCGATGGCGCGTACCGCCGCCTGGGCAGCCACGGGATAGGTCGTGCCCACCGTTTGCTGTACCGGCACATCCACGCTTGTCTTGGAAGACTGCTCGACCGCGCCCAGGCGGCGAACACTCACCGTCATCTTGCCGCCCGCATAAACCGCCTGGACCAGCGCGACCTCGCTGACATGATTCCTCGCCGCAACGGCCGACACCTCGTTCCAGCTTGCGGCCTCGAAATTCAGCGACGCCAGCGACGCATCATCCTCGGGCGCCAGCACGCTGAACGGCACCTGGCTGTCATGGAACATGGGCGACATCAAGGCTTGCGCCCAGGGGCCATGGCTGACGCCCGGCGACATGGGAATTATAAGAATGGGCTTGGCTTGGACCTGCGAGAAGGATATCTGCGCGGCGCGCAAGGTGCGCTGCACGGCCGCGGGATTGAACATATAGGTGACATCGGCGGTGTAGCGGGTGGTGGATCGCCGCTCGTTGCTGATGTTGGTGCCGCGGCTGAGCCTGAGCAGGCCTGCGGAATCCAGCGGCGGCTGGCGTGCCCAATCGGACTGGCGAGTGAGGCGGCGGTAGAGAATCTGGAAGGCCTTGGCGCGGCCCTGGGCGATTGCCTCGTTCAGGGCCTCACCGGACGACGCAGCGGTGGCGTCCACATGGACACCAGTGACGGTGTAGAGCGTGTCCTGCGCCTGGGCCGGGCCTGCCGTCAGACCGGTGGCAAGCAACAGCAAGGCGAAAACCGAAACAAGAAAATTGCGGGAGGTCATGCGGGGCCTGTCTTGGGAAGGGGACTATACCGGGGCGATGTGACCGGAGGAAGGCATCTAACGCCATGCCAAGACACGCAAAATCCATTCCTGTGTGTGGGGCCTTCGGCCTGCTTGCGCGGGCGAAGCCGGAGCCCTAAACGGATCGCCATGCCCTACCCCGAAAACGGCCTGACTTATAAAGACGCGGGCGTGGATATCGACGCCGGCGAGGCGCTGGTTGAGCGTATAGGCACGGCCGCACGCGCCACGCGCCGGCGCGGCGCCGACGCGGACCTTGGCGGCTTTGGCGGGCTGTTCGACCTCAAGGCCGCAGGTTTCAAGGACCCCATCCTGGTGGCTGGTACTGACGGCGTCGGCACAAAGCTCAAGCTTGCCATAGACACGCGGCGCTTTGATGGCATTGGCCAGGATTTGGTCGCCATGTGCGTCAACGACATCGTGGTGCAGGGCGCGGAGCCGCTTTTCTTTCTGGACTATTACGCCACCGGCAAGCTGGAGGTGGACGCCGCCGCCATCCTGGTGGAAGGCATCGCGCGGGCCTGCAAGGAATCGGGATGCGCCTTGATCGGCGGCGAGACCGCGGAAATGCCCGGCCTCTATGCCAAAGGGGACTTCGACCTGGCCGGTTTTGCAGTCGGCGCGGTCGAGCGCGAAGCAATCCTGCCGAAGACGGACGCGATGAAGCCCGGCGATGTGCTGATCGGCGTTGCCTCGAGTGGCGTGCATTCCAACGGCTTTTCGCTGGTGCGCAAGGTGGTGGAGAAAGCCGGTGTTTCGCTGGAAGCGCCCGCGCCCTTCGTGCCGGAGAAAATACTGGGCGAAGCGCTTCTGGTACCGACCCGGCTCTATGTCAGAAGTTGCCTGCAAGCGATCCAGACCGGGGGCGTGAAAGGGCTGGCCCATATCACCGGCGGCGGCATCACCGACAATCTGCCGCGTTGCCTGCCGCAAGGATTCGACGGGGAGGTGGACCTGTCGGCGATTGCGGTGCCGCCCGTGTTCCAGTGGCTGGCAAGGCAAGCAGGTATCGCGGAAAGCGAAATGCTTCGCACCTTCAATTGCGGCATCGGCATGATCGCGGTGGCAGACGAGAAGAATGCCGGCCATGTGATCGACGCCTTCCACGAGGCCGGAGACCATGCCGGGCGCATCGGAAACCTCGTGAAGGGCGACGGCGCGGAAGTCAAAGTCGTTTATCGCGGGGCGCTCAGGCTTTGAAGCGCGTTGCGGTCCTGATTTCCGGGCGTGGCAGCAATCTGCAAAGTCTGATCGCGGCGCAGGATGAAAGCTACCGTATCGTCCTGGTCGTCTCGAATGTCGAAGGCGCAGCTGGTCTTGAAAAAGCGCGTGCGGCCGGAATTGCCACGACCGTGATCCCGCATCTGGGCAAGACGCGGGAGACTTTCGATGCCGAGGTCGATCACGCCTTGCGCGCGGGCGGCGCCGAACTGCTGGTGCTGGCCGGCTTCATGCGCATCCTGTC
>DATKEP010000090.1:0-17239 GCA_035512055.1 Rhizomicrobium sp.
AGATCGCCAGGGCCCTGACTGGTCATGCCGTCGTCGTCACCAAATCCACGGTACCTGTCGGGACCAGCCGCAAGGTGGAAGAAATTATCAACAAAACAAATCCCAATGCCATCTTCGACATGGCGTCCAACCCGGAGTTCCTGCGTGAGGGGTCGGCACTAGAGGATTTCCGCCGGCCGGATCGTGTCGTTGTGGGCTGCGACACCGACATGGCGCGCAACGTGATGCGCGAAGTTTATCGCCCGCTCTATCTGAACGAGACACCGATCCAGTTCACAAGCCGGGAAACGAGCGAGCTGATAAAATATGCCGCCAACGCCTTTCTGGCCACCAAGATCACTTTTATCAACGAGATGGCGGACATCTGCGAGAAGGTGGGCGGCAATGTACAGGACGTCGCGCGCGGTATCGGCCTGGACGGACGTATCGGGTCCAAATTCCTGCATGCGGGACCGGGTTATGGCGGCTCCTGCTTTCCCAAGGACACGCTGGCGCTGGTGCAGACGGCGCAGCAACTGGGCGCTCCCACACGCATTGTCGAGGCGGTGGTCTCGGTCAATGACGAACGCAAGCTGAAAATGGCCAAAAAAATTGAATCGGCCTTCGGCGGCGTGAACGGCAAGACCATCGCGGTGCTTGGCCTGACCTTCAAGCCCAATACCGATGACATGCGCGATGCGCCTTCGCTCGTGATCCTGCCCTATCTGCAAGCGAGGGGCGCCAGCATCCGCGCCTTCGATCCGGAAGGTCACAAGGAAGCCTCCAAGCATCTTAAGCTGGATTATTGCCGCGACACCTATGACGCGCTCGAAGGCGCCGACGGCGTTGTCATTCTGACGGAATGGAACGAATTCCGCGCTCTCGACCTGGAACGGGTGAAGGCAGCATTGAAAGCGCCAGTGATGGTGGATCTGCGCAACATCTACCGTCCAGCCCAGATGCGGGAAGCCGGTTTCCAATACACCAGCGTGGGGCGGCCTTGAACCGGAACCCGATCTGAGTGACCGGGGCCTGTTGAATGCTGGCCGGTCGCAATCCCGGCCCAAGTTGCCCGCTAGGAGGTCCGGCCCACCCAGACGGCATGCTTGCCTTTTGAGCCTGCGATGACCGCGACACGCAGCTTCTCGCCTTCCTGCAACGCCATTATGCCGCTCTTGCGCAGTATCTCCACATGGACGAAGACATCGGTCTTGCCGTCCACGCAGACAAAGCCATAGCCTTTTGCTCGGTCAAACCATTTGACCACGCCTTCTTCGGTCGGCCCTTCCGGAGCCTCAACCGAGCTTGGCAGCGGCATCTCGGCGCCGGACGAATAGGCGCTGGAATTGTCAATGGCGAGAACCCGGCTGGCCTGCAGCCCGGACAGTCCCTGCACCACTTCGCAGCGGATGGTGGCACCCTCCGCGACACGCGTGAATCCCGATTTGCGCAGGCATTTCTGATGCAAGAGGATATCGTCATTTTCGAGAGAGCTGACGAAGCCATAACCTTTGACAAAGTCAAACCACTTGACCTGGCCGACGACACACCGGGCTTCCATATTGTCGCGCACGCAACCCTCCCCACCCCTGGCGGAAAAATGGCTCCCCGATTGAAGGTTGAGTAGGCAATTTGCGGCACAACCACTGTCCATATCTGGGCATCCCCCGCCAGGGTGTGCCATGGGTCCGGGCCAGCTGTGTTCCGTCGGAATGTGAAAGCCGGATTGCTTGATTGGCCATGCCGGAGGCCGACCGCCGACAACAATGCATCACCCGTGAAATCGGGACGCTGCGGTCAATATCAGGCCGAGCGGAATCCGTCTTCATATCCCACGGGATAAACTGCCGTCGGACGGGACCGGCCTGCACCCATCACGCTTAGGTCTTGATCCGATGCAACCGGGAGGCGCAACCCACCCCGCAGAAGGCTGCTTGCGCCTGGAATCTGCCCCAAGCATATTTTATCCGGGGTTGCAGTGAGGAATGGGTTGGATCCGCTTTTTGACCAGAGTCAGAAAGACTTGAACAGGGCGCCACTGGACGATCCACGCGTTCTGAGTGGGCCTTTTTGGGCGCAATTGCGCGTTTTCCTGGCCGTCGCCAAGGCCAAGTCCTACAACAAGGCCGGCGATGAACTGGGGATGAGCCGCCAGACCGTTGCCCGGGAGATCCGCCGGCTGCAGGACCTCTTGGGCGCGGTGCTTCTGGTACCGTCCCGCAACGGCATCCAACTGACCGACAGGGGGCGCGATCTTGCGACCAAGCTTCTGTCGCTGGACCAGATGTTCTTCTCGCTCTATCACGAGATGCGCGCCGACACGCGCGAGGCAGAAGGTCAGGTTCGCATCACTGCAACCGAAGCGATGACCGGGTTTTTCATTGTTCCGGGGCTGGTCACGTTCAACGCACGTTATCCCAAGATTCGTGCATGGCTGCGCAACCCGGTCAACTTGCTCAGCTTTCGGGAGAACCAGTGTGACGTGATGGTCGGATTCGGACCCTCGACGGAGGATGGACTGGAATCACGCGCGGCGGGGTTTCTTCATCTGATAGGCGCGGCGTCGCGGTCCTATATCGAGGAACACGGTGCGCCCAGCCTGGAAACGCTGCCATCCCACCGTTTCATCGATGCCGACTATTACGCGTCCGGCACGCAGACATTTGCGCCCTGGCGCAATGTCGTGGCGCTCGGCGGTTTCCACCATCATTGCGACAATCCCTTCGCCTATGGGCTGATGGTCAAGGCAGGACTGGGCATAGGCCTGGTGGCCAATTTCGCGATGTCGGATCCCGACTTTCAGCCGGTTGGTATGGGCATTCATGTCAAGTTGCCCATCTACATTCATGCCCAGGCAGAACGGCTGAGATCGCGCCCCGTTCGTATCGTATTCGACTGGCTCGCGGACATATTCAGCGCGCAAAGACCAATGTTCGGGCCGGAACTCAACCTTGAAGGAATTGCGCGGGGCGCATTTTCCCGAACCTTCCAGCACCTGACGATGGGCATGTCGCTAGCCCACGATTTCGATTGACCGGAGTTCGGCTTCCTCTCTGGACTCAAGCGTCCGACCGAATCACCTCCAGGCAACAAATTACCAAAAAAGCCCGCATTGCTTGGCGGATTGGTACAACCTCGGAAAATTGAGGCAATATCTGGGAGTTAGGGCGATTCGCTGCGTCCCAACGCGGCCTGGGTGGCTGAACATGATGTCGCTCGACCTAGACCAACAGCCGCAGGCTCCCATGAGAGGGGCCATGCTGGGACTGGCAATATTCGCCCTGTCTCTAGCGACCTTCGTCGTGATTCTCGACGCGACGATTATTAATGTCGCTGTTCCCCACATGGCAGGTTCCTTCGCGGCGTCTCCCAGCGAGGGCACATGGGTCATCACGTCCTACGCCGTGGCGGAGGCGCTGACTGTTCCCCTGTCAGGCTGGATCGCCGGTCGCTTCGGCACGGTCAGGGTGCTTCTGGTCTGCATGGCGAGCTTCGCGCCGTTCTCGGCGCTTTGCGGTCTTGCGCCCAACTTGGAAACTTTGATCCTGTTTCGCGTGCTGCAGGGATTGAGCGGCGGTCCGCTGATTCCACTGTCCCAGACGCTGATCATGCGCATATGTCCGCCATCCAAACTCGAGACCATGATGGGGCTTTGGATGATGACCAGCATTGTCGCCCCGATTGCCGGTCCCATCCTGGGCGGCGTCATGGCGGATACGGTCGGCTGGCGCTGGGCCTTCTATCTCAATGTCCCAATCGCAGCCCTGTGCAGCCTTTGCAGCTATTTGCTGTTCAGACATTCCGAAACGCCAAGTCAAAAACACACGATCGATTATATCGGCCTCGTGCTGTTATGCGTTTGGGTCACCGCCTTCCAGATCATGCTTGATACGGGAGAAGATCATTCATGGTTTGAATCCGGGCAAATTGTCATGTTTCTTTTGATAAGTGTGACCGCATTCATTGCCTTCGCGATCTGGGAAGTCACCGACAATCATCCGATCGTGGATGTGCGCGTGCTTCGGCACCGCGGCTTCGCCTTTTCGGCGCTTGCCATTTTCTTTGTGTTCGGCGCATTTTTTGCCTCACTGATATTGTTGCCGCTCTGGCTGCAGCTGGGCATGGATTACACCGCGACCGCGGCTGGTTATGTGCTGGCGCAGCAGGGAATTCTGGGCGTATTCGCGGCACCAGTTGCCGCATACCTGACGAAGAAGCTCGACTCCCGTATCTTGATGTCCGGAGCGCTACTTGTACTAGCCGGCGCAATCTTCTCTCGCTCATACTTCGCGACAACGATCGGGATGGACCAGATGCGGGCGCCGCAGCTTGCCATTGGCATGGCACTGCCGTTTTTCTTTGTTCCGATCATGACGGTATCGCTTCAGTTCGTGCCCCGGTCGGAAACCTCCTCGGCTGCTTCGATCATCAATTTCCTGCGCACATTGGCTGCCGCGATTGCAACCGCTGTGGTGGTTTTCAGTTGGAGTCGAAAAACAGCCGCGATGCACTCCAGGCTCGCGGAGTTTCCGTTACAGTCAGGACGGTATTTGAGGCAAATGGCCAATATTGGCATTACCCACGCTGCCGCATTGCGGAACCTCGACGCCTTGACCTGGCAGCAGGGAATGGTTCTGGCTGTCGATGATGTTTTCACCAAACTCAGCCTGATCTTGGTTCTTACCGCCGCGGCGATATGGTTGATCCCGCGGCATCGGTCAATTTGCTGATAGTTTTGTTGACTGGGACGCCGACAGAAACCTAATTCGTTGAAAACACTGTAGGTATTGGACAAGAGGGGCGTCTCTCTGGGTCGCTTCGAGGCCGGACAGCCGATTGCGATTGCATCTTCACTTACATCCGGCAGCTGAACATCCCTACTTGAGGTTGTGTCGCGCAGCTGGAGCGATTTAGAGAACGACATTTGATGCTGCTAAAGCACATGACGACAGGTGAATCCCAAAAAAAGAAGCGAACCACCCGCGGCAACAGTGCGCCCTCTTAATTAACCTGTTTGCATTGGGGTGCGCCCAACGTTCCGCAAAAGACATTTGTCGTGGAACTTAATGGAGTTTGAGCAGTTCCTTTCCACAGTATGGACTCTGTTAGGGGGATGGCGATGCCGCGGCACCCATCGGTTGTCGCGCTATTTCTGCTGACCTGCGTCGGCCAAGCAGTCGCCGACACCGAAATGGCGCCATTCGCCCCGGTATTGGGCTTTGCTCCCCACTCGATCGTCTTTGACGATGTGCGGGGCAAGTCCGAGACGTGGGCAAAGGAGCTTCCATGCGGTGCCAACCGAGCCTCGTTAACGGTGAAGTTCGATAAGGCGTATCACAGCGACAAATGGGCGCCGGTCGCGAAGGTGCGCTTGACCTCTCTGAAACATAACGAGGTCGCCGATGAGAAAAGTCCGTCTTTGGCCGCGGTAATCAAGGCGCCGACCGACGCCTACAAATTGAATGCATGGGTCTGGATTGAAAAGGTGCTGGACGCAGATTCCGGCGGCCAAGGCTATGCGCCGGCTGACCTCAACGCGCCTATGCAAATCGATCTTGCCTGGACTCCCAATGGCGATGTGACCGTCAACTTTGCCGGCGAATACGAGAAACAGATGTCAATGGGCAAACCCGTCGCAGGCATCGAGGTCGCGGTATCCTGGGCCAAATTCGAATTCGTCGACTTGAAGGTCGGCCATGCAGGACCGCCAAATCCCGCGTGTGCGTCCTAATGGTCCGGCCAAAAGCCTCAGTTATCTGCCATTAAAGTTGGCGGCCAATTGTCCCAAAGCCGCCGAGGCAAAGGCCCAGTTTGCCCGCGTTGCTCAGCTTGATCTCATGCCCACCGACAAGACCTAACTTACCCATCAATCGCTGTACGCCAGAATAACCGCTTGCCGGATTTGCGGAACGGAGCGAGCGTCCAATTGCTATCTCATTGACATCAACGACACAAAAAACAGCATGGACCTTACACTCCGGGCAGCGGTTTGCACCCTGTTCAAGCGATGCGGTGGTACCAGGCCAATGACAGGCCGACGGCCAACAGCATGCACAAGGCAGCCAGGAAGGCTAAGAAGGCGGTGATTTCCATCTCGCGGGTTTCGACGACCACCTGGCGCGATAGGACATCGTACACAGCCTTGAGATCTTCGGCGCTGGTAGCGTGGAAATAGCGGGCGCGCGTCATGTCGGCGATTTTCTTGAGTGCTTCCTCATCCAGTTGGGCGCGCATGGTAAAGCCCCCGAAGCCGACGATATTACCCCGGGTCGTACCAAAGCCGACCGTATAGACCCTGACGCCGTACTCGCCGGCCATGCGCGCGGCTTCGATCGGGTCATAGCCGGCATTGGTCTGGCCGTCCGTGAGCAGAATAACAACAGCGTTCTTGTACGTTCCCGGCTCGACCGGCACATGCTTGTGCGGCGGCCCGCTGGGATGTTCGCCCAGCGCCGTGCCGCCATATCTTTCGCGAAAATCGTAGCTGCCCCAACGGCCATAGCCGCCAAAATTGCCCGAATTGAACTGGTTGATCGGAAAATCTTCCTGGGGGAAGAGCGTGGAAAGCGCCACCAGTATGCCGCTGCCGACAGCGGTGCCCCGCTGGAGTTCAAACCGGTCGATGGCGGAATTGAGCGCGGCGTGATCGGTGGTCGGGGTCTGCACCAGCATCGCCGTCGAGGCAAATGCCACGATGCCGATCCGCACATCGGTCGGCTGGTCCTTGATGTAGGTCTTCGCCGCCGCCTGGGCTGCCATGATGCGCGATGGATTGACGTCGCTCGCGCGCATGCTGCCCGAGACATCCATCACCAACATCACGGTGGCGACCCGGGACGGCAGGCTGACCTCGGCGGTGGGCCGCGCTGTTGCGAGCAGCAGGAAAATAAAGGACACCAGCATCAATGCCGGCGGAATGTGCCGGCGCCAGGCAGAGCCGGGCCCTGCCTGCTTGATCAGTGCCAAGCTCGGATAGCGGACGGTCGACCGCCGTTGGCGCGTGAGAATATAGACGTATGCGGCCACCAGCACGGGCACCAGAAGCAGCAACCAGAGCAGACTCGGCCATTGGAAGGAAATGGCCGGGATCAGCCCACCAAGCCGCGACCAGGGTATGTTTGCGAGCGCCTTCATGCCGACCTGCGCGACAGCTGCTTGCGCATGGCGGCAAAGCGGATCATGGCATCCATGACATCGTCCTGGGTGCCCAGTTCCACCACGTCAACGTCGGCTTTCACAAAAATGGCGCGCAGGATTTCGTCCCGTTCGGCGGCAGCTGCCATGAATCGCTGGCGGAAACCCCTGTCATGCGTGTCCACGAAAATCTGCTCCCCGGATTCCGCATCCTGGAAGGTCATGAAACCCAGATCCGGCAGATGCGTTTCCAGGGGATCCGTCAGGCGGACGGCGATCACGTCATTGCGGACCGCAAGCTTGCTCAGGACCGTCTCCCAACCGGACGCACTGATAAAGTCGGAGACCAAGAAGACAAGCGAGCGGCGCCGGATTCTCTGTGCGGCGCTTGTCAGGACCTGCTTCAGATCCGTGGCTCCCGGCCGCGACCGGTGCGCCGTTACCGTGTTCAGAATCTGCAGCAATTGCTGGCGTCCGCCTCGGGCAGGGATAGTGCAGTCGATGCCGCAGGAAAAAATCATGGCGCCAGTGCGGTTGCCCCGGCCCAGCATCAGCCGGCACATCAGGACGGCAAACTCCATCAGCACGGCATGTTTGGAAATGCTGACGCCTTCAAACATCATGGAAGGGCTCATGTCCAGCAGGAACCAGACCGGTATCTCCCTATCCTCCAGATAATCCCGCACATAGGGGACATCGAGGCGCGCCGTCGCATTCCAGTCGATGCGCCGCACATCGTCATGAAACTGGTATTCCCGCAAGTCGGCCAGGTCCAATCCATCGCCGCGCGACGGACTTCTATAGTCGCCCTGCAATAGGCCTTCGAGCCGCCGCATCACCGGCAGTTCGAGGCGCCGCAGGAGATAGTCAGGCACCTGTGGCACGGGCGGTATCCAGAATGGGTGGCGGAACGGCGCGCAAAATCTGACGGACGATCTGGTCCGACGTCAGCCCTTCCGACAAGGCGTCGTAGGATGGCACCAGACGGTGGCGCAGGACATCGGCCGCCACATCCACCACGTCGGCAGGCAGAACATAGTCACGGCCGCGGATATAGGCGAGCGCCCTGCCCGCCTCGATCATGGCGATGGAAGCGCGGGGGGAGGCGCCAAACTGAATGAAACGGTGATGGTCAGGAAGGCCGCATTTTTCCGGCGCTCGGGTCGCAGCGACCACCTTGACCGCATAAATCATCAAAGACGGATCGATATACAGTTTGCGGACCTTAGCCTGCATTTCCAGCAACGACTCGGTCGAGGTCACCGGACCGACGGGGTTCGCCTCCCCGGTCACGCGCTGGACAATGACGAATTCCTCTTCCTCGCTGGGATAGCCGATCACGACCTTCATCATGAAACGATCGACCTGCGCTTCCGGCAGGGCATAGGTACCCTCGATTTCGATCGGGTTCTGCGTCGCCATCACGACAAAGGGCTTGGGAACGGGATAGCTCTCTCCGGCAATGGTGACCTGACGCTCCTGCATCACTTCCAGCAGTGCGCTCTGAACCTTGGCCGGCGCACGATTGATTTCGTCGGCCAGCACCAGATTGGCGAAAACGGGCCCCAGCAAGGTGGCGAACTCCCCGCTCTTCTGGTTGAAGATGCGCGTGCCGGTGAGGTCGGCCGGAACCAGATCGGGCGTGAACTGGATGCGCTTGAAACTGCCTCGCATCACCTTGGCCAGTGTCGCCACCGTCAGCGTCTTGGCCAAGCCCGGCACACCTTCGACCAGAAGATGACCGCCGGCCAGCAGCGCCACCAGCACCCGTTCCAGGAAATGGTCCTGGCCGACCACGACTTTCTTCACTTCATAAAGAAGGTGTTCCAGTCCCTGGTGCGCGCCATTCATCTCCAAACCCTTTTCAGAACGGATTCTCTCCCACCGCCTCGGCGGCATTCTCGATCGGAACTGCGAAGGACATGCCGGCATAGACATGCTGCCCGCTGGGATTGAAAATCGCGGTCACGATACCCACCACTTCGCCGTCACGATTGACCAGCGGTCCACCGGAATTGCCGGGATTCACCGCCGCATCGAACTGGATAAGGTTGGTGAGATGGCCGCCATTGTCCTTGCGGTCAGGGTCCACGAACTCCCGCTTCAGGCCCGCGATCACACCGGCGGAAACCGACGGACCAATGCCGAAGGGAAAGCCCACTGCCACCACCGTATCGCCGGGGTTGAGGCCGCCCGTTGTGGCGAGTGTCGCGGGCTTGAGATCATCCGGCGAAACCTTGGCGCGGATCACAGCCAGGTCGTTCTCCGGCTGGGCATTTATCAGTTCCGCATCGGACTTGCTTCCGTCCCAGAAGGTTATCACCCAGCGGTCGGTGGTGCGGATCACATGCAGGTTGGTCAGGATGTCGCCCTTGGTATCGATCACCACGCCGCTTCCGGTCGCATCGGGCATGTTCTGCCGGCCGTCGGGGGTGCGCAAGGCCAACGGCTTGGCATTTTTGTCCTTCTTCGCGGCAGCCTGTTCGGCCTTGGCTTCCGCCGCGGCATGTTCGGCTGACAGATAACCTTCCACCCGAACAACCGACGGACCAACCGTGGCGGCGGCAATCGTGGTGTCGGCCGGCGGTGGATCGGTATGTGACAGCGTATATTTCACGGCATTGTCGATATCCCACTGGCCGAGCACCCTGGGTTCGGGATGCATGAGGCGCCAGCCGCCGAACAAGGCCAAGATCAAAATCACGGCGAACACCGCGGGCAGGCTGCGTTCATGGCGCGTGGAGATTTTTCTAAGCCATGCGCCAAGCTGCGCACGAACCTGCGGCGGAGTCTTTTCGTCCAGCCAGACAGGCGTCTCGTAAGAAGAACCACCTTCGCTGGAACTGCGCCGCCGGTGGCCACGGCTATAAAGCGATTTTCGCTTCATACCGATTACCCGAGAGTCTCGCGAAGGAGCCTATTAGACCTTGCTGGGCTGCCGCAAGTAACCCTCTAAACCCTTGTCGAAACTGTGGGGATATCGTTCCGCTATAGGAAGTCTTGCGAAAATTCCGGCCGCCGAGGGCTGGAATGTTTGGGTATTGTAAAGAGAGGACGAATCCGGCGCCGCATTCCGCCCACTAGGCGCGGATGAGGCCGGTCATGGCGGGCGCGCCACCACTGTCAGGAAAGACGGCGGCTTCCAGCGCAGACTTGGGAACTGCCATGTGTTCGGCCAACACGCCCTTGAACAGCGCGCGCAGATCGGTGCGGGGCGGCTGGTCGCGGCCATCCTTGAGTGCGTTGGAACCAAGGCCGGTCCACTCCGCACGTACCAGGCCACCGGACACGGCGCCGCCAAACAGGAAACTGGCGCCGCCGGTTCCATGATCGGTGCCGCCATTGCCATTGGGATGGGTCGTGCGGCCGAACTCGGTTGCCATCACGATTGCACTCTTGTCCCAGGCGGAGCCCAGCGAGGTCTTGAGCGCCAACAGCGCGCCATCAAGGGCGCCAAAGCGGCGCGCCAGCTGGCCGTCGCTTGCGCCTTCATTCACATGGGTGTCCCAGCCGCTGACATCCAGTACGGCCACGCGCGGACCGTTGGGGGCAGCCAGGAGGCGTCCGGCCCCGGAAAAAAGCGGCTCCAGATTCGCAGCCTGGCCCGGCCCCATTTTCTTGTCGGAAGGATCGTCGGATGCGACCATTGCCGCGTCCTGCAGGGCAAGTGCATCTTCCAGCGAGTGCTTCAGTGCCGGATCGCGGGCATAAAGCAGCTGCACCCGTGCCAGGAATTCGGAATCCGGTGCCGGCAGCGAAGGCGGCATCCAGCTGGTGGCCCTGATCTGTCCGGCAAGAAGCAGCGGCGGGGTTTGCGCCACGGCGAGCGCGTGTGCGCCATCGCTCAAACCCATCGGTGCAAGTGCGCGATTGAGCCAGCCGTCGCTGAGCATGTGCGGCCGCGCGCCGCCGGTCTCCAGCACGTTCTGGCCGTCGAAATGCGAGCGGTCGCGATAAGGCGAGCAGATGTTCTGGAAAACGATCAGCTCCCTAGTGTCGTACAGGCTTTTCATGTTGACGAGCGAGGGATGCAGACCGAACATCCCATCGAGATCGTGCAGGGGCGCAGCACCATCCTTGGAAAGCGCAAGCGGCCCGCGCACGGACAGATAATCCTTGTCGCCATGAGGCGGCACGGCCGCAAGGCCGTCTACCGCACCGCGCAAAATAATGACCACCAGGCGCCGCTCGCTTGGAAGCGCGGCGAAGGCGCTGCGCAGCGGGGCGTCCCACAGGCAGACGCCTGCAGTCAGTCCCAGGGCTTGCAGCGTTTCACGGCGTGAGATCGCCATGGTCATCTCCGTTGGAATTCGGGGCTGGACACGAGCAAGGCCAGCGCCTGCCCGCCCGTGGGCGCCGAAGCAATTGCCGATCGGGTTTGCTGCGACAGCGCCTCGCCTATGGCCTGGTCCGCCAGCCTGGCAATCTGGCCTGCACCGATATTCTGCGGCAGACGCGAGCCCAGTGCTTGCGCCCATTCAATGCGTGACAGGATGGCGTCCGGTCCTGACCAGTCCGCGGACAAGTCGGACCAGCCTTTCGGCGATGGCGCGGCCATCGGAAAATGACCCATCATACGGCAGACCTGCATCGCGCCCCTGACCTGCTGCTCGCTGTTTTGCGCCCTGGGAAGGCCCAGAAGCCTGTAGCTGGCAGTGACATATTCCACCGGGTTGCGCATCTTTTCCGCCCCTGCATCCCAGGCCGACGGATGCTCGAGCATGGCGATGGCAAGCGCCTTGAGGTCGCCTTGCGTGTCGCGAAAACTTCTCTCCAACCGCGCCACCAGCTGGGGCGAGGGCGTATCGGCGACGAAGTGGCGCGCGAATTTCGTGGCAATGAATTTCGCTGTGGCGGGGTCCTTGGCCAGGTCATGAATGGCGGACCGGCCACCTGCAAAACCGTCTGAATAGGTCTTGCCCCGAAGTGTTACCGGTCCTGGCTCATGCCGGGCGGGGAAATAGCGGAAACCGCTGGAAGCGCCGTCAACCGCTTCTGGCTGATTGAAGCGCGCCTGGAAAAAGGGCGCAAACCGGCCCGCGCCCTTGCCAAGACCTTGGCCGGCGCCGCCAGGCGTGATGTCGATGCTCCAGCCCGTCAACAATCTTGCCAGGGCGATGACATCGGCCTGGGTATAGCCGCCGTCCACGCCCAGCGAATAAAGCTCCATCAGTTCACGGCCGAAATTCTCGTTCAATCCACGGCGGCTCATTTGGCCCGCGGGTGAATCCGGGCCGATGGATTGTGCGTTATTGAGATAGATCAGCATCGCGGGATGGGTCGCGACTGCCAGCAACATGTCCTCGAACTTGCCGGCGATATGGGGACGAATTGCTTCGCGCTCATAGGCGCCTGCGAGACTTGCCACGGCCGGGTTCTGGACCGAGATGGTGAAGTGATTGCTCCAGAACCAGACCAGGCGTTCCGCAAAGGGGCGGGGGGAGGTGAAGCCCTGCTGGAAGCGCGATGCCATCTCATCGACCAGAACCTCGCGCTGCTGCTTGACGAAAGCGCGCAGGTCCTTGTTATCGCCATCCTGTTTCAATTCCCGCCGCTGCTGGCGGAATGCCTGAAGGTCTTTCACCAATTGGGCGCCGTCCTTGAATGGCTCGCCATTGAGTGGCACCGGTTGGTCGGCCGGACCGATCTGGGAAATCAGCCACTGTCTGGGGTCGCCAGCGGCACTGGCGATCTCGCCGGGCAATGCACCCAGGCCGAAACGGTTAACGGCGATGGAAGCTTGCAGAGACATGACTTCTATCTTCGAGATGGCAGGCGCAAAGCCCTATCAGGTCGATTAAACGGTAAGGCGGGTCCCCACCCTACGCCATGACAGGACTTTAACCTCATGAACTTGATAGGCCGGTCCTGGCCCGTTATCGAAAAAGGGGCGTCCGCCACAGTAGGAAACGACCAAGTGAAGCGTTGTTAGCAAGTTGGCAATGGTAACTGTGCCTAGAATATCGCAAATGTCGGCTGATAGTTACGCCTTGAGAAGGTGTCTGCGGATGATCCGCCATAGCCTCGACACGGAGGAACGGCGGCGTCTTTGCATGGCACTGGCCCTGCGCGAGGAGCGTGCAGCCCGCCAGGCCGAGTTTCGTCACCGCGTCTGGCAGATGCTCACACGGCCCTGGTTGACACTCAACAGACAGCAGATCGGCAATAGATAGCAGACGGCCGTATTGCGAGCGCGAGCTTGATGGGCGCTGACCAAGGAACCGTTGGCCAATGAAAAAGGGCGGCCCGAAAACCGCCCTCTCACCACTTACTGCGAGGACGAAAGCTTACATTCCAGAACCCTGAATGTTGGTCTTCCAGCCAGCTTCAATCGCCTTCACGGCATTGTCCGGCAGCGGCACATAGTCGAGGCTCACGGCGAGCTGATCGCCCTTTTCAAGGCCCCACTGGAAGAACTTCAGCGCGTCCTGTGTTGCCTTAGCATCCGGCGGGTTTTTGTAGACGAGCACGAAGGTAGTTGCCGAGATCGGCCATGCCTGGGCGCCCGGCTGGTCAAGGAAGAGGACATAAAAATCGTTCTTGGCGGCACCGACCCAGTCGGCGTTTGCGGCGCCTGCACGGAAGCTCTCGATCGTCGGCTCAACGGTTTGCCCGGACTTGTTGACCATCTTGGTATAGGAAAGATGGTTTTGCTTGGCGAAAGCATACTCCACATAGCCAATTGATCCGGCGAGCTGTGCCACATTGCCTGCAACACCTTCATTGCCCTTGGCCCCAATGCCGGTCGGCCAGTCAATGGCGGTGTCGGCTCCGACATTGTTCTTCCAGTCAGCGCTGACGCGGCTCAGATAAGTCGAGAACTGAAACGTGGTGCCCGAGCCATCCGAACGGTGAACAACCGCGATAGCCCTGCCGGGCAAATTGATGCCGGGGTTCAGCTTCTTGATTGCCGGATCATCCCAGCGCGAAATCTTGCCCTGGAAGATCAGCGCCAGTGTCGGACCGTCCAACGCCAACTGACCAGGCCCGACGCCCGGAACATTGACCACCGGCACGATTCCGCCAACCACCACCGGAAACTGGGTGAGACCGGCTGCCGCCAGTTCTTTGGAGGTGAGCGGCTTGTCGGTTGCGCCGAAGGTGACGGTCTTGGCCTTGATCTGAGCAATGCCACCACCCGAACCGATGGATTGGTAATTGATACCGTTCCCCGAGATACCTTTGTAGGTGGCTGCCCACTTGGCAAGAATCGGAAATACAAAGGTCGAACCGGCTCCAGTGATGTCAGCCGCAAAAGCGGAAGTGCTAAACGCGAGTCCCACCATCGCGCCCATCAGAATTCTATAGTTGATCTTCATGTTTGGTCTCCGTTGAAGAGAGTGATTAGTTGGCGTACTGGATGCGCAGGCCGACGACATTGAAGTCCTGGCTGTCGCGGTCCGGAATCGCCGCAGTGCCCTTGCTGATCTGGACCACATTGTCGTCCAGTATCACGCGAATATTGCGGTTAAGATACCAATTGACGCCAAAAGCCATAATACGCTGCCGGCCGCCATTGATGCCAGCCAATTGCGAGGAACTGGCCAACTGGCTTGTATTCCAGCCCAGGTTGGTATCGCTGTAACGCGCCGTCAGTTCCCACGCGCCCCAGTTTCCGCCATCCAGCGAGAAGGGACGCGACGGAACCGGCGCAGCGTAACCGGCCTGCGTCTCCGCAACGGCCGACGCGATATAGGTGCCGGCGGTATAAGGTTTGGTTTCGCCCGTCAGAATCCAGGTTCCACCCACTGTCCAGCCGGAGAAAGTTGGATGGTCGATCACCGCCCGGGACGAGGTGCAGACGGGATTGGCGGCCACCGTGACCGAGGCTCCGCACTCGCGGTCCATCTTGAACTGTGCCCATTCGCCTTCCAGGTAGAAGTTCTGCCAGTTGCCTTCCATGTCGAAAGCGAGCATGTCGCCGGTCTGGGCGGCGATATTGCCAGTGTCAATCAGCCGCGTGCCGTCGACACGGATCTCCGGACGCTCGCGGAAACGTAGCGTTTCGCTTCCGCCACCTGCGGTGGTGCCACTGTTAAGCACAGAAGCTATGCTCATACCCAACTGGATGTTGGAAATGCCGTCGCTCCACAGACGATCCGTGACACGGCCGAGGATCTGGGTCTGTTCGTCGCCGCCATTGCCGTGGCCGGCAGCGCTGCCGGTCTTGCCCCCGGTGAATGCGACATCGAATGCGGTATTGTCACCCGCCCAGAAGGTATCCGGCCTGGACCAACCCATTTCAATGCCGCGGCGACTGTCGCCGGCGCCAAAACTGTCGGCGGCGATGTTTTCAATATCGGGACGCTCCATCCAGACCAGATTGGCCGATGACGTCGTGCCTTCCATCATGAAGGAGGGTTCGATCACGCCGACGTTGAAGTGCCACCAGGGAACGCCGATGTAAGTGATGACCATCTTGTTGAGCAGCGGATCGCCCTCGCCCGCTGGCTCGATGGAGCCGATGGCGCAAGTGGATGCGGTCGTGATAGCGCCACCCGCCGGCGCGGCCTGTGTCGAGGTGGAGGTTGCGGTGCAAGTCGGGTTCTGGCCGCCGTCGCTGCCGCCCGCATTGAGGCGAAGTTCATACCAGAAATCGCTGAAGGCTCTGCCTTCGATGCCGATATAGGCGCGTCGCATGACGGCGCCCGACGACAGGTCGGTGGGACCGGCAAAGCCGGATGGATGTGATCCCGGAGCATCCTGGGAGAAGCCGGCGAAGTCGGCCTGCATGCGGGCGCGGATAGCCAAGGTGAAGCGATTGTCGCCGGAGGCGAAAGTGGCGCGGCCATTGTCGAAGTTCCACACCGCCGAATTGTAGCCCTGCTCCAGCGTGGACAGACGCGTGCGATCGGCCATGGCGCGATCCTGCTGGGCGGCGAGTTGGTCCTCCACAGCCTGCAGCCTGGCAGCAAGTTCTGCATTGCTCATAGCATTGTTGGAAGGAGACACATTCTGGGCCAAAACCAACGGCTTGTCAGCGTCGCTGGAGTTCCCTGCATCTGCTGCGCGCGCTCCCGCCGCGACAATCATCGCCATGCCGGCCACGCCGCTCATGAGCGCAATTTTCCCAATTCTCATTACCCTCGGTCCCCTTATGAATGTCACGCAATCTCGCGTTCACGCTTAGTCGTCTGGGGGGATGACTAGGCTGTGAAGGTTTGACGACAGTTGCGTGACAGATCGCTTCGGCTCAGTAACCGGCTGTCCGGCCCTCGACAGAATCCATACCGATCAAGGGCTTAGGTCCAAAACAATCGATGCTGGATAGCCACATGGGACGATAAATAACACCTTGCAAAGTGCCTACAGCTAGAACGGTATCGCGTTTCGTAGACGTCGATGGTTGTAGCGCTCCCAATAGATGGATGACCGTAAAATTGGCGCTGGAGTTCGGCTTCACGCTCGACCTACACGGTCATGCCGCCAAGAGTTCTTTAATTGGAAACGCCGCGCTTAGTGACTTGGTCGTGCAGTGACAGCAGACCTGATTGGGCATGAACACTGTTCAAGTCGCTGTTCAACTATTTCGGCGCGTGCCAGATTGACCGACCTTTTAGGAGACACGTGTGCGCCGACTGTTTTTGTTCCTTTTCGCGACCTTGTTGTCGTCGTCCGCGTTTGCCACCGGAAAGGAAGGACTTTGGCAGATGACCAGCACCTATCAGTTCGGCATGCGCTATGTGCCGCCTGCGCTGGTGGCGCTGTCGCGCGCACAGGGGCTCAAACCGCCGACCAGCGGCCAGCCTTTCATCCATCACATGTGCATGACCCACTATGAGGCCGCGAGCCGGCAGCCGCCCTATTTCAACAGCTACGACTTGGATTGCACCAATCGGGTGGTCAGTTTCCGGGGCACGCGGATGGTGCTGGAAAGCCTATGCTATGGGCCGCTGGAAGGGGTAGGCCGCTACGACATCCAGTGGCGCGGTAATGATCATTTTGATGGCACCTATGAGTTCAAGGGCCGATTCCGTGGCGATCCAACGCGCATGAGCTCAAGTTTCAGCGCCGACTGGCAGGGTGACAATTGCCGCGGGGTGCGTCCCTATCTCCCCCCGAACAGGTAATCCAATTGGCGCTTGTATACTTGACTTGGCGAGCCCATCAGGCGCTCAAAAAGATG
>DATKEP010000091.1:0-10935 GCA_035512055.1 Rhizomicrobium sp.
CTTCTTGGTCTCATACTCCACATGCGCCGTCGAAATCGTGATGCCGCGCGCCTTCTCTTCCGGCGCCTTGTCGATCTGGTCATAGGCCGTGAACGTCGCCCCGCCCGTCTCCGCCAAAACCTTCGTGATCGCGGCCGTCAATGACGTCTTGCCATGATCAACATGGCCAATCGTCCCAATATTGCAGTGCGGCTTCGTACGCTCAAACTTTGCTTTCGCCATGATCTGTCTCTTTCGTCTCTGACTTGCAACTTTCGCGGCAAGCTACTTTCTACTTTTGTCCAGCTTCGCCAGACGGAAGCTGGAGCGGGTGAAGGGAATCGAACCCTCGTCATCAGCTTGGAAGGCTGTTGCTCTACCATTGAGCTACACCCGCCTTGTTCGATCACTCTTCGGTCCTCCTCCGCCAAGGCTTCGGAGGACACCCTTCGCTTCACTCTAACTTTCGGCCTACCACCCGTAGCGGCGAAGCCGCGAAGGGTGGTGGAGGGGGTTGGATTCGAACCAACGTAGGCGTAGCCAACGGATTTACAGTCCGTCCCCTTTAGCCACTCGGGCACCCCTCCGGATAAATTTTCCAACTGGGTCAACGGGTTAGAAAACCAGTTACCGGCCGGCGCATCTGCTTTCGCCTCGTGTGCGCGAGGACGAGCGAAATTATACCTCCAGGTAGGGTTTGGCTGCGGATCGCGGGTTATTGTCAAAAGGGGGCGGGGTGTCAAGGCCCGCTTGGCCGCGGAAAGGCTGGGATTTTTGCGCGATCGCTTTACCCGGTCTCCCACTTCTTTATAAGCGCGCCATGCGCCCCAGAGATTTTGGCAAAAGCCGACGACCGGACCCCGGAAAAAACCGCGGAAACCCTGAAAAAAGGCCGGTGGCGGCCCGACCGGAAGCACGCCAGAAGCCGGCGGCCGGTGCGCAGTGGCTCTATGGCCTCCATGCCGTGCAAGCGGCCCTGGCCAACCCAAGGCGAAAGTTGGGGCGGGCTGTCCTGACACCCCGGGCGGCTGAAACCCTGGGTTCCCGGCTTTTGGCCCGCGTCCGGGTCGAGACCCAGGACCTTGCTGCAATCGACCGGCTGTTGCCGCCCGGCGCGGTCCATCAGGGCGCGGTACTGGAAGCCTGGCCGCTCAAACCCCGCGACCTGGATGAGATTCTCGGTGATTCTCATCCTTCCGGCCGCCGCGTGGTGCTAGTGCTAGACCAGCTATCTGATCCCCACAATGTCGGCGCCATCCTGCGCACGGCGGCAGCCTTCGGCGCAACGGCGGTGATCGTGCAGAACCGCAATGCTCCGCCCCAATCCGGCGCGCTCGCCAAGGCAGCGTCCGGCGCGCTCGACCTGGTTCCTTATATCGAAGTGGTCAATATCGCGCGCGTGCTGGACGAACTGGCCGAGCGCGGCTTCTGGCGCATTGCACTGGCAGGCGATGGCGAGCAGAGCCTGTCAGAGGCCGTTCCCACCGGCGACGTAGCCTTGGTGCTGGGCTCGGAAGGCTCCGGCATTCGGCGGCTCGTGCGCGAGCATTGCGAAGCGTGCGCTTTCATACCGATTTCGCGAAAGATGGAGAGCCTGAATGTCTCCAACGCGGCGGCGATCGCGCTCTACGAATTGTATCGCCAGGAACCCTGAGCCTTGCGGGACCGTTCTCTCCCGACATTGATCAGGAGGACATATGCGCTCGCTGCTTTTGTGGGCCATCGGCATTCCCATACCGATTATCATCATTCTCTGGCTGGTCTCGGGCCACGCCTGACGCGCGTGCTTCAGAAGAACCCAGCATCAGGATGCGGCGCCACGAACCGGACATGGCTAAAAATCGGCGCCTCCAGTGGCGGCGGATCGGGAATACGGAAGGCCGGCTCAACCAAGGCCCGTTTCCTGTTTCGTGAAGCTGCCGGCTGCAAATGAGCAGGCAGGTTGGCGAGACTGCTCGACGGTGGATCCGGAATATGGAAGGCCGGCTTTGCCGGCGCTGGACGCCTATCCGCAGGAGTTGGTTCAGGCGCGGGCGGCCGAGGCCGAAGTGGCGGGGCGGCGATGACGCTCTGCCGCGATTCCGGAATATGAAAGCTTGGCTCTGCTGATGCCAGATGAGTCGGTCCGCGAGTCCGCGCAGGCGCCCGCGGCAATGGCGGCTCCGGCAAAGCCTTGACGCGTTCCTGCGGGGCGGACGCCTTGTTCTGCGGCTCGTTCACGACATGGGGCTCTGGCGCTGACACATCGCTTTGAGGGCGTGGAGCAAGGACTGGCGCCAGCGGCGCAAGGTCCAATTGTGCCACCGGGCGCGGTTGCGGCTTGGAAACAGGCGGCTGCGGCAGATCCGGCCGGGTTGCAACGGCAATCGGTGGCGATGGCTGAGGCAGGTTCGGCCCGGTCTCCGGTTCCTGCGTGACCGGCGGTTCCGGCGGCGACACATCGCTATTTGCCGGTGGATTCGGGAACGGCGTCACCGGTGCCAAATCCAGCCGCGCCACCATGTGCGTTTCCGGCTTGCCGGGCGGCTGCTGAGCTACATTTGGGCCCGTCCTGTGCACTGGCGCGCCGGTTACCGCCGGTCCATTTCCCGGAAGCGGAAGATGCGCGACCAGTATCACGGCCACGACAAAGACCGCGGCCCACGCGAGATAAGACAGAGCCAGAAGCCTGATCAAGGACATGTCACCGAAAATGGCGCAAACGACCGGAGACTATAACCAAGACGGCGCTTGATGTCCCAATATGGCAAACGCCTTTCCGGTCGCGTGGTTAACCGCTCAGTTCTCGCCGAATTTTCCGCCGCGCGACCAGCCGCGCGGTACGATCCGACCCGCCTGGGCCCGCTCGCCCCGCCATTCCTTGAGTTCCGAAGGTCCGAATATCCGGCCATTCTCGTCCTTCAGCCCGTCCTTCCAGGTGAAGGCCGTAGCGTCCACAAGGACGCCGTCCTTGTAGCGCTGCAGGAATACGCCCTGCCCGCGCGCCATCTCCGGTACCTCTTCGATCTTGAAAATCAGGAGTTTGCGGTTTTCACCCACGACCGCGACGTGATCTCCACCGAGCGGGCGGCAGACGGCGGCTTCCACGCCAGGCTTCACATTCATCACCCGCTTGCCGTTCTTGGTCATGGCCACCGCGTCGTCTTCATTGGTGATGAAACCGTGACCGCTGGTCGCGGCAACCAGCAGTTTGCGGCCTGGAACATGGACAAACATGGTGACGATGTCGGCCTCGGGCGGCAGATCGATGAAGGCGCGGATCGCCTCGCCATTGCCGCGCCCGCCCGGTAGCTTGGAACCTTCCAGGGTGAAAAATCGTCCATCCGTCGCCAGCATCATGATCTGGTCGGTGGTCTGGGCGTGGAACCAAAAGCGGGCGCGGTCGCCTTCGCGGTATTTGTCGTCCTTCGATTGCTCCTGATGGCCCTTCAGCGCGCGCAGCCAACCCTTGGCCGAACAGACCACGGTAATGGGCTCGCGTTCGACCCTGTTGGCATGTTCCTCGACATGCTCGGCCAGCGCGGTCATTTCCGCCACTTCGGCCGCCTTGGCGATCTCGGTGCGGCGCTTGCCAATCGCCGTCTTGAGGCTGAATTTGGCATCGATCGCCCTCAGTTCCTCGATCAGCTTTTCCGATTTGAGCTTCTCGGAACCAAGCAGCCTGGTCAGTTCTTTACGCTCCTTGGTCAACGAGGCGTGCTCGCCGCGGATCTCCATCTCCTCCAGCTTGCGCAGAGAGCGCAGGCGCATATTCAGGATTGCATCGGCCTGGACTTCGGTCAGGCTGAACGCCTTCATCAGCTTGGGTTTGGGCTCGTCCTCGGTGCGGATGATCTTGATCACCTTGTCGAGGTTCAGGAAGACGGCGAGATAGCCTTCCAGCACTTCAAGCCGCGCCTTGATTTTTTCCAGCCGGAAGGCGGAACGGCGCTCCAACACCTCCAGCCGATGGGCTGCGAAGGCGGCGAGAACCTCTTTCAGGCTCATCACCCTGGGCACCAGACCCTTGTCCAGCACATTCATGTTGAGCGGAATCCGCGCTTCCAAGTCAGATGACCGGAACAGCTGCTCCATCAGGATTTCGGGATCGACGGCACGGCTCTTGGGTGTCAGCACGACACGAATGTCCTCGGCGGATTCGTCGTGTATGTCGTCCAGCAGCGGCAGCTTCTTCTGTTCCAGCAGCTCGGCAATGCGCTCGATCAGCCTCGATTTCTGCACCTGGTATGGAATTTCGGTGATGACGATCTGCCATGCGCCGCGGCTGCCTTCTTCCTTCTCCCAGCGCGCACGCAGCCGGAAGGAGCCGCGGCCCGTCTTATAGGCTTGCGCGACATTGGCCGGTTCTTCGACCAGGATGCCACCGGTCGGGAAATCTGGGCCCTTCACAAATTTGAGCAGGCCGCGGTCTTGCACATTGGGATTTTCGATCAGGGCGATGGTGGCGGCGCAGAGTTCACCCAGATTGTGGGGCGGAATGCTGGTCGCCATGCCCACCGCGATGCCGCTGGCGCCGTTGGCCAGAAGATTGGGAAAGGCGGCGGGCAGAACGGTCGGTTCCTGGGTCTCCCCGTCATAGGTTGTGCGGAAATCCACCGCATTCTCGTCCAGGCCTTCCAGCAGGGCGCCGGCGGCATCGGTCAAGCGGCTTTCGGTGTAGCGCATGGCGGCGGCGTTATCGCCATCGATGTTGCCGAAATTGCCCTGCCCGTCCACCAGCGGATAGCGGACGGAAAATTCCTGGGCGAGCCGAACAAGGGCGTCATAGATCGCCTGGTCGCCATGGGGATGGAAGGAACCCATCACATCTCCCACCACCTTGGCGGATTTCTTGAAGGCCGAGTCGGGGTCGAGCCTCAGCAGGCGCATGCCATAGAGGATGCGGCGATGGACGGGCTTCAGCCCGTCGCGGGCATCCGGCAGGGCGCGCTGGGTGATGGTGGAAAGCGCATAGGCCAGATAACGCTCGGCCAATGCCTTGCTTAAAGGTTCAGAGCGGATTTCGTCGCGAACGGCAACCATGGGGCACTTTTATGCTGATTCGGGGGGCGTTGGATTTCACGCGTTACTGGATTTGGCTGTCAGCCAGCGCATCCAGCCTGACACGCGCGGCGGGCATCTGCCTGCCGTGCGGCTGAAGCACCCGCTCCAGCAGGAAGTGTCCGGTCAGGGCCAGGCCCTCGCTAATCTCCTTGGGCGTAGGCTCGTCGGCGCCGGTATCCAGCAGGAAGGCAGGCAGCACGAACAGCCGTGACGCATATGTTCCCGCGCCGTCGCGCGAAACCGCGCGACCGCTTTTGGGCGAGACATAGGCGAGATCGGCTCTTGTACCGGTGGCGGCGCATTCGCTCAGATCCAGCCCGAAGCCCAGCGCTTCCAGCAGGCCCACCTCCCAGCGAATAAAGAGCGTCATCCAGTGCCGGGCGTCCTCCGACATCATCGCATCCAGAAGAACTTCACCGCCAAGGAACACCGCGGCATGAGCTTCGCGTTCCGGCATGGCGGCGGCGCTTATCGCGGTGAAGGCGTTCAGACCTGCAAGGCCTTCGCGGCTGTTCATCAAGTCACCGGCCCGCGCCCGGGCCAGTTCACAGGTAAAGCTGCCCAGATGTTCCGCAAGGCGCGCGCGCCAGTTCACATGCACACTGTTACCAGGTTGCAGCGCGGGCTTGACCCGGCGTGAGGCACCGCCACGCACCAGGCCGGCATGGCGGCCATGATCACGCGTCAGAAGCTCCAGCACCAGGCCGGTTTCGCCATGCCGGCGGGACGATAGGACTATGGCCTCGTCGCTCCATTCCATCCCTTAGAACCTGTCATCCCGGCCAGCGCAGCAAAGCGGAGCGCGAGCCGGGACCCACCTGCCGCGTGCCGCGGCGTCCGCGATGACAATCCTACTCATTGGGATAGTCCAGCCCAATCTCTCTGTAATGCTCACTGTTGTCGGCCCAGTCTTCCCGCACCTTCACGAACAGGAAAAGATGCACGCGGCGGCCGAACAGCGTCTCCAATTCCTCGCGTGCCATTGCGCCAATCGTCTTGATGGTCTGTCCGCCCTTGCCCAGGACAATGGCCTTCTGGCCATCGCGCTGGACATAGATGACCTGACCGATCTTGACCGAACCGTCCTTGCGCTCCTCCCACGCCTCGGTCTCCACTGCGCTGGCATAGGGCAATTCGTCATGCAGGCGCAGATAGAGCTTTTCGCGCGTCACTTCCGCCGCCAGAAGGCGCGAGGGAATGTCGGCCGCCTGATCCTCAGGGTAGAGCCAGGGACCTTCGGGCATGCGCGCCGCTACCCAGCTTGCGACATCCGCCACACCCTCCCCCTTCAAGGCTGAGATCAGGAACACGTCTTCAAACAGGTCTTCGTCACGCAATTTCTCCACCAGCGGCAAGAGATCGGTGCGCTTCATCCCGTCGATCTTGTTCAAGACCAGCGCCCTCTTCCGGCCCTTGCCTTCCTTCAGACCCTCCAGGATCGCCATCGTATCGCGCGCCGCGGGGCTTGCGGCATTGCCGCCCAGGTCGGCCGCATCAACGATCAGCAGAAGCGCATCGGCGTCCTGTGCCCCCGCCCAGGCACTGTTCACCATGGCGCGGTCCAACCGGCGGCGAGGCCGGAATATGCCCGGCGTGTCGACGAAGACGATCTGGGTTTCGCCCGCAATCGCGATCCCGCGAACGGGCATGCGCGTGGTCTGCACTTTAGGCGTGACAATGGCGACCTTGGAACCGACCAGCGCGTTTATCAGCGTGGATTTGCCGGCATTGGGGGCGCCGATGATTGCGCAAAAGCCGCAAGCCTTCGTCATTGACCGACCACAGCCAGCAGACGGGCCGCCGCATCCTGTTCTGCCTGACGCTTGGAGCCGCCCTCTCCCGTCATGGCGGGAAAGCCCGCGACCTTCGCCTCCACGACAAAACGCGGTGCGTGGTCAGGGCCGGCCTGCTCCTTCAGCGTGTAGACGGGCGCACCCGCATCACGCCCGCGGCCTTGCGCCCATTCCTGCAACCTGGTCTTGGCATCGCGCGTATCGGACCCGGGATCCGCAAACATCGGTTCCCACCAGCGTGCAATGAAGGCGCGTGCCACCACCAGGCCCCCGTCGAGATAGAGGGCGGCAATCACCGCTTCAAGCGCGCTGCCGACGATCGGTCCCCGCGCCCGTCCCCCGGCGGCCTCCGACCGCGTCAGCACCAGGTGTTGCCAAAGCCCGATTTCCTCACCGACCCTGGCGCAGGCTTCCCAGCGTACCAGCGCATGCACCCGCCTGGTGAGCACGCCTTCGTCTTCCTCCGGATAGCGGCGATACAGCTCCTCGGCCACGACCAGCGCAAGCACGCGGTCACCCAGAAATTCCAGCCGCTCATTTGACCGGTGCGAATCGGCCCCGGCATGCGTCAGCGCACGCTGGAGAAGCGTTTCGTCCTGAAACCTGTAGCCGAGCGTTTCGGAAAGCGCGCCGGTCATTTCACCAGGGAGAGAATGCGCGAGTAGCGGACGGCGAACGGCCACTTCCACACTTCCCAGAACTTGGCCGAGCCGTCGGTGGAGAAGAATCGGAACAGCGCCTTGCCTTCCAGATTTTCGGCCGGCACATAACCCACTGCCTCGCGGCTGTCATCGCTGTTGTCGCGATTGTCGCCCATCATGAAATAGTGGCCCGGAGGCACGACGAACAGCTCGGTATTGTCGAGCGGCCCGTCCTTATACTTGTCGATCACCGTGTAGCTTTTGCCGCCCGGAAGTGTCTCCCGATATTGAGTCCAGCGGCCCATCTCGCCGTCCAGTTCGCCGACAAAGTCGTCGACGCGCACGCGCGGCACGGGCTTGCCGTTCAGGTACAGCACATCGCTGATCATCTGGATGCGGTCGCCCGGCAGCCCGATTACGCGCTTGATGAAGTCGGTGGAATTGTCCTGCGGATATTTGAACACCACCACATCGCCGCGCTGGGGTTCCCGGCCCACGAAGCGGCCATGCATTGCGTCGCCGAACGGCCAGCCGCCAAAGGGAAAGGTGTAGCGGCTGTAACCATAGGAGAATTTTTCCACGAAGAGGTAATCGCCGATCAGGAGTGTATTTTCCATCGAGCCTGACGGAATATTGAACGGCTGGAACAGGAAGGTGCGGATCACCACGGCGATGAGGCCGGCATAGATCACCGTCTTGGCCAGCTCCCCCCAGGATTCGCCCTGTTGCTGCTTGGCATCCTGTTTCGCCGCCATCTTGCTATCCGTCATGCTGCCGATCCGCTTTTCGCGAGCGACAAAAGGGGGCGCCGGCCCCTCCTGTCAAGGACTTGGCCGTTAATCTTTGGTCGTTTCCTGTACGGCGGAAATGATGACGATGGCCTGGGCCAGCGGGAAATCGTCGGTGATCGTGACATCGATCTGGGCGCGATAGCCGGGGGGCGTGATTTTTTCCAGTCTTTTCAGGGCGCCGCCGGTCAATGCCATGGTCGGCTTGCCGCCCGGCAAATTTACCACGCCCATGTCGCGCCAATAGACACCGCGGTTGAGCCCGGTTCCCAGGGCCTTGGCGCAGGCTTCCTTGGCGGCAAATCTCTTGGCATAGGAAGCCGCGCGCGCCGCGCGACGGTCCGATTTGGCGCGCTCAATGTCGGTATAGACCCGGGCCAGGAATCGCTCGCCATGCTTTTCTATGGTCTTTTCGATACGGCGGATGTCGATCAGGTCGTTTCCCAAGCCGAGGATCATGACCGAGCTTCATCCATAAGCTTCCGCATTGCGCGAATGGAGGTCTCCAGGCCGACGAACATCGCCTCACCCATTAGGAAGTGACCAATATTCAACTCCCGGATCTGGGGCATGGCGGCAATGGGTTTGACATTTTCGTAAGTCAAGCCATGGCCGGCATGGATTTCCAGGCCGATGCTTTCGCCATAAGCCGCCGCTTGGCGAATCTTTTCCAAAAGCCGGTCGCGTTCGGCGCCGGAGGCATTGGCGTAGGCGCCAGTGTGCAGTTCCACCACCGGCGCGCCCAGCGAGCGCGAGGCATCGAGCTGGCGGCGGTCCGGTTCAATGAACATGGAAACCCGAATGCGGGCCGCACCCAGGGCTGAAACGATCGGCTGGAGGCGATTGTGGTGGCCGGCCGCATCGATGCCGCCCTCGGTGGTACGCTCTTGGCGCTTCTCCGGCACGATGCAGGCCGCATGAGGCAAATGTTTGAGGGCGATGGCCACCATCTCGTCCGTCGCCGCCATTTCCAGGTTGAGCGGAATCCTCAGCGCCTTGGAAAGCCCGGCAATGTCATGATCGGAAATATGCCTGCGGTCTTCCCGCAAATGGGCCGTGATGCCGTCGGCGCCGGCGGATTGCGCCAGGATGGCGGCGCGCACCGGATCGGGATTGTCGCCGCCACGTGCCTCGCGCACTGTGGCGACATGATCCACATTGACGCCCAGGCGGAGCTTGTTCACGCCAGTCCTCTGGACCCCGGCTTGACCGCGGGAATGTTCTTGAGATGCGGCGGCAGCTTGTCGGCCGGCCAGGCCCTCACCTTCCACTTAGCCAGCGCGATCAGCGGCACGCCCACTTTCGCAGCTCCGCCGGAGCGGTCGATCAGGCAGCAGGCGGCCACGACTTTGGCGCCGGTTTTTTTGATGGCCGCGATGCACTCGCGCGACGACACGCCGGTGGAGACGATGTCTTCCACCATCAGGACCTTCTGGCCCTTTTTCAGGGTGAAATTCCGCCGCAACTGGAATTCGCCGTCCACGCGTTCGACATACATGGCCGGCAGGCCGAGCTGGCGGCCCATCTCATAGCCCGGCACGATCCCGCCCACCGCGGGGGAAACGATGGCGGCAATCTCGTCCTTCAATTCCTTCTTCACCTTGGCGGCCAGCGCCTTGCATAGCTTGGCGGTGCGTTTGGCATCCTGGAACACCAGCGCCTTCTGCAGGAATTTGTCGGAGTGCAAACCGCTGGACAGGATGAAATGACCTTCCAGAAGCGCACCGGATTTCTTGAATTCGTTCAAAACCTGCTCAACGTTCAATGCACTGCCCCTTCAGCTTCTCTTACCCGGTCAACCGATTCGACCGCGCTCGACACCCGTAGCGCGCCCAGGATGTTCTGCAAATGCGCCACGTCGCGCACTTCCACATCCACGACGAATTCGAAATAGAGCGGATTGCGGACGGTGACCTTCATGTTGAAAATGTTGCCGCCGTTGGCGGCGATGGCCGACATGGCCGTGGCCAGAGATCCCGGCGTGTTCTTTACCCGGACCTGGATGCGCGCCACCGACAGACCCATGTCGGACGCACCTTGCCCCCAGCCCACATCCAACCAGTCATTCATGTCATGCGCCTTGTCCAGTTCGGCGCAATCGATTGTGTGAATGACAAGTCCCTCGCCCGGCGTGTTGATTCCTACGATGCGGTCGCCCGGCAGTGGATGGCAGCACTGCCCCAGATTGTAGGAAATGCCTTCGGTCAGGCCGCGGATGGAAATAGGCTTGGGCTGGCCGGATTTGGACTTGCTGGCGACCTTGCCGGCGCGCTTGAGCTCGGGGAACACCGCCTGCAGGACCTCGGCCCCACGCAGTGCGCCGCGCCCGACATCGGCATAGACGTCTTCGGCCTTGGCCAAGCGGAGTTTTTTGGCCACCTCTTCAATACCCTTGTCCGTCAGTTCGCGCCCTTCATCGGAAAAGACCTTGTCCAGAATCTTGCGTCCGAAGCGCACATGCTCGTCGCGCTGGGCATGGCGCAGGAAGCGGCGGATCTCGGCCCGGGCGCGGCCTGTCACCACAAACTGCTCCCACATGGGTGAGGGCGAAGAATCCCGGGTGGTGATGATTTCCACCTGGTCGCCATTCTTGAGCGGGGTATGAAGCGCGACATGAACGCCATTGACCTTGGCGCCCACCGCGCTGTTGCCGAGATCGGTATGAACGGCATAGGCAAAATCGATCGGCGT
>DATKEP010000092.1:0-32254 GCA_035512055.1 Rhizomicrobium sp.
CGCCGGGTAGTTCACTTTCAGATGTTGCACTACCCCTTTTTCAAGGTTGGCACGATAGGCGATAAACGCCTATCAAATCAGCAATGTAGAAATTGGCTGGCGCGCCCTAGGGGAGTCGAACCCCTCTTGCAAGATTGAAAATCTTGAGTCCTAACCGATAGACGAAGGGCGCTGCCGGAGGCGGGGGATTTAACGGCCAATCCCGGCTTTTGCAAGCCGCAGTTTGCCAAGTCCGATCAGGGGCTTGCTGGTCACCAAAGGGACGTCACGGGCTGGCCGGGGCCGCATCCTCGATTTCGAGCTGTACCCTCACCCGCCCGTTCCAGTCGTCCCGCCTGAGCCGGCCCGCCACATGGATAGGCTTGGCCCGCGATGCGAGAAGGCCATCCCCCAGCGGCGTGCCAAGGCTGCGGAACGCGATGGCATCCAGAATTGCGCCATCGCCGCCACGCAGGCGCAGCTTCACATGGGCGTTTGCCACCGGATCGGCAAAGCCAACCCGCACATCCGAAAACGCCAACAGTGGTTCAGGATTGCCCGCGCCGAACGGACCGGCCTGGGCAATCTCCTCGGCCAACGCGATCGTGGCGCCTGCCGGCGAGGACACCGCATCGAGATGGAGATCGTTGGCGGCGGCAAGCGCCGTCCCTGCTCCGCCGAACTGCTCCTCGACGAACTTGCGAAAGCGGTCAAGTTGCGCAGTTGTAAGCGAAAAACCGGCCGCCATGGCATGGCCGCCACCATATTCGATGTGGCCCGCTTGGGCTGCGGCGCGAATGACGCCGCCGATATCAATGCCTGGGATCGAGCGTGCCGAACCACGCCCCATACCGCCCTCGAAGCCTGCCACCAAGGCCGGCTTGGCGAAACGCTCCTTGAGGCGGCCCGCGACAATGCCAACCACACCCGCGTGCCAGCCATCGCCGGCCACCAGCACGAAGGGTGCATTGGCTTGCGTCGCGGCCATGGCGGTCGCCTCTTCCAGGATCACCTTCTCGATCACCTGGCGTTCCTTGTTATGAAGATCGAGCTGCGCCGCGAATTCAGCAGCCCTTTCGGCTTCGCGCGCGGTTAGAAGATCCACGCCCAGCGACGAGCGGCCCACCCGGCCCCCGGCATTGATGCGCGGTCCGAACACAAAGCCCAGATGATAAGGCGTGAATGGCCCTTTGGCGCCAGCCACGCCCGCCAGCGCCGCAAGGCCCGGGCGCGACAATGTTCCGATCTGCGACAGACCAAAACGGACAAAGGCCCGGTTGACGTCCTTGAGCGGCACCACATCACAGATGGTGGCGAGCCCGACCAAATCCAGAAATGGGCGCAGGTCCGGCTCCGTCATCCCGCGTGGCTCATAAAAATTCGTCTCGCGCAGATGCCGGTTCAACGCCACAAGGAACAGGAAGGTCACGCCCGCCGCGCACAGGTGTCCCAGTCCCGAGCTATCACCCGGTTGGTTGGGATTGACATGGGCGCTCGCGGGCGGCGCCGCGTCAACCCGGTGATGGTCCAGGACCACCACGTCCAGTCCCAGGTTATTTGCTTCCTCGACCGCGGCCGTGGCGGCGGAACCGCAATCTACTGTTATCACCAGCTGCATGCCTTCGGCGTGAAGCGCGCGCATGGCGAAGGGCGAAGGTCCATAGCCCTCCTTCATGCGGTCGGGAATATAGATGCGGGGAGCCGCGCCCAGCGCCGAGAGAAAATCGCTGAGCAGCGCGGCAGAAGTCGAGCCATCCACGTCATAGTCGCCGAACACGGCGATGCGTTCGCCTTTCTCAAGGGCGGCGGCGACGCGGGTCACGGCACGGTCCATGTCCTTCAGCACACTGGGATCGGGCAGAAGCTTCTTGAGCCTCGGCGACAGATAATCGGCGGCTTCCGCCAGCGAAACGCCACGCAGCGCCAGCAGCCGCGCCAGCACGGGCGAAATCTCGCGCAGCAAGTCGCGCTCGAGTGCTTCATCCGCCGGCCTCAGCAGCCAGCGCCGGCCGGTAAAGGAGCGCGCGACGCCAAAGGCCGGGGCCGCATCGGCCGGAATCTCAGTCACTCTTTTCGCGATAGTGCCGCGCCCTGATCCATCGCACCGTGCCGGTCGCCGAACGCATCACGACGCTTTCGGTCGTGATGAAGTCGCCATGGCGATGCACGCCCCGCAACATGGAGCCATCGGTGACGCCGGTCGCGGAAAAGACCACGTCGCCCGCGACCAGCTCGCGCAGGTCATACTTGCGGTGTAGATCCTTGATGCCCCATTTGGCGGCGCGGATCTTTTCATTCTCATTGCGGAAGACCAGCCGGCCTTGCATCTGGCCGCCGACGCAGCGCAGCGCCGCCGCCGCCAGCACGCCTTCGGGCGCGCCGCCGGTGCCGATATAGATGTCCACGGCGGTCGCGGGATCGGTCGTCTCGATCACGCCCGCCACGTCGCCGTCGGTGATCAGCTTTACCTTGGCGCCAGCCTTGCGGATCTTGGCGATCAACGTCTCATGGCGCGGACGGTCCATCACCAACGCGGTGATGAGCTCTGGCCTCACGCCCTTGGCCTTGGCGATGGCGTCGATGTTGTCGCCGGGCTCGGCGTCAAGGTCGATGATGCCGTCCTTGTAGCCTGGGCCGATGGCGATCTTGTCCATATAGGTGTCTGGCGCATTGAGCATGGTGCCCGGTTCGGCCATCGCCATGACCGCAAGCGCATTGGCCATGGCCTTGGCCGTGAGCGTCGTGCCTTCCAGCGGATCGAGCGCGATATCCACGGCAAGACCGCCCTGCCCCAGTTTTTCACCGATGAACAGCATCGGGGCTTCGTCGCGTTCACCTTCGCCGATGACCACAGTGCCGTCGATGGGCAGCACATTGAAGGCCGCGCGCATCGCCTCGACCGCGGCCCGGTCGGCGTCATGTTCATTGCCGCGCCCGATCTGGGCAAAAGCCGCAATGGCCGCGGCTTCGGTAACGCGCACTGCTTCCAGCGCAAAGGAACGGTCCAGCGGCTTTTCCTGGGCGGGCGGACGAATGTCGGTCATTTTTGTCTCGTCAGGATTTTAAATTCTGTGCGGGCTGCCCGGCCAGGGACAAAGTCGGCGACCGAACCACTTACGCTTCCATGGGAATCATGCAAGGCCGGGCCCGCACCTTGTCGGAAGCAGAGATGGCCTTCAAGGCACGTTCCACCGAACCCTGCGCGGTCTCATGCGTGATCATGACAATGGCGACAGGCTCGCCGGGGCTTCGTCCGCGCTGGATCATGCTTTCAATGGAAACCCCGGCATCCGAGAGATGTCCGGCAATGGCGGCAAGGACACCCGGCACATCCAGCACTTCGAAGCGCAAGTACCAGGGTGAGACCCAGGCTTTTCCGTCGGCCGGTTCCGGTTTTGCAAGGCTGGCGGCGGGGCGCCCGAATACCGCGCTGGCTTGACCCGATTCGGACGACGCCTCGACGATGTCGGCAATCACCGCACTGGCGGTGGGCGCTTCTCCCGCCCCACGGCCCGAGAAGAAGAACGAGCCCGCCTCGCCGGCATCGACCATGACGCCGTTGGCGGCACCGGAGACATTGGCCAATGCCGAACGCGCCTTGACCATGGCGGGATGGACCTTCTGGTCGATCCTGTCGCCGACCCGGCGCGCCACGCCCAGAAGCTTGATGCGAAAACCGAACTCGGATGCGAAGGCGATGTCATCGGCGGTGATATGCTCGATACCTTCCACAGCCACATGCGCCAGTGTGGGCGCAATGCCGAAAGCAAGGCTTGCCAGCAGGCAAAGCTTGTGCGCGGTGTCGCCGCCGCCAATGTCCAGCGTGGGGTCGGCTTCCGCGTAGCCCTTGGCCTGGGCTTCCTTCAACACCTCCGCAAAGGGGCGTCCGGATGCTTCCATCTCGGTCAGAATATAATTGCAGGTCCCGTTGAGGATCCCTTTCACCGCATCGACGCCATGCGCGATCAGATCTTCGCGCAGCACCTTGACGATAGGAATGCCGCCGGCTGCCGCAGCCTCGAACTTGAGCGACACCCCCTTATCTTCGGCAAGTTTCGCCAATTGCAGGCCGTGCTTGGCGAGCAGCGCCTTGTTCGCCGTCACCACATGCTTGCCATTTGCCAGTGACCGTACCACCAGCTCGCGCGCAATGCCTTCCTCGCCGCCGATCAGCTCCACCACCACATCGGCGTCGCTTTCCGCCAGCGCCAATGGATCGTCTCGCCAGCCGGCGATCTCGAACTCCCTCGCGCGCGCCTTGTCGCGGGCCGACATGGCGGTGATCTGGAGCGCGCGGCCGGCTCGGTGCGACAGGTCTTCACCGCGCGCGGCCAGCGCTTTCACAACGCCGCTCCCGACCGTGCCGAGACCGGCAATGGCGATACGGAACGGAGCGGTCATTTTGTGGGCGCCAGTTTCTTGGTCGGCTGCTCGGCCGGCGGCCGATTGGTGTCGGTCTGCAGGAACTTCTTCACATTGCGCGCCGCCTGGCGGATGCGGTGTTCGTTTTCCACCAGCGCCACCCGCACATAGCCTTCGCCATATTCGCCGAAGCCAATGCCCGGCGACACCGCGACCTTGGCATGCATCAGCAGATCCTTTGCGAATTCCATCGAGCCAAGTGCCTTGTATTTTTCCGGCACCGGCGCCCAGGCGAACATCGAAGCCGACGGCGCCGGAATTTCCCATCCTGCCGCCGCCATGCTCTTGACCAGCACATCGCGGCGCGACTTGTAGGTGGCGCGAATTTCCTTGACCGCGTCCTGGGGTCCGTTGAGCGCAGCAGCGGCAGCAACCTGGATGGGCGTGAAGGCACCGTAGTCAAGATAGGACTTGATCCGCGCCAGGGCGCCGATCAGTTTTTCATTGCCCGCGGCAAATCCCATGCGCCAGCCCGGCATGGAATAGGTCTTGGACAGCGACTGGAATTCGATGGCGATGTCCTTGGCGCCTTCCACCTCCAGGATCGAGGGCGGCGGTTCGTCGGTGAAATAGATGTCGGCATAGGCGAGATCGCTGAGTACCCACATCTCGTGCTTCTTCGCGAACTTGATGACCTCCTTGTAGAAGTCCAGGCCCACAACCTGTGCCGTGGGGTTGGAGGGATAGTTCACAACCAGCGCAAGCGGCGACGGCACGGAGTGGCGCGTCGCCGTGCCCAGACGCGAGAGATATTCCTCGGGCGAGGTGGCGGGCACATGGCGGATCGCGGCGCCGGCGATCATGAAGCCGAAGGCATGGATGGGATAGGCGGGATTGGGCACCAGTACGACATCGCCGGGCGCGGTGATGGCCATGGCGAGATTGGCAAAACCCTCCTTGGAGCCGAGCGCCGCGATCACCTCTGTGTCGGGATTGAGCTCGACGCCGAAGCGGCGCTTGTAGTAGGCGCAATGCGCCTTTCTCAGGCCCTTGATGCCGCGCGACGCGCTGTAGCGATGGGCGCGCGGGTCACGCGCGGTCTCGCACAATTTGTCCACGATATAGCCGGGCGTGGCCATGTCGGGATTGCCCATGCCGAAATCGATGATGTCTTCTCCACGGGCGCGCGCCTGCGCCTTGAGGCGATTGACTTCCTCAAAGATATAGGGCGGCAGCCGCTTGATGCGGTAGAAGTCGATATTCATGGCCACGGAATCCTGAAAGCGCCTGAGAATCCGGGATTTGCCCGGATGGCGCAATCGTTTTTGGGTTAAATTGCGGCTCTTTTGTGCAAGTCAGCTTTGCACAAAGATTTCCGCCCGGCGGTTACCGTCCTCACCCTTGGGCATGGATTCGTAATAGATGGGCTGGCTGTCGCCCACCGCTTCGATCTGCACCTTATCGGCCGGTACGCCCGCCTTGATCAGGGCCTGGGCCACTGAATCTGCCCGCGCCTGCGACTTCTGGAAGATCACTTCCAGATGCCGTTCCACCGGCATGTTGGCGGTGCGACTGGACGCATGTCCCACGACCTTGACAGTGCCGCCGCCGCCGCCAGCGCGGAAAGCCGCAACGGCGTTACGCACTTGGGTGAGAGCGGACTTGGAGAGGTTGGTCGTGTCGCCGGGGAAATAGATGATCGCAGTGGGAGGCACGCCGCCGTTCATCGCGGCAGCGTGGCCCATCGGCGAGCCCGGGGCCGCGTCGAGATTAGCGACGACGTCGCCGGGCTCCGGCGCTTCTTTAGCGGCGGCGCGGCCATGCCTGCGGGGCGGCGTGGCTGGCACGGCTGCAACCGCGGGTACGGCAATACCGGCGGAATCGGCCTGGGCCGCGGTCTCGCGATAATGCGCCAGAACAGGCGGCGATACCCACTTGTACACGCTGGGACTGAGCGGCGGCGCAGATGAAGGCTTGAAGCCGAGCTGCGCATCGGTGGGGTTGATCATGGCCATCTGAGCGCCGGCGGCCCCAGGAACGGCAGGAACGGCCGGTTCAGCTCCCGGAGGCGGCGCCAAAGGCGCAGTGGCAACCGCGGCGGGACCGGCCGGCTCGCCCATGGGAGCAGCCGTCGATGACGGAGCTTCAGGGCGTGGCGGCGGCGCCGCGGAAGCCATCCGCCGGGCTGGAACGGCCGCATTCGGATTTGATGCCGCGGGTACGGGCGGGGTTGCAGAAGCGGTCGGTGGCGCGGATTGTTCAGATCCTGCGGTGGGCGGTGCGTCCGGGCTCGCGCCGGGCGGGCTGGCGCTGGGGGGGGCATCGTTGGCGATGGCCAGGGCCTGTCTGGCGGCGTTGGCGTCGGTCGCGACCGGCGGGGGCGCTGCCGCGTCGGTTCCGGCCCGCAGGGCATCGGCGCTGTACTGGGCCTGGGCCCCTGCGGCATTGACCTGCTGGGTTGCGCTGGCTTGCTGGGCGGCATCGGGCTGGGCAGGACGCGCCGGCAGGGACGCAAGGTCGGGCGTGGTCGTGTTGGCGTCCTGGGTCGCCTGTTGCTGGCTATCGGGCGGGAACTGGGTATCGGGCGTAGGAGTGCTGTCATCGCCACCGATTAGGCCGGTGGGATCGAGGTCCGACAATGTCTGGCAACCGGCGGTCCCGACCGCAAGGGTGAGCGCCAAGGTCGCCACCACCAATGGACGCGCGTAAATCTTGCTCATGACTCTAAATGCCCTTCCCACCACAGGCCAAAGGCGGCATACGAACTGCACCGCGCACTCGCCCTCCCAAACCCTTTTTCGTATAGCGCGACAATGGCCTTGACGCCAGCGGGGCTTTCTCCAAATCCCCCAATAGATTGTGATATTTGGCCGCGATCCTGTGTTCCACACGGCTTGCGGGTATTGCCTGGGCCGGGCTATCACAGTTTTCATCAAAGGCGATCTTTTAGCCATGACCGCAAAAGCCCCCGCGCCCGCAACAGAATCGGTGACGCCCGATCGCCTGGATACCAGGGAATTCGCCAGGAACATGCTCACAGTGGGTGTGAAGAGCCAGAAGCTTCTGGTGGATTTCGCCGCCCGCATGACGGCACGGGAAAACCCTTTGCCGCTGGACCCGCTGAATATATCCGGCGCCATGCTTTCGTTGGCCAAGGCGATGAGCGGCGACCGTGAAGCGGTGGTCGAGGCCCAGACCCAGTGGTGGAATAATTTCATGACCCTGTGGGAGGCCACCGCCCGCAAGATGCTTGGCGGGGAAGCGCCCGCCGTGGTCGAGCCTGCGCCCGGCGACCGCCGCTTCAAGGCCGATGAGTGGCGCGAGAATGAAGTCTTCGATTTCATCAAACAGAGTTACCTGCTCACCGCCAACGCCATGCAGGAGATGGTCGGTAATCTCAATGGCCTGGACGACAAGGAGCGCGGCCGGGTTGCCTTCTATACGCGCCAGTTTGCCGATGCATTTGCCCCCACCAATTTTCCTCTCACCAATCCGGACGTACTGAAGGCCACCATCGCCTCCAATGGCGAGAATCTGGTCAAGGGATTAGACAATCTCCTGGCCGATATCGAGCGTGGCCAGGGCGAACTTTCCATCCGCCAGACTGCGGACGGCTTTGCGATCGGCGAGAATGTTGCCACCGCCCCGGGCAAGGTCGTGTTCCGCAACCAGATCATGGAATTGCTGCAATATTCTCCAACCACGGATGAAGTCCATGAGCGGCCGCTGCTGATCTTCCCGCCCTGGATCAACAAGTACTACATCCTCGATCTGCGCCCCGAGAACAGCTTCGTCCGCTGGCTGGTCGCCCGGGGCTATACCGTCTTCCTGGTGAGCTGGGTGAACCCAGATGCCGACATGGCCGACAAGGGGTTCGAGGATTACATGCGGGGCGGTATCTTCGCCGCACTCGATGCGGTCGAGAAGGCTACCGGCATCCGCGATCCCAACTGCGTGGGATATTGCATCGGCGGCACACTGCTGGCCGCAACACTCGCCTACATGGCCGCAAAAGACGACGACCGGATTCATTCCGCCACCTTCTGGGCGGCCCAGACCGACTTCAGCGAGGCGGGCGAATTGTCGGTGTTCGTGGACGAGGCTCAACTGGAAGCGCTCAAGACCCAGATGGACAGCGAAGGCGGCGTGTTGCGGGGTTCCAAGATGGCGGGCGCCTTCAACATGCTGCGCGCCAACGATCTGATCTGGTCCTTCGTAATCAACAATTACCTTTTGGGCAAGCAGCCCATGCCCTTCGATTTGCTCTACTGGAATTCCGACACCACACGGATGCCGGAGAAGCTGCATCTGTCCTATCTGCGCCAATGCTACAAGGAGAATGCGTTGGCCAGCGGAAAGATGAAGCTCGACGGCGTAAAGCTGGACCTGTCAAAGGTGAAGGTGCCGGTCTATCTGCAATCGGCCAGGGAAGACCATATCGCCCCTGCGGGTTCGGTCTTCAAGTCGGTCAATCTTTTCGGCGGGCCGGTGCGTTTCATCATTGCCGGTTCGGGCCATATCGCCGGCGTAATCAATCCGCCGGAAGCCAAAAAGTATCAGTACTGGACCAATGAAAAGAGTGCGAAGTCCATCGAGGCCTGGAGGAAAGGCGCCCACGAACATCCGGGTTCCTGGTGGCCGGATTGGGACAAATGGCTCTCGGCGCTCTCAGGCGGCAAGGTGCCGGCGCGCCGGCCGGGCGACGGCGGACTGAAAGTGCTGGGCGACGCACCTGGGACTTACGTTAAAGTGAAGGCGCAATAGCGCTAAATGTCATGGCCGCCTTTGAGGCGGCCATGACATGAGAGCTAGTTTATTCTCCCCGGCTCGAGCTTTTCGTTCTCCCCGCCGATCTGATGATAAAAGCCCGGACCTTGCGGGCCGTTCTGCCAGAAATCGCCACGCGGATGAACGAGGAACATCTGGTTCTTGTCGTTATGGACATAGCCCAGGCGCAGCACCGTCAGATAGGTGGCGGCGAAATCGCCCTCGCTGCACGCGCCCTGGATGCAGCGGGTGGAAATGCGCGTCGCAAGCAATACCGGATCGCGCGGCCGAAGCGCGGGCGCGCCCGGTGCGGCGCAGCGCATCGAAAGCACCACCGCGCCCACCAGCGGCTTTGCCCATCCCGCTTCGCCGCCGGCCACCGCTGCCGTCCAAAGCGCAATGCGAGTTCCAGTGACGCGATAGACCACGAAGCCGGCGCCACCCTTGGCATTTCCGAAATCGCGCACCACAAAGCCGAAGGGCCGCGATTGCGGCGGCATCAACACAGTCGGCGCGGCGAAGGTGGTTTCCAGAAAATTCTTCAAAAAAGCATCCGGCGCCGCGCCGTCCAGCATGCCCACCTTGTAAATGGCGTGGGCAAAATATTTCTCCGCCATCAGATGAAACATTGAATTGTCGGGCGCAATGGCGGCGATCCGCCATTCCTCGGGCGCAAATCCACTGCACACCCCTGCACCCAATCCCGTCAGTGCCAGGGGACGGATCGTAGGCCCGCGCAGGATGCGCCGCGACCAGGACGCATTGGCCGCCGGCACCGGCGGCACGAAATATTCCTTGGCAAGCGTGCGCGGCGGATGGACGGAGAAAGTCTTGGTGGGAACCGGCTGGCTCTCAAAAGTCAGCGAAACGGTCTTGGGCTTCACTTCGCCCTTGGTGACATCATAAAGCGTGAGGCTGACCCGGTCGCCCGGGCGATGCGCGCGCACCAGGTCGGAGGCTTGGCGCGCCGACAGGATGGGCTCGCCATCGATCGCCGCCACCACCACGCCGGGCTTGATTTCGGCCTTGTGGGCAGGGCTGTCATCAGCGACGCGGAACACAAGCGCGCCGCCTCTGGCCAGGAACGGCGTACGCGCCGAAGCGGCTTGGGTCAGGGGTGCGAACTCCAGACCCGAAAAGCCGTGCAGCGTGGACGGCCTGTGGATGGCATAAAGCACTGCGCCCGTGAAGAACGCCAACACCACGGCGAAGCAGACTGCGATGCCCTTGAAGCCCATCCGCTTCCATTAGCACAAACTAGAGCCCGGCTGTCTCTGGCAGACCCAGCATGATGTTCATATTCTGCACCGCAGCACCGGAAGCGCCCTTGCCCAGATTGTCGAAGGCGGCCACCACGCGAGCCTGCCGCGAATTCTCGTTGGCAAAAATATAGATAGTCAGACTGTTCGCGCCGGCGAAGATTTCCGCATCCAGCGTCTTGACCGCCGCTGCATCTTCCAGAGACGCCACCTTCACCAGCGGCCGGTCCGGATAGGCTTTTGTCAGAACGGCGTGAATATCGCGTGGCTCGGCCTTTGCCGGCAGCGCCCAAAGCTGCAGCGGAACCTCCACCAGCATGCCGCGATAATAGCGACCGATGCCGGGTTCGAACAAAGGCGGATGCGCGAGGCCGGAATGTTTCTGCATCTCGGGAATATGCTTGTGTGTGAGGTTCAAGCCGTAAATCCGCGACACCGTTTGCGTATAGTCGGCGCTTTTCTCGTCTTCGAATTCGGCGATCATGCTCTTGCCGCCGCCGGAATAGCCGGAGACGCCATTGGCGGTCAGCGGAAAATCCGCCGGAATGACACCCGCCCGCACCAGCGGCCGTGCGATTGCCAGGAACCCCGTTGCCCAGCAGCCGGGGTTGCTCACCCGTTTCGATACCGCGATGCGCCGGTAGCCATCGGGCTCCAGTTCGGCAAAGCCAAAATCCCAACCCTCAGCCACCCGGTGCGCGGTGGAGGCGTCAATCACCCGCGTGGCGGGATTGTCGATCAGGGCAACGGCTTCGCGCGCCGCCTCGTCGGGCAGGCAGAGGATCACCAGATCGGCCGCGTTCAGTGCCTTTTTGCGGGCGGCCGGGTCCTTGCGCTCGGTATCCGACAAAGCGAGCAAGGAAACGTCGGCCCGTGGCCGCAGGCGTTCGCGGATCTCCAAACCCGTGGTGCCAGCCGCCCCATCGATGAAGATTTTCGCCTGCTTGCTCATTTGGGTCCCAAATACCGCCAATTGACACGGACGTAATGTGGTTCTTAGCTGATTTGGCCCTGAAAAGGGCATGTGCCCTGCCCTGCGCCGGGCGCAATTCTCACGGGCTGCGGGCTCGACGGCTGGGCCGGCCCATAACAAGGGGTAGCGTCATGGATCCGCAAGCGATTTTCGACAATTACCGCCGCGTTGTCACCCAGCATTATTTCGACATGGCTGGACGGGTGGGCCGCTCCGAGTTCTGGTATTTCGTGCTGGCCAACTTCGTTTTCTACATCGTCGCTGCGATTCTGCAGAGGCTGACGTTTCTACCGCTGGCGGCGCTCTACGCTCTTGCGACGCTCCTGCCGGCTGCCGGCATGGGGGCGCGGCGCCTGCAGGACATCGGCAGGGATGGAAAGCTTGTCTGGATCTTCATCATCGCCGGGTTCATCTCCCAGGTGATTTCCTTGATTGCGATGATGAGCTTCTTTGCCTTGGGCTTCCTGTCCTTCCTTTTCTTCGGCCCGCTGGTGATGCTCATCAACCTGGCATTCCTGATCGCCTGCCTGGTGCTGATCTACTTCTGGTGCCAGCCCGGCGATCCCAATGCCAACGCCTATGGTCCTCCGCCACCAGTGTTTGATCCGTCCCGGCGCGTTTCGCCTGCGCCGTAGCGCTCAATTCTTGACGCAGCCCGGCAGCGGCGTGTCGTAATTGTAGGTTTCGCCGTCATACGTCACCAGCAGCTTGCCGGGCAGGCAGGGACTGACGCTGCCCGCCTCATAGATGCCCCAGTACATCTTGCCCCTGCCCTGGGTGGACTGGCGCAGGGTGGCATTGGCACTTGCCGTAATTCCGACCAGGGCAGGAGGAATGGCATCGCCGGTTACCTCTTTCAAAGCCTGGCCGCTGCCATCAGTCACCTGAACGCCCTGCACGTCGTCATATGTGGCCAATCCACTCGGCTGCGACCGGGTATGGAGGATGGAAACCACCACATATTTGTCCAGCAATGGGACCATTGTGGGCGATGTGATGGTCGGCGACGCCATCCAGCCGACAACCACACGACCGTCCGCGCCCTTGTTGTGAGTGATGGTCAAATAATCCAGGGCTTGCTGGGTCGGGCTAGGTTTCCACGACCGCGCCGAAGCCGGCATGACACCGGCGGCCAGCATAAGCCCGAGAACCAATGCGCGCATGAAGTCCTCTGCAGTTTCACGTGAAACCAGCATGCCTGTGCCGCGGCAACGCGACAAGCGCCAGAATGAAACAAAAACGCGGCCCAAAAAGGTCGCCGCTTCTGCAATCCTTCCGGATCGTGCTTAGCGTTTGCTGAATTGGAAACTGCGCCGAGCCTTCGGCCTGCCATACTTCTTGCGTTCCACCGCGCGTGGATCGCGGGTGAGAAAGCCACCGGGCTTGAGTGTCGCACGCAAGCTGGGCTCGTAATTGACCAGCGCGCGGGAGATGCCGTGGCGCACCGCACCTGCCTGTCCCGACAGGCCACCGCCATTGACAGTGACGATGACGTCGAACTGGCCGTCACGGTTGGCCGCGATCAGCGGCTGGCGCAGGATCATGCGCAGCACGGGACGCGCGAAATAGACGGTCTCGTCACGGCCATTGACGGTGATCTTGCCGGTGCCCGGCTTGATCCAGACACGCGCAACCGATTCCTTGCGCCGGCCCGTGGCATAGGCGCGGCCCTTGGAGTCGCGCTTGTCGCCGGCATTGGCCGCGTCCTCGGCCTGTGGCTGCCTGGCTTTGATCAGGGTGGATTTGAGTTCGGTGAACTTGTTCTCTTCGGCCATGGTCAGGCAGCCTTTGTCTTGTTCTGGTTGTTCTTGGGATTCATCTTGGCGACATCCAGCTTTTCCGGATTCTGAGCCGCATGGGGATGTTCCGCCCCGGCATAGACGCGAAGATTGGCCATCTGGCGGCGGCCAAGCGGCCCGCGCGGAACCATTCGCTCAACCGCCTTTTCGAGCACGCGGCCGGGGAAACGGCCCGCCATGATGAAACCGGCGGTGCGTTCCTTGATGCCGCCAATATAGCCGGTGTGGTGGTAGTAGATCTTGTCCTTGAGCTTCTTGCCGGTCAGCACCACCTTGTCGGCGTTGATGACGATGACATTGTCGCCGCAGTCCAGATGCGGGGTGTATATCGGCTTGTGCTTGCCGCGAAGGCGCATGGCGATGATGGAGGCAAGACGCCCCACCACCAGGCCTTCGGCGTCGATCAGGACCCACTTCTTTTCGATGTCACTGGCTTTCGCCGAGTAGGTTTTCATTGGCTATCCTTTGGGTCGCTCCGGCTATCGCCGACGCTCCGTATTTCCGCAATTTGACGGGCGCGTTTAGGGGAAAGCCCGCGCCACGTCAACAGAAATATCGGAAATTCATGGATTTTTGCTGTACGGTATGCAGATACCGCATTTGAATCCCTATTTCAGCGCTATCGGCTGGACATAGGCGCCGTTGCCGGCCGAATCCCACACCGCGAAGCGCACCCATTTCTTGCCCGCCGCGTCGAAAGGAATGACGAAACCGCGGGTGCCAAAGGGCTGAGTGTCTTTCAGGTCGATGATCTTGCGATCGACCTTGTTGCCGTCGCTCCATACCAGTTCGGCGAATTCCAGCGGATAGGTATATTCGACTTGGGCATTGTAGGTGCGCGCTTTGCCGCTGCCCGAAACACCCCAGCTGTGGAACAGCACCTCGCCGGTGGTGCCGAAGAAATTGCCTTCTCTCAGCCCCTCGGTGACTGGCGCCCAGCTCTGGTCATAACGCGGCACGCGATCGAGCTTGAGATAATTCACAGCCAACAGTGGATAGGTCTCGTCGTCCGGCCATTTGGAATAGGTGTCGCCCTCGGCGATGAGATATTTCGGCTTGGGCGCCCAGTTGCTCATGTCGTCGCCGGTGCCAAAGCAGCGCAGGGCGCACAGCCGCGGCTCCGACAGGTCCGCCGGCAGCGATTCCCATGATGCTCCCAGGAACCGGTCGCTGAGGAAGAAATCCTGGTCCTTGTAGCGGTCGGGATATTCCTCCGAATTCTTGGTGCGCGGATGCGCCGTCCATATCAATCCGCCTTCGCGATTGACCATCTCCAGCACGTCCTTGGCCGAGCCCAGGTGATAGACCTGGCCATAGACCGAGTCCTTCTCGACAAATGGCTGGCTTGCCACTGGCTTTGCCGTGTGGCTGAAATAGACGGGCTTGGGCGTCAGCATGTACCAGTGGCCACCCAGGAACGCGTTGGGCTCCTCCGCGGGCATCACCAGGAAATCCTTGTCGGACAGGCGCTGGGCGCCCTCGAAATAGACCTTCTGCTCCTTGAAGCGGATGGGCCCCGGATCGTCGCCATGGGAATCGTCGTGGAAATCGCCGAGATAAACGATGTTGACACCCAACGCCCGGAACACCGGCACCCATTGCGGCTGGTAATCCAGGCTCCCCTGGTCGGTCAGCATCTCGTTGAGATCGAGATGATAATGGCCGGTCAGCACCTTGAAGCCGGGCACGGGCTTGTAGACATCGCCATGGGTGTAGGCCAGCACCGCGGCTTGCGTCGCTTCAGGCCGCCTGCCGCTCATATAGTAATAGACCGCCATGCGCTGCTGCGTGCCCGGCGGGGCATTGTACAGCGCGTAATTCTCCCATTCGCTGTGTGAAACGCCGGTGCGCCGCTGCCAAACCTCATCGCTGACGCCCCAGGGATGATAACCCTCGCTGCGTTCCGGCTGCATCGCGCCCAGCGAGAAGCTGGTTTCGCTGTCCTTGCGGTAATAGACATAGCCGAGATTGACCTCGTTCTCCCGCGCGAAGAAGAATTTGTGCGGCGGCGGAAATACCGCCAGTGAACCGGGGCCCGCATCAAGGATCACCAGACGGTTGCGCGCACGCAGGTCCACGGGATCATGGTTGACCGCGCCGCCGAATTCATATTTCTGCCAGGCGCGCGCAGTGTCACGCCATACGACCTTGCTGTTCCGGCCGATCACGAAACCCTTGAGCCCGGCCTTGTAGACATAGGCGACGTCCGATGCGGCAGTGCTGGCCACCGCTTCCTGGCGCAGGAGGTTCGAGCCTTTATAGACCGTGAATCGCAGCTGGCCCGCGAAGAGACCCAGGCTCAGCCCATCGAAGCTCACGCTTTCCCGCGACCCTTCGCTGGTGACCCGGCAGGCCATGCTGTGATAGGCCGCGCCGTCGCGGCGGATCTCGTCGGCCTTGCGCGGCAGGAAGGCGCTGTTGGTGCCGCCGCCCGGCACGACCAGCGGATCGTCCCAGAAGGCATTCCATTGCCGCCGCTCGATTTCGGCGGGGCTGTCGTCATGAAACTGTTTCATCTGGCTGAGTTGGGCGGTCGAAAGCCGCCGTTTGGCAGTTGTGACCTGGAATTCCGGCGCGACATTGCGCGCCAGGATTGCCGGCGACCCGCCCTGCTCCTGGATCGACAATTCGCGCACCAGGGGTTGCCCCCCGGCCAGGCCAAATTGCGCACGCAGATTGGCGCCGGCCTCGCCCTGCCAGGAAAGCGCCACGCCATCGGCCGTTGCCTCGGCGCTCAGCCCGGCACCCGCCTTGTAACCGGAAAGGTCGCAAGGCGCCGCATTGGCGCCCGCAGTCACCATCATCAATGAAAGGCAAACGGCAGAAATACGCAGCCGGATCATCTGCTGCTCCCCTCTTTTTTTGCGGGCGAGCCTACAGGCGCCGCCGCGGGCGATAAAGGTGCAAATCCGCCAGCGACGCACTAGATTAGCGTCATGAATGCACCCACGTCCCCGCCCCTGCTGCTCAGCGCCCATACCGGTGGCGTGCTGAAACTGGTGTTGAACCGGCCCCAGGCACGCAATGCCCTGTCCTCGGAACTCGTGGCGGCGCTCCAGGCAGCGCTCGCCGGCGCCGCCCAGGACAACGCCACCCGCGTGATCGTAATCGCGGCCGAAGGACCGGTCTTTTCCTCCGGCCATGATTTGAAGGAATTGACGCGGCACCGCGCCGACGGCGATGCCGGCCGCGCCGCCTATGCGGCTCTCTTCACCCAATGTTCGACCATGATGCAGGACATCGTACGCCATCCCAAGCCCGTGATCGCGCAGGTGCAAGGTGTCGCCACGGCCGCCGGCTGCCAGCTGGTCGCGAGCTGCGACCTGGCGGTCGCGTCAAGCGCCGCGCGCTTCGCCACACCGGGTGTCGATATCGGCCTGTTCTGTTCCACGCCGATGGTGGCGCTGTCACGGAACGTATCGCGCAAGGCGGCGATGGAGATGCTGCTCACCGGTGAGATGGTGGACGCCGATCACGCCCGCCACATCGGCCTGGTGAATCGGGTCGTGGCGCCCGACGAGCTGGAAAAAGAGACCATGGCGCTCGCGGCCAAGATCGCCTCCAAGCCGCGCCGGACGCTCAAGACCGGCAAGCAAGCCTTCTACCGCCAGCTCGAAATGCCGCTGGCCGAGGCCTACGACTATGTCACCCAGGTGATGACCGAGAACATGCTGGACAGCGAAGCCTGCGAAGGGATCGGTGCATTTTTGGAGAAACGGGAACCCAAATGGCCGAGTTAAGTTTGCCTCAATATCCCGACAGCCTGATCAAATCCATCCTGCGCAGCGTCAAGACCATCGCCATGGTGGGTGCGAGCGGCAATGACATTCGCCCTTCCTATTTCGCCATGATGTATCTCCTGAACAAGGGCTACAAAATCGTTCCAGTGAACCCGGCGATGGCAGGCAAGGAGATACTGGGCCAGAAGGTCTACGCCTCGCTGAAGGAGGTTCCTGCGCCGATCGACATGGTCGACATCTTCCGGGAGGCGAAATTCGCGCCTGATATCGCCCGCGAAACCGTGGCTGAAAAAGACCGGCTGGGCATCAAGGTATTGTGGATGCAGCTGGGCGTTATCAGCGAGGAAGCGGAAAGTATCGGCAAAGATGCCGGCTTGACCGTGGTGATGAACCGCTGCCCCAAGATCGAACATGGCCGTTTTTCAGGCGAGATCGGCTGGATGGGCGTGAACCGACGGGTGATCGACAATCGCAAGTCGCTGCTGTTCGGGCGTGGCGGCACGCTCAAGCATGGTTGAAGGCAAGGCCCGGGGGACAGGCATGAAAATCACTTTCACTGCCCTGCTTATCGGCCTGGGCGCCTTTTTCTGCGTCGCTACCTTGGGCGCAGCCGGTGCCGAGCGCGTCTATCACACCGGCGATGCAACTTGCGACGGTTGGCCTCGTGCCCCCATCGGCATGGCTCCGGGGTTTTGTGCGGGAATCGTTGTCGCACCCCCCGCCGATTTCGATGCGCGCACTATTCGGCTGCCGCGCGTCCTGCTGCCATTGCCGGGAGGAAAGGATTTCCTGGTCACCGACACGGGCAAATGGAACAGCCCGGGCGGCGCGCTGTTCCGCATCACCGCCGAGCGTGGCAAACCCACTGTCATTACCCCCATACTCACCGGCCTTTATATGCCGCATGACATGGTGCGCGGCCCGGACGGCAAGGTCTATGTGAACGAACAGGGCCGCATCTTCCGCTTCGACCCTCTCGCGTCCGATCCCAAGGCGACTGTCGAAACCGTGATCGCCAACGCGCCGGATACGAGGACGCGCTACAATTTCCATCCCCTTTCCAGTTTCATCTTCGACACCAACAACGACATGCTGCTGTCAGTTGGCGCGCCCAGCGACCAGTGCCTCAAGGACGGCAAGCCGGATGGCATTTCATTCTGCGCGCAGTCGGAAGGCGATTACAAAGCCGCCGCCATCCGGCGTTATGCCTATCTGGGCAACGGCAAATGGTCGACCGAATTCACCATCATGGCGCAAGGCCTGCGAAACTCCGTCGCCCTGGTGCGGCACAGTTCGGGCACCCTGCTGGAGGCAGATAACGGCATGGACTTTGCGCCTGCCGATACGCCATTCGAGAAATTGAATGTACTGCGTCAGGGCGCCCATTATGGTTGGCCTTATTGCTATGACATGACCGGCACCAACCCGGCATGGGCGAGTGCGCATGTCATGGATTGCGCAAGCGCCGCCTACACCAAACCTGTACGGCTGCTGCCCCCGCACGGCGCGCCGTTGAGCATGCTCTATTATGATGGCGCGATGTTTCCGCAATTGCGCGGAAAGCTGCTGATAGCCCTGCACGGTTATCGTCCGGCAGGCTCGCGCATCGCGGCCTTCGCCGTCGATAGCCGCGGCATACCCCTGGCTGCGCCCAATGCCCATTACGACATGTACGCCAGCCCAAGCGGTGACGAGGTCGCGAGCCTGCCCTATGCGGGACCGGCGTCTGAACCGCTCCTGCTCACGCCGGGCTGGAATAATGTCGATGGCATGCATCCGCGCGGAGCGCCCGTGGGACTGGCGGTGTCCCAGGATGGCGCCATCTGGGTTGCAGAAAACACAAACGCCACTATCTTGCGCATCGCGCGCGACCAGCCTTAGATGCCCGGCCGTTTTTTCCGGACTTAGCCCATGTCCCTCGATAACGCCGCCATGACGGTCTTTGGCGACTCAATCTCGGGCAATTGCCTGAAGGTGAAGTTCGTCGCCGACCTTCTTGGCGTGCCTTACGAGTGGGTCGAGACCAGTGTGCTGAACAAGGAAACGCGTACGCCCGAATTCCTGGCGATGAACCCGGCCGGCCAGGTGCCGGTCGTGCGTTTCGCCGATGATCGCGTGCTCGCCCAATCCAACGCAATAATCCTGTATCTGGCCGAGGACAGCAACCTGATCCCAGGCGATGCCTTCGAGCGAGCCCAGATGTATCAATGGCTGTTCTGGGAGCAGTACAGCCATGAACCGGCAGTCGCGGTGCTGCGTTTCCAGAAATTCTACCTGAAAAAGCCGGACGGCGAGATCGATGCGAATTTGAGGCCGCGCTGCCAACGCGTGCTGTCACTGATGGACGAGCATCTGGACGGCCGCGGCTATTTCGCGGGCAGGAAGCTGTCGCTGGCCGATATTGCGCTCGTGGCCTATACACGCTTCAGTCACCAGGCCGACATCGACCTCCAACAATATCCCAACGTCGCGGCCTGGGTGCAGCGCGTGGAAGACGACCTGAAGATCGAACACCTCCCATAGGAGAAGATAATGGCCGACTATGGCTTCAACACTTTGGCGGTGCATGCCGGCGCCCAGCCCGACCCTGCGACGGGTGCCCGCGCCACGCCAATCTACCAGACTACGGCCTTTGTGTTCGAGGACGCCGACCATGCTGCGGCGTTATTCAACCTTCAGGTCTTTGGCAACATCTATTCCCGCATCATGAATCCGACCAATGCGGTGCTGGAGGAGCGTGTCGCCGCATTGGAGAACGGCCGTGCCGCCTTGTCCTGCGGTTCTGGCCATGCGGCGCAGCTGTTGGCGCTGCACACGCTGATGGGGCCCGGCGACAATATCGCGGCCGCCCGCCAGCTATATGGCGGCTCGGTCAACCAGTTCAGCCAGGGCTTCGCCAAGTTCGATTGGCACGTCAACTGGGCCGATGCCAAAAATGCCGACAGCTTCAAGGCTGCCATCAACGAACGCACCAAGGCGGTGTTCGTCGAAAGCATCGCCAATCCTGGCGGCATCATCACCGACATCGAAGCCGTGGCGAAAATCGCCCATGCGGCAGGCGTTCCCCTGATCGTGGATAACACACTGGCCTCACCCTACCTGATCCAGCCAATCGAATGGGGTGCGGACATCGTGATCCATTCGGCCACCAAATTCCTGGGCGGACATGGCAACTCCATGTGCGGGGTCATCGTAGACGGCGGCAAGTTCGATTGGGGCAGTGGCAAATTCCCCTCGCTGTCCGAGCCCTGCCCGTCCTATCACGGCATGCGGCTGTGGGAGACATTCGGCGACATGGCCTATGCCATCGCCTGCCGCGTGCTGGGCCTGCGTGACCTGGGTCCGGCGCTGTCGCCGTTGAACGCCTTCCTGGTGCAGACGGGAATCGAAACCTTGCCCCTTCGTATGCAAAAGCATTGCGACAATGCGCTGGTGGTCGCCAAATGGCTTAAGGCCAATGCGAAAGTGAGTTGGGTCAATTATGCGGGGCTGGAGGACAATGACTGCTATGCCCTGCACAAGAAGTACTGCCCCAAGGGCGCGGGCAGCGTGTTCACTTTCGGCCTCAAAGGCGGCTACGAGGCCGGCATCAAAATGGTCAACAATGTCAAACTGTTCAGCCATCTGGCCAATATCGGCGACACCCGCAGCCTGATCATCCATCCGGCCTCCACCACCCACCGCCAGCTTTCGGATGAGGACCGCGCCAAGGCTGGCGCCGGCAATGACGTGGTCCGGCTGTCGGTGGGCATAGAGGATGTAGCGGATATCATCGCCGACCTCGAACAGGCAATGACGTGACGTTGGCCCGCCTGATTGCTACGGCCGCGCTGTTGGTTGTGGGGCTTGCGATCGCAACCTGCGTTCAGGCCAAGGAAAGCCCCATAACGATCCGCCTCAAGGCATCCAAGGGCCAGATCGAGACTTTCTATCGCGGCCAAAGGCTCACGAATGCGAAATTGGCCCAGCTCTGCGCCACGCACAGGAACCGCAAGGACGACATCAATTTTCAGAGGGACAAGATGAGTTCAGTCGACACGGTGACGGCTCTTCTTAAGGAGGCCGATTGCCTTGGTGCTAAGCGTGTTGGTCTCGTCGGAGTTGACCAGCATCCGGCGCCGCATAAATTTGCAACTCAAACGCATGCCAAACAGCGGCGCACAAAAGGCAAGCCGCAGTGACCTGATGCGCCGCGGCCAGCCATTCCGGCGCCTGCAGTAACAGCGTGGTGATGCCCAGCCCGAACTGGAATGTGGTGATGATGGCGACGGTCTTGGCGCTGATTTTGGCATAACCCGCAAGCTTGACGCCCTGGACGTAGATCCAGACTGCGAAAGCTGCGACCAGATAGGCGCCGATACGGTGATCGAATTGGGCCAGTCCCGGGTTCTCGAAGAAATTGATCCACCAGGGCCGGGAGAAGAACGGGTCCTCGGGCAGTACGCGGCCATTCATGTCCGGCCAGCTATTGTAGATCAATCCGGCATGCAGGCCCGCCACCAGCGCGCCCAACAGCATCTGGAAATAGACCAGCACTGCGAAGGCGCTTGCGCGTTTGGACATGCCGCTGCTCTTGCCGCCACGCAGATATTCCAGCGCGATCCAGAGAATCGCCACCAGCAACAGAAGCGCGGTGCCCAAATGAATTGCCAACCGGTACTGGCTGACGGAGGTGCGCACCTCAAGTCCCGATGCCACCATCCACCAGCCGATGAAACCCTGAAGACCGCCCAGCAGGAGCAACAGCAGCATGCGCGGCCAGTCGCTGCGGCGTATTGCGCCGACGCAGGCAAACCACACGAAGGGCACGATGAATAGGACCCCGAGCAACCGGCCCAGAAGGCGATGAGTCCATTCCCACCAGAAGATGCCCTTGAAACCTTCCAGTGTCATGCCGCCGTTTTCGACGATGTATTGCGGGATGCGCCGGTATTTGGCGAAGGCATCTGCCCACTCGGCCTCGTTAAGCGGCGGGACCGCGCCCATGATTGGCTGCCACTCGGTAATGGAAAGACCGGAACCGGTCAACCGCGTCAACCCGCCGATGGTAACCATGGCAAGGATCACCAGCGCCACCGAAAGCAGCCAGAAGCCCACGGCACGGCGGGATTTCAAGAGAGTTGCGCTGGTTTGCATTCCCGAATCTATCCCTTCGCTTGTCCCGAATTTATCGCTTCGCTTGGGCGGAGGTTCTGATACCGTCCCAATCCAGAGCCGTCAAAGAAGTCAAAATGTCCCGCCGTGCCAAGACCCTGATTGCCGCCATCCTGATCGTCTTCTTTTGGCTGCCTTTTTACGCTCTTTTCATCATGGGTCTGTCGCGGCATGTGCTGCCCGGCGCTCCCTGGTATGTGACACTTATTTTCTATGCCCTGTCCGGAACCATGTGGATCGTGCCGATCGGCCTGTCGCTGCCCTGGATGCATCGCGAGCCAGCAGGCAAATGATCGACAATGAGGAGAGAAGCCGTTTCGAACTGGAAGAGGATGGCCATCGGGTCTGGGCCGAATACCGAATCCGCGACGGCAAATACCTCATTCCCCATGTCGAGGCCGACCCGGCCCTGCGTGGCACCGGCGCAGCCGGCCGGCTGATGCAACAGATTGTGGACCACGCCCGCAAGCAAAGACTGGTGATCGTGCCGCGCTGCTCCTATGCCACGGCCTGGTTCGAGCGGCATCCCGAAGCGGAGGACGTCTTGGATTAATGTCGTGGTGAATTGGCGCATCAAATCCCTGGACGCGGTGCTGGCCACTGCGGAAAAAAAGTCGCTGCACCGCAGCCTCGGTCCCATCCAACTCACATTGCTGGGCATTGGCGGCATCATCGGCACCGGCATCTTCGTGCTGACGGCGGAAGCCGCGCAGAAAGCCGGGCCCGGGATGATGATGTCCTTCGTCATCGCGGGCGCCGTCAGCGCGGTCGCCGCACTTTGCTATGCAGAACTCGCGTCAATGGTGCCGGTGTCAGGCTCGGCCTACACCTATTCCTATGCCGTGCTGGGCGAGTTGGTCGCGTGGCTCGTTGGCTGGGCGCTGATCCTGGAATATGCGGTGGCGGCGAGCGCCGTCTCGGTCGGCTGGTCTGGCTACATCGTGGGGCTGCTCGCTCACTTGTCTCATCCAATCACTATCCCGCAGGCCCTGGCGGCCGGCCCGTATGCAGGCGGCGTGGTCAATGTTTTGGCGGTGTTTATCGCGTTGGTGATCACCGTGCTGTTGGTGATCGGCACGCGTGAAAGCGCCACGGTGAATGCCGTGCTGGTGGCGATCAAGCTGGTGGCGCTGGGCGCCTTCATCTGGCTGGCGCTGCCGGTGGTCAACGCCGCCAATTTTCATCCCTTCGCGCCATTGGGAACGGGCGGCATCATTTCAGCCGCGGCCTCCATCTTCTTTGCCTATGTCGGCTTCGATGCCGTCTCCACCGCGGCCGAGGAAACCCGCGATCCCCAACGCAATCTGCCCATCGGCCTGATCGGATCACTGGCCGTCTGCACCGTAATCTATCTTCTGGTGGCGGCGGGCGCGATCGGCTCCTATGGCGCCCAACCCGTGTTCGCATCGACCGGCGAAAATCTGGAACCCGGCTCCATGGCGCTTCAGGCGCGCTGCTCCCATCTCGCCGTCCAGCCGCTGGTGTGCAGCAAGGAGGCGCTGGCACATGTGCTGCGCTCCATCCATCATCCCTTCGTGGGCAATCTGCTGGGCCTGGCGGCGGGTGTCGCGCTTCCCACCGTCATCCTGATGATGATCTTTGGCCAGACCCGCATCTTTTTCGTGATGTCGCGCGACGGACTTTTGCCCGATGTCCTGAGCAGGATCCATCCACGCTTCCACACGCCACATGTCGTGACTTGGATCACCGGCATCGCAGTCGCCTTTGCCGCCGCATTCCTACCCGTCGGGCAGCTGGCGGACATTTCCAATGCCGGCACCTTGTTTGCCTTCGCGGCGGTGTCGCTTGCGGTGATGGTACTGCGCCACACCCAGCCTGGACGCAGACGCCCGTTCCGCGCCCCGGCCATCTACCTGTTCGGCAGCCTGTCGGTGCTGGGCTGCATCGTGCTGTTCGTCTTCCTGCCCTGGCAGGCCAAGGCATTGTTTCCGGTCTGGTCGCTGGTGGGTCTGGTGTTCTATTACGCCTATGGCTATCGCCACAGCCATGTCGGCCGCGGCCATCCGGAGGTACCGGAACTGGCAGACGATACGCCGACAGGGTTGATTTCCGACGAGGCACCATGACAAACCAGTTGCACGAATTTTCCGTCAGCGAATTGTCGGCAGCAATCGCCGCGCGCCGCGCCTCGCCTGTCGATGTGGTGGAAGCCCATCTGGCCCGCATCGCCACGCTCGATCCCAGGCTCAATGCCTATATCGAAGTCTATGGGAAGGATGCGCGGCTGGCCGCGGAAGCCGCCGACAAGGCGATCCGCTCCGGGCACGGGTTGGGGCCACTGCACGGCATCCCCATCGCCATCAAGGACCTGGTGGAAGTGCAAGGCCGCGTCACCACTGGTGGCTCACCCTCGCGCCGCAACAGCGTTTCGGCGCAAACCGCGACTCTGGTGAACAAGCTGATCCAGGCGGGCATGATCATGCTGGGCAAGACCCATACGGTGGAATTCGCCTATGGCGCCTGGGGCACCAACCAGCATCTGGGCACCCCCTGGAATCCCTGGGATCTCAAAACCCAACGCACGCCTGGCGGATCCTCGTCCGGATCCGGTGTCGCAGTGGCCGCGCGCATGGCGCCCTGCGCCATCGGATCCGACACCGGCGGCTCGGTGCGCGTTCCCGCCTCCTGGTGCGGCATCACCGGCTTGAAGGTGAGCGTCGGCCGCATCAGCACCTTCGGCGTGCTGTCTCTCTCTCCCACACTGGATACGCCGGGCCCCCTGGCGCGCAAGGTCGAGGACTGCGCCCTGCTGTTAGCCGCAATGCAGGGGGAGGACCCGCACGATCCGCTGACGCGAAGGCTCGGGCCTACCGATCCTTTTGCAGCGCTGAAACGCGGCGTCAAAGGCCTCAAGCTTGCGCGCATGCCCGACAGCGAACGCGCAAACCACAATGCCGAAGTGCTGACTTCTTATGATGGCTCGCTGAAGGAACTTGAATCGTTAGGCGCAGAGATCGTGGAACTGCCGAGGATGGGGCGCAGCTTCAGGGAGAATGGCGACCTGGTGGGACGCATCATCTCCGCGGAAATCTATCCCCGCATCGCCGGCCTGGCCGACGACCGCAGTGCGCAGATGGATGAGGCGGTGCGTTCCCGTGTGCTGGCAGGCAAGGACATCAGCGCGCGTCAATACCTCGACATTCTTGCCGAGCGGGAACGCCGCAAGCAGGAATTCGCATTGAACATCGATGGCATTGATGCGGTATTGTCGCCCTCGACCTTCACGCCCGCCATTCCACTCAGCGATGTGGATCAGACAGCCACGCCCGCGGTTTCGACCCGCTGGGTGAACTTCTTGGATCTCTGTGCCTTGTCGCTGCCCAATGGAATGACCGCGGACGGCCTGCCCACGTCACTGCAGATCGTCTGCCGCGACGGCGACGAGGCGCGTGCGCTGCGCATCGGCTGGGCGCTCGAGAATGAGACGGCATGGCACAAAATCGCGCCCGAGCTGGGCTGACAATCAGGATTGGCTATTCAGGCGGTGCCGGTCGTGGGCACAGTCGTGGGCGTTACCGGCTGACCCGGATTGCCGCTGGAGGCGGTGCCGAACGCGATTGCCATGATCGTGCCGGCAATGCCGACCATAACAATGGCTGCCGTGGTATCGATCTGGGCGTGCTTGACGCCCGCGGGCTTGCCCGGCACCAGGAGCGCGCTGTTGCTGCCCGCCATGGCCGAGGTCGCCGCCAGGCTCATGGACAGAGCGGCAGCAATGAAATTGCGCATGAAAGGCTCCCCTATTTCTTTTTGGAGCGGCATGTCCGCCCGCAATTCAGATTATAGCGTTCGCCATAGCGTGTCATCAGCAATGGCGGACACAATTTGCAGCGCAGCATGGGGGGTGGGCTGCAAAACCGAGCCCTCGTTGCGTGAGATACTTCGGCGAATCGCCCCGGGGAGGACTAGCGAATCTTCCAGGAGATCAAAAGGCCCGTGCCCACTTTCGGGGCGCCGCTGCTGAGACCGTCATCGGCATATACGGTCAGCGAAATGTTATCGCTCACGAGCCAACTCAAGGACGCAAAAAGCTGCTGCGCGTCAGCAAGGGTTGAGCTGATCGAGCCGTCGAAATCGTAAGAGGCAATGGCGACCAGGTCGTTGCCCAATGCCACGCTGGTTCCCACCGAAAAGGAGGGCGCATCGTCGAACGAATAGAAGGACGGTTTACCCGGCACGCGATAGCCGAAGTTCACGAATGGGCTCCAGATATCGAACTGGTGCGATATGTCGACATAAAACCCGAAATCCGTCGCGCCGGTGCTCAGTCCCTTGGAGGCGTCGGCCGTGGCAACTTTGGTGCGCGCGGTCACCGCAATTTCCCAATCGTCGAGATCTTTCGACGGCAGCGTGTAGGTGAGACCGAGGTTGAGATCGCCCCAACCGCTGCGCCCGGTGGAATCGGTGCCGGGTCTGGGGGTGACCAGGACTGGAACGCCTCCTGGTCCCACTACGACAAAAGACGGTCCCGTGATCGTGAGATAGGGCAGAGACGCCGTGAAAAGAAAGTCATCGGCCGATACGCTCAGGTTGGTGAGCCCCACCAGAATGTCGGTGGATTTGCGTTCGCCATACTTGCCCGAGGAGTAATCGAAGCCGCCGGAAAGGGAGACACTTGTCTTGCCGCTCTCATCCGGTTTCACCGCGGGTTCGCCGCCAAGACCCGGCGCGACCGTGGACAGTGAGACGCTTGTGACGCCGGCGTCGCCCGGCTTGACGGCAGTATCGCCGGCGTAAGCCGGTGTCGCCGTGGCCAGCGTCATGGCTGCGGCGAGCAAATCGATTCTGCGCATCTATCCCCACAGGCCCACGGTTTACGCTCATGAACCCGATGTCAGGCAGTGCTAATGCCTCATGGCTGCGAGTTTGGCCCTCAATGCCAGCCTCAGAGCCTGAATCTGCTCACGAGTCGCCCTGCTGATTTTTACGTCAGCTTTTGTCGTCGCGACACTGGCATGAATTTCAGCACGCTCACCGGCGGTTAAACCAGCAATCGCCGACGGCGGAAGGCCGGCCGGAGGTTGCGCCAAAACACTGGTTGCAAATGCAACCAGCATAAACATGGCGCCACACAGGGTTCCCATTCTCATATTTTGCACCCTCCACCTGGCGCAAATATGCTTAACCCGTTGAAAACACTAATTACATGCGCTGGATCAAATATGCAACGGGCAGACCGGCAAAAGCGCAACACCATGTAATCCCTACCATTCAGCGCTTCAAGTGACAGTCTGTCAATATTTGGGGCCATCGATCAGCGCTCTCCCGAACCAGAGTCGCGACCGGTTTCCACATCCAGGCCGCCGCATCGTTTCGGCACAAACAGTACGCCGCATTGCCCGGCATGGCCCTTGGCAAGCCGCACCTCGTATTTGCCGATCCCAGTATCGGCCCGAATGAAGTCGGTCGAAATAATCTGCGCGCCCGATGCAAACGCTTTGTCGCGCCGCGCCGTGTTGCTGGCGCGCGCTTCCTTGGTACCGGCATCGGCGTAAGTGTGAACCATCAAGCCGGCTCTTACGGCCTGACTGATTTGTCCAGCCGCCTTGGCGGGATCCTCGACAGTCATGAAGGCGGCCGCAGGCGATTTCGGATCGGTGCTGATGAACATTACGCGCTTTTCCAGCGAAGGGCGCGCGCCTCGATAAAGGTCGACTTTCTCCTTGCTGTCGTCGAGCAGGAAAAGAACTTTGCCGCGGGAAGCGCCCAGGCTGGGCCATCCCTTCGCCTCCACGGCTTGCCGCAGGGATGGCGAATTGCCCCGCACCTTGTCCGGCGTGATGATCTCGTCCTGGCGGAACACCTTCTGGATCGCGCGATCCAGCGCATCGAAAGCGGCGGCATCGAACATTTGCGGATGCGTTGCGCCCGGCATCGGCGTCCTGTCGTCATTCGTCCTCAGCGCGATGATTATCGGCAGATGATCCGGATGCGCGCGTGACCAAAGAGCCACCACTCCGAGGCAATTGGCCAGCGTCAAGCAACTGGAATTGAAATCGATGTCCAGAATATGAATGACCTTGAATCCCGGCTGGGACATGTCATGCACATATTGATCGCTGACCAGTTCCATCGCCATCGAAGCGCCGGCAGGATGGCTGTAGAGTCCGCCTTTCGGATCATAGGCGACATCGAATTCCAGTGAGCGAGCGCCAAGTTCGAGTTGTTCGGCAATTGGCGGCTCGGCGAAATCCAATTCCTTCGCATCCTCCGCCGAGCCTATGCGGATCAATCCCAGCATTGCCGAGCTGGGGCGCAGCTTGTAGCTTTCCGCGGTGCCGACCAGCTGGATCTCGTTGAGGTGGAGGTTGGCATCGAACCAGGCGCGCGCGCAGCCCGTGCCGGCTTGGACTGCCGAGCGCGCTTGCAAATCGCAAGCCGAGGTACCGGCCGGCGCGCCGTCAACTGCGGCGGGCGCCGACAACCCAAACAGCAAGACCAGACCGGATGCCCAGAAACGCAATATCCATGCCCCTGCAGCGGCTTGCATCACGCTCCCCGTCGGAACGGCCGCCGTCGAATGATTTGCATCATGACCCGGGCGACGGCCTTTCCATAACCCATTGCTGCCAACCATGCGAGTTACGCATGTGAAAAGGCACGCCCCCGGGATCAGACGGGGTTATGTGCGCTGCGGGGATGCAGCGCGGTTTGCAGCTTTGCCAAGAGCTTCTGCGCATCACCGGCAGGAATGGTGATGCTCATCGTGTCGCCCCATTCCTCGTGGCTGGAATCGTTGAAATGCAGGATGACCACATTCTGCGTTTTCCGAATTGTCTTGAATTTCCATGCAGACATGTGTGCGCCTTCCGCTGTGGGCATCGGCGGGTATTCTACACGCAGATTGGCGGCTGATCAGCAGGCGCGAAGGCAGGTTTTTTTGCCCGCCAGCCCCTAGCCGGCTGCGAAGGTGAGCCCCAACTGGCCATTCTCGAACCAGGCCGTGACGCCTTCGAAAATCCGGCCATCCTTCATCACCAGCTTGATCCTGGTGGCGGCGCGCGGGACGACATCGCAGACAATGCCGGCTCCGGCTTCCGACAGATTTACGACCTTGCAGGGAACCGTGATGTATTCACTTGGGATGATCAGTTCCGCGTTTTCATCCACGCGGCGGCGATGATGGGCCCGCCGCTCTCTAACGGTGGGGGCATAGCCCAATTCCGACAAACCCGGAAACAACGCCATTCTCCCTGGAGACATCCCTCCATGCAGCCTAGGGGCAGTGGGGTTAATAGCGATTAAATGTTACCGGCCAAAAGATCGTGCGGACGCCAAACCCTGGACTGGCATATGCCCCCGGCCAGCGGCGACGCCGATTATGCCAACAGTCTCAACGGCCTTCGGGTTATTGATCTGTCTCGACGGTAACCGGGGAATCCCGCTCGTCGCTGGTCGCAAGCGCGATCCCGACGCCAATCACGATTGCGGTAATTGCCAGCGCGGCAAACCATGCGCGCTTTCGACCTGTCCTGATTTCGGCCGGAAATTCATACTCGGCCGCGAAAACCAAAGGCTTCATGGCACAGCTTCCTCAACCACCAGCTATAGGGAAGCACGATTCGTGCCAGCCGCATTGCGCATTCTTTTCGCAATGCGAAAAAGGGTTCCTGGCCGCCTGCTCCGGCAATCCTGCCTCTCTGGGCGCTATTTGGGCGTCAGCCTGAGCAGCTTGCTCGTCCAGGGCGTGTTCGGATTGGGATTTCCTGTCCCGCTGTCGGTCAATACATAGACCGCCCCGTCCGGTCCGACCTGCACATCACGAATGCGGGTATTGAACTCGGTCAACAGGGCCTCCTCGGCCACGACCTTGTTGGCGCGGATCTCCAGCCGGTCGAGCGCCTGCCCGCTCAAAGCGCCGCTCAACAGGCTGTTCTGCCATTCCGGAAAAAGGTCGCCACGGTAGAAGGTGAGACCCGATGGGGTGAAGGACGGGTCCCAGTAATAGACCGGCTGCTCCATCCCGTCGTTTTTTGTGTAACCATTGCCCACCCTGATTCCGTTATCGCCGATGGGATAGGCGGGCCTTGTGTATTCGATTCCGTAGCTGATTACGGGCCAGCCATAGTTGGCGCCTTTCTTGATGATGTTGACTTCGTCGCCGCCCTCCGGACCGATGTCGGTGTTCCATAATTCACCTGTTTTCGGATCGAAGGCGAGGCCTTCCGGGCTGCGCAGGCCATAGGCCCAGATTTCCGGACGCACCCCAGACTTGTTGAGGAATGGATTGTCGGGCGCCGGTGCGCCGTCAGGTGTGATGTGAATGATCTTGCCGAGGTCGTTATCCAGCTTCTGCGCCACGTCCCATGGCACATCGTCGTCGTCGCGGTCTCCCAAGGTCACGAACAGTGTGCGGTCGCGGGCGATGGCAATCCGCCCACCGGTCTTGCCCCCTAGACGCGTGGAGGGAAGATAAGGCTGGGCGCGGAAGATGACTTTCACGTCGGTGATCGTGCCGCTCGCCTCATCGAGCCGCGCGCTTGCGACATTGGTGTTACTGTCAGTCTCAGGCGGGCCGCCCGGTGTGACTGGTAGATAGTCGAAGGTGGTGAAGAATATCCGGTGATTGCTCGCGAATTCGGGATCGAGCGCGAGGTCGAGCAGGCCGAAATCTTTGGCCGAAGTCAGTGCCGAGAGGCCCTTGAGCGGCGCCGACAGGTTGCCCGCCTTGTCAAGGATGCGCATCTCGCCGGGCAGCCTGAGGACCAGAAGAATATTTCCGTCTGGCAGGAAGCCCAGGCTGTAAGGCACATGCATATTGTCCTGGAGCACGGTTACCTTGAAGGGCGCGGTCCGGTGGTAGGGCGCGCGCGTCTGGCCCGCAAAGGCAGGCACTTCATTGGGATTGTTCGGCTTGCGGCTTTCGATCGGTTGCCCTTCGACCGTGTTGTAGGTTGGAGCATAGCGCGCGCGCGCGGGCGGTTGTGCGCCCTGGGGTTGCGCCTGAGCTGCGAGCGCCCCCGGCAACGCCGCGATGCAGACCACCAAGAACCGCCGAAGCGTCTTTGCCATCATCAGCTCCCCATTTTTATTTTACGCGCGCGCGGCGCTCATCCAGGACAATTTCGACAACATGCTGCAGCTGCGCGGCGTCCATGCGGGCAAACTCCATCTGGACTCTCGCAGGGTCGGACAATGTCTTGCCCCATGCCGACTTTTCCGCCGAATACTCCCCTGCACACATTGGCACTATCGCCGTCGCAATGGCCGTGACGTCAGACATCTGGTCGTCAATTTGTGCCGCGCCCCTTTGCAGACAAGCTTGATAAGCCTCTACCGCGGCATCAAGCTCGTCGTTTTGAGCACGACAAGGGGAAGCAAATGCGAGGCTTGCCGTCAGAGCCACCATTGTTCGTCGCTTCATTTCCCGACCCAGCCTGACCTAAGGTGGCAGCGGTCCATACGCCGCCCAAATGCATACTAATCCATCCTCAGGCGCTGCGCAGGCCTGCCGGACACCTGGCTTGGCTTGATTTCGTCGTGCATTTTTCCCCTATTCTGAGAAAAAGGGCCGCAGCTACATAGCTGCGGCCCATGGAGAATACACGCACCAATCGAGAAGGACGACCGGCCCGCGGTCAGAAATTACCGGGGAGGCGGGAACGGAGGGAGTTCAACAAATAAAACAGCCACACGAAGAAAAAGGGACGCTCCGCGAGGAGCGTCCCTTGAGTGAAAAGTACTACGCGAGGTTTAGAGATTCCCGCGAATACCGATGATGAAATAGCGGCCCATAAGGTCTTCGCCAATCGGGGTGTTGATGCCACCAGGGTTTCCGCTCGACCCCAAGAGATCCGGGGGGATGGCATTGAAGGCATTCTGCACGTTGAAATATGCAGACATGACCGAGCCGTTGTCGAAGGTGATCTGCCTGGCGAGGGTGAAGTCCATTGTGCTGAAGCTGCCAACATAGTTCTGGGCATAGAAAGTCTGCCCGGCCCCGTAAACGCCGTTCTTGGTCAGGCCACTGAACCAGTGCCATGCGGCGTCCACAGTCCAGTTGCCGATCGTGTAATCGCCCAACAGCGTGGCATGGCCCTTCTGGCTGGGGGTTGTGCCGCCGACGCCAAAGCCGTGCTGGATCGGAGCGCCCGGGAAGGTCGCGGAGTTGAGCACGGGGGCAATGTTCATCAAGCCGCGCAGATTGACGTTGCCCTTCAGACTGTCGTCGATATCGCCCATATTGAAGGCATAGTCGAC
>DATKEP010000093.1:0-10464 GCA_035512055.1 Rhizomicrobium sp.
CCGGAAAATTCCACGGCGTGAACGCTGCAACGATCCCGACAGGTTCCTTGATCACCGTCTGCGTGACGTTGGTTGTGCGCGCCGGAATGAGCCGACCATAGATGCGTTGCGTCTCTCCGCTCATCCAATCGCACATTTCCGCGACGCGCTCGAGCTCGCCTCGCGCCTCCGCCAGCGGTTTTCCCTGTTCCAGCGACAGCAGCTGCGCGATGCGAACTACCCTTTCCCTGAGTAGTGCAGCCGCGCCGGCGAGCACCTTTGCTCGCGATAGCGGTGCCGTCCGGCGCCACACGGAAAATCCACGCGCCGCCGCCACGAGCGCGGCATCCAGATCCGCCGTTCGCGCCAACGAAACCCAGCCTAGTTGTCTTTCCGTCGCAGGATTGAGTACCGGTATGCGTTCGCGGGCTATTGCTTCGCGCCATTCTCCGTCGATCAACAACCTAACATCCTCGTATGCAGGTGATTCGCAATTGTCATTCATCCGAAATTTCCCATTTCAAGTGTTCAGCTGGAAACAAGCAAACGTCATTCGTTGCGCGCTGCCTAGCGTGCTGGCCAAAAATTTCCTCAGACACTATCGCGCGTGCACTTCTCACTCTTTGAGAAATTGATCCTATTGGACGTTCAACCGAATACTCAACTATTGTTGCGATGCCGTCCCCACTGGGAGCGATCCCATTCCAGGAGAATTCTCATGGGCCCTGAGACGATCATCACATGCGCCGTCACCGGAGGGGCGCCTATCTGGCCAGGGTCCGCCGTTCCGATCATGCCAGAAAAAATCGCAGATGAATGCCTTGCTGCCGCGGATGCCGGGGCTGCCATCGTTCACATTCACGTTCGCGATCCATCGACCGGGAAGGCGAGCATGGAGACCAGCCTTTATGCACAGGTCGTGTCGCAAATAAGACGCCGTAACGCAGATCTGATCATCAACCTGACAACCGGGCCGGGCGCCCGTTTCGTTCCGGATCTCACGGATCCGGCACGCGGCGGACCTGGCACCTCCCTCACGCACCCCGCCCAGCGGGTCGCGCATGTGTTGGATTTACGCCCGGAAATCTGCTCGCTGGATATTGCGACGATGAATCTTGGCCCGTCTCCCATAATTAACACGACCACACATTTGCGCACCATGGCCAGTCTCATCCGGGACGTAGGCGTGAAGACGGAGTTGGAAGTCTTTGAACTGGGTCATCTCGAACAGGCCAAGCAGCTCATAGTGGAAGGATTTGTCACCGGCACGCCCCTAATCCAGATATGTCTGGGCGCGCCGGGCGGAACGCCTGCCTCGCCAAGAACCATGCTGGGAATGCACGATCATCTGCCGGCCAATTGCCATTGGAGCGCTTTCGGATTTGGCGCCCAGTCCTTCCCCATGGTGGCCCAGGCTTTTCTTCTCGGTGGCCATGTCAGGGTCGGCCTTGAAGACAACGTCCATATCAGGGAAGGCACGCTCGCCGCCGGTAATGCCGAGTTGGTCGAACATGCAGCCAGAATTGTTCACAACCTCGGCGGAACGTTGGCCTCGGCGCAGACTGCCCGCCGCCTGCTTGGCCTGAAATAGGCGCGTCAACCGATCGAAAACCTACCGGCTCCAGATCGGCAATTGCCAGCCCCCTCCCTTGCATCTACCTTCGAGGCCGCCGTTCGCATCAACCGGCGCCGGGGACTGACACGATGTTCGATATCAGCCTGCTGCGTTGTTTCGTGACCGTGGCGGAGGAGATGCATTTCGGCCGCGCCGCTGAACGCATGAACATGTCGCAACCGCCGTTCAGCCGGCAAATCCAGATTCTGGAGCGGATTCTCGACGTTCAGCTGCTGGAGCGAACAAGCAGATCGGTCAAGCTAACACCGGCCGGACAAAGCTTCCTTCCCGAAGCGCGACACATTCTCCAGCTTCTGGACAATGCCACGCTCCTCGCCAAACGTATTGCCCTGGGGAAGACCGGGTCGCTCAAAATAGGGTTCACTGCCATGACGGCAATCGGTATCCTTCCGCGCCTGGTGACTGGGTTTCGGGAAACCTTTCCGCACGCGGAATTGCTTCTGCAGGAAGCCAACAGTGCCGACCAGCTCCGGAAGTTGCATTCGTCGGAAATCGATATTGCGATCGTTCGCCCGCCCCTGCCCCAATCCGCACTCCAGTCTCTCTGCCTTTCCACTGAACATCTCATAGCGGCAATCCCCGCCACGCATCCATTGTCGGCGAAAGCGAAAATCAACCTGCGAGATTTTTCCGGCGAACCTTTCATTTCCTACCTGCCCTACGAGGCATATTATCTTTGCACCATGGTGGGAGACTTGTTGGCCAAGGCCGACGTGACGCCAAACTACGTCCAACAACTGACTCAGGTTCATGCCGTCATGGCGCTTGTCCATGCCGGTATTGGATTGAGCATCGTCCCGGAGGGGGCACGGCTGTTCAATTTCAGTAATGTCGTGCTGCGGCCAATAGAGAATCCCCAGCCCAAGCCGTTGGAGCTTTTCATGGTGTGGCGCGCCGACACCATGAATCCCCTTGTTCCGCAAATGGCCGGGCTGGCGCGGGATCTTGTCCAGGGCGCCGGTTAATCGCCCCTTCTATTCGCGTTTAGGCCGCAACCGGTGATATTTGTCCGGTCATGCGTGAGGAAATTTCGGCGGGTGGGCCCTCACGGCTTCCTCGTTGACGTCTGTACCCCAGCCATGCCCCGACGGCACGCGCATAACGCCGTCATCGATGGCGGGCGGGTGGGTAACTAGGTCGTCTTTCCATGGCACATCGTCGACATCGGTTTCCATGATCGCAAAATTCGGCATGACCGCTGCCAAATGCGCGCTCATCATCGTTGAGAGATGACCGTAAAAGTTATGGGGCGCGCAATTGATCTCATAGGCATCCGCCATTGTCGCTATCTTGATTGCCTCCGCCAGCCCGTTCCAGGGCACATCGACAATTGCCACATCGATCGAGCGGTTCTCAAAGAAAGGCCGGTATTGCCGGCGCCCAAAGAGCGACTCACATGATGCGATGGGCATGCGAGCACGGTCGCGAACAAGGCGAAGGCCCTCGGCGTCATACGTATCAAGCTCCAGCCAGGACAGGTTGAACGGCTCGCATACGCGCGCAACCTTGAGGAAGCCGTCAGTCTTGAAATTGAAATTCAGATCGAGATGAAGTCCCATTTCGGATCCTGCACCCTGTCGAAAGGCTGCCAAGACGTCGGCAATCCCGGCAAGAACGGCCGGCTCGGCGTTCAATTCGGGAAATCCCAGACCGCGGTTGAACCCGGCCTGGTGCATGGAAGGAGGATCGAGGTCGAACCGGAAGATATTGGTTTTGAGCGCCTTGAATCCGCGACTTTTGACATGCCGCCCGAGGGTCACAAGGTCGTCGAGTGAACGTACGGGGCTGACGCCCAATATCTCCGGGTTGCGGACCCGATAGCCGCCGCAATGCGACCAATAGAGTGGCAAGTCCTGGCGCACCGGCCCACCGAACAGCGAATAGATCGGAACACCCAGATCCTTTGCCTTCACGTCAAGCAGCGCGTTCTCTATCGCGGCGATTGCTTGCTGGTTGATGCCTCCCGGGGCCTGGCGCGTGGTGGCGTATAAGACCGCCGTGATCTGTTCTGTGGGACGCGGGTCCTTTCCGATCAGCGCTTCGGCCATCCGCCGGATGGCTATTGTCAAGCCCGCGCCGCCATAGCTCTCGTTATACTCCGACCATCCGACAATCCCGCTGTCCGAAGTGACCTTCAGGAAGGAGAAATCGCGCCAGCCAGCGTTGCAATGGAGGTCTTCGATCTTTGCGATCTTCATCCGGCGTTTCCTCGCACGATTCTTCCCGTCCCCTCGCCTCCCGCCTCCAGCGCCCTGGAATGATTTCGTCCGGCGACGATCACGCCTACGGCGCCCAGCACGCTGACAATGGCAATCGGCAATATGGCGAGAGCAAAATTGTGCGTCCGGCTTTGGATCCATCCGATCAAATAGCTGAAAAAGAAGGCGGCGAGGGTTCCAAGAGCGTTGATCTGGGCCAGACCCGCGGCGGCGACCTTTGGGCCAAGCAGTTCAGACGAAAGCGCCCAAAATGGCCCTTTGCTCGCATAACTTCCGATCGCGGTGATCGAAAGCAATACCAATGTCGGCCAAAACCGGTCGGCGGTAAAATAGAATGCACCAATCGCCGCCGCCAATCCGAATAGTGGAATCGCGTTATGCCAAACCCGCTCGCCGGTGCGATCTGAGCTTCGCGCCCAGAGAAACATGCAGATCGCCGCGATGCCGAATGGGGCTGCGGTCAACAGCCCGGTCTGGCCATTGCCAAATCCGAATGATTGCACCAACAGCGGCATCCATAGGGTCAGCACAACGGCAGCGCCGCCCGCGCCCGCATAGGCCAGCGCCATGACAAGCACGTATTTGTTCGACAGTATCCGCCACAACGGCATGGCTGCTACCGGCCGGGTAAGCGCATGTTCGATCTCAAGCGTATTCTTAATCCATCGTTTTTGCGGTTCCGTCAGCCATCTGGCATCCGCGGGCTTGTCGGTCAGGAAGAACATGCCAAACACGCCAAGAAGGGCGGCCGGCAATCCCTCTATGATGAAGATCCACTGCCATCCCCGCAATGTGGCCAGCCCGTTCATGCTCTTGAGAATGAGACCGGAGGTGGGAGAACCAATCAGGCCTGCCACCGGAAGCGCCAGCGAAAGCAGTCCAACAATGCGAGCGCGATACTCGGTGGGATACCAATAGGTAAGATAAAGCACCACGCCGGGGAAGAAGCCGGCCTCTGCAGCGCCGAGCAGAAATCGCAATACCAGAAATGAAACAGGCCCGCTGATGAGCGCGCATGAAGCCGTTACCGCACCCCAGGATATCATGATGCGGGGTATCCACCTTCGGGCACCGAACCGCTCCAGCGCGAGATTGCTTGGCACTTCCAGGAAGAAATAGCCGATGTAAAGGATGCCTGCGCCCAGACCATATATCTCCGGATCAAGCCCGGCGGACGCGTTCATCTGTATTGCGGCAAATCCGAGATTGACCCTGTCGATGTAGCAAAGCAAAAAGGCAGCCGTCAGGAAGGGCATGAGGCGCCAGGACACGCGCCGCATGACCAGTTTCTCGAAGTGCGCATCCCATTGCGCCGCGTCATGCTCCATCGGCTTCAACAATTCCATTCCCGGATGCGTTGTATTATGCGGCTGCGCCTGGCCCTTTAGGTTTATGATCAGCCGAGACGCCGTCCGCCTTGCGCATTCATCGTGCAAGCGTGCAGTACCAGAACAATGCCAATTCCGTCATCGATCAATCCACCCTTTGAATTGCTCCTGTTGGGACCATTTGGCACCGTCCAGCACACCCCAGGATTCACAGCTCGTCAATGCCTCCGCATTGCGCCCTCGAGAACCGCATTTTGCTCCCCGCCCCTTTTGCTCCCTGAAATGACGGACGTAACGGTCAAGACGATTAACGGGGCTGAGAGCGTCGTGCAGGCCCTGGTGGCTGGCGGCGTGGAAGTCAGTTTCGCCAATCCGGGCACTTCGGAAATGCATTTTGTAGCGGCGGTTGACCGGATCGATGGGATGCGCTGCGTTCTGTGTCTGCACGAGACTGTAACCACGGGTGCAGCTGACGGCTATTACCGGATGGCGGGCAAACCGGCCTCCACGCTTCTTCATCTCGGTCCGGGGTTGGCCAATGCGCTAGCCAACCTGCACAATCTCAAGCGGGCCCGCTCCGGCGTGGTCAATATCGTTGGTGAACACGCCACTTATCATCTGCGCCACGATGCGTTGCTCACCTCGGATATCCAGGCGATTGCCAAGACGATGTCCCACTGGGTAAGGACATCGTCGCTCGAATCGAATGCCGCCTTGGACTGCGCCGAGGCGATTTTCGCTGCTTCTCAACCACCAGGTCAAATAGCGACGCTTATTTTGCCCGCCGATGTCGCCTGGTCCATTGCCGCATTGCCGGTCATGCCCAAACCGGCGGCGATTCCCGCGCAAGTCTGCGATGCTTCCATAGAAGCCGCCGCGGCCGCCCTGACTGGCGGAGGACGCATTCTCATGATGCTCGGCGGGCGTGCCTTACGGGAAGAATCGCTCTACGAAGCCGGAAAAATCGCCGCCAAGACCGGCGCCAGACTTAGCGCGGAAGTGGCGAACGCCCGTTTGCAGCGCGGCGCCGGCCGCGTGGCGATCGAACGCATGCCTTACCCCGTACCGCTCGCCCTTGAGACGACGCAAGGCGTGACGCATGTCATTCTTGTGGGCGCCAAAGCGCCAGTCGCGGTTTTCGCTTATCCCGGAAAGCCTTCCCTGCTCTATCCGCACGACGCAAAAATAATCACGCTCGCCGCGCCTGGCGATGATATCCAAGACGCATTGGAGAGGCTCGTCGACAAGGTCGGTGCATCAAAGAGCACCCCCGTTCTCAACAACCGGCAGTGCATGGAATTGCCGAAAGGCGCCCTGACGCCACTGGGCATTGGTGCCATCCTCTGCAATCTGCTGCCGGAAAATGCGATCGTCACCGACGAGTCGATCACCACGGGACGGGGCTTTTTCCGGGATACGCATGGCGCCGCGCCGCATGACTGGCTCTCCCTGACGGGGGGCGCCATTGGCGAAGGATTGCCGCTCGCGGTCGGAGCGGCGATTGCATGCCCCGACAGAAAGATCGTCGCCCTGCAAGCGGATGGGGCCGGCATGTATTCGCTGCAGGCCATTTGGACGATCGCCCGCGAGCGGTTGGATGTAACGATCTGCATCTGGGCGAACCGCGCTTATGCAATCCTGAAGGGAGAGATGGCGGGTGTCGGCGGCGACGGGACCGGCAGAAAAGCGCAAAACATGCTTTCCCTCGCCGACCCGCCTCTCGACTGGGTGAAGCTTGCCGCGGGGATGGGCGTGGAGGGTGCGCGGGTCACATCCGCGGAAGCCTTCGCCGATGTATTTGGCGCCGCCGTTCGCCGAAAAGGGCCTTTCCTGATCGAGATCGATTTAAGTCCGTCGGCATAGTCGTCAGGATCTGGCGATCAATCTCAGGCCCTCGGCTTCCAGCCCATGGCGAATCTCGCAAATGTTGTCGAACACCATGGTAGCGCCATCTCGCGTGTGGGCAGGCCAGTGCGGCAACCCGGAGTGGTTCGGATTTCCAGTCCGCGCGAAGGCAACATAAGCGCCCGAAATGCGCTTGGACATGGCCAATGCTTCCGGACGCAGCCCGCTATAATTCGAACAGCGCACGGCATTGTCGAATGTAAAAACGAGATCGCTGGCATGGAAAGTCCCGGGACGGCCATCCAGCATCGGCGTGTGCCAGTTGTAGACATAGACATAGGATGGCGCGGCATTGAGCATTGCCTTGCGCGCCGCCTGCTCAAAGGCAGGGCGGCGGAAGCCTTCGGCTGCGATGGCGCCATGGATTTCGAACGCGGTGGCCTGCGGCCAGTCCTGGCGATAGGCGGCGATGATGGCAGGACCGTTGGCGCCGAAGGCTTCGCCGATATTCTTCTGCAATTCGGCTTCTGTCATCACACCGCCGCCTTCGAGGTCCAAGGCATTTGTTTGTTCATTGAACACGGTGCCGGTAATCAGCGGCACATGTGCCGAGATCGCCGGCGCATCCGGATCGAAGGGATGACGGGGCAGCACCGTGCCATCCACCGTCGGCCACCAGCCCGCCAAGCCATACTGGCGGCGAAACACCGGCGTCGCCGCCCCCAGCTTCTTGATCATTTCCGCCCCCGCCCCCACCAGCCGGTCCACCGGCATGTCCTGGAGCTTGTCGACATCGCCGCGCGCCAAGCCGAGTTGACGCATCACTTCCTCCGTCATGGCGCGGGCAGTATCGCGGGATTCAAATTGCAGGAAGGGCCCGCTCTGATTGATAACGCGGTGAAACAGGCCTTGGGCCGAAGGCATCGCCATCAGACACAACACTTTGCCGCCGCCGCCCGATTGGCCGAAGATGGTGACATTGCCGGGATCGCCGCCAAACTGGACAATATTGTCCTTCACCCATTGCAGCACCGCCACCAGATCCAACAGGCCGGGATTAGCGACATATTTCGTGCCGCCCACTTCCGTAAGGTTCAAATAGCCGAACAAGTTCAGGCGATGATTGCAGGTCACCACCACCACGTCGTGGCGCGCCAGACTCTCCCCGTCGTAGGAGGCGAGGTCCTGGTCGGAACCTCCCGAGAATCCGCCGCCGTGATAGAACACCATCACCGGCCGCTTGCGATTGTCCCTCAGGCCCGGCGTCCAGACATTGAGCTGCAGGCAATCCTCGCCCGGCGTCATCTGGCCCTCGCCGCCATGGCACAGGAAACTGAAGTCCCCGCCGGGCCGGTTGTGGCCGTCATAGGAAACATGGGCGGAATCGGTATTGGGCTGGATGCAGCCGCGGCCATAACGCAGGGCATTGCGGATGCCGGTCCAGGGCTTGACCGGGACCGGTGGCATGAAGCGGTTGGCGCCGCCGGTGGATTCCCCGTACGGAATGCCCTTGAAGACAAAAATGCCGCTGCGCCACAAGCCGCGCAGCCTTCCACTGGCGGTGTCCACCACCGTTTTGGCATCGGAGGCAACTACTTCATTGCGGGTTTTTTCCGTGGCAATAAGAGGCGATGGCAGCAAAGCGCCGGCGCCAAGCGTGGCCGCGCCCTTGAAAAACGTGCGTCGATTGTTCTTCATTGGAATGCTCCACATCTGTATTTGCCGATTATGCCGTTGTCAGGACCAGCACAGTTGCAACCGGGTCCAGCGCCTCTAGCGGAAGTTCCACTTGCAGACCATCGCCCTGTTTCATCAGCTTCAAGGGCGCCCGCGCCTTGTCTGCCAACAGATAGGCACCGGTGACAGCACGCGGTAACTTGTCTAGGTGGAAATTGGCGCCCGGCCACTCGAATAAATGGACGTAGATCTTGTCAGGGGCCGTCGTCGATCGCCACTTCCAGCTTGGCACAAATTTCGGATTGCCGTTCTTATCATTTTCCGTGGTCGAGAACGCGCCCGCCTCGGCGCCAAATAGTGTAGGTTGCGTCGCATAAATGGACTCGCCGTTCGCGGCCAGCCACTTGCCTATTTCCTGCAATCGCTCCACCTCTGGCAATGGCACCTCCCCTGTCGCCATCGGCCCGATGTTCAGCAGGTAGTTGCCGCCCTTACTGGCAATGTCGATCAAATTTCTCAGCAGGGTCTCGGTGCTCTTGAAATTCACATCGTCCCGTTTGTAGCCCCAGGTGTCGTTCATGGTCATGCACGACTCCCAGTCGCGCCCCGGAAATCCCTGTGGCGGGATGTATTGCTCCGGCGTCTCGGTGTCCCCGCGGTAACCGCCACCCAGACGGTTGTTCCAGATCAACCTGGGATGCTCATTCAATATAGCCACGATCTCACTCGCCAATTCGGGCGTCATGTCCTTGGTCGGCGTGTCGAACCACAGGATTGCCGGAGCTTCGCCATAGTTGGTGAGCAGCTCGCGAATCTGCGGAATGGCCTTTCGATGGAGATAGTCTGGAAAGCTGCCGTCCTGCGCCGGGTCCCAATGGTTTGTCGGTGGCTTGTGCTGATCGATATTGGCCGTTGCGTCAACATGTTGGAGGGCTGCGCCGCCGGGCGCCGTCCAATCCTGGTCTTGCGAATGATAGAAGCCGAGTTTTATGCCCTGGCTGCGGCATTCCGCCGCCAATTCCTTCAGCGGGTCGCGCTTGAACGGCGTCGCCTGGACGATATTGAAGGGATCTGCCCGGGAATCGAACATGGCGAACCCATCGTGATGCTTCGAGGTTATCACGATGTATTTCATGCCCGCCGACTTCGCCAAACCCACGATCCGCGCGGCGCTGAATTGCGTGGGATTGAACTTCGGCGCCAGGGCCTTGTATTCCGCCACCGGAATCGTCGCCGTATTCATGATCCACTCGCCGATCCCTGCCACCCGGCTGCCATCCCAGTCCCCCGCCGGAATGGCGTAGAGGCCCCAATGGATGAACATGCCAAAACGGGCTTCGCGGAACCACTTCATCCGTTCGTTGTTCTGGGCGGGGGACTCGGTATCTTGTATGGAAGGCACGGGATGGGCGCCGCCCGCCGGAATGCGGCTGCCTTCCAGTTGGGCCCAGGCCCGCAATGGGTTACCTATCACAGCCCCGGATGCCGCCAGGACGCCGCCCTGGACCGTTTTCCGCCTGGATATCTTCATGCATCCTCTCCCTGTCTGGATCCTGCACGAAAAATCAAAATGACCCGCGCAGGCTTGCCGAAAGCGCGCGCAAAGCCCGTCATTCAAAGGCTGCGGGCAACGAGGCCACCGAAGGCACGCCCGCGCTGTTCAAGGCGATCACAGTGTAGATATGCTTGCCACCCGCGGGGGCCGAGTTGTCCAAATGCCTCATCTGGGGCAGCGGCGTGAAGGGCGTGTCGTGATAGGAAAGCCCCTGAAAGAGCGGGC
>DATKEP010000094.1:0-6006 GCA_035512055.1 Rhizomicrobium sp.
TCAAATATTGCGCCATATTGGCAATGCTGGAAACGCTCTCGATATCGTCATCGGGAATCTCGATGCCATAGACGCGCTGGATCTCACTGACGAGCTCGAGTAAGGCCAGCGAGTCAATGTCGCAGTCGGAGAAAGGCGTGCCGTCGTCAATGTTTGGCAAGGCCCTGGCCCAGGAGGGAATCGACAGCATCAGTGCGCGAAGCTGCTCGGAAGAGACCGTCATGCAACACTTCCCGCATACGGCAAGACCATCTGCATTCTGCCGGCAGGGCTGCCATCCTGGTACAACATCGCGTCGATCATCCGCCCCAGAACCAGCTGCGTCCGGCTCACGGCCAGCGCCGCCTGCGTGGAAAGAGGGCGATCAAGATCGATGGCCGTTAACAGCCACGCACCAGGGTGGCTTTGGGCGCACAGCATTTTAAACAGCACGATCAATTGTTCGAAGGCGCTATAACCCTGGATGGGTGCGCGAAGGCCGACGCATCCATGATCACTGATCGCCAGTTTTGCGATTGCTCCTTCATCAAATTCGATACGGCGCGTGATGGGCAACGAGTTTTCCACCAGCCAGCCTTCCATGATCCAGCCCCGCGCGGCAAAGGCGAAAGTGCCGAACGCGTTGGCGTCAGGGCGGAAACACGCTGTCGTCTGGCAGTGCGCCCTGCGGCGCAAGTTTAGCGTCTTCAGGTACGCCCCTGATCCGAGAAACGCCTCCGCCAGGCCATCCAGGGCCGCGAACAGGTCCGTGGAATGAACATAATCGCGCCTTCCCCGCAAAGGCATTTCCAACACGATCTCGGCTTGGGACTGGCGTGCCAGCATGCACTATTCCTAACTCATCGGCTTTTGATTGGCACGGCGTTTATCGTGTAAAATCCTGTCACGGCCGTGCGACGGTTTACGGCATAAATAAGTGGACGGCCGGTCATTTGCCGCGAAGATGCGTTTCGAAGATGCGTGGTGAGTGACCGGTAGTATGACCGTTGCGGAAAAATGCGCGGGCCTCCTTCATGGACTCCGGCACTCCATTTTTTCCTTGCGCTATCGCGTGCGCCAACCGGTCCCGGGACGCTTCCAGCCCTATCATCATACGCTGCCGGATCGTTATCCCTGGCTTTTCCGATTCGTTGCCGCGACCATGGGCGAGCAGAAGGATTGCCACCTTCTGTCCTTTGGATGTTCGCGCGGCGATGAGCTGTTATCTCTGCGGCGCTATTTTCCCGGTGCCGCCATCACGGGCATCGACTATGACAAGACCAATATAGCCCGCTGCCGTGCGCGCATCAAAGATCCGCTGGTCCGGTTGGCGGTCTCCGCCACGACCGAGGCGGAAGCTGCGCAATCCTGCGATGCCATCTTCTGCATGGCGGTGCTTTGCCATGGCCAGCTGACAATTTCCGGAGCCCGGCGATCGGATCCGTTGCTGCATTTTGCCGATTTCGAGCGAACGGTGGTCGACTTCGAGCGCTGCCTGAAGCCTGGCGGCCTTCTTGTCCTGCATACCACCAGCTTTCGTTTCTGCGACACCGCCGTGGCCAAAAAGTTCGATGTCGTGCTCGAAGCGGAGCTCGGTCAAATGGCGGACGATGTACAATTTGGGCGCGACAATATCCGGCTGGAGGGCGAGCGCTATCGCGCCGTCGTCTTTCGCAAACGCCCGCCGACAGTCTGATGAAAGCTTGTCGATTTTCTTCTTCCCTGGTGCAATTGACCGCGCTTGTCGGCGAGCCCTTTGGCGGGCCGGCCATGCCAGATATAGAACTGACCCGCGAGCTTTGTGCGCTGGCGGCGCGGCATCAGGTGGCGCCGTTGTTGTATGGGATCGCGGAAAGCCGCCGTCACCCGGCGCCACCGGAGTTTGTCAAAGAGCTGCGCAGGAGCTATCTGGCCAGCAAGATGCGTCGCCAGGCCGCGCTACGCGTTCTGAACGCCATTGGCGAACGCTTCTCCGCGTCCGGACTTGGCTGGACGGTGTTCAAGGGGACCACCCAGGCGGCACAAATCTATCCCGATCCGGTTTGGCGGGACTCTGCCGACATCGACATTCTGGTATCCCCGCATCAGTTCGGCCGCGCGCTGGATGCGCTGGTCGAAATGGGTTTTGTGGCCAGCTATCCGCCCGTGCCAAAGCGGGGACTTTTGCGCCGCCTGATCCTGAGCGCTGTGCGGGATGTGATGATGGTGGCACATGCCGATCCCACGGATTCCGTAGAACTTCATCAGCGGCTGTTCTTTGCCGGCGGACCGCACGCGGATTTCTTGGTATTGCCCGTAGGCGAGGGTCCGATACCGGCGGCGGAGATTGGACCCGATCTGGCATTCTACCTGATTGCCCATGGCGCACTGAGCTGCTGGGTCCGTCTCAAATGGCTGGTCGATCTGGTGCCGCTGCTGTCAAGGCTTGGGGACGACGGACTGGCTGGCATCCGCGCACGGGCTCACAAGGCCAGGTCCCAAAGCGCGGTCGCCGCCAGCCTGTTGTTGTTGCGCAGCCTGTTTCCCTTTGTCGCGCTCGGCCCGCTCGATGTCTGGCTAGAAGAGATGGGCGCAAGGCCCGCCGTACAAATGAGATATCGGTATTACGCAAGTGCGCTGGGCTGCGATGCCGGCGAGATGCGTTCGCCGCTTAATGACGCGAGTGCCATGTTGCAAGCAGCCATCCTGCTCTTCGAGGCGCCTTCAACCCGCATGCGCATCCTGCTGACGGCGCCCTTTTCCAGCCTCCTGCGGCGGCTGGCCTGTCTCGTCTATCGCGACGAACGCTCCCTGACCTTGTCCTAGTTCTTCTCGAACAGGAACAGGGCGACAATCGCCAGCCCCTGGTCGCGCGCATACATGTCCAGCCGTCCCGCCTGTTCATAGACCGGCCGGATCGCGGGACCCACCGTGCCGCTCTTGGCCCATGTCAGCGTCAGGCCCGCCGCCGCGGCGGCATTGCGGTGGGAGGAGGCGTCATGGGGATAATGGACGATCTCATGCAACCTGCCTTCGGTATCGCGGAAGGTTTGGCGATGGCCGGCCCGGATGGCATCGGCATGAAAGTCGCTGACCACGACTTGGCCGCCCTCCCGGCATACGCGCGCCAGTTCACCATAGCCCGGTGCGAGGTCGTGCAGATAGCTCATCATCAGCCGGCACCAGACTAGGTCGAATAGGCCGGACGGGAAGGGCAAGGCGCGCACATCGGCGGCGGCGACATTGGCAAGGCCGCCGGCGGAAACCATCTCGGGACTGGCGTCGACGCCATAGGCGAAAGCCGCGTCGCAATGTTTGAGCCTGAGGCCGGTGCCGCAGCCGACATCCAAAAGTCTCCTGCCGCGCGGCGGCGGTGTCAGCGACGAGACAAGCCGGTCTTCTAGCACGCACACCGCATTGTCGCCGCGATAATGCGGCGCCCAAAGACGATAGGCCTGGCGTGGTGTCAGTGCGTTCAAGCGGGGCCTGCCGGCGACGGCACGCGCAGATGGCCATAGGCCTGGCGGTCCGGCGGTTCGCTACGCGCCAGCCGCATCACATTTTTCAGCAATTTGCTTTTGGAATATTGCGCGCTGCTCCAGGGTTTTTTGGCAAGCACCCGGCCGGCCACCTTGCCCCAGCCACGGGTGCGGCGATCGTGAATGGAGGGGAATCGGCTTTTCAGCACCAGTTCGAAATCCTCGACCCGCGCCTTCAGGCGCTGGTTGAGCCAGGGAACGTTGGGATCCTCGAACGTCATCCAGCGGATCCATTCCGGCCTGGTCCATTCTTCCAGGACGGCGGGCGTGCCGGCGAGAGGATCGATCGCGCCATAGGTGTTCTGGCGTTGCGGCATAGGCGTATAGAAATGCGTCACCATCTCCATCAGCGGATTGACCGCCTTGAGCTTGCGGATGAAGGCCAGCGTCGCCTCGATCTCCCGTTCCGGATCATCGGGATCGCCAAAGACAAAGGAAAATTCCGGAATGATGCCATGCTGACGCGCGCGCGCCGCTGCCTCCAGAACCTGCGCGGTGGTGATGCCCTTCTGCATTTTCTTGAGCGATTCATCCGAGCCGGACTCGGCGCCGAAGAACACCATTTCCAGGCCGGAGCGCTTTAGCATGGCCCAAGTGTGGTCGGAGAAGCGCAGCATCGCGTCCACCCGTGCCTCGCACCACCAGTGCAGGTTGAGTGGGATCAGCCGCTCGGCCAGCTCAAGCGCGACATCTTCCCGCAGGAAGAAATTGTTGTCGTAGAAGTGCACCGAATCCATGCCATGCGCGCGGGCCAGAAAGGCCAGGTGTTCGGCGGTGCGGGCCGGCGACTGCATTTTCTCGCGCCTGCCATAGACCGATATGACGCCGCAGAAATTGCAGGAATAGGGGCAGCCGATCGAGGCTTGATAGACGCCCGAGCGCAGGCCCAGAAAGGTGGGCCTGAGATAATCCCCGACATCGATCTTGTGATAGGGCGGCGGCGGAAGCTCGTCCGGACCGATCCAGGATCGCTCGAGGCCCTTGTGATGGCTGCCATCGGGGCGGCGGAAAGAAAGGCCGGCGACATTTTGCGGATCGCGGTTTCCCGCGATCACGTCCAGCAATTCGGTGAAAGTCTGTTCGCCCTGGCCGCGCACGACCCAATCGACATAAGGCGCGTTGAGGACCGGTTCAGGATAGAGGCTCGCGAAATTTCCACCCCAGATCACGGGCAGCCCGGGATGTCGCGCCTTGACCTGGCGGGTGAGGTTGACGGCATTGGCCAGTTGCGGCCCGGGCATCACGCTGAAGCCGATCGCGCGCACGGGATCGGGTGTGCCGCGCCTTGCCTCGATAATATCGCCAATCCTTGCGGCCGCATCGATGCCGGGCATATTTCCATCGACCATTTCCCAGTCTTCGCCCGCGGGAATGACAGCCCCGATGGCCATGATGGAAAGGGGAAAGCGCCGATTGTCCGGCCGCGTGGAGCGGGGATTGACCAGAATGATCATTGCCGAAGCGTCTGACTCATTTTGCTGAACAAATTCACGATACGCTCGCTTAAACGCATGCCCGATCGGGTGTAGAAGCACCTTAGCAAAAGGACGTTGCATGCCAAGCAAACAAGCCAGGATTTACGGCGCTATTCTTCTTTTCGACGTTCGTGTCGCATTCTGCTCCGATGACGGCCGCCTCCTGGATATTGCGCTTACGCTGTACGGGGATTGGAAGAGTGAAGGGCCGCGCGATGACGCGGCGGCGGTGCGGATCGATCTTTCCGGATACGATGTAAATGCGGATGCCGCCGATTTTCACGACGTCGAGGATCACCGGCTTGCCATCCGGCGAAAGGGAATTTCCGTCCTGGCGGATGGCCGCGCCTGCACGGGTTCCTGCCGGGCTCCCCGCGATGCCGATGGCGACGATATCGCCGACCTGATCAATACCATGGTGCTGTTTCTCGTCGGTCATGTCGGCCGCGTGCCGTTGCATGCATCGGCGGTCATGCTGAACGGCACCGCCCTTGTCTTTGCCGGCGCCAGCGGGGCCGGAAAATCCACCCTGGCACTGGCGGCCACGCGCGCCGGCCTGCCGTTGCTGTCCGACGACACGGTCTTTGTGCAAACGGCGCCCGAATTTCGCCTCTGGTCCCTGGCCGGCGCCATTCACGTCTTTGCCCAGGATGCGCCGGCCGATAGCGATGGCGGCATGCGCTTTCGCGCCGGCCGCTGGAAAAAGGCGCTGGCCGCGCCCAGGCGCCGGCAGGTGGCCCATGACGCCGTGCTTTTTGTCCTGGAACGGGGAGAAAAGGTTGGGCTCACGCCCTTGCCGGAGGACGCGGCGGTCAGATGCCTGACGGCGAATCCCGAGTCGGGCTATCAATTCTATGGCAATGCCTCGATCGCTGCCGCGCGCGCCTTGGCGGCCCAGGGCGCCTGGCGCCTGACGCTCTCGGCTGATCCGGCGGAAGCCATTGGCATGGTCCTCAAGCGCTTCGCCAACCGGGGCGGCATTTTCTTTCATCGCCGCTATGTGGCGCTGGTCCGCCAGATCGAGCGGCAATTTC
>DATKEP010000095.1:0-6743 GCA_035512055.1 Rhizomicrobium sp.
CACGCTCCTACTCCGCATCGGAAGCATTCCTGGGCAGGCCCGGCCTGCACGGCATATTCGTGCCCAGCGTGCCGGTGGACAATGTCGCCGCCCATGTGCGCGACGCCTTCGAGCCCGGTGGCACCTGCTATACTTGCCACATGGTCATTGCGCCAGTGGACAAGCGTTCCCTGAATTATGGCATCGCGCCGGTGAAGCTGACCAGCCGCTACCTGCCCTGGGGCGACTTCAACCACACCGTGCCGGAACATCATCAGGACACCCACGGCGCGCCCAATTGCGACACCTGCCACAAGGCCAAAAACTCCGCCAAGGCCGAGGAGGTCATGCTGCCGAAAATCGCCGAATGCGGCACCTGCCATGGCAAGAGCCGGCAGGAATCGGCGGCCGCGGCCGGCAGCGATTGCGCGGAATGCCACGGTTTTCACAATCCGGGCCAGGCGACGGCGCCCCGCAACCAGGAACTCGCGCGAAGCGCCCTGATCCGGATACAGTAATATTGCGTAGTACTCCTGCCTCCCTTGCGGCCTGAAAATCGGACAGCCGGTTTTCCAATGGGTGAGGCAGGGGGATTAGACTATTGGACCTGGATAACGTGCTTACCATCGCCCAGATCACGGACCTTCACATCACCAATGACAGCCAGCCCAAGGACAGGGCTCGCAACGAAGCGCGGCTGCGCACGGCATTGCACGCCATCAACCAGCTGAAGCCGCCGCCGGCGGCGATCCTGGTGACTGGCGATTTGGTCGACAGGGGCCAGCCCGACGAATATGAGGCCCTGAAGGAGATCTTGGCGGGAACCGATATCCCGACTTATTTCACCGTGGGCAATCATGACTCCCGCGAGGCCTTCCGCGAGGCCTTCCCCGGCACGCCCGTGGATGAGAACGGTTTCATTCAATACGCCTTCATGATCGACGACCTCAGGATCGTGATGTGCGACACGCTGGAAGGCAAAGATCACGGCGGCTTCTGTGAGAAGCGTGCTGGCTGGCTGGCCAAAACCCTGGACGAGGCACCCGATACGCCCACCGTGCTGGCTTTGCATCATCCGCCGGTCCCAAGCGGCATCGTCTGGATGGATGAGCCGGAGAATGCGCCCTGGCTTGACCGCCTGGCTTCGGTGATCCGTGGCCGCAAGCAGATCAAAGCGCTGATCTGCGGCCATATGCACCGCGCCTATAACGGCATGTTCGCCGACCAGTTGGTGTCGGTGTCATCGGCAACATCGATCCAGCTGGCGCTCGACCTGCGTCCCATCGACCTGCGTGTGCCCGACGGCCGAGAGCTTTTGACCGAACGCGCGCCAGGCTACACGCTTCTGGTTTGGAACAATGGTTTTCTGGCGCTGCATTCCTGCCCTGCCGGAAACTTCCCCGCGGCGGTGACCTACCAGGTGCCTTTCATTAAAGACTAGTTGGCAGCCAGCTTCTTGCGCGGCTGGGCTTTGACGTCGCGGCGCGGCGGCGCCGACGACTTGCCATTGTTCTGGTCGGCCTGGACGGGCGGCTTGGCGGTCGTCGGCAAGCCCAGGAAATCAGCCTTCACCACATCGTCGCTGACGCGATACTGCTGCCCTTTCCAGTCAACGAAGAACTTCTCCATTTCGTCGCGATGGAAAGGCCGCGAGCCGAGACGGCCGAAGATGGCGATCTGGTTGCCGGTTTCGTCCACCGCCCGGTCGCGGTCGAGCCCCTTGGACAGGGCCAGCGCGGGTGTCGGCGTTTGCGCCCAGGCAATCACTTCCGGCTTGGGCGGCGGCGAGAAGCCATAGAAATTGGGTTGGCTCTCGGGGCTGGTGAGCTGAAGTACTTTCAGGCCGTTCTTGCCATCGGCGACATAGGCGAAGAGCGAGGCATTGGTCGAGCCCACGATTACGTCCTGGCTGTCGGCATTTTCAAACGGCTTCTTCCAGTAGAGCTTGGGCTTTTCGGGATTCTTGATATCGGCGATCACCAGACCGTCCTTGCCGGCGGCGACATAGGCATAGGTGCGCGCGACATAGACGCGGCGGGCATCGTCCAGTGGCAGCCGCGCGCCTTCCACCAGCCGGGGCTGGTCCATCCTGGTGATATCGAGCACTTCCAAGCCGCGCGCGTCAGTGACGAAGAGATAGCGGAACTGCACCGCCGAGGCCCGCATGTCAGGCAGCGAAACTTGCGCCGCCACTTTGGGCTTCATCGGATCGTCGAGGTTCACGACCACCAGACCGCGCGGGGTCGCGATATAGGCGTAATAGCCGGCCAGGGTGATGTGGCTGGCGCCATTGAGCACGCCATCCGGATTCCAGGTCAGCGCGCGACTGAGATTGTTGTTGCGCGGATCGCGGTCGGTGAGCGTGTCGATATCCACCAGGATCAGGCCCTCTTCGGCATCGGTGATGAAGGCGTAGTGATAGATCGGGTGGAAGGCCTGTTCCTGGTTGTATTCGCGCATTTCCGGCGTGTTGCGCAGCGGCGCAATGGACTGGTCGGTAGGCAGCGCCATGCAGGTGGCATTCTTGGAGGCGACGCGCATCTGCTGGCCCAGCGGCGAGAAGGGCGCGGTGATGACTTTCTCTGAAATGTCCTTGTTGGCGACGGAGGCCGCGTCGAACACGCGGAAGCCGCCGGTACCGTCGGCGGAATAGAGATACTCGCCGCGCAGCTGCAGGCAGCGCACAGCCCCGTCGGTCGAATGCTTCACATTGAAGATGTCTTCGACATTGGTGTCGCCCTTGCCAAACAGGTCGCCGCGGCGCCAGTCGACCAGTTCGCGGTGATTGCGCTCGACATGGGCCTTGTAATAGTCGGGATAGGCGTATTTCTGCAGATAGGAGCCGAACACCGCCTGTGGCTCGCTCCATTCGGTGACACGCACCGCCTCGATGCCGCCTTCAAGTCCGGTCCAGGCATTGAGGCCGACAAAATTCACGAAATTGGTGCCCAGCACCATCAGCTGCGCCATGATCGCATTGTTGTCGTTGGCGGCCGAGATGTGGCAGTCGCTGCAGGTCTTGGTCTCGGTCGTACGCACCGTATGTGGGAAATGGGGCGCGAAGGCCTGGCTGGAGAAGCCCGGGGCGGCAATCGGCGGCTGCTGCACATAGATGCGGTCGCGGTTGATGTTGGTCGAACTCAACACCAGGGCCGAACTTGAGCGCACCGGCGCGATTTCGTTGCCCTTGATGGTGGAATGGATGCCCAGCTGGAACATGTCGTCGCGCGCGACCTGCGGATTATAAGTGGCGTAATTGCGCGCCGTCTGGCCTTCATATTTGTGGCTGTCGGTCTTCCAATTGGCCTCGATCGGCAGATGGCAGCCGCCGCATGACGTTGTCCACGACGTGTGGCAGGCAAAGCAGGCCATGTTGCTGTCTTTATGCGCCAGGTTCTTGGCATCGACGCCCGGACCCCATTGGAACTGCTTGCCGTCCGCCGTGGTGCGCGACATCAGCTTGGCGCGGGCGGCGCGCTCGTCATAATCGGGACTGGTTGGGTCCACCGAATCCTTCACCAGAATGACTCGCCAACGCAGCGATGAATCGAGCGACGAACGCTGATAGAGCACGCGGTGGCCATTCTCCTCCACCCACTCGAAGCGTCGGCTGCCATCCTGATTGCGCAGCTGGGCGAGGTCGGTGCCGCCGGGTGGTGCAGCCGGGCCTGACGTCTTCAGGGTCGGATAGGCGCTGATCGTGCCATGGCAATCCTTGCAGCCGATCTCGACCGCATTGGCGACCTCGCCCATGATCAAGCCGCTGCCATGGCTGTCCTGGGCGAAATGGCAGTCGGAACACTGCATGCCCTTCTCGGCATGAATGTCCATCATGTGCACGGCTTTGCCCGCTTGCTGGCCGATGGGACCGAACTTGCCCGAACCTTTCAGGCGCCATTTCTCCGGATCGTCATTGCTGACGATCTTGCCGTCCTTGTCGAGCAGGTTGCCGTCGCGGTCGCGCTTGAAGATGGCGCGGAAATTCCAGCCATGGCCGTGATAGTCGCCAAACTGGGTGTCGTGCAGTTTGGGATTGAGGTCATAGACATTGCGCAGGAAATCCACGTCCGACCAGTTGCCGCGGGGAGACGCGCCTTCGGGATTGCGGTCCAGGACTTTGCGCATTTCCTCGGAGGTCGGATACTTCTGGTCCTTCGGCCACATGAAGGACGCATCGGCCTCATAGTCCCACATCGTGTAACCGAGATAGGTATTCAGGAACATGTTGGGCTGGTGCATGTGGCAGTTCATGCACTGCGACGTCGGGATCGAGCGCGTGAAGACATGCTTCAGCGGATGGCCGGATTCATCCTTGGGAATGGTGGGATCGACGGTCTGGCTTTTGCCGTCGCGGCCATATTGGGAATAGATCAGGCTTTCGCGCGGCTCGCGGCTGTTGGCATAAATCACATGACAACCGGCGCAACCGGACTGGCGATAGTCGCCGGGCTGATCATTGGTTCCCATGAACCACATGAAGGGATCGTTCAGCCGGGTCTTGTGGATATTGAGCACGGGAATGGCGACACGCAGGCCGGTGCCCGGGCCACGATTGGACTGTTTGATGTCGGGCCGGCCGGGCTCTTCCAGCCTCTGGATTTCGCCGGTTGAATCGGGAAGACCGATTTCGGGAAATTCGGTACCGATGTTACGGCCGCCGCGCTCGAAAACGCGGAATATGTCGGCTGGCGGCATCACCTGCCAGGTGGGCAGCGGGATCAGCGCGGTCAGCGCGCCGCGTTTCTTTTGCGCATCGGTGATAGTGCCGGGCGGATTGCCGGGCGACAGGACCTTGGCGGGCTTGCCGTCGGGCGTATAGGCCTCGCCGATGCCCACGCCATTCAGGCCATAGACATTCTCGTAGCCGCCTTTCAGCGGCACGATGCCGTTATTGTAAGAGGCGCCTTCGAAGAACATGGCACCGGTGGACATCAGCGAGCGTTCCGCCGCCTGGATTTCCGGCAAGTGGCATGCGCCGCAGGATTGACGCGCCACACGGTAGTCCGATGGGTTGACGAAGCGCACGAACTCAGGCGCCTCCTTGTTGAGCAGCGTGTAGCTTTCCTTGGGATTGGCCGAATGTGGATATTGCCAGTCGTCGGGGTAACGCGGCAGCACATGCGCCTTGTCCCGAAGTGCGGCATATTGCGGATCGTTCGCGGCCAGGCCCGCGGGTGCCTTAACCGTCGCGTCACCGCCATGGCAGTCCGCGCAGCCCAGCAGCACCGCGACATTGTCATGCATGCTGGGGGCGTCGGACTTGGTATGACAGGAAATGCAGCCGGCGCTTTTGGCGTCGGCCTCTTCCTGGCTCTGCCCCCTGGGCGCATCGGGTGTCTTTACATAGGTGCGCTCGATCGCAACCTCTTCGTCATCGGCAAGCAGCCGGCCCGTGATCCCAACCGCCAGCAGCGCCAGCGCCACCAGCAGAAGCGATTTTTTATGCCAGCCCCCAACCATATACCCGTCCTAGAATGTCGCGATTGCGTTGAGCAGGACTGAATAATATTGGCCGTCATGCGTATTGGTGGTGAAGAGATCGTTGAAACCCGCGCCCGGCGACAGCACCGCGCCTGACGCCCGTAGCACGATGTTTTGGGACAGGAGCGGCCGCCAGGTCACAGCCAGCGAGGCATCCCAGCCCAGGTCCTGGGAGATGTTGGCCTGCTGGCGAAGCGCTTGCACGATCGTCGTGTCGGCGAACCATAGATGATTGAGGCTTGAGGAAACCCGCAGCTCCGGCAACACGTCGAAGTCCGCGCCCGCACCAAGAAGGACGGTGCCGGGATTGTTGAAGTTGGATTGGCCCTCCTCCTTGGAGGGGCGCAAATCGTTGAGCACGCCGTTGCGGCTGTTCAGGGAGATGTCGCGGCCGCCGCCGGCAAAGGGAATCGACTGGCGGATCCAGTAGCTGGTGTCGGCGCCGGCGAATTGCGGATTCTCGAAGATGGCGTCGAAGCCGCCTTCGTGATTGTCGTAGGGATTGTCGTCGCCTGAGGCGTAGAGAGCCGACAGGCGCACGCGGATCCAGTCGAAATCCATTGACGGTTCGGCGGCGAAGAAATAGCCCGATATGTCGGCGGGCACGTTGGTGAAGATGTTGTTGCGGTCCTGGCCCAGTTCGCCATAGCCGGTGACAGTCAGGTTGACGTCGCCGATATGGCCGTCGCCGCTATAGCCCAGATAGACCACGTCATAATCACGACCCCGATTGTCGCCCAAGAGCGCGGGGCGGGCGGGAAATCCGTTTTCGTCGACATGGATGTCGTTGCCTTCGCGGTTCCAGTTGTAGATGACGATGCCTTCGGAGGTGAAACCGGGTATCGGGAAGTCCTGGGCATAGAGATTGGCCACCGCCAGATAATCCTTGCGGACCATCTGGGTGATGTCATTCAGGCCGGAATTGGTGTCCTTCTCCAAGCGCGCAAAGACAGCCAGATTGTATTGATAGCGGTTGTTCTCGCGGTCGCCGAACAGGCGCACGCCGAGCTGGTTGTCCTGGAAGAGGAAGCCGCGGAAATCCGAACTGAAAGGCTGGATGCCGACCCGGATCGAGTCGAAGTCATAACGGTCATCGACATTGCGAATGTGATAATCCAGGAAGGCTTCCTGCAGCGCCACGATGCCGTCGAATCTGTGCGGCGGCTTGGACGGGTCCACATTCAGGATGCGACGTTCGGAAACCTGCGCGTAATTGATGTTGGCGGCGGCGGCAAAGCGGAATTCGATGCTCGGCGGCTTGTAGGCGGTCGAGCCCTGATAGA
>DATKEP010000096.1:0-16498 GCA_035512055.1 Rhizomicrobium sp.
CGATCGTGGAAGGATTTCTGGTCGAACAGATTTTTCCGCGCATCGGCCCACGAATCTTCCTGCTGCATGCGCGCAAAGTGCTCGGTACCGATGAGGGCCGTGCACTCATCTTGCTGGGCTTTGAGGACGTGACCGACCGGCGCGCCACCGAGCGAGAAAAGGCCCTGCTTCAGGTCCGCACCGACGAGCTTGTGGAGCAGAAGGAAATGCTGATGGCGGAAATGGAGCATCGCATCGTCAATTCCCTCCAGATTATTGCTAGCATCCTGATGCTCAAGGCACGCGCCGTGACCTCCGAGGAAACCCGCCAGCACCTGCAGGATGCGCATCGCCGCGTCATGTCGGTCGCGGCCGTGCAGCAACACCTGCATAGCTCCGGCCGTGCCGATATAATCCAAATCGCGCCGTATCTCACGAAACTCTGCAAGTCCTTGGCCGATTCCATGATCGGCGAAAATCGCCTGTCCACCATTGCGGTTGTTTCTGACGAAGGCACTGTTGTATCAGCCGATGCCGTAAGCCTGGGCCTGATTGTCACCGAGCTCGTCATTAATGCCCTGAAATACGCTTTTCCGGACCCCAACAAGGCTGGCGCCGTGAAGGTCCGCTATGAGGTCAATGGCGATGACTGGAGGCTTTCGGTCTCCGATGACGGTGTAGGACGTACGGAAGACCTAGGTCCGCCTGCGAAAGGTGGCTTGGGCACCACCCTCGTCAAGGCGTTGGCCCATCAACTGGACGCCAAGATCGAGACGAGCAGCAGTCCGGCGGGCATGAAAGTATCGGTCGCCCACTCCACCTTTGTCTCGCGCACGGCGGCATAGCCGCCAAAATCGCACACGGCCGATTGGGCTTTCCTGCATCTGGGGAGTTCCCTGTGCGGGCACTTTTTGCATGGCAACGAAAACTCGGTGTCGGGTTGGGAAAATTGACAGTGGAGAACCTTTCATCGCACAGAGCACTCGGGTTCATTTTCGATACATCTGGGCGGACAAGGCTGTGTTGTTCGCAGCTTGTGTCCTTTGGTCTCTATTGGCTCTCTGCTGGTCGCTCGCCTTTCTCATTATTGGAAGCCTGGGCGCAGAACATTTGTGGAAATATATGGGCGTCCAGAGCATTGAGTTGAGCATGCTTGTCGCCGGCTTGATTTTAATCGTGCTGCGAGGGGTTGATTTCGTCATGGGCGGCCCGACATACCGCCTTTTTGTTGCAAGCAAATGCTACGTTACTTCCATTGCCGCTGAATTGTACGCGCATCATCACTGAGTTCGCGCATTCGACGGGACTCCTTTCCAGAACTTTCCGATTCTGATTGGGCGTCGAGCGATCAAACGATCGAGGCCCGTGAGCTCGCGGGGAACCAATCGCCACGTTGCCCGTTACAACGACAGCAGGATGGTGCCATCGGCACACTACATCCCGATCCAGGAGACTCCCCATGAAAGTTTTCGCTGCAGCAATGCTGGGCGCCGCAGTGGCCCTGGCCGGCCAGGTAATGGCGCAAGACAGGGACGGTATGTCCAACATGCGGGACAGGACCGACACGGCGATCCAGCATCGCGTCACTCGCCATCATGTGACTTACCGTCGGTCCTACAAGACCGATCAGGAGGAGCATCAGGCGACCGAAGACCTGAATCGCCAGTATCGCGGCATGCCAAGTTCAGACCAACGCTGAATGGCCAAAATCGCCTCATTCGGCTGGGAACGGCGCAGCAGGGTAACACGGCTGCACGACATAGCCATTGCCAACGCCGTTGCTGCCGAAATGGCCGCTTCCTGCCCATCGCCCTGATAGAATATTATGCTTCTCTCTGCTGCCTGGATGTTGCAAAAGGCCTTGAGCCTCGGCGGCCTGGCCGTCGCCCTGACGGGCGTTGCGACCTTCGGTTGGCACTTCGTCCGCATCAATGCCGCGGCGGCGCAAGGTGATAGCAGCGAAATTCCACCGGAGTCCTGGCGTGGCGCCGGCGCCAGATATGGTTTGTCGATATTGGCCGCCGGCGTGGTGTTGGCATTGGCGTCCGTGATTCTGGCCGCGATGCTGCCCAGTCGATATTGAAGCACGCAGCCTCAACGTAATTTTTGCGATGTTTGGCCAGCCCCTCTCGGGGATCGACGACAGGACGGACGGACACCCGTTCTCTTTAATGCGGCTTTGATCGTCAAAGCCGTCCCTCTAACTGGAGACGTATCAAGATGATTTCCCTGAAAAATGTCTTGTCAGCCACCGCAATCGCGGCGCTGATGTCGGCAGGCGCTTTGGCGACCACCACCGCACCTGCCGCCGCTCGCGTGATTTGCAATGCGGAGCAGGATTGCTGGCACACCGATGCTGCCGCGCCCCGCGTGCCGGGCGTGCAATTCAACGTGCATCCCGATGACTGGTATTTCCACCAGAGATGGGAAAACTCGGATCGCCATTACCGCGATCACCATGAAGGCCGCGGTTATTACAAAAGCGGCCTCTGGATCACTCTTTGAAGCAGGCAACCTTGTTCAGCAATGTGGGGCGGCTTTCGAGCCGCCCCCATTCTGTGTCCAATTTCCAGGAACGCGAGATGGTTCCAGCAGAGTCATAATGGCGGAGACTGCCGATGTTTGAGCCCGAGCGGGACGAGCGGTATCACGAGCGGGGGTGCTCGCATTTCGACATGCGCTCGCCGGTGGCTGAACACACGCACGTCGACCACTTCTGCGATTGCCACCACTTCACGGACCCCGAAATCCTGCGCCGCGGGAGCGACATTGCGTGGCCGGCTGGCTGGACCGAAAAAGAGGCGAGCGAATGGCGCCGAAAGCATGACCTCGTAAGGCCCGCAAGCCTGCCATCCGTATCAATACCCAGCCGCGCTTAAAGAAATGCGCGGCTGCCTTCACCGGCGGCGGCGTTTTTCGCTTTCATGACGCGCCCGGTCTCGTCGAGACGCAGCTATGTGACATTAATGCCGCAAACGCCGCGGCGCATTTATTCCAGGTACATTGCCGCGATCTCCTTGTAATCTTGAATTTCGTCGCCACCTCTATAGTTCGTGGGGCTGCCTTCGACAGTCAGGCCGCCCTTTGCGGCGGAATGGTACCTCGCTTCCGCGCATGTCGCTTTCGACGTAACAAGAACGAACATTTCCTGGCGCAATTTAGGGTCCTCACGCCCGCTGGTGCTCCCAGCATCGCGTATGCGTGATTTGGGCTATGTATGCGCCGGGCGCGGCCGGATGGTGTCGACGCCGTCCGGCCGATGCCCATTCCTCAAAGGATCTTCGCCATGCAGACACGCAGCACCAGCAGGCAGGTGACCTTCGTCCGGCCTTTCCGGCTCGCGGGCCTGGATGCGGTGCAGCCGCCGGGGACCTACACCCTGGGCGTGGAGGAGGAACAGCTGGATGTTCACTCCTTTGTTGGCTGGCGCCAGATCTCGGCCACGCTTCAAATCACTACGGACGGCGCGACGGAACATATCGCCATCGACATGAAGGACCTGCGTGAGGCGCTGTTGCGCGACACCGACCAATCCACAGATCCGCCTTCGGCGCCGGCGACTACAGCCGCACATCCCCCCAACTTTCGGAAGGTATTGCGGCTCAGGCTCCATCAACCATGAAAACCGCAGCCGGTGCGGCCTCTTTCCGACTCAGCCGCGTTTATGCCCAGGGTTGGAACGCGGCGCGGCAACTGTCCGCGAACACCCGCGCCGACGCTGCGGCCATGGCTGCCCTCAATCCCTACACCTCGGAACCGGAGCGAACGCGCTGGGACCAGGGCTTTGACAACGCCTCGAAATGAATGCGGCGCCCGCATCGCGGGCAAAGGATGTGCGTCATGCCGGCTGATGTCAGGATAGGCCAGAAATGGTCCGCATGGGTTCCAAGCCGGGGACAATGGCTGCTCGCAACAGTCGTTCGCCAAAAAGATGGCCAAGCCGTCCTGCAATATGACAGCCGCTACGGAATCGGTCGCGGTCAGGACGAACGCGAAGTCGATGAGTCCACCATGCTGGAAAATACCAACCTGTTCCGTCTCATCAACTCTTGAACGATCCCGGGCCCGGACCTGACACGCGTCGGTGCCCGCTTGCATAACGGGCGGCCACTTTGCTCTCGCCAGTCGCCTACTTCCGCTCAAAAACGTCGTTGAAGTAGGTCTTCCCGCCTTTCGCGCCCATGCTGGCCCCCGAGATGGTCATCATCCTGCCATCGCGCGAGACCGCCAGTGTCCCGCTGCGAACAGAGGCGCCCTTTTTTGTGAAGGCCCATTCGAGCGTCTGCGCTCCCGCCGGCGTGACCGTGATGCTGTCATGGTCAGGTCCGTTGGTGTCGGGATGGGCCATTCCGTCCCACTTGATGGGGTTGCCCTTGTTCACGGTCAGCTTGCCGTCCGCCCCAACGATCCTGGTCGTCAGGGTAACGCCCTTCCCGGTGTCGGCGAAAGTGAAGGTCTCGCTTTTGGGCGAGGCGTCCGTGGATTCATCGGTCGATTTGGCAAGATTCAATTGCCAGGTTCCGATGGCAGGATGTGCCGCGGCAACCGCTGCACTCGCCGCGAATACGAGAATGGCACCCGTGGCCATGATCGACACAATGCATTGTCTGTTCCTGATCATCAAAGTTCTCCATTTTGCCGCACACAATGCGGGCGGCCAATTAGCGGGTTTGAATTGCGGCAATGAAAATTGAGAACGGGCGCAACTGGCGAATGTCAACAACACGGCGACTGCGCAAGCAAAGGTATAGTGGATTTCGGCAAGATACCCAAATGGTTTGTCGCGCCAGGTCTGGCTCCATGATATGATTGACACGCGGTGGGTCGGGGGATCTGCGCTTTGAAAACCTTATGCAAACTGGCGGCCGCGGCGCTGCTCTGTCTCGTCGCAATAGCCGCCGGCCATTCTGCCTGGGCCGCTCGACCGGCCAAGGGCACCGAGATACTGTGGGACCGCTACGGCGTCCCGCACATTTTCGCAGCCGACCGCGCCAGCCTTTTCTACGCCTATGGCTATGCGCAAATGGAGGCGCATGCCGAGCTTCTCATCCGCCTCTACACCCAGTCCCGCGGGCGTGCCGCCGAGTTCTATGGCGAGGAATATCTCGATTCAGACAAGTGGGTCCGTGTGAATGGCATCCCGGAACGCGCAAAGACATGGGCCACCCAGCAATCGCCGGAATTTGCCCCCTTGCTTGCCGCATTCGTCGATGGCTTGAACGCGTGGGGCAAGGAGCACGCAGATTCACTGAGCCCCGCAGCCAGAGTGCAATTTCCCTTCCGGCCGGAGGATGTCCTCGCCCATGGATTGCGGGTCATCCACTATGACTGGCTGGTGAGCGCAGCCCAGGTGGACGCCCGCGTGAGGCATGCCGGTATCGACATGCACGGCTCGAATGAGTGGGCCATTGCGCCCTCCCATTCCGCGAACGGTCACGCGATGCTGATGAGCAACTCGCATCTTCAATGGAACGACATCCACACCTACTTCGAAGTGCAGCTGACGGCGCCGGGCGTGACGTCCTATGGCGCGGTCTGGGTCGGCATCCCGGTGCTGCGTCAATGCTTCACCGACTATGTCGGCTGGACCCAAACCACCAACAACCCTGACGGCGCCAGCCTCTATCGATTGACCCTCAAGGACGGTGGCTACCTGCTCGACGGCACGGTCCATCCCTTTGAAGTCACGAAACAGGTCATCAAGGTCAGGCAAAAAGACGGTTCACTGCGCGACGAGCCCTTCAGCATCCGCCGGTCAGTTCATGGTCCCCTCGTCGTCGATCATGGGGATACCGCCATCGCCCTTCGTGTGACGGCGCTTGACCGCCCGCGCTGGTTTGAACAGTTCTGGAAGATGGGCCTTGCCCACAATTTCGAGGAATTCCAAGCCGCGCTGCGCATGCAGCAACTGCCCCTCTTCAATACGGCCTATGCCGACCGTGACGGGCACATTATGTACCTTTACAACGCCGCCGTTCCGATCCGCGCGCAAGGTGATTATGCATTCTGGGGCGGTGTCGTCCCCGGCGACACTTCGGCGTTAATCTGGGACCCGGCAAAGATCGTCCCTTACGATCGGCTTCCCAAGGTCATCGACCCGCCCAGCGGCTGGGTGCAAAACAGCAACGATGCGCCATGGACCTCGGCCTATCCCATGCTGCTGGATTTCTCGAGGTTTGCGCCTTACCTCGCGCCACAAGTGAGCATCACCACGCGCGCCCAGCGCGGCATCCGCACGCTCTCGCCGGCGAAAAAGATGACCTTCGAAGACGTGAAAGCCGGCAAGCTTTCAACACATGTGGAAACCGCCGACCAGTATCTAGATGACCTGGTGGCGGCAGCCCGAAAGGAGGGCACCGACCGCGCCAAACGGGCCGCCGACGTCCTGGCGGCCTGGGACCGCGCGGCGGATAACGAAAGCGACGGCACTCTGATCTTCTATCGCTTTTTGCTCGGGGCGGGTCCTGACTTCTCGTCCATCGGCGGCACTGTCGTTCCGTTCGATGACCACCGGCCGCTGGACACGCCCCGGGGCTTCAAGGATCCGGCGAAAGCCGCGGCGCTGCTGGACACCGTGGCGGCGGATGTGGAGAAGCAATATGGAAGCCTGCACGTGAAGTGGGGAGATGTGGCGCGGTTGCGCCGCGGCAAATCCGATCTACCGGGCAATGGCGCCCCATCCCTGATGGGCGCCATCCGCACGCTCGATCTTGGGCCCTTTGTCGACGGCAAGGCCGAGGGTGTGCACGGTGACACGTTCTTCGCCGTGGTGGAATTCTCCACGCCCATCCATGCCGAGGCACTGCTTGGTTACGGAAATTGGTCCAAAGCCGGTTCCAAGCACATCGATGACCAGCTGCCCTTGTTCTCGAAGAAGCAAATGCGGCCCGTGTGGAAGACACGCGCGGACATCGAGGCCAATCTCGAAAGCCGCAAGATCTTCTGATAGGGGTGTGAGGCGGTGGCATAGCTGCCCTCTCCCCTTGAAGGAGAGGGAATTATCCCGCAGCTCCGCCGAAGCGTGTTTTTAGTTCCGCCACCTGTTCATCGCTGATCTTGGCCACCAATACCTCCGGCGACTTGATCGTCTGGCCCGGCTCGAGCTCATCCAGCGCCTGCGCCATCGGCACATCCGGGAACGGGATCACACCGCCGCGATAACCAACCGGCTGGATGCATTCGTGGATCGTCCGCGCAAATGACGGCATCACCGGCCAGATCAGATGCGCGAACTGGTGGATCAGGTTCAGCCCCATGCGCACGCCCACCGCCGCTTTCGCCCGGTCGGTCTTAATATGCGTCCAGGGCGCGACACGCGTCATATATTCATTGCCAGCCACCCAGATGGCGCGCAGTTCGGCGAGCGCCTTGCGGAATTCCGCCGCCTCCATGAACGCGTCATATTGGGCGATGCGCCGGTCCATTTCCGCGATCAGGGCACGCTCGTCCTCGCCATATTCGCCCTCGCCCGGCACCTGGCCGTCGAAACGCGCCACGCAGAATTTGGTGACCCGGTTGACGAAATTGCCCAGCACGTCGGCCAAATCCTTGTTGATGACGCCGGCAAAATGCTCCCAGGTGAAGTTGCTGTCGCTGCCTTCCGGCGCATTGGCGATCAGGTAGTAGCGCCACCAGTCGGCGGGCGCGACATCCAGCGCCGTGTCCATGAAGATGCCGCGCTTGCCCGAGGTCGAGAACTTGCCGCCGTCATAATTCAGCCAGTTGAAGCCCTTCAGCCGGTCCACCAGCTTCCACGGCTCGCCCGAGGCCATGATCGTCACCGGGAATCCCACCGTATGGAAAGGCACATTGTCCTTGCCCATGAATTCCCAGTAGGTGACCTGCTTGGCTTTCTCGCCGTACCACCAGTCCTTCCAGGCGTCGCCGCGTCTGTTCTTGTCGGCCCATTCCTTGGTGGAAGCGATATATTCGATGGGCGCGTCGAACCAGACATAGAAGACTTTGCCCTTCAGCTTGCCGTCGGCAATGTCGTCGGGCACCGGAATGCCCCATTCCAGGTCGCGCGTGATGCCGCGATCCTGCAAGCCCTCGTCCAGCCATTTGTAGGCAATCGAAGTGACCAGCTGCGGCCAGTCGGCCTTGTGGCTGTCGATCCAGGCGCGAAGCTTGTCGGCGAAAAGCGACTGTTTCAGGAACAGGTGGATGGAATCACGGATCTCGATGTCCTTCGCTCCCGAAACCGCCGAGCGCGGGCCGATCAGGTCCGCCGGGTCCAGCACGCGGGTGCAGTTCTCGCACTGGTCGCCGCGCGCCCGGTCATAGCCGCAATGCGGGCAGGTGCCGATCACGTAACGGTCGGGCAGGAAGCGGCCGTCGGTCGCCGAATAGACCTGCTTGGTGGTGCGCAGTTCCAGCCAGCCATTCTTCCACAGCACGCGCGCGAAATGCAGGGTCAGTTCATGGTTCTGCGGCGACGACGAGCGCCCGAAATTGTCCCAGGCGAGCGCGAACCTGTCGCCCAACTCCTTCTGCACCGCATGCCACTTGGCGGCATATTCCGCCACCGGCATGCCTTCCTCCAGCGCCGCCAGCTCGACCGGGGCGCCATGTTCGTCGGTGCCACAGATCGCCAGCGTGTCGTAGCCCCGCGAGCGGCAATAGCGGGCAAAAATGTCAGCCGGCAGCATCGATCCGACCAGGTTGCCCAGGTGCTTGACGCCGGCGACATAGGGGATGGCGGAGGTGATGAGGACGCGCTTCATGTTCTGCTATATAAGAAGTGAAAAGTGGACCAGTCCTCATACAGGGGGACGGTCGGGGACGCAAAAGGGGTGGAGCATGAAGTTCAGTAAAAGAAATTGTGCCATTTTCACAATGGGTTCAGCCACGCTCCTCATGGGGTTTATGAGCTTAGGCCAGGCCCAGAATCTCCCCGTAATGGTCCCTGCTGACAGTGTCATCCCAGCCAATACCCTGGATAGCCTTCCTCACCAGGACATTTCCAATGGCATCGTCTCCGCCAAGGTCTATCTGCCGGGCGAACACGGCTTCTATCGCGGCACCCGCTTCGACCGGGCGGGCGTGGTGGCCCATGCAACCTACAAGGGCACCGACTATGGCCAGTACTGGTTCTCCAGCTATTCGCCACTGGTCCACGACTTTGCCTGGCGCGATCACGAGGTCACCGTCTCCACCGCCAGCGGCGCTGCCGGCCCGGCCGAGGAGTTCACCGCCATCGGCTTCGACGAGGCGGGCCAGGGCGGCAAGTTCCTCAAGGTCGGCGTCGGCATCCTCAAGCGCGACACCGACGCTTACGACTTCGTTCATACCTATCCGGTGGTGAACGAAGGCAAGCGCGGCTCCAGCGCTACCAAGACCAGCGTTCGCCTGACGCAAGACATGAACGACAAGGACACCGGCTGGGGCTATCGCTATGCCAAGACCGTGCGGCTGGTGCCCGGCAAGCCGGAAATGGTGATCGAGCATGTGCTGACCAACACTGGCAAGAAAGTGATCGAGACTTCTGTTTATTGCCACAACTTCCTGTCGCTGGCGCCGGGCAACGAGAATGTCGCCCTCACCGCGCCCTTCAAGCTGGAAGCGGGCAAGCCGCTTCAGCCTGATGCCGCGCAAGTCAGCGGCGACACGCTCAAATATCTGCGCCCCGTGAAGGAAGGCGAAAGCGTCACAACCCCCTTCACCGGTTTTGGCAACAAAGCCAGCGATTACGACTTCAAGGTGGTGAACACCGCGACCGGCTTCGGCCAGCGCATCCGCGCCGACCAGCCGCTGGCCCGGATCAACTTCTGGTCCATCCGCACCATCTTCAGCTGGGAGCCCTATATCGCCATCTCGCTCAAGCCGGGCGAGACCAAGCGCTGGTCCTATACCTACGATTACTTCGGCCCGGGGGACAAATAATGCAGCGCGCCGCACTGGCGGCGTTGCTTTGGGCGGGCGCGTGCGGCAGCGCAGGCGCCGAGCCTGCCGTCCCCGCCCCAGCTGTTCCCCGTACTTTGGCCGCCAGGGCGCTGGAGGATTTCCCGCATGTGCCGATCACCAATGGGCTGATCACCGCCCAGGTCTATCCGCCCGGCAAGCATGAGCTTTACCAGGGCACGCGCTTCGACCATGCCGGCGTGGTTTTTCATGTCACCTACAAGGGACAGGATTATTCCACCTACTGGTTCGACCATTTCGTTGTCGATCCGCGCGACGAAACCAAATATCCGGCGGGCACCGAACATGCCTGCTGTTCGGTATCGGGGCCGGTGGAGGAATTCGCGCCGGTCGGTTTCGACGAAGCGGGCATGAATGGGCGGTTTCTGAAGCCCGGCATCGGGATCTTCCAGCGCATCGACGACAGATACGACCAATTCCCCACCCTGCCGGTGCTGAATGCGGGCACGCGCGGTTTCAAGGCCACCAAGACCGGGGCGCGCTGGACGCAGGACCTGAAAGACCCGCAGTCCGGTTACGGCTATCACTATGTCAAAAGCGTGCAGCTGGTGGCGGGCAAGCCGCAAATGACCATCAGCCATGTGCTGACCAACACCGGCAAGAAGCCCATCGTCACCACTGTCTATAACCACAACTTCCTGACGCTTTCGCCGGGCAACGAGCATGTGGCGATCACCGCACCCTTTGTCATGACGGCGCAAAAGCCATTGCAGCCGGAGCTGGCGAAACTCGACGGCAAGACCATCCGCTATCTCGCGCCCCTGCCCGCCGGCGTCACCGTCACCAGTCCGATCGGGGGGTTCGGGACCGCGGCCAGCGACTATGATTTCACCGTGACCAACACCCAGACCGGCTTCGGCCAGCGCATCCGCGCTGACCAACCCATCGCGCGGATCAATTTCTGGTCCATCGCGGCGACGCTGGGCTGGGAGCCCTATATCGCCATCGATCTCAAGCCGGGCCAGACCAAGCGCTGGACCTACACCTATGACTTCTACGGACCGGACGACAGGAACAGGGGGGACAAACCATGAGAGCCATCGCCTTCACCGCCACGCTGCTGGCCACCACGACTCTGGCATTTGCTCAAGGCAATGCACCCTTTATTCCACCGAACGAGGCCGACACATCGCCCGCCACCGCGCTGGACGGCATGCCGTCCAAGACCATCACCAACGGCATCGTCTCGGCCAAGGTCTATCTGCCGGTCACCTTCGGCTTCTATCGTTCCACGCGCTTCGATCATGCGGGCATGATCACCCACATCACCTACAAGGACCATGACTTCGGCAAATACTGGTTCGTCAAGACCTCGCCCGATGTGAAGAACTTTACCTATGACAAGGACGGGCTGGTGGCGCACCCGTCCGACGTGGCGGCAGGACCGGTGGAGGAATTCGCCCAGAACGGATTCGAGCAAGCCGGCCGCGACGGCCGCTTTCTCAAGATCGGCGTGGGCATTCTGATGCGGGACAATGACACCTACGACCGTTTTCATACCTATCCCGTTCTGACCGAAGGCACGCGCACGACCATAGCGAGCAAGAACAGCATCCGCTTCACCCAGGCGATCCCTTCCGACATCAGCGGCTACGGCTATGTCCTCACCAAGACCGTCACCATCGTGCCCGGCAAGGCCGAGCTCAGGATCGAGGACCGGCTGAAGAACACCGGCAAGAAGCCGATCGACACCACGGTCTACAACCATCACTTCATGACGCTGAGCCCGGGCGAGGACGGTGTCGAACTTCGAGCGCCCTTCAAGCTCGACCACTCCCGGCCCATGCCGGCCGATGTGGTCAGGTTTGACGGCGACCGCATGACCTATCTACGCGGCCTGACCGGCGAGGAACAGGTGGCAAGCGACTTGACCGGCTTCTCCAATGCCGTCGGCGACAACGACTTCCGCATCACCGCCACCAAGACCGGCTATGGCGTGCGGCTTCGCGCCGACAAGCCGGTGACGCGGCTGCTCTGGTGGTCGGTGCCTTCCACCATGGGCATCGAGCCCTATATGGACATCAAGCTGAAGCCAGGCCAGGAAACCCATTGGACGCACACGCTGGACTATTACGGCCCAGGCGACTCCAAGAGCGACTCCAAATAGGACGCGACGTGAAACATCTTGTGCTTCTGGGCGCGCTGCTGGCCGCCACTGCTGCAGCTGCCCAGCCGGTGCAGCCCATGCCCACCGCTTCCATGCCGGTCAGCGATATTCTGGCATCGGCGCCGCATCGCGATATCAGCAATGTTCTGATCACCGCGCGCGTCGCCACGCCCAACGGCACAAGCGGCTTCTATCGCGGCACCCGCTTCGACCAGACCGGCGTAATCACCAGCCTGAAACTGAACGGCCGCGAATTCTACGGTCCCTGGTTCGATGCCACCGCGCCGGAGGTTCTCGATTACACCTATGACGCATCCGGCCAGCTCGTGGCCGGGCCCGACAGCGCGATCAGCGGACCAGTGGAGGAGTTCGCCCCCATCGATTTCACACCCACACCCGGCAGCCATTTCGTCAAGATCGGCGTGGGCATCCTCTACCAGCCGGATAGCGCGCCCTACGATCACTACCGCCATTACAAGATCCTGGACGGCGGCCAGCGCGTCACCCGGATCACGCCCAGAAGCTCGACTTTCATCCAGACCGTGAACGATGCCGGCATCGCCTATGTCTACACCAAGACCCTGGAACTGGTGCCCGGCAGGACCCAGCTGGTGATCAGCCACAGCCTGCAGAACACCGGCAAAACCGCGATCAATACGACCGTCTACGATCACAACTTCCTGCGCCTGAAATCCGGCGATGACGCGATCCGGATCAGCTTTCCCTTTCCCATCGCCGCAGCCGATCCGCCGCCGGACGGATTGATGCGGATCTGGGGCAATATGCTCACCTATCTCAGGCCGATGAAGCCGAAAGAGCGCATCTCCTTCCCGGTCACCGGTTTCGGCGCGGGCGCGCAGGACTACGATTTCCGCGTCACCGATACGTCCACCGGCGCGAGCGTGCATGTCACAGGCGACCAGCCGCTGACACGCGTAAACATCTTCTCCATCGACAAGGTCCAGTCGGTCGAGCCCACTATCGCCATCGATCTCGCGCCGGGCCGGGAAAAGCGCTGGACCTATCGCTACACTTTCACGGCGCCAAAAAGCTGAAGCCCGGACGGTAGGCACTTATGGATCAATTCCAAAGCCTGGCCATTTTTGCCGTCCCGGTCATCGTCGCCATCACGTTTCACGAAGCCGCGCATGGATTTGCAGCTCGCCATTTCGGGGACAACACCGCAGAAAAGGCAGGCCGTATCACCCTGAATCCTCTCAAGCATATTGACCCATTCGGCACGATCCTTTTGCCGGCCCTTCTGCTGGCGACACATGCGGGCTTTGTATTCGGCTATGCAAAGCCGGTCCCCGTGAATTTCGGAGCACTCCGCAACCCGAAACGGGACATGATCTGGGTCGCCGCGGCCGGACCGGGAATGAATATCCTGCTTGCCGCAATCTCGGTCATGCTTCTTGGCGCCGTTATTGCAATCGCAAGCAATGTGCCGCAATGGCTGCCGGCGCTGCTGTGGAGTTCCGTCGAAATCAATTTGATTCTGGCCGTCCTCAATCTTTGGCCAATTCCGCCACTGGACGGCAGCAAGATCGCGGTCGGATTGTTGCCGCCTCGATTGGCATTGCCGCTCTGGCGCCTGTCCCGCTTCGGGATGCTTTTTCTGGTCGTAATCTTTCTGCTCGCGCCCATGGCCGGAATAAATGTCTATGGCTGGATGGTCGGTCATCCAGTCGCCTGGCTCGAGCGGGCGGTCTTGTGGCTGCTGCATCAGACCGGAGGCGTCGTTGGCGGAAAGGAATAGAAACAATCCGGGGCCGACGAAAGCCGCGGTCAATCTTCCGCCGTGTCAAACGCTGCCGTCAACTTGTCCGGCCGGCGCGCCTTATCGAAATCCAACGTCATGAAATAGTGCCGTGGCTGCCCTTGAGGCATTCTCCGCTATCAAGGGATTCGCCATCATCGGAATGGCCTTGCATCCCTGGCGATACGTATGATGGATTTATAAAACCGCGTCAAGCTTTCGGACAAGAATAATTGCAGGAACCTGCAAGTATTATTGTGTCCGCTTCACCGCCACTAGCAGCGGCCAAAGCGCCAGCAATTGCGCCGCCATCGCCACCGCCACCAGCGCAACAATCGCTTGATCGTACAGCGCGCCTTCGATGGCGCTGCCCAGGAACCAGGCCAAGCCGAAGATGGTGGTGAACAGGCCATAGGCGCCCGCGCGCCGCTCCGCCGGGATCATCGCCGCCACCGCCGCCGGCATCACCGATTCATGCACGCCTTCCGCCAGACCCCACAACATCACGCCGAACACCGCCATGCCGTATCCGCCCAGGAACACCAGCGGCGCGAAGAACGCCCCCGCCACGGTCACCGGCACCAGCACCTTCAATCCGATGTGATCGTAAAGCTTGCCGAACAGCAGAGATCCCGCTCCGCCCGCAAGCATCCCGAAAGCATAAACCACAGGAACCGCCACCGCCGGCATCACGCCTGCCCTGGCGAAGTGAAAGGCGATCAGCGCATAGTCGGCAAAGCCGAACGCCACCAGGCCACTTGCCGCCGCGTACCACCAGAACACCTCCGGATAGCCCCGCACCTTCTGCGCATCCGTGCTGCGCGCGATCACGCCCGCCCTGGGAAAGGTGAAGCGCGCCGTCACCACCAGCAGCAGCACCATCGCCGCGGGCACGGCCAGCCAGGCGAAGGCACTGGTATATTCTTTCCGCGCAGCATAGACCGCCGCCACCATGATGGGGCCGGCGAAGGCGCCGAGCTGATCCAGCGCTTCGTTGACGCCGAAGGCCCAGCCGCGCCCGATCACTTCGCCGGCTTGCGACAGCATCACGTCGCGCGGCGGATTGCGGATTGCCTTGCCCAGCCGCTCCGCCACCATCAGCGCCGCCGCCGCCTGCCAGCTTCCGGCCAGCGCCAGCATCGGCACCGCCACCATCTGCACCAAATATCCCAGCAGGGTGATCAGCCAGTAGCGTCCAGAACGATCGGCCCATCGCCCACTAACAAGGCGCAAGGCATAGCCGATGAACTCGCCGCCGCCGCCGACAAGCCCCGCCACCAATCCGCTTGCGCCCAGCGTCGCAAGGAAGGGTCCGCCGACGCTGCGCGCGCCCTCATAGGCGAAATCGGCAAACAGGTTCACCGCCCCGAACAAGAGCACGAAACAAAGACCCGTCCGGGCCGTCCAGCTGGTTGCGGTCATAAGGTTCCGCCAATCTCGGACACGATCAGGGCGGCACTTATATATAAGTATGTGGCGGGCCGATAAGGGGGCTTTGCCTGCGGGGACTGGTCAATGAACCCGGACGCGCCCTTCTTCCTCGATCCGGCCGATTCGCACCAGCACGTCCCACCACAGCATGGCGCGCGTGCTTTCGCCGATCATCATCGCGTCGTGCATCAGGCTGAACGCGATCTCGCGCGCCAGGTCGGGATAAAGCAGCACGATCCCGCGCGCCATATTCTCCGGTTTGAAATGCTGCTGCGGCACCTGACATCCCTCCACCGGAGGTTGCTATACCCCAATTGAAGCGGCGCGGGGATAAGGGTTTTCCGCAAGTCCGGATTGTTGGTTAACGCATTAACGAGTCGTTCACCGCGACGCCGGGCAGCTGCAGCGCCTCAAAGCGCGCGCTCGCAATGAGCATCGGGGGAACCGCAGATCGCCGTGGACGAATGGCTCTTCTGCTCGAAGTGCCAGCCCGCAACGGCCAGCACAAGCAGAATCGCGACAACAGAACCGACGATGAACCAGCGCTCCATGCTGCCTCTTCGAAGGGGGCCGATCCGACCGCGGCCGGCTGCCGTAACAGTAGAGCAAGTTGGGGCCAAATTGAACCGCTGCGCCGAAGGGAGTTTGGGGTCTGGGTAGGAGAAAGGCCCCGCCCGCATCGGTACGGCCGCGGCGAAAGCCCTTGCTTTTAACAGCCGGCTAACCATCCCGGTTTGGTCACAAACCGACATATTGCCGATAATAAATCCTTACCGTCTTGGGTGGAAGGCTTAGGCTTCTCATGCAGCATCCAATAGCCACCCTCGCCCCCGATCACCAACAGCAGGCACTGAATTTCCTGCTGCTGACGGCATTGTTCGTGCCGCTGAACTACATGGGCTCTGCGGTCTACCAGCTGGCCGGCGGGCTGACCACGATCAAGCCCTATGGCGGCGTGGCGCTGGCGCTGGTGCTGATTCTGGGCGAGCGCGGGCTCTGGCTGGTGCTGGCGGCCGGCACGCTGGGCGGCATCCTCGCCAAATTCGCCACGTCCGCCCCGCTTTACGACGCGTTCCTCACGCCGCTGGTGACATCGATCACCATGCTTGCCGTCCATCTGGTGATGCGCCAGCTGATCGGCAAACGCCCCGACTTTCGCGCCTGGGGACAACTCGCGGGCTTCATCGCCATCGCCATGCTGATTAGCGCCGCCTCTGCTTCCTTTTTCACGCTGGTGGTGGCCGATGTGGAGCTGGCGCATGTCTGGATCGACTGGCAGGCCTGGTTCATTCCAACCGCTT
>DATKEP010000097.1:0-114344 GCA_035512055.1 Rhizomicrobium sp.
CGCGCCGCCAGATGCCGGGCCAGCTCTTCGTCATATTCCACTAGCGTCAGCTGGCCGGGCGCAACGCCGCGCTCCAGAATTGCCTCGCTGATTACGCCCGTGCCTGGACCGATTTCCAGCACCGGACCGGCCGTGGGCTCGATCTGGCGCGCCATGGCCCGGGCCAGCGCAGGGCTCGAGGGGATGACAGCGCCCACGGTCTTGGGGCGGGCGATCAGGGCTTTGAGGAAGCGGAAATTGTCGGCCAGGCTCGTGGTCACAGCATCCCTCTTTGCCCAGTTGAAAAAGTCAGGCCTTTTCGCAGCCGTTCCAGAAATCCTTGAGCCGGGCAAGAAAGCCCTCGGCTTCGGGCTGGCAGCCGGTCTGGCTCTCGCCCTCGAATTCGCGCAGCAATTCCTTCTGCCGCCGCGATAGCTTGACCGGAGTCTCCACCGCCACCTCGATATAAAGATCGCCCTTCTGGGCGCTGCGCAGCACCGGCATGCCTTTGCCGCGGACGCGGAACTGCCGCCCCGGCTGGGTGCCTTCCGGAATGGAAATCTTGGTGCGGCCGCCATCTAGCGTGGGCACCTCGATCGACCCGCCCAGCGCCGCTGTGACGAAAGACACCGGCGCGCGGCAATGCAGGTCATGGCCATCGCGCTGGAAGATGGCGTGTTCGACCACCGACAGGAAAATGTAGAGATCGCCCGGCGGGCCGCCATTGGCGCCGGCCGCGCCCTCGCCCGACAGGCGGATGCGGGTGCCTTCCTCCACGCCCGGCGGCACATCGACATTCAGCACCCGCTCCTTCTGCACAAGACCCGCGCCGCGGCAGGTCTTGCAGGGATTGCGGATGAACTTGCCGCTGCCGCGGCAGGCCGAGCAGCTGCGCTCGATGGTGAAGAAGCCCTGGGTGGCGCGCACCTTGCCGTGGCCGGCGCAGGTGGGACAGGTCTCCGGGCTCGAGCCCGCTTCCGCGCCGGAGCCGGAACAACCATCGCAGGAGACCATGGTCGGCACCTTGATCTCGGCACTTCTGCCGCGGAAGGCTTCCTCGAGTGTGATCTCCAGATTGTAGCGTAGGTCCTGGCCTCGATTCTGGCGCTTGCCCCGGCCCATTCCGCCCATCATCTGGCCGAATATGTCCTCGAACACGTCGCTGAAGCTGCCGGAAAAATCGCCGAAGGGGCTGCGGGCACCGGCGGCGCCCATGCCGCCTTCGAAGGCGGCATGACCGAAGCGGTCATAGGCGGCGCGCTTCTGATCGTCCTTCAGGACGTCATAGGCCTCATTGATTTCCTTGAACTTGACCTCGGCGGTGTGGTCGCCGGGATTTTTGTCGGGATGAAACTTCATTGCCAGCTTGCGATAGGAGGTTTTGAGCACCTCCACGGGCGCGTCCTTCTGGCAACCCAGGGTTTCGTAATAACAGCGCTTGCTCATGGCCCCGGCAACTCTACGCATCCCCCGTTAACAAATGGCCCTTCGCGCTTTCACGCGAAGGACCGCTTACTGCTCTAGGCCGCGCCTTTCTTGTTGTCGTCGACTTCCTCGAAGTCGGCGTCAACCACATTGTCTTCGGCGGCCCCGCTTGCATTGGTGGCTTGGGGACCAGCCTCACCGGCGCCGCCAGCCTCGGCCTGTTGCGCCTTGTACATGGCCTCGCCGAGTTTCATCGAGGACTGGGCAAGTGTGTTGGTCTTGGCCTTGATGTCTTCCAGGTCGTCGCCCTTGACGGCTTCCTTCAGACTGGCCACGCCGGCCTCGATCGCGGTCTTTTCGTTCGCGCCCACCTTGTCGCCATGCTCGGAGAGCGCCTTTTCAGTGGAATGGATCAGGGCATCGGCCTGGTTCCTGGCTTCCACCAGCTCGCGCCGCTTCTTGTCTTCGGCGGCATGGGACTCCGCATCCTTGACCATCTTCTGGATGTCGGCCTCCGACAGGCCGCCACTGGCCTGGATGCGGATCTGCTGCTCCTTGCTGGTGGCCTTGTCCTTGGCGGTGACGCTCACAATGCCGTTGGCGTCGATGTCGAAGGTGACTTCGATCTGCGGCACGCCGCGCGGCGCCGGTGGAATGCCGGTCAGGTCGAAACGGCCCAGCGACTTGTTGTCGGCCGCCATTTCGCGTTCGCCCTGGAACACATTGATGGTGACCGCACCCTGATTGTCCTCCGCGGTCGAGAAGATGTTGCTCTTCTTGGTCGGGATGGTGGTGTTGCGGTCGATCAGGCGCGTGAACACGCCGCCCAGCGTTTCGATGCCCAGCGACAACGGGGTCACGTCGAGCAGAAGCACGTCCTTGACCTCGCCCTTCAGCACACCGCCCTGTATGGCGGCGCCGATGGCGACCACTTCGTCGGGATTGACGCCCTTGTGCGGCTCCTTGCCGAAAAGCTGCTTCACCGCTTCCTGCACCTTGGGCATGCGGGTCATGCCGCCCACCAGGATCACTTCGTCGATCTGGCTGGCGCTGACGCCGGCATCCTTCAGCGCCTGCTTCACCGGACCAATGGTCTTCTGGATCAGGTCATCGACCAGGGCCTCCAGCTTGGCGCGGGTGATCTTGATGGTCAGATGCTTGGGGCCCGAGGCGTCGGCGGTGATAAAGGGCAGGTTCACTTCCGTCTGCTGGGCGCTCGACAGCTCGATCTTGGCCTTTTCGGCGGCGTCCTTCAGGCGCTGCAAGGCCAGGCGGTCGCTGCGCAGGTCGATGCCGTTTTCCTTCTTGAACTCGTCGGCAAGGAAGTTGACCACGCGGATGTCGAAATCCTCGCCGCCCAGGAAGGTGTCGCCGTTGGTGGATTTCACCTCAAACACGCCGTCGCCGATTTCCAGCACCGACACGTCGAAGGTGCCGCCGCCCAGGTCATAGACCGCGATGGTGCCGGACTGCTTCTTGTCCAGGCCGTAAGCCAGCGCCGCTGCCGTGGGCTCGTTGATGATGCGCAGGACTTCCAGCCCCGCGATCTTGCCGGCGTCCTTGGTCGCCTGGCGTTGGGCGTCATTGAAGTAGGCGGGAACGGTGATCACCGCCTGGGTGACCTTCTCGCCGAGATGGGCCTCGGCGGTTTCCTTCATCTTGGTGAGGATGAAGGCAGAGATTTCGGAGGGCGAGAAGCGCTGCCCATCACGGCCCTGGACCCAGGCATCGCCATTGTCGGCCTTGACGATCTTGTAGGGGACCATGCCGATGTCCTTCTTGGTCATCGGATCGTCGAAGCGGCGCCCGATCAGGCGCTTGATGGCGAAGAAGGTATATTCCGGGTTGGTGACGCCCTGGCGCTTTGCGGGCTGGCCGATCAGGCGTTCGCCGTCGGGGGCGAAGGCGACGATGGACGGAGTGGTGCGGGCGCCTTCCGCATTCTCGATGACCTTGGGGGCCGAGCCCTCCATCACCGCCACGCAGGAGTTGGTGGTGCCAAGGTCAATGCCAATTACTTTTGCCATATGCAGTTCCTCTCATCGGGCATGGGCTCCTGACCCCCAAAGGGCGTCCTCCGGTCCATCCCATTGAATTCTTTGACAGAATAAGCCTTGAGCCAAACCCATGCTTATACATGGGGGTATATAGGGAGGGGGGCACCAAAAGCCAAGCCTTTGGCGTGATTCTGATATTCGGTCATCGAACGGGGCGCCGGCTAGGATTGCAGGTCGGTGAGCCGCTCGACGAGCTTATAGCGGCCGCCAGAACCCGTTCATCGGCAGGCTGACGAACAGGCTCCAGATCACGCAAGGCAGGAAGGCCAGCCCGGCAACGAGGTTGCTTCGCGCGAACAGGATCAGGGTGGCAACGGCGCATAAATTCATGGCCAGGCCCAATTGCGTCAGGGGCACCATGCGCCAGATCAAGTTAAGCGCCAGCTGGGCGCCAAAGAGCCCAAGTGCAAAAGATTTCAGGCCCGCGCGTTTCCAGGCCAGCCACGCAGCCACCGCCATCAAACCGTAAGACAAGGTCCATAACGGGGCGACCGTCCAGGGCGCGACGACCGCAACCGGTGCCGCCTTTGCCAACAGGCTGGCCAGAGCGCCCACTGCCAAAGTGGCGATCAGGAAAAGTTTAAGCGCGCGGATCTCTTTCGGGTCGGGCGCAGAATAGAGAAAGCTCATCGGACCGCATGATCGGCCAGAACCTGTGCGATGCAGGCCGACAATTTCTTGGCGAAGGGAATGTGGAGGAATTCGTTGGGGCCATGGGCATTGGAATGCGGGCCCAGAACGCCGGTGACGACGAACTGCGTTTTCGGGAAGGAGCGGCCCAGCATCGCCATGAAGGGTATCGAGCCGCCTTCGCCCTGGAATGCCACCGGCTTGCCGAATGCGGCGAGACTTGTCTTGTTCAGCGAGGCTTCCAGCCATGGCGCGAGGCTGGGCGCGTTCCAGCCATTGTCGCCGGCCTGCACGTCGAACTCCACCTCGGCATCATAGGGCCGGTCTTTCTCCAGCGCCGCTTTCAGCACCTTGCGCGCCTTTTCGGCATCCAGCGTCGGCGGCAGGCGCAAGGACAGTTTGGCGGTGGAATAGGGCAACAGCACATTGCCGGCATTTTCCGGCAGCGGATAACCCTCCATGCCCGTCACCGCCAATTGCGGCCGCCAGGTCTTTTCCAGGATGAGTTCCGAATTTCCTTCCACCATTGACCGTGTTTGGCCTGCGAAGGGAAGGCCCTGCCACACGCTGTCGCCAAGAATTCGAGCCGTCTCTACCGCCTGCTTCTGGCGGTCCAGGGGAATGTCGACAAAAAGCTCGCGCAGCTTGATGCGCCCCGTGGCTTCGTCTTCCATCCGCGACAAGAGGCTACGCAGGATGCGAAAAGAGGATGGCACGATGCCGCTGCCCGCACCCGAATGCACACCCTCGGTCAGTACACGCACGGTCAGGTTGCCGTTGACCAGGCCGCGCAACGACGTGGTCAGCCACAGCTGCTCGTAATTGCCGCATCCGGAATCAAGACACACGACCAGGTCGGGCTCGCCGATGCGCGCGGCCAGACCCTCGATGTAGGAAGGCAGGTCGGGCGAACCCGATTCTTCGCTGGCCTCGATGACGACCACGGTGCGCGCATGCGCGATGCCTTGCTCCTTGAGCGCCAGGAGGGCCGCCAGACTGGCGAACATGGCATAGCCGTCATCGGCGCCGCCGCGGCCATAGAGCTTGCCGTCCTTGAGCAGCGGCTGCCATGGACCCTTGTCCTCGTCCCAGCCCAGCATCTCCGGCTGTTTGTCGAGATGGCCATACATCAAAACCGTGCCTGCCGATGTACCCGGTATCTCCATGAAGATCAGCGGCGTGCGGCCTTCGAGGCGCACGACCTCCAGCGACGCGCCGGGAAGGTGCGCCAGCTTCGCCCTGGCCCAGTCTGCGAACATGGTCACGACCTTTTCCATATGGCCGTGTTTTTGCCAGTCGGCGTCGAAGGCCGGGCTCTTGTTGGGAATGCGGATGTAATCGGTCAGCGCCGGGACGATCTCCTCGTCCCAGATGCGCGCCATGAAGGCTGTCTTGCGCCCAAAATCCATCAGGACTGATCGTCCCACATCATCTGTTGATGTCATAGGCCGCGACCACCGCGGCATTGAAGATCTCGCTCATTTTGGCGCCCAGGGGCGCGATTTGGACCGATTTCTCCAGGCCCACCAGCATCGGCCCCATCACGCTTGCCTGCCCCATCTGCTGCAACAGCTTGGTTGAGATGGAGGCGGAATGGATCGCCGGCATGATCAGCACATTGGCAGTATCGGTGATACGGGCGAAGGGGTAGAGCGCCAACTTATCCTTATCGAGCGCCACATCCACCGCCATCTCGCCGTCATATTCGAAATCGACCTTGCGGCCGTCCAGTATCTGCACCGCCTCGACGATGCGGTCGCTGCGTTCATTGCGCGGGAAACCGAAGGTCGAAGACGCCAGCAGCGCCACGCGCGGGGTCAGGCCCAAGCGCCGCGCCACCGCCGCGGACTGGATGGTGATGTCGGCCAGCTGGTCGGCAGTCGGGATTTCCGTAACCGACGTGTCGGCGATCAGGACAATCTTGCCCTTGGCGAACACCACCTGCATGCCCATGGGGCGCTGGCCCGCCGGCGGATCCAGCACCAGCCGGACGTCGGCCAGCGCATTGGAATAGTTTCGCGTCACGCCCGTGACCATGGCGTCGGCGTCACCCGCCTTGAGCATGGAGGCCGCGTAGATGTTACGGTCGTTGGTGACCATGCGCACGGCGTCGCGGTGAAGCGCACCACGGCGCTGGATTCGCTTGTATAGCGCATCGATATAGGGCTGTGCTTCCTGCGCGGAATGGGGCACGCGTATCTCGATCAGGTTCTCGTCGAAGCCCGCGCGCCTGAGGCCCTGCTTGACCACATCGGGTCGGCCCACCAGCAGCGCCTTGCCCATGCCGGAATTCTGGAAAGCGGCGGCGGCGCGGATCACGGAATCTTCCTCGCCTTCGGCGAACACCACCCGCTTGGGCTTTGAGCGCACGGCGTTGGTCACCATCTGGAACAGGCCGGCCGAGGGATCGAGGCGCGCCGACAGCTGGAACTGATAGGCGCCCAGATCCTCGATCTTCTTTTTGGCCACGCCGGATTTCATGGCGGCTTCCGCCACCGCTGCCGACACGCGGGAAATCAGGCGCGGATCGAAGGGGGATGGGATGATATATTCCGGGCCATAGACGGGCCTGGCGCCGCGATAGGCGGCTGCGACTTCGTCCGGCACGTCTTCGCGCGCCAGGGCCGCGATGGCATGGGCGGCGGCGATCTTCATCGCTTCATTGATGGTGGTGGCGCGCACATCCAGCGCGCCGCGGAAGATGTAAGGGAAACCCAGCACATTGTTGACCTGGTTGGGATAGTCGCTGCGGCCGGTGGCCACGATCACATCGTTGCGCACGGCCTTGGCTTCTTCGGGCGTGATTTCGGGATAGGGATTGGCCATGGCGAAGATGATGGGCGAGGGCGCCATCGAGCGCACCATCTCTCCGGTGAAGGCGCCCTTGACGGAAAGCCCCAGCACCACATCGGCGCCCTTGATGGCTTCGGCCAGTGTCCGCGCCTTGGTCTCGATGGCATGCGCGGACTTCCACTGATTCATGCCCTCGGTGCGGCCGCGATAGACCACGCCCTTGGTGTCGCAGAGAATGACATTCTCCGACTTGACGCCCATGGACTTGATCAGTTCCAGACAGGCGATGCCGGCGGCGCCGGCGCCGTTGACCACCACTTTCAGGTCTTCGAGCTTGCGCTTCGTCAGATGCGCGGCGTTGATCATGCCCGCGGCGCAGATGATGGCGGTGCCATGCTGGTCGTCATGGAAGACGGGAATGTCCATCAGCTCGCGCAGCCGCTGCTCGATGATGAAACAATCGGGCGCCTTGATGTCTTCCAGGTTGATGCCGCCAAAGGACGGGCTCAGATAGCGGACGGCATTGATGAACTCGTCCACATTCTTGGTGTCGATGCACAGGTCGATGGAATTGACGTCGGCAAAGCGCTTGAACAGCACGGCCTTGCCCTCCATCACTGGCTTGGAGGCCAGCGCGCCCAGATCCCCCAAGCCCAGTATGGCCGTGCCGTTCGAGATCACCGCCACCATGTTGCCCTTGGCGGTATAGTCAAAGACGCTTTCCGGATCCTCGGCGATGCGCAGCACTGGCACCGCCACACCCGGCGAATAGGCCAGGCTGAGGTCGCGCTGGGTCGCCATCGGCTTGGTGGGCGCGATTTCCAGCTTGCCTGGCTTGTCGCCTGCGTGAAAGGCAAGGGCTTCGTCGTCGGTAAAGGACGGGCGGCTCATCAGGGACCTGCTGGGATTGTCTTCTGGTTTCAGGATTTTCCACAGGATAAGCACGCATGCGGCGATTGCATCAAGCTTGTGTGACCAGGTGCGTGCCCAAGTCTGGTATGTTCGCTCGCATGAGCGAGATGGATTTTGGTATACAGGCTGAGGCCGAAACGGCCCTGGGCGACGCCACGCCCATGATGGCGCAATATCTCGCCCTTAAATCCGCGCATGCGGACTATTTGCTGTTCTACCGCATGGGCGATTTTTATGAGCTTTTCTTCGCGGATGCAGCAAAGGCGGCTGAGGCGCTCGATATTGCGCTGACCAAGCGCGGCAAGCATCTGGGCGAGGACATTCCCATGTGCGGCGTGCCGGTGCATGCGGCCGAGTCCTATCTCGAGAAACTGATCCGCAAGGGCCATCGCGTGGCGGTGTGCGAGCAGGTCGAAGACCCGGCCGAGGCCAAGAAGCGCGGCTCCAAGGCTGTGGTCAAGCGCGAAGTGATCCGGCTGGTGACGCCGGGCACCTTGACCGAAGACGCACTGCTGGAAGCGCGGGCCTCAAATCTGCTTGCGGCATTGGGGCGCAGCGGCGCGGATTTCGCTATCGCCTCCGCCGACATGTCCACTGGCGAGTTTTCGGTTTCGGCCGTGGCGCGCGACGAGATCGCCACCGAACTGGCGCGATTGGGCCCACGCGAGTTGCTGATTCCGGACGCGCTGTTTGCGCAGGAAGATTTCGCAACGCTGTTCAAGTCGCAGGCCACCGCCTTGTCACCTTTGCCCGGCAGCCGTTTCGACTCCGCCAGCGGCGAACGCGCACTGAAATCCCATTACAACATGCTGTCACTGGACGGGCTGGGCGCTTTTTCCCGCGCCGAACTGTCGGCCGCCGGTGCGTTGATTGCTTATCTGGAATTGACGCAGAAGGGCGCGAAGGTCGCGCTGCAACGGATCGCGCGCCTGTCGCCGTCCCACTTCATGGGCATCGATGCCGCCACGCGGCGCAATCTGGAATTGACACAGACACTCGCGGGCCAGCGCAGCGGTTCGCTGCTGGCGGGGATGGACCGCACCGTCACCGCCTCGGGCGCGCGGCTGCTGGCAGCGCGGCTGGCCGCGCCTCTGACTGACGTGAGAGCAATCGGCGCGCGTCATGACGCTGTGGAAGCCTTTTCCAAAGACTCCGAATTGCGCCGCCGGGCGCGGGGCGCATTACGCGCGGCGCCCGACATCGCCCGCGCTCTGGGGCGGCTGTCGGTGGCGCGCGGGGGCCCTCGCGATCTCGCAAACCTGCGCGACGGCATGGAAGCGGCGCGGGCGTTGCGCGACAGTTTGCGCAAGGATTCGCTCGCGGGCGAAGCGCTTGAGGCTGTCGAGGCGCTTGCCCAAAACATTGCGCTTGTGTCGCGCCTGTCCGACCGGCTGGAATTCCTGCTGGTGGATGAGCCGCCTTATCTGTCGCGCGATGGTGGATTCATCAAGGCCGGCGCGCATGCGCCGCTGGACGAGATGCGGAGCTTGCGCGACGAATCCCGCCGCGTGATCGCAAGCCTCGAAGGCAAGTACCGCCAGCAGAGCGGCGTCGCCCAGCTCAAGATCAAGCACAATGGCGTATTGGGTTATTTCATCGAAGTCACGCAAGCGCATGCCGACAAGCTGATTTCAGACAGGGACACTTTCCGCCATCGCCAGACCATGGCGGGCGCGGTGCGCTTTTCCACGGACGAACTGGCTTCGCTTGCCTCGCGCATCGCCGAAGCGGGCGAAAGCGCGCTGGCGCTGGAAGCGGGCCTGTTCGATGAGATGGTGACGCTGGCACTGGAACATGGCGCGGCGCTCTCAAGCATCGCCGATGCGCTGGCAGTGCTGGATGTGGCTGCAAGCCTGGGCGAGCTCGCCGTTGCCGCGCGGTTTGTGCGGCCCAGGATGGACAATGGGCTTTCCTTTGCCATTAGTCGCGGCCGCCATCCGGTGGTCGAAGCGGCGTTGCAAGCCGCCAATGCAGGGTCGTTCGTGCCCAATGACTGCGATTTGTCACCGAATGCAAAAGGAAGATTGTGGCTTGTCACCGGTCCCAACATGGCCGGCAAGTCCACTTTCCTGCGCCAGAATGCGCTGATCGCCATCATGGCGCAGATGGGAAGCTTCGTGCCGGCAGAGGCCGCGCATATCGGTATTGTCGACCGGCTGTTCAGCCGCGTGGGCGCGGGCGACGATTTGGCGGCGGGACGCTCCACCTTCATGGTCGAGATGGTGGAAACCGCGGCCATCCTCAACCAGGCGACGCCGCGCTCGCTGGTGATCCTGGACGAAATCGGGCGCGGCACCGCGACCTATGACGGGCTGGCCATCGCCTGGGCGGCGGCAGAGCATCTGCACGAGGCCAACAAGAGCCGCGCGCTGTTCGCCACCCACTATCATGAGATGGTTGCGCTGGCCGAGCGGCTGAAAGCCATGGCCTGCTACACCATGAAAGTGCGGGAATGGAATGACACCATCGTTTTCCTGCATGAAGTCGTGCCGGGAGTGGCCGACCGCTCCTATGGCATTCATGTCGCCAAGCTGGCGGGACTGCCGCAAGCCGTCGTGGCCCGCGCCGAAGAGGTGCTGCGCGCGCTGGAAGAAGGCCGCGAAGGCCACAAGCCGCTGGCCCGGATCGATGACCTGCCCCTCTTCGGCGCCAGCGCACCGGTGCCCAAGACCAGCCAGGTGGAAGAGGCACTCAAGGCGATCGAACCGGATGCGCTGACGCCAAAACAGGCGCTGGAACTGCTCTATGACCTCAAGCGCAAGCTGAAGTAAGGTGGCGGATATGAGCGATCCCGCCGCCGCTATCGCACGCGCGCCCCGCAAATTCCTGGTGGTCGTGGACAAGACGCCCGAACACAAGGTGGCGCTGCGTTTCGCCACCCGCCGCGCCCAGCATACAGGTGGCCGCGTCACGTTGATGTGTCCCGCCCAGCTGCCCGACTTCCAGCAATGGCGCGGGGTGGAAGAGATCATGCGTGACGAAGCCCATGCCGAAGCCGAGAGCATGCTTTATGAAGCGGCCAAGACGGTGAATGAGCTGTCGGGCATCCTGCCCGAATTGGTGATCCCATACGGGCGTCCCACCGATTGCCTGTTCCAGCTCCTGCAAGAGGACAAGGCCATCTCCATCCTGGTGCTGGCGTCGGGAACGGCCAAGGAAGGTCCCGGACCGCTGGTTTCCATGTTCTCGACCGCGGTGCAGGCGATTCCGGTGACGATAGTTCCGGGCAACTTCACGAATGAACAGATTGATGCACTAGCCTAAGGGCGCGGGTCTTTTGCGCCGTGAGTTCGTCGCGTGTGCTCACCTACTCTGGGTACGCTCCGCGCGACGCTCCTGCTCACGCCCCAAAATACCTCGCGCCGCACTTGGGACTTGCACCCGGCTTTTTGCGGGCGGATAACCCGGCAATGGGCAAGCTGCTTGTCGCAGTCGCGGTCGGTATGGTCTTTATGGTCCTGTGCCTGGGCCTCTACACCTTGTGGAAGGGCGGCGCGATCTCGGCCACCTGGTCGAATAAACTCATGCGAATCAGAGTGTTAGCCCAATTCGTGGCCGTGATCATCATCATGGCCGTGCTGTATTTTTCGCAGCATTGATCAAAGCGCCCACGCCTTATATTTAGGCCGCCCGCACGACCGAACGAGTACCCTCATGGCCAAGACGCTGTACGACAAGATCTGGGACGCCCATCTGGTGGCCGCACCGCCCGGCGAAACGCCGGTGCTCTATATCGACCGGCATCTGGTGCACGAAGTGACCAGCCCCCAGGCATTCGAAGGCCTGCGCATGGCGGGCCGCAAGGTGCGCCGCCCGGAACTGACACTGGCGGTGGCCGACCATAATGTGCCCACCAAGGACCGCGACCAGGGCATCACCGAGCCCGAGTCCCGCTTGCAGGTCGAGACCCTGGAAAAGAACGCCAACGATTTCGGCGTCGAATATTTCCCGATGAACGATATCCGCCAGGGCATCGTGCATATCATCGGGCCGGAACAGGGCTGGACCCTGCCGGGCACCACCATTGTCTGCGGCGACAGCCACACTTCCACGCACGGCGCCTTTGGCGCGCTGGCTTTCGGCATCGGCACGTCGGAGGTCGAGCATGTGCTGGCGACCCAGACGCTGCGCGCCCAGCATTCCAAGAACATGCGCGTCACCGTCAACGGCAAGCTGCCGGAGGGCGTGACCGCGAAAGACATCGCGCTGGCGGTGATCGCCAAGATCGGCACCGCAGGCGGCACCGGTTATGTGATCGAATATGCGGGCGAGGCGGTGCGCGGACTTTCCATGGAAGGCCGCATGACGCTTTGCAATCTCACCATCGAAGGCGGCGCGCGCGCCGGCCTGGTTGCGGTGGATGACACCACGCTCAATTATGTGAAAGGCAAGCCCCGCGCGCCCAAGGCTGGCACCTGGGAAGCCGCGGCTGCCTATTGGAAGACGCTGCAATCCGATGCGGACGCCACGTTCGATGCCGAAGTGACGCTGGATGCGCGCGACATCGTTCCGATGGTGACTTGGGGTACATCGCCCGAACAGGCGCTGCCCATAACGGCGCAGGTGCCCGATCCCGCGCGGATGACCGACGAGCATAAGCGCCAGGCCGCCCAGCGCGCGCTGGACTATATGGGGCTGACCGCCAACATGCCGATCACCGACATCAAGGTGGATCACGTCTTCATCGGCTCCTGCACCAATGGCCGCATTGAAGACCTGCGCGCCGCCGCCCAAGTGGCCAAGGGCAAAAAAGTGGCCGCTGGCGTGAATGCCATCGTGGTGCCGGGTTCGGGCCTGGTGAAGGAACAGGCCGAGGAAGAAGGCCTGGACAAGGTGTTCCTGGAAGCAGGCTTTGAATGGCGCGATCCGGGCTGTTCCATGTGCCTGGCGATGAACGCCGACAAGCTGAAAGAAGGGGAGCGTTGTGCGTCAACCTCCAACCGCAATTTCGAGGGCCGCCAGGGCCGCGGCGGACGCACGCATTTGGTGTCGCCTGCGATGGCGGCTGCTGCTGCGGTCACCGGGTACTTAACCGACGTTCGGACACTCTGACCGGCGCGGGTCTTGTGCGTCGTGGGTCGTCGGCCGTGCTCACCTACGCTGGGTACATTCCGCGCGGCCTTCTGCCCACGTCGCAAAATCCCTCGCGCCGGTGTCCGCAATCACACGCAAATTCAATTTGTCATTCCCGCGCTCGCGGGCATGACAGCAGGGGTGCGTGCTTAGGAATGACAACCGAGCTAGAAAAAACTCACCGGGTCCACGTCCACGGTCACGCGCACAGACCCCGGCGGTTTGACCAGCGACAACCAGGCCTTGAGATAAGCCTGCACATCGACACCGCGCGCAGCTTGCACCAGAAGGCGCTCGCGGGTCTGGCCGCGCAGCAAGGCATAGAAAGCCGGCGTCGGGCCCCACACTTTCACATCGCGCGCTGCCGGCGCGGCGCGGCCCAATTGTCTGGCTACGTCGCGCACCAGCTCGCCGTCATAGCCGCTGATCACCAGGGCAACCAGGCGGCCGAAGGGTGGCGCCTGCGTCGCTTCGCGGAAACCACGCTCCTGGGCATAGAAACCGTCGCGGTCGCCTTTGACCAGCGCCTGCATCACCGCGTCTTCGGGATTTCGTGTCTGCAAAAGCACGAACCCCGGCTTCTCGGCGCGCCCGGCCCGGCCTGACACCTGGTGCAAAAGCTGGAAGGTGCGTTCGCGCGCGCGCAAGTCCCCGTCACTGCCGCCAAGGTCTGCATCCACCACGCCGACCAGCGTCAGCTGCGGGAAGTGATGGCCCTTGGCGACGATCTGAGTGCCGATCAAGACGTCGATCTCGCGTTTGGCAAAGGCGCGGATGGCGGCCTGGGTTTCGGCGGGACCATGCAGGATATCGGATGAGGCAATGGAATATCGCGCCTTGGGGAAAAAGGCCGCGAATTCCTCCGCCACCCGCTCCACGCCAGGGCCACATGGGATCAGCGTGCCGGTCTGGTGGCATGCGGGGCAGTCGCTCGGCCTGGGTAGTTCAAAGCCGCACTGATGACAGGCCAGCCGCTTTTTGTATTTGTGCTCCACCAGCCAGGCCGAGCAATGCGGACAAGTGAATTTGTGACCGCAGGCCTCGCACAAAGTGAGCGGCGCATAGCCGCGGCGATTGAGGAACAGCATGGCCTGCTCGCCCGCGGCCAATGTCTTCTCAAGCGCGTCGCGCAGCGGCGGTGAAAGCCATTGCGCCCTATGTTCAGCGTCCGGCGCCTCCTTTTCGCGCCGCAGATCGATCAGTTTGACGTGCGGCAGTTCGGCCACGCCGTGGCGCGCCGTCAGTTGCAGATGCGCATAGCGTCCGCTCTGGGCATTGACGAAACTTTCCAGCGACGGCGTGGCGCTGGCCAGTATCACCGGACAATCCTCGATGCGGGCGCGCACCACCGCCATGTCGCGGGCGTGATAGATGGCGCCGTCCTGCTGCTTGAAGGCTTGCTCATGTTCCTCATCGACAATCACCAGGCCCAGTTCAGGGAAGGGCAGGAACAGGGACGAGCGCGCGCCCACTACCACGCGCGCCTCGCCCTTCATCACCGCGCGATAGGTGCGGCGGCGCTCCTTCTGCGACAGATCGCTGTGCCATTCGGCGGGACGCACGCCAAAGCGCGCCGCGAACCGCTCCAGGAACTGCACTGTCAACGCGATCTCCGGCAACAGAATCAGCACCTGCTTGCCGCGTGCGATCGCCTCGGCCGCCGCCTCGAAATAGACCTCCGTCTTGCCGGAACCGGTGACGCCATCCAGCAGATGGGCGGAGAACTTTCCGGCAACAACCGCATCGCGCAAGGCACGCGCCGCAAGCGCCTGGTCGTCATTCAGTCCAGTGACCGCAAATTCCGCATCCGGTTGCGGAAAGGGCGAAAATTCCGGCAGCTCGGTGGGAATCAGCGCGCCTGCCTGGATCAGCCCGCGCACTACGGCGGGCGTGACATTGGCATCTTCCGCCAAGCCGCTGACGCTGCGCGCCAGCCCGTCGCTCGCCATCTCAAGCGTCCGGGCGCGCGCCTGGGACATGCGTGGCGGCGTCACACTGCCCCGAACATAGGCGATGCGGCGGGCTTCCGGCTCGAACGCGCCGCGCGAGCGCAACGCCATGGCCAGGATCGCGCCGGGCGGGCTCAACGTATAGTCGGCCACCCAATCGATGAAATCGCAAAGCTTTTGCGGCAGCGCGGGCGCACCCTCCAAGGGCTCGGCGACCTTCAAGCGATTGTCGCCGACCGTGCCCTCGGCCGCGCCCCACACCACGCCCAGCACTTCGCGGTTGCCCAGGGGTGCCGAAACCAGCGATCCGCGCGGCGCGTTATTGCCGGCAGGCAGCTTGTAATCATAAGCGCCCGCCAACGGCAGCGGCAGCAACACGCCGACCACGGGTTTTGGGGCGATTTCGGGTTGGCTACCGGGGTTTAAGCGGGCTCTGATCATGGGTTAGTATGGCTACACTTCGCCCCGCCAAATCCCCAGGTCAACCAATTAAGGTCCAGGTCCCATGAAAATTTTTCTCGACACCGCCGACGTGGCGGAAATCCGCGAATATGCCGCCAGCGGGCTGGTGGATGGCGTCACCACCAATCCTTCGCTCGCCGCCAAGACGGGGCGCGATTATGTCGAGTCGCTCAAGGAGATCTGCGCCACGGTTCCCGGCGCGGTAAGTGCCGAAGTGCTGGCCACCGATTATGAAGGCATGCTGAAGGAAGCAGCCGTCTTCACCAAGATCGCCAAGAACATCGCGGTCAAGGTGCCCTTGACCTGGGATGGGCTCAAGGCCTGCGCCAAACTGGCGAAGGACGGCACCATGGTCAATGTCACGCTCTGCTTCTCGCCGGTGCAAGCGATGATGGCGGCCAAGGCGGGCGCATCCTTCATCTCGCCTTTCATCGGCCGGGTCGATGATATCGGCGAAGACGGCATGGGCCTGATCCGCGACATCCGCACCATCTACGACAATTACAATTTCAAGACCGAGATCCTGGCCGCATCCGTGCGCCACGTTTTCCATGTCCGCGATGCCGCGCTTTCGGGCGCCGATGTCGCCACCATTCCCACCGACGTGTTCAAGAAGCTGTTGAGCCATCCGCTGACCGACAAGGGGCTCGCCACCTTCATCGCCGATGCCAAGAAGGCCAACGTGACCATCAAGGGATAATGGCGGCAAAGGAAGCGCAAGGCGCGGACGCACTTCGCAAGAACTGGCTGGCGGCGCTGGCGCATGAGCGACGCGCCTCGCCCCACACTTTGCGCGCCTATGGCGATGATGTGGCGCGCTTCATCGGCTTCCAGGCCACCCATATCGGCGGCGTGGTCAGCGAAAAGGCGCTGGCCCGTCTGACGCCGGCTGATATCCGTGCCTTCATCACTCATCGCCGCCAGGGGGGCCTGGGCCCCGGCGGCGTGCAGCGGGCGATGGCCGCGGTACGCAGCTTCTACAAATTCCTCGCCAAGGAAGGGGTGCTGGAAAATGCCGCGGCGCGCTCCATCCGCACGCCGCGGGTGCGCCGGTCCTTGCCGCGGCCGCTTTCGGTCGAGGATGCCGCGCGCGCCATCGAACGGGCGGGAGAGCACAATGTGGAATGGCTGGGTGCGCGCGACGCCGCGCTGCTGACGTTGCTTTATGGCGCGGGCCTGCGCATTTCCGAGGCCTTGAGCCTGAAGCGCGGTGACGTGCCGTTGGGTGAGGCGCTGACCGTGATCGGCAAGGGGCGCAAACAGCGCAGCGTGCCGGTGTTGCCGCTGGTTGCCGAAGCGCTGAACGACTATGCCGCGAAAATTCCCTTCACCGGTTCGCCGTCATCGGCACTGTTTCTGTCGCGGCGCGGATTGCCGATGAGCGCACGCGAGGCCCAAAGCCTGATGCAGCGGCTACGCGGCCAGCTTGGTCTGGCCGAAAAAGCGACGCCCCATGCGATGCGCCACTCCTTCGCCACCCATATCCTGCAAGGCGGCGGCGATCTCAGGTCGTTGCAGGAATTGCTGGGCCATGCCTCGCTCTCCACCACCCAGATCTATACGGCGATGGACACGCGCCAGTTGCTGGAGACCTATTCGAAAGCGCATCCGCGAGGGAAGGGATGATCGGCGTCGCGGGATTTTGGGCGATTGCGCCGGTCGTGGGCGCAGTCTAGGGTTTGGCCGCAAAAAACGGGGGAAACCATGGTCAGGACGCTTTCGGTTGCATTTGTTGCGCTATTCGCGGCTGCGCCGGCGCTGGCGGCCGAGCCCGATGGCCTGACCTTGCCGCCCGGCTTTCATGCCAGCGTGGTGGCCGATGGTCTGGGTCCCATCCGCCATATGGCGCTGCGTGGCAATGACATCTATGTCTCGACGCGTCACGGGCCCAATCAGCCTTCGGTGGGTATCGTTGCGCTCAGGCTCGGACCGGATCACAAGCCGCTGCAGACCGGCCATATCGCAGGCATCGACCAAGGCACGGGCATCAAGGTCTACAAGAATTATCTTTATGCCGCGACCGGCACCGGCGTGGTGCGGATCGCGCTGGATGACATGCTGGTGCCGGCGAGCGCGCCGGAGACCATTGTCGATGGCCTGGCGGCCACCAACCATCCGCTCGCCTTTGACGGCAAGGGCAATCTGTATGTGTCGGTCGATGGCGGCGGCGGCACCAACAATTGCGCCGATCCCAATGGGCCCAAGGACAAGCCGGTTGGATTGAAGCCATGTCCGCTGCTGGACACGCGCGGCGGCGTCTGGCGCTTCGACGATGGCAAGCCGGGGCAGAAGCTTGCCGATGGCGAGCATTTTGCCACCGGCATCCGAAACCAGTCGGCGATGGATTGGCGGTCGGGCGACGGCCTTTATGGCGCCTGGCACGGGCGCGACGGCACCAACAAGGGTTGGCCGGAACTTGTCACTGCGGAACAGGATGACGCCATTCCCGACGAGGTGTTCCGCATCACCAAGGGCACCGATATGGGCTGGCCCTATACCTATTGGGATGGGCAACGGAAGATCCGCCTGACGGCCCCGGAATATGGCGGCGACGGCAAGACGCGCGTGACCGATGCCAAATATGCCAAGCCGGTGGCGGCGTTTCAGCCGATGCGGCCGGCAGTGCTGGATATGGCCTTCTACGACGCCAGCCAGTTCCCAAAGAAGTATCGGGGCGGCGCGTTCTTCGCCATGCATGGCGGCGGCGCCGATGGCGGCGTCCTGCCGAATGGCCATGCCGGTTATGACGTGGTTTTTGTGCCCTTCTCGGGCGGCAAAGCGGGCAAGCCTGAGGTGTTTGCCGATGGCTTTGCCGGTCCGAACCCCAGCGACAAGCAGGTTAAGACCGCGGCCTACCGACCGGACGGCGTGGCGGTCGGGCCGGACGGCGCACTCTATGTCGCGGAGTCCAACAAGGGCAAAATCTGGCGGATTTCCTACGGCGAAACCGGGAATTAGGGGTTTTTGCTCAGGATTGCCGCGCGAATTTCCGGATTGCACTCCAGGGGCGGGGTCAGTAGTTTCCCGCCTCCCTCGGGAGCCGCCTTAGCTCAGTCGGTAGAGCATCGCATTCGTAATGCGAGGGTCGCAGGTTCGAGTCCTGCAGGCGGCACCATTCGTTTGGCCCGCGTCGCGGGCCAAACGAATGCCAAGGCGCGGCCGGGCGGCCATCATGATTCTGGTTTCGTATCTTGGGGCCTGAACCATCCAGAGACACCGGCAATCGGCCTCTTACAAATATCCGTCAGGCCAAGCGACGGCGCGGCGAACTCGCGCCCCAAGAGGACCGCGCCATTAGACGGGCATTTTTCGCTTGGTGAATTCACGCCCCATCTGCGCCACCTTTTCGCCCTCGCGACCGGCCGAAACCATCATGGTGCCGTCCTTGATCTGCTGGATCACATTATTGTGACCTTCCTCCGCTTCCGCGGCGTTGAGGAACATCACTTTATTCTTTTTGCACAGGTCCAAAACCTGGCGGCGCACTGCTTCCATATTGGGAAGATCGGAGACGTCGCTTGTCACCTTGCCGGTGGCATCACGCAGCACGGGATGGCCGGATTCACCGTTGTCCTCGACGCTGTTATAGCCATTGAGCGACAGATTGTGATCGCCGGGGCCCCATTCGGCGAAAGCAATGCCGGGAATGGCGAGCGTCTGAGCCTCTTCCTTGTCGGCATAAATGTCTTCGATCTTGACGCCGAAGATCAGCTCGCCACGCGGATTCATCGGCCAAAGATCGGCAATATGCTGATAGGTGCCCCCCGACACGCCCCACAGGCGCGCCGCGAAATCGGCACTGTTGCCGCGCAAGCCTCGCATCTGGGTCTTCGTCGTGTTGGGCCAGTCGGGGAAGGGATAACGGCTGCCCATATGAGCATAGGTCTCGATCGCTTTGGCACTCCGCGCATGGCAGATGTGTATTCCCATCACGCCGGTGCATAATATCTGTTCCAGGACCCAGGTATTGGCGCGGGCATAGGCTTCGTCCAGGCCGATCACCGGTGGAGTGACAAATACCGTCGGCATGACGTGCCCGGAGCGCGTGGGGCCGCCGTCTTTGAGGCCGCGCATGAATTCGCGCAGATCTTTCAGGTCGAACAGCCCATGTTCCATTTCATAATTGATGGCATCGGCCCAGGTCTTGGCCATCTTTATGCCTTGCTGATACGGATCCACGCCGGCCTCGACGCCGGCGCCGGTGTAATAAATAGGCTGGCCGTCCTGCCATAGCTCGATGCATTTGTTTAGCCGGTGCGGCTTGTAGTTCACGTCGACCGATGACGGCTGCTTGCGCGCGGTTTGCGCCAAGGCCTCGCTGGTGACGGCAGTGGCGCCCAACATGGCGCCAGCCAGCAGAAAATCGCGCTTCCTGATTTCCATGGCGTCCCCCAAATTTATATTTTCCGACATGCCCCGGATGAGCCGGGCTTGGAGCGAACTATAGCGTGTTTTGATGCTGCCGGTAACGGTGTGTGCGAAGCCTTGGGAACGCCTTACCTGGAACCACACCAGAATCATTTGGGCCAACAAGAAGGCAATTAAGAATCCGATGGTTCCGACGGTCGTGGTCTGATCCCAACGAACTGGATCGTTTTGAGTTAGAGTGTTCCGCGCATCTTCCAGGCTGGAAGCAGTGGAAAACAATGCAGGCCTCAAAGTTTACGGGCACCCCCGAATGCGTTGCGGCTTACTTCAGATATCGGCTCTATAATCTTCGCCGCTTTGACAGAGATGGTGCCCTCTAGTCTCGACCGTGGTTATGGTCGTTCCCAGCATCCCCAGTAGCATCGTTCGTAACCTTATAGGTCCCGTCGATGATGGTTGTGCTCCCGGTCCGCTCCGCTGCTTTCGAATTTCCCACGCTGCGGCTGGGTGGCTTTGGCAAGAAGTAATAGGCGACCGCACCGAGGACCATGGTTGGCAGCACAATGAACAAAAAGCCCAAGGCCAAGAATGCGGCCACTGCCGCTAGCACTGTAAACCCAGCTACAATGGCTGCAACGGCTCGCCAACCAAAAAGGCGGACGGCCCGAACGTGAATGCGCGGATCTGACGGGTCGGACATTTCGGTCATCCGTCTTCTCGGCTGTCAGTCTTCCGCCATACGCTTGCCAGCCACGGTTGCTGTTCGCAGGGCAAACCAGCGGGTCGATAATAATGGGTCAGTTCAACAAATCCTGCGTCCATCATGAAGCCGTGCCACGTCTCAAAATCGTGATATGCGCCATACCGGCCCTTATTCCAGCCTTCCTCGTTATTGCCTCTCGGATTGGAGCTGAACAGCACACCTCTGGATTTGAGCGTCGCGTGAAGCTCTCTCAATACTCGCGGCAGTTCTTGGCTGGGCACATGAAACAACGATGCGTTGGCGAACACGCCATCGAACTTTTGATTTGGCAGATCAAGTTTCAGGAAATTCTGCTGCAGTATTTCAAAGCCCTGTGCGCGAGCCATTGCGGCGAAACAGTCAGACCCTTCCAACCCTATCGCGATGTGGCCGAGATCGGTGAACGCCTTGAGGTCTCGCCCTGGTCCGCAGCCAAAATCAAGAATGGTGAACGGTGGCGTACCTTGGATGTGTTGAATTAACGCATCTATGTTCTGGCTAACATCATGATCTCGCGTTCCCTTCCAGAAATCGTCAGCTCGCTGGTCATAGTGCGCCAGGGTTACTTTGGCGATGCTATCCAGGTCCAGCGGGTCAGGTTCCATGGCGGCACGGCGATCCAAAATTCTTCGCGCATTTTACGATGCCTGACAGACCTCGGCCAACCGCACGAGCCGGAAATGGGTCGACGAGCAGAAAGCGTATGTGGCATTGCTGATCGGGATCGTTGGGCATCAGCGGAACTTTACCGCTCACAGTTGACGGTGATGTCATTGGTATCGATTTGGGCACTCTTTCAGCTCTTTCCTCTCTTATCTTTTCTTCTTTCTCCTCATTCTTCTCCGCCAATGATCGACCCTCGCCCTTGCTGTTGCCCACAAGCAGGCCTATATCAACCGCACTGGCCTAGCACTCTCGATACGAGAGTGCTTGAAACGCCGAATTTTCCCATGAATTCAATCCAGTAGGAGATATCTCTATGAAATTCCGTCCGCTTGGAGACCGCGTTGTGGTCCGCCGCATCAAGGAAGATCAGAAGACCGCTGGAGGCATCATCATCCCCGATACCGTCGCGGAGAAGCCCCAGGAGGGCGAAGTCATCTCGGTCGGCCCCGGCGCTCCGGACAATAACGGCAAGCTGGTGCCCACCACGGTCAGGGCCGGTGACCATGTGCTGTTTGGCAAATGGTCGGGCACCGAAGTGAAGTTGGATGGCGAAGAGCTCCTGATCATGAAGGAGAGCGACATCCTCGGCGTGCTGGAAGGCCGCAAGGCACTGAAGAAAGCTGCCTGATTAGTTTCGCAACAAATAAACAACGCAATTTGGAGAAAACAGATGGCAGCCAAAGACGTTAAATTCGGCACCGACGCCCGTGAGAGGATGCTTCACGGCATCGACATCCTTGCCGACGCCGTGCAGGTGACGCTGGGCCCCAAAGGCCGCAATGTCGTGATCGACAAGAGCTTCGGGGCTCCTCGCACCACCAAGGACGGTGTGACGGTGGCCAAGGAAATCGAACTTGCCGACAAGTTCGAAAACATGGGCGCACAGATGGTGCGCGAAGTCGCCTCCAAGACCAATGACATCGCCGGCGACGGCACCACCACCGCCACCGTGCTGGCCCGCGCCATCGTGCGCGAGGGCTTGAAGTCGGTCGCGGCCGGCATGAATCCGATGGACTTGAAGCGGGGTATTGAAAAGGCGGTCGAAGCCGTCGTCGCCGACCTCAAGAAGCGCTCCAAGAAGGTCAAGTCTAACGAGGAGATCGGCCAGGTCGGAATGATCTCAGCGAATGGCGACAAGGAAGTTGGCGACATGATCGCCAAGGCCATGGCCAAAGTCGGCAACGAGGGCGTAATCACAGTCGAGGAGGCCAAAAGCCAAGATACCGAACTCGACGTTGTCGAAGGCATGCAGTTCGACCGCGGTTACATCTCGCCCTACTTCATCACCAATGCCGACAAGATGCTCGCTGAGCTGGACGAGCCATATATTCTTATCCATGAGAAAAAGCTTACCTCGCTCCAGCCCATGCTGCCGATCCTGGAAGCCGTTGTTCAATCGGGCCGCCCGCTGCTGATTATCGCGGAAGAGATCGACGGAGAAGCGTTGGCCACCCTTGTGGTCAACAAGCTGCGCGGCGGGTTGAAGGTCGCCGCCGTCAAGGCGCCGGGCTTCGGTGATCGCCGCAAGGCCATGCTGGAAGACATTGCGGTCGTCACGGGCGGTCAGGTCATCAGCGAGGATCTGGGCATCAAGCTCGAGAACGTCAAGCTCGAGATGCTGGGCAAGGCCAAGACCGTCAAGGTCGACAAGGACAACACCACGATCATCGACGGCGCCGGCAAGAAGAACGACATCCAGGCCCGCGTCGCCCAGATCAAGGTCCAGATCGAGGAGACCACCAGCGATTATGATAAGGAGAAGCTGCAGGAGCGTCAGGCCAAGCTGGCCGGCGGCGTTGCGGTAATCCGTGTCGGCGGAGCCACGGAAATTGAAGTCAAGGACAGGAAGGACCATGTTGATGACGCGCTGAACGCTACCAAGGCCGCTATCGAGGAAGGCATCGTGCCGGGCGGCGGAGCGGCGCTTCTATATGCGACCAAGGCGCTGAAGGACCTGACTGGCGACAACGACGACCAGACCCAGGGCATTGCAATCGTGCGCCGCGCGATCCAGTCCCCAATTCGTCAGATCGTAGAAAATGCCGGCGGGGAAGCCTCGATAGTGATTGGAAAGCTTCTTGAGCAGAAATCCAATACCTTCGGGTTTGACGCTCAAGCAGAAGCATATGTCGATCTGGTAGAATCAGGGATCGTGGATCCAACCAAGGTAGTGCGTACCGCACTTCAGAACGCGGCGTCGATTGCGGCCTTGCTCATTACGACTGAAGCGATGGTAGCAGACCAACCTAAGAAAGATGCGTCCCCAGCGATGCCCGGCGGCGGCGGAATGGACTACTAGACCTCGCTTGCTTCGGTAACGCGCCGACCAAACAGGAAAACGAAAAAGCCCGGATGCGATCCGGGCTTTTTTGCGTCTTACCTCCACATTTGGCCAATTCACAACGGGTTTCTGGACCTGAACTCCTGACAGTATTGCGCCAGTACAAAATCAGCATGCCCATCATTTTTATGACTGGTCATGACGATGCGCAGCTGCGCGCGCGGACAGAAGCGGCAGGCGCAGTCGCGTTCCTGGCAAAACCGATTGATAGTGATCATTTGATCTCAGCGGCCCACCGCCCGATCGATCGCCTCAATCAGACAAGGCACTAAATCTTTGCTCCGATAAACGCAACGATGCAGCAGAGCGATCAATTCGCCGCCGCTGGCGGCGTGTTGGACGCAGGCGCCGGCGAACCGGGAGCGGCCGGAACAGGAGAGGCCGACGAAGTGGACGCGGGCGGCGCCGCGTTGAAGTCTTTGGACGAGACACAGTTTCCAGGGCTCGCGACCTGCGGGCCAACCCCCGCCATCGTTATTTGCTGCGTGTAGATCACTACCAGAAAACCGCCTTGCTGGGTGCAAGCCGCCCGTGCCTCTTCCAGCGTCATTGGATGCTGGCATCCCGTTAGCAAAAACGCCGACGCAATCCCCCCCACACTCAACACCGCAGCGAACTTCACGCTTGCCTCACCCTCATGCAGCGACTCGCGCTTGGCCCTGCGTGGGCCTAGCTTTTGGCGGCCGCGATGACCTGATTTGCGCGGTCCATGCCGTCCAACGCCGCATTGTGCTCGCAATCTTCGCCTTCCAGAATCGGATAAAGCGCGGGCGGATATTTGCGGTCGAGTTCCTCGCAAACGAGATGGGCTGCGACGTGAATGCGCCTGCCAAACTCGGCCGCATCCGCGTCCCGGGCAAGATGGAGATCGTTATAAGGAACTTCCATCGACGCGGTGACGACAAAGGCTTGGCCGAGATGGGTGTTCGACAGAATCACGCGGTAGTTCTTGGCGTGCATCGCCGAGACGATCACCGATTCCAGTTTCGGATTCCATTTCGGCGGCGCTGACGGCGATTGCGCCTGCTGGGCGGCCGCCGGCCCGCTCGCCATTGCGATAGACGCAAACAGGATTGCTGCAGGAACAAGGTGTCTATGGTGAAGCGATTCCTTCATGCCAAACTCCTTTCCTCGTGATGGACGCTCAAGCCCCGGCTTGGAGTTGCAATAGGCGAATCCTAGCAGAAACCTTCATGCCGGAGCAGGGGGAGCGCAGCAGTGCCCTCAAGGGATTTGCTCCGAAGAGGCAAACTTTTCCGGTTTCCCTAGGCTTTACCAAGTAAGGCCAAACCAGCGCCCAGGATGCAGGCAGGTCGCGGGGTGCCTATTTCGCGGGCTTGTCCGCCGTGATGGCGATCGGGGTAAGGCCCGCATCGTCACTGGGCAAGGCCGTGGAGCCAGCGGGGAATTGGTTCGCGGAAAGAATGTAAGCCAGCACCTGGGTGACTTGCGCGTTGCTCAGGCTGCCGGGGTCGTTGGCGGGCATGGTAGTGTGGATGCGGGTGAACAGATCGTCCGCCGATTGACCGACCCAATCGCCGAGAAACGTCGGTCCCACTAGCGGCGGGGCCATCTCCGCGCCGTTCAGGTCCGCGCCATGGCAGGTGGCGCATTTGTCGGCGAACAGCGCCTTGCCCTGTGCGGCCTGTTCGGCGGTATAGACCCCGTCCCAGACATTATGCTTGGCCGTCTGGGCTTTGAGCGCCGCCGCGGACAGGCCCAGCACCAGGCCAAGGGTGGCGAAACCGGCAATCAACTGTTTCATCAGGCACTCCCTGATCCCAAAGGCAGGGGCGTTTATAAAGTCAGACCAGCCCCCATCCAAGGCGATCTTGCGGCTTTTCGGGGGCGGGACGCGAAATACGTATCTTATTAGAGATAAATTGCGCGGCTCCCTTTCACAGGGGTGCAACAGCCCCCCGGCGACACTTGGCCCGTATCGTTTGCCAGGGCTTGGGCCATGTACACCATCGTTGCAGCCTCTCAAAAGGGGGGCTCCGGCAAGACCACTCTGTCCGGGCATCTCGCGGTCGAGGCCGTACGCCAGGGCGCGGGCGACATCGCCTTGATCGACACCGATCCGCAGGGCTCGCTGGCCCATTGGTGGAATACCCGCCGGGCGGCGGCGCCGCATTTCGTCAGAGCCGGCCTGCCGGACCTGGAAAATGTCCTGGCCGAACTTGACCGCATGGGCACCCGCATCGCGGTGATCGACACCCCGCCTGCCATAACCCAGTCCATTTCCAGTGTCGTGGCCCATGCCGATCTGGTGCTGGTGCCTACGCGCCCCAGCCCGCACGATCTGCGCGCGGTGGGCGCGACCGTGGACATTGCCGAACGCCATGGCAAGCCGGTCATCTTCGTCATCAATGGCGCGACCGCGCGCGCCCGCATCACCAGCGAGAGCGCGGTAGCCCTTTCCCAGCATGGCACGGTGGCGCCGGTCACCATCCATCACCGGGTGGATTTTGCCGCCAGCATGATCGACGGGCGCACCGTGGGCGAAGTCCTGCCCAATTCCCAGTCCGCCCGGGAAATCACCGAATTGTGGCTCTACATTCAGCAGAAGTTGTCACGGATCGTGCGCAATCCGGCACTTCTGCCGGATTTTCGGCCCGAGCATCTTTCCATCAACGCGCTTCTGTCGCAGGAGTTGGAAAATCCGGTGGATGTGTCGCCGCCGGTACTGGAGCCGCTGGTTGCCGAGGTACCGGGACAGGAGCCAGCGGTCTTTGAAGGGTCGGAACGGCGCGCCGGAACTGAACGGCGCGTTCTTGTCCAGCCGCCGCGCCTGATCGAGCGGCGCGCGTTCGGGCGCCGCGCCAACGATCCTGCGCCCATGGGACCGCATTGGGGAATTAAATGAGCAGCGCAAAATTCGCATCCATCACTGCCAGTCTGCTCGCCCGCCAGGGCGAGGCGCGCCCCTGGGCACCGCAGGAGGCCGTGGCCGCACCGCTCGCCTGGCACAGCGATATCCGGACGTCGTCGTCGGCGCCCCCGCCGCCCCCGCCGATCAAGGATCGTTCCTGCTCGGTACGTATGTCGGCGCACGATTTTGAGCGGCTCGGCATTCTGGCGGTCAAAGCCAATGTCACGCGCCAGCAACTGCTCAAGGACGCGCTGAACCAGTTCCTGGGTTCAAAAGCCCGGGATTACGCCTGCGCATGCCTGGGGGCATGCAATAGCGGTTGCTCCAGCGAGCAATGAGCCTTTAGATCGGAACGCGACTTCCTTTGGGATCGGGCGTTCCATGAGGCATTCCGGCAAGATTATCGGCGCGCTGTTTCTGGTCGCCCTCTTTTTGGTCACCGGCGGCACATGGGCCGTGGCGCAGAGCACCGCCACCGACACGATGGCCGTGCCGCCCGACTACCGGGACTGGGTATTTCTCACGTCAAGCCTTGACCTGAATTACAGCAGCGCGGCCGAACCTGGGCCGAACCAGATGCATATGCTGGACAATGTTTTCGTCAATCCCGACGCTTACAAGGCGTTCCTCAAGGCCGGAAGCTGGCCCGACCGGACTGTCCTGGTGAAGGAGAACCGCAACGCCGAGTCAGCCGGCACGCTCAGCAAGAGCGGGCGCTTCCAGACCGGCGTGATGAACCTGGAAATCCATGTGAAGGACGCGCGCTATCCCGGCAGCTGGGCCTTCTTTGTCTCGTCCGATGGCAAGGCCGCAGGCCGGCTCATGCCGCAAACTGCCAACTGTTATTCCTGTCACCAGGATCACGGGGCAGCGGATACGACTTTCGTGCAGTTCTATCCGACGCTGCTTCCCGTCGCGCGCGAAAAGGGCACGCTGAGCCCGGGCTATCTCAAGGACAGCGCGGCGAAATAATCAGCTTAGTTTGGCGGGCTGATAACCGGGCGCGCGCGTCTGCCACAGCACCGCAATGAACAGCGCCTTAGCGCGCGGCAGTATCGCAAGCGCAATGCCGGTGAAGCAGGCGGCCCACATTCCCATGGCTGCCCAAAGTGGCATCCAGTCGACATTCACCAGGAAGGCAAAGGGCAAGAAGATATGCCCGACCAGGATGATGGTCAGCCAGGGGGCGGCGTCATCGGCGCGGATCTGGCCGAAGCTTTCTCCGCAGACAGAGCAATTCTCGACCTGCTTGAGATAGCTCTTCATCAATCTGCCCTTGCCGCAACAGGGGCAGCGGCTCAAAAGCGCGCGGGCCGCCGCGGTTTTCAGGCTGATCCGGGTCTCGGTCATGACCACCGATATAGTGCGCCGCAACCGGTTTTCAGCCTGCGCGGCTTGCCGCTGCGACAACTTGCTTATGGGCCTGAAGCCCGTCAGTGTTGGCGCAAAGCGCGCAAGGGCGGAAACAGGCGGATATGAAGATCACAAAGCTCGCCACTTTCGTGGTCCCGCCGCGCTGGCTGTTCCTCAAGATCGAAACCGATGAAGGCATTACCGGCTGGGGCGAGCCGGTGGTGGAAGGCCGCGCCGAGACAGTTGCGGCCTGTGTCGCCGAGCTGGCGGATTATCTGGTCGGCAAGGACCCATCGCCGATCGAAGACCATTGGACGGTGCTCTATCGTGGAGGTTTCTACCGGGGCGGCGCGATCCACATGAGCGCGCTTGCCGGCATCGACCAGGCGCTGTGGGACATCAAAGGCAAGGCACTGGGCAAGCCGGTCCATGTGCTGCTTGGCGGGCCCGTGCGCCAGAAGATGCGGGTCTATAGCTGGATCGGCGGCGACCGGCCGGAAAAATTGGTCGAAGGCGCGAAGGAAGCGCAATCACGGGGTTTTTCCGCCATCAAGATGTTGGCCACGGAAGAGCTTTCCTATCTCGATAGTCACGCCAAGCTGGACGCAGTGATCGCGCGCGTGGGCGCGCTTCGTGACGCCATGAGTCCGGATTTCGGCATCGCCGTGGATTTCCACGGCCGGGTGCATCGACCAATGGCCAAGCAGCTGGCGAAAGAGCTCGACCGATTCCACCTGATGTTCATTGAAGAGCCGGTCTTAAGCGAGCATGCCGAGGCGCTGAAGGAAATCGCCAGCCATACCGCCGCACCCATCGCGCTGGGCGAGCGGCTTTATTCGCGCTGGGATTTCAAGAAAATATTGAGCGATGGCCTGGTGGACATCATCCAACCCGATCCATCGCATGCGGGCGGCATCACCGAGACCCGGAAGATCGCGGCGATGGCGGAAAGTTACGACGTGGCGCTGGCTCCGCATTGTCCGCTGGGACCGATCGCGCTGGCGGCATGCCTGCAACTTGACGCCGTCTGCCACAATGCCGTGATCCAGGAACAGAGCCTGCGCATCCATTACAACAAGGCCAACGATCTTCTCGACTATGTTGGCGACGCTTCGGTGTTCGCCTATGCCGACGGGCATGTGGCGATCCCGCAAGGGCCGGGGCTTGGCGTGACGGTGAACGAGGACGCTGTCAGGCGCGGCGCCGCAACCGGACATCGCTGGCGGCCCCCGGTCTGGCGGCATGGCGACGGCTCCTTTGCGGAGTGGTGAGATGACAATAAGCGAACAGCCGACCCGCGTGCGCTACCGGGTCATGCTGATGATCTTCGTCTGCGTAGTCATCACCTATCTCGACCGCAGCAACATCTCCATCACCGCGCCCGCCATGCGCAAGGAATTGGGATTCGATACGGTGCAGATGGGCTGGATCCTTTCGGCTTTCGGCTGGACCTATGCCTTCGGCCAGATGCCGGGCGGCTGGCTGGTGGACCGAATCAGGCCCCGTTATTTCTATCCCGGCATCCTGATCCTGTGGTCGCTGGCAACGGCCTGCCTTGGCATCGTCGGCAGCTTCATTGGACTTTTCCTGATCCGGCTGATGATCGGAGGGTTGGAATCGCCATCCTACATGATCAACAACCAGGTGGTGACCAGCTGGTTTCCCGACCGCGAGCGCGGCGGCGCCATCGGCTTCTACATTTCGGGCCAGTTCATCGGACTGGCCTTTCTCCAGCCGCTGCTGGTGTGGCTGGTCGCCAATCATGGCTGGCGCAGCGTCTTTTTCACCACCGGTATCGGCGGGGCGCTGTGGGGCCTGGTGTGGCTGCTGCTCTATCGCACACCGCGCGAGTCCAAAAACGCCAATGCGGCGGAAATCGAATTGATCGAGACCGGCGGCGGGTTGGTGGATCTGGGTTCGGCGGACGCCAACAAGCAAAAGCGCAAGCTGAGTTGGGCCGACATCGCCACCGTGTTCAAGTACAGAAAGCTTTGGGGCGTCTATATCGGCCAGTTCGCCGTCACTTCGAGCCAATGGTTCTTTCTCACCTGGTTTCCCACCTATCTGGTGGAATACCGGCATCTCAGCATTCTCAAATCGGGCATCTATGTCTCGCTGCCCTTCATCGCCGCCTTCTTCGGCACCCAGCTTTCGGGGTTCTTGTCAGACCGCATCCTGAGAAGCGGCCGCTCGCTGGGCACGGCGCGCAAGGCCCCCATCATTTTCGGCCTGCTTCTTTCATCGTGCATCGTTGGCGCCAATTTCGTGGACTCACCGGAGCTGGTGATCGCCTTCATGGCGCTGGCCTTCTTCGCCAACGGCATGGCATCGATCGGCTGGTCGCTGATTTCCCATGTCGCGCCCAGGCCGCTGATCGGACTGACCGGCGGCACCTTCAATTTTATTTCCAACCTGTCGGGCATCGCCACGCCGCTGATCATCGGCTATCTGGCCCAGAACGGAAATTTCGCGCCCGGCCTCACCTATATCGCGGCCGTCGCGGTGATCGGGGCGTTGGCCTATATCCTGATGATCGGCAAATTGGAGCGGGTGGAGTAGCGGCATAAGAAAATGCCCCGCCTCACGAATTCACGAGGCGGGGCGAAGGTTGCCAGAAGTCCTAAAGCTTACCAGTTGTAATAGCCGTTGCGCGGGTACCAGCCATAGCCGGCCGGCGGCGCGGGATAATTGTAATTGCTCCAGCCCTGCTGCCAGCCGGGCGGCGGCCCATAAGAACGCGGCGGCGGTGGCGCATAATTGCCGTAACCGTCATAGCCATAGGGGCGATTGCGGATCTGATAGGTGCGCGGCGGCGGCGGGGGCGGAGCCTCGTCTTCTGTCGCATAGGCCGGCTGGGCGTCATCTTCCTGGTCCTGGTCTTGCGCTGCGTCCCTTTCGACATTGCGGGCCATCGGCGGCGGCGCAGCCGACCCGGCGCCGCGATAGGGAATGGCCGGCCCATTGTACGACGGTACCCCGCCCACCGCCGCGTCCCCGGAATGGACATCGGCAACCTTGACGGACGGAACTGCTTTCACGGGCGCGGCCGCAACGGCAACCGGCGCGGCCCCGTTCGGCGCGCCCCCGACCGGCGCGGATGGGATTTTCACCGCCGCGGCCGCCGCTGGAACCGGCGCGACAATCACCGGCCTGGCGTCGGCGCTGCGCACCGGCAGCGGTACCGGACGCGACTCCACGCAGATGTTGCCGATGTCGGTCGCGCTGTCACGGCTTTCGACAAAGCTCATCAAGCTGCCGCGATTGGCCAGCGCCGCCTGGAACAGCACATGGGCATCGGCGCAGAAGGCGCTGGCGTTGCGCGCCTGTTCCAGTGCCGACAGGTTGGCGGCCTTGGTCTTGAACGTGTCATAGCCGGCCTCGCCATGTTCGCCGCCGCGCCGCACGAAGAAGGCTTTCAGCGCCGCATCGGATGCCTGGAGCTCGGGGCGATAGGCGATGACGAAGCGATTGTAGGCGGATGTCTCGTGACATTGCAGCGCGGCCACCATCAACTCCTGCTGCATCACCGCGGTTTTCAGCGCCGCGGCTTCGGCAGGGCTGGCGCAACCGGCAGCCAGTGCCGGATCGGCCAATGTGACGCTCAGAGTGACACTCAGGCCAAGTAACGCGATTGTGGCAGAGGATGTTTTCAGCATGGTTCCAGTCCCTTAAGAGTCAGTCCCTCGCTAAGCTCAGTCCCTTAGTTGGCCGCCGCGCGAACGCGTTCGCAACGTCCTGCCGGCGGGTCGGAATGATCCAGATGCGCCACTACTTCGCCTGCACCGCCGCCGCAAGCGATCCAGCGGAAGCTGTGAGGAGCGTCCTTTTCCTGAAGGCTGTTGTCGGCGACCAACGAGCCGAAGCCGCCTGCTGCGACACTGCCCGTGGCGCTGGTGGTGACCGTATCGCGACTGCCGCAGGCGATGAGATTCTCGCTGCCGCCCGCCATGCAATAGGCGAACTGCACCGCGAAGTCACAGGAGTTGCGGAAGCCCCAATGGCTGCCGTCGCTGTCGACCTTCAGGCAATGCGAAGCATCGCTATGGTCCGCTGACGATGCCGTGGGTGGAGGCGCCGACATGGTCATCCCGCTGCCAATCGATGGCACCGCGATTGCGCCGCCGTCGATCGTGTGGATCTCCGACGGTTTCACCGCGACGCTTTCAAGATCAGCTTTGACATTGGCGGCGGGCTGGTAATCGCCAATGTGATAGGACGCCTTGGCCACGCGGGCCGGCGGCGTCGCCTTGGACTGCACATGGCGTTCAGGCCGCGCCTTGGGCACGGGCGCCACCGACGGCGCGATGGCGCTGGGCGTTGCAGGCTTCATGGTCGCTGGCTGGGCCGAAGCCGCAGCCGAACAGCCATTGCCGGTATCATTGGCCGACACCGGCAGTCCCAGTTTGGTCGCGTAGGCATTCAGCGCAATTTTTTTCTCGGCGTCGCTGAAAGCGTGGCCCGGCGGATACCAGGCACGGCAGGATGTGCCCACATCGCCGTCCAGCGCCATCTGCACGCCGCCATCGGGATTGGCGGAAAGCATGGCGGATCGGCCATCGGAATAGCGGATTTCGACGCCCTTGCCGGTCAACCGGAAGAAGCCGGTGACGCTGGAGCCGGCACTGGGGCTGCCGCTGTCCTCCACCACCGTGCCCATCCGGTCGGTCATGAAGGTGAAGGTGGTCTTCTTGGCGGTGCCGTCGGCGGGAACGACCTGCAACTCCATGCCGCCTTCGATAAGGGTCAGCGCGATGGATGAGCCGTCGACCCCGATCAGGGTCTTGCCCGAGACGCTGCCGAAGGGCGCGTTGGAGCTTTTGGCTGCATCCTGCGTGTCCTGCGGGGCGACGGCCTTGATGGGCTGGACCGCATCAGACGAGCTCTTCGCGGGCGAGAGCTGGCCATCGACGAATGTGCCGTCGATCCTCGTGCCATCAGGGCGGCGCAATTCGCCCGAGCCATTGGGTTTGTCGTCCTTCCAGTCGCCGGCATAACGCTCGCCATTGGCGCGGCGCAGGATGCCGAAGCCGTTCATCTTGCCGTTGGTCCACTGGCCTTCGAAACGGTCCGCGGTGTTGGTAGTCAGGATGCCCGCGCCGTTGAAGCGGCCGCCCACGGTCTCGCCGTCATAGCTCCAGCCCTGGCCCCAGCGCGTGATGATGTGGCCATCCGGGATCACGCCATGATTGAAGATCGCGGTGAAGGTCTGCGCCTGGCCGTCATGGGTGAAGGTGGCGGTGCCAAGGCCCTCGGCATAGCCATCGACGCATTCGCCGGTCCATCGCACGCTGTCGCCGGAATTCGCGCCGGCGCTGTAGAGCGCACACTCCCCGTCCTTGAGCCATTGACCGGTGGTGGAATTCTCGTCCGCTGAAGCAATCAATAAGCCGCAGTTCAGCAGTGCGGCGGCCAGCGCGGCCTTCGCCATCCACGACATTGCGATTCTCTGTTTGCGGAAGTGTTCAGCCCCATTGCCGCGCACTTCACGATTACATTGCACCCAATTCTTGACAGTTGCGAGTCGAAAATTGTTTTCACCTCCATAACAACTGAAAGAAGCAAACGAGTTCTTACACTCGCGCGCCAAATCGTTGCGATGCATAAAATGCCGATTTTATCTGTGCCAAATCGCACTCCAGATTTGCAGGATTGTTCATCTGGGGTTCATGAATGTGGCGAAGTTTCCGCCCGTTCATCTGAGGTTCATCTAGATGAACGGCATCGCGCCTGCTTTTGCACCGAGGTAAAAAAAGAGCGCCGCCTTTTGGGCGGCGCTGCTTGCAATTTACACCGGAAACGCAATCCACTCAGACGAGGTGCTTTTCGGACTGGATCAACCCGCGAATATAGCCAAACTCGAAGGCGAAGTTCTCGTTGCTGCCCCACTGCGCATCCTCGCCCACCACCTTGGGCGCATGGTCGGGCATCAGCAGGTCTTCGTAGCCCACCTCGCGATAGACTTTCAGGATCTTGACGAAATCCACATCGCCTTCGTCGGGGAACATCTCGGCGACGAAGTTGTTGCGGCCGCCGCGGATGTTGCGGAAGTGGACATTGAAGATCTTCTTGCGGCTGCCGAACCAGCGGATCACGTCGGGCAGCTCGTCATTGGGGTGGAACAGGTCTTCCGACACCGTGCCCTGGCAGAAATTCAGCCCGTGATAGGGGCTTTCATGCATGCCGACAAAGCGCTTGAGGCCGTCGATGGTGCCTAGCACATTGGTGATGCCGCGATAGCCTTGCGGTGGCATGCCGGGGTCCTGGGGATGGCAGGCGATGCGAACCTTGTGCTCGTTGGCCACGGGCACGACATGGGAGAGGAAGTAATCGATTCGCTCCCAGAAGGCGTCGGCATTGACCACACCGGCGCGGGTGAGCGGCGGGTTCTTGGCCGCGGCCTCTTCAAAGTTCCAGCGGTTGTAAACGGTGTCGCCGCGGCCCGGCACTTCGTCCAGCCGCACCACACCCAGGATGGACATATTGTATTTCAGGGTGCGGATGCCGGTCTGGGCGCAGGTGCGGATGTGATTCTGGAATGCCTCGATCTCGCGCTGACGTTCCGGATCTTGCGCCAGCATAATGCCGGGGTTCTTCTCCTTGTCGATAAGGGATGAGGTGAGCAGCACGCTGTCCACCAGCTCGACCTTCACCTTCCACTTGTTGGCGATGTCCAGCATTTTGTTCATCTCTTCCACGGTGGGATAGAGACGGTTCGGATCACCCACGGCAGGGCTGGTGCAGATGGCGTCCACGCCATAGCGCGACACCCAGGCGGCGGTACGGTCGCTCAGCGTGCCGAACTGATGGCCAAGGCGCGCCTTCAGCGGCGGCAGGCCCGCGCTGGCGCAAGGCCCGCCCGCAGCGGCGGCCTTGCGCTTGGGCGCGTCGGCGGCGCCCGAAACGCCACCGGCGGCGGCAGCGGCGGCACCCGCACCCGTGACGGAAAAGAATTTGCGGCGATCCATGAATGTCTCCCTGATTAATTTCCCAATTAATTCCCGACCGGCTTGAGGCCGGCCTTGAGGCTTGCGTCACGGCCATTGGGACCGCGAAGGTCGTCCAGCAGCGCGCGGGCGTCCATTGCGTTTTCGGCATTGGTCGAAAGAGCGGCGGCATAGATGGTGGTCATCTGCAGATCGTCCGGCAGCGGCCAGACTGTCACATCCTTGTTGGGCAGCATCTCGCTGATCAAGGTGACGCCATATTGGGCCTTGCCGCCGGCCACGGCCTCAGCCACGCCGCTGCCATTGGGCTCGAGCACCGCCTTGGCGCGCACTTCCTGCCCGATGCCGAGCTTGTCGGCCTGCTGCAGGAAGAAGACGCCCGTGATGCCACCCATGGCAGGGTCCACATAGGAAATATTCCTGGCCGACAGCAAAGTGGCTTTGACTGCCGCTCCGTCGCCGATGGATGGCCGGGACGTGCCCTTTTTGGCGCCAATGCCCGCCACCATCTGCGCCAGGTCGGAATGCGTGCCGGCGACCTTGCCCTCCTTGGTCAGCGCATCCATCACGGCCTGCGTGCCGATCACCAGGTCGAATTTCTCGCCCTGCTCCATGCGCTTTTGCACGCCGCCCGCCGTGTCGCTGACCACCGTTATATGATCGCCCGTTCGCGCGCCAAACTCGGCCGCCATGGCCTTGACCGGCATGGACATGCCTGCGCCTGTGAGGATGTTGAGGTCTTTGGCAGAGGCGTTGCCGGCCATGAGAAAAACCAGCGCCGGAACGATGATGCGAAACATGACGTCCTTGGACGCGCGCTTATGACGTGTTGCGCGCTGGGCGCAAGCGTTTTATCAGGGATCAAGAGGCGCGCAAAGTGAAGGGAGAAGCGATGAAAAAAGGGTTTTTCGCAAGCGCAGCAATCGCCATGGCGATGCTGGCGGCCGGCCCGGCTCAGGCGGCCGAATACACCACCATCCTTCTGGAAAAGATCGTTGATCGCACGCCGGACCAGACCTGGGCCAAGATCGGTCCTTATTGCAGCATCGCGCAGTGGCTGAAGGTCACTTGCGTGATCACCGCCGGCAACGGCGTCAGTGTTGGGTCGAACCGCCTGCTCAACGGCAACAACAACGAGATCATCGTGGCGTCCACGCCTTACTCCTACACCTACACCCAGCCATCCACGACAATTCTCTATCATGGCACGCTGGCGGTCGAACCGCTGGACCGCGGCCGGAAAACCAAGATCATCTACACTCTGTTCTATGACCAGGCGCCGCTTGGCACCGACCAGGCCAAGGCGGAGAACCGGGCCCAGCGCACAAAGCGTTTCAATGAGGCGCTGGATGCCATGAAAGAGATGGCGGAATCTCCCTGATGATCGACATATTGCAACTTGTGCCGCTTCGGCCCGAAGTCCAGAAGGAATTGGCGGCGCGCTATCGGCTGCATGGCAAGGCCGATTTCGACAAGGTGGCCGGCGTCTTGCGCGGCTGCGTCACCAACGGCCATTCCGGCCCGCCGCCGGAAATGATCGACCGCATGCCCAAGCTCGAGATCATCGCCTCGGCCAGTGTGGGTTATGACGGCATCCCCGTCGAATATGCCCGCTCCAAGGGCATTCCCGTCACCAATACGCCCGAAGTGCTCAATGATGACGTCGCCGACCTTGCCATCGGACTGATGATCATGACGGCGCGGCGGCTTGTCGTGACGGACCGCTATGTGCGTGCCGGCCGTTGGCCCAAGGAGGGCGAATATCCCCTGGCGCCGCAGCGCGCCAGCGGCAAGCGGGTCGGCATCCTGGGCATGGGCCGCATCGGCAAGGAGATCGGCAGGCGGGCCGAGGCGATGAACAACAAGATCGCCTATCATAGCCGTAAGCCCGTAGCCGACGTGAACTACCAATATTATGCAAGCCTGGTGGATTTGGCGAAGAACAGTGACTTCCTGATCGTGATCATCCCCTCCACGCCGCAGACTCAAAAAATCGTCAGCAAGGATGTGATTGAGGCGCTGGGCCCGAATGGCATCCTGGTGAATGTCGCGCGCGGCGCGGTGGTGGATGAAGACGCACTGGTGACGGCGCTGACATCCGGCAAGCTGGGTGGCGCGGGACTGGACGTGTTCATCAACGAGCCGCAAGTGCCCGAAATGCTGTTCGGCATGGACAATGTGGTGCTGGAGCCGCATGTCGGCAGCGGCACGCTGGAGACCCGCCGCGCCATGAGCCAGCTGGTGCTCGACAATCTGGATGCGAAGTTCGCTGGAAAGCCGCTGTTGACACAGATTATGTAGCAACAAAGTCCGGAGGATATCGGCGAATAGATCAACGCACCAGCGCTGTCACCGCATAAAGAAATGCCGCGCCCGTCAGCGTCGCCAGCGTCGTGGTCGGGCGCGGAAATGCGCGATGGCTTTCCGGCAAGAGGCCGCTGGCGCCGATATGCAGGAAAAAACCGCAGAACAGGGCCAGCAAAAAAGCCAGCACATTGGCGCCCGGCGCGACCAGCAGGCTCAAGGATGCGCCCAACAGCGGCGCCACCGCATCCACCGCCAGCCAGCGCAAGGCAAAGGCTCGCGAGCCACCATTCTTTGTCACCACCGTTACGGTGTTGAGGCCGTCGGCGAAATCGTGCGACAGCACCGCTGCCGCCACAGCCAGGCCGATCTCGCGGCTGGCATGAAAAGCCACGCCCATGGCAAATCCATCCAGCACGCTATGGGCGGAGAAACTGGCAGCGCCCATCATGCCGCGCGCCGGTCCCGCCATGCCCTCGCAATCATGCCGCGCCAGCATGCGGTCGAGCACGGTGTAGAGAAAGAAGCCGCCTGCCGCGATCGTCAGTAGGGTGCGGGCGTCATATATCCCCTGACCAGCCTCGAGCGCTTCCGGCGCCAGGTCGAAAAAGGCGACGCCGATCACCGCGCCTGCGGAAAAGCCCACAGCGATGGGCAATAGCGATTTGAGTTTCAGGGCAAACAGGCCGCCGGTCATGGTGGCGGCACTGGCCCCGGCCGCAAGGGCGAGGATGAGAAGGACGTTCATGTCCAATCCCTATCGCGGCGGGATTTCTGGAGCAATGTGGGGCAGTTCGGGATGGGCGGCGTCGACCGGGATCACGTCCACGCCAACCTCCACCACATGGTCATGGCCGCCCAGGATGATGCCGGCCACCGGCGCGACGTCGCTATAGTCGCGGCCCCAGGATGCCGTGACATGGGTTTCGCTGACGATCAGGTTGTTGGTGGGGTCCAGGTCCACCCATCCGAAGGGCGGCGCCCACACGCTGAACCAGGCATGGCTGGCATCGGCCCCCAACAGGCGCGGGCGCCCCGGCGGCGGCTCGGTCAACAGATAACCTGACACATAGCGGGCCGGCAGGCCGACTGCGCGCATCGCCGCGATGCCGACATGAGCCAGGTCCTGACACACGCCGGCGCGCATCTCGAACACCCGGTCCACCGGCGTGGTCACATCGGTCACGGTGGTGTCGTAGCGAAAATCCTTGTGGATGCGGTTCATCAGCTCGATGGCGCCCGCAAGCAAGGGGCGGTGCGGCGGGAAACTCGCGCCGCCATAGGCGGCGATGTCACTGCGGAATTTGGTCAACGGGGAATCGAACTGGAACTGCACGGCATAGCGGGCCTCGTCGTCTTGCGGATTTTCCAGCAGCGCCCGCACCTGTTCCCAGGGCAGGCTGTCGCGGGAAATGCGCTCGGGCGCGGGTTCCACCATGACACGGCTCTCGGACAGCACCTCCAGATGATTATGCGGCTGGTCGATGGAAAACCATTCGCAGGGATTCTGGAAATAATCCTCCCGCGCCACGCGGCTCGCGGTTTCCAGTGACAAGGTGATGCCGCCACTGTGAACCGTCTGGGTCGGCGTGCCGCGCAGGTTCAGATGCGCCAGATGCCAGGAATGGGTGACGTCCTGCAGGTAGCGGTAGGTGGTGCGGTGGCGGACGAAATATTCCATGTCAGCCATCCACCACGGGACCGCTGCCGGTGCGGCTGCGGCTGGCGTGCTGGAAATAGGCACCGGCGATGGCGTCGGACAGTTCCGACGCGCTGGAGGTGATGGTGTCGGTCAGTTCGATCAGGCCGGGCCGTATGCCGCTCTCGCAGAAAGCCAGTCGTGCCGGATGGGCGTTGGCGGTGGCGCGGCGCATCTCATGGGCGATGGTGCCGGGCACGTCATTCAGCTGGGCCAGTGTGATGCGCGGCAGCTCGCGCAAATGGCTCTCGATGGTGGCGATCTGGAAGGTGCAGGAGCGGGGATTGCTTTCGTCGAGAAGCAGCAGGTCCACGAAAGGCACGAGCTGGAAGACATTGAGATAGCGCGAGCGATAGGTCATGGCGCTGTCGGCGATTTCCAGCAGGATGCGCATATGCTCGGTCTCGCGCGCATCGGCCTGGGCCACGGTCTGGCGTACCAGCCAGGCGAGATGCTGGGCGCGCTCCACCCGCCGGCCCAGCTCCATGAACAGCCAGTTGGGGCCGCGTGTCATGTTTTCCGCCGACAGGCCCGACAAGGCGGCCGTGCGCCGCACCAAGGCGTCGAGATAAAAGCGCGCGCCGGCAGCCTCGAAAGGAATGTTGGCGGGCGGCAGCATCTGGCCGGTCATGGCATGGATGGTGCGCCAGGTGTCCAAAGACAGCCGGTCGCGCACGGACCAGGCGGCCTGCTCGACCCGCGACAGAAGCTTTTGCAGCCCGCGACTGTGGCGCGGACTGTAGATCAGAAGCTTGAGCTCCTCGGCCAATTCCTGTTCATCGGCGATTTCCTCGATCGGCGAGTCACTGGCATGGCTGTATGGAATGAGCAGCTTGCGTGCCACTTCCAGTGCGGCAGCAGGCTCATCGCTGACGCGCGAGGTTACAGAACGCAGGATGCGCACGAAGCTTTCGGTGCGTTCGGCATAGCGGCCCAGCCAGAACAGATTGTCCATGGCGCGGCTGGGCGCGGATTCGCCATGGCGCTTGATCTCCAGGGTGCGTCCGCCATTGACCAGCAGGCTGAAACTGTCCACCGGCATGTCGGAAAGCACCCAGGCGTCCTTGCTGGACGCGCCCGACTGCATCGACAGCGCGCGCGCGGTATCGTTGGCGGCAACGCGCGTCAATCCACCCGGCATCACCATCCAGCCATTGGGCGTCCAGGCGGCAAAGACGCGCAAGGAGATGGGCTTGGCGCCGAACTGGCCTTTCTCGAACACCGGCGCCAAGCCCAGGGGTGAAATTTCCTGCAGTACCATGGTTTCGCCTCGATGGTTGAGGCGCGCAACCAGGCGTTCGCGTTCCTCCGTGCCCAGGTCGGCGCCCAGCCGCGCGGTGGACCGGCGCGAGAAAAGCGGGCGGGCATCGAAAGCATCGCGCAGGATTGAATGGTTCATGCGCGCCAAGGCTTCCTTGCGGCCCCATTCGGTGCCGCACCAGATGGTGGAGATATCCGGAATCCTGAGCTCTTCGCCCAGAAGCGCGCGGCAGATATTGGGCAGATAGGCATCCACGGCGGGGGATTCGACCACGCCGCCGCCCAGCGCATTGGCGAGCACGACGCTGCCGGCGCGCACTGCTTCCACCAGCCCCGGTACGCCCAGCGCGCTGTCGCTGCGGAATTCCAGCGGATCGCAAAAATCGGAATCGACGCGGCGGAAGATGGCGGAGACGCGTTCGAGCCCGGTCAGCGTCTTCAGGAACACACCGCCGTCACGCACCGCCAGGTCGTCGCCCTGCACCAGCGTCAGGCCCAGATAATGGGCCATGTAGACATGCTCGAAATAGGATTCGTTATAAGGCCCCGGCGTCAGCAGCACGGCACGGTCGCGGCGCGACGCGCCCAGGCCCAGTATGCTTTCGCGATAGGCGTTGAAGAAGGCAGCGAGCCGCGCAACCCGCATGTCGCCGAAGCTTTCGGGAAAAGTCTGGGCGACGACCAGCCGATTCTCCAGCGCATAGCCCAGGCCGCCGGGCGCGTCGGCCCTTGAGGCCATTACCTTCCAGCTGCCATCGGCGCCGCGCGCCAGGTCGGCGGAATAAAGATGCACATGCACGTCAAGGGCGGGGCGCGCGCCGCACAGGGGGCGCAGGAATTGCGGATGGCCGGTGACCAGATGCGGTGGCAGCACGCCGTCGCGGATCAGCGCTTGCGGACCATAAACATCGCGCAGGATCATGTCCGTCAGCATCGCGCGCTGGATCACCGCGGCTTCGATTTCGGTCCAGTCGCCCGAAGACAGGATGAAGGGCACGACGTCGAGCTGCCAGGGCCGCGCCTGGCCGCCACGGTCGTCATAGACGTTATAGGTGACGCCATTGTCCTGGACGGTGGCGCGCGCCGATGCCTGGCGGCGCTCGAATTCTCCTGGCGAAAGCGACGTCAAGGTTCGCGCAAAGGCGCGCCAGTGCGGCCTGATCTCGCCGGTCACATCGCGCAGTTCGTCGAAGCGGGCGGACACGATTGCGCTTGGTGGTTCGGCGACTTCCGACACGTGCTGTCAGGCTCCCCGTCTCAAGTCCAAAGTATAGGGGAAATCGGGATTGAATTCCTCCCGCGCGGTGTCGAACACCCCGCCGGTGAAGCCGAAAGCCTCGAAGCGGGCCAGCCGCCGGCCTTCGGCCTCATTGGCATTGATGGGGAACACTTCGAAATTGCGTCCGCCCGGATGGGCGACGTGATAGGTGCAGCCGCCCAGCGAGCGCTTGCGCCAGCCATCCCAGATTTCCAGCACCAGCGGTCCATGCGCGGGAATGGTGGGATGCAGGCCATGTGCCGGCTGCCAGGCCTTGAACCGCACGCCTGCCACGCCTTCGCCCTGTCCGGTGGCGCGCAGCGGAACCGTGCGGCCATTCACCAGCACGCGGTGCCGGCCCTGGGTCAGGCCGGTGGCTTTCACCTCCAGCCGTTCGACCGATGAATCGACGAAGCGCACCGTGCCGCCCGGCGCACCCTCTTCGCCCATTACGTTCCACGGCTCCAGCGCATTGCGGAGTTCCAGGCCGACGCCCTCATACTGGACGGCCCCGATCTTGGGGAAACGGAATTCCCAGTGCGGCTTGAACCAGTCGGGATCGAATCCGAAGCCATGGGCATTCATGTCGGCGATCACGTCGGAGAAATCGGCCCAGGTGAAATGCGGCAGCATGAAGCGGTCATGCAGGCCTGTGCCCCAACGCACCAGGCCTGTTTGATAGGGCTCGCGCCAGAAGCGCGCGATCAGGGCGCGCAGCAGAAGCGATTGCGCCAGGCTCATCTCCGCATGCGGCGGCATTTCGAAATTGCGGAATTCCACCAGGCCAAGCCGGCCGGTGGGCCCGTCGGGCGAGTAGAGCTTGTCGATGCAGATTTCGGTGCGGTGCGTGTTGCCCGTGGAATCGGCCAGAAGATTGCGGAACACCCGGTCGACCAGCCAGGGCTGGAGGTTGACGGCGCTGCGCGAGGGAATTTCCTCGAAGGCGATTTCCAGCTCATACAGCGAATCGTGACGCGCCTCGTCGATGCGCGGTGCCTGGCTGGTGGGCCCGATGAACAGGCCCGAGAACAGGTAGGATAATGACGGATGGTTTTGCCAATAGGCCAGGATGCTCTTGAGCAGATCGGGGCGGCGCAGGAAGGGGCTGTCGGGCGGATTAGCCGCGCCCACCACGATATGATTGCCGCCGCCGGTGCCGGTGTGGCGGCCGTCGAGCTGGAATTTCTCGGTGGACAGGCGGCAGGCATGCGCCTCTTCATAAAGCGCCTTGGTGATGTCCACCTGCTCGCGCCAGCTTCTGGCGGGCTGGATGTTGACCTCGATCACGCCGGGATCAGGCGTCACCTTGATCACATTGATGTGATGATCGTAGGGCGGCGGATAGCCCTCGATATGCACGACCTGATTCAGTTCTTCGGCGGATTCCTCCACCGCCGCAAGCAGGGTGAAATATTCGGCGGCATTCTGTGCCGGCGGCATGAAGACGCAAAGCCGTCCATCGCGCGGTTCCACGGTCAGCGCGGTGCGCACCAATGGCCCGTTCACCAGCTTGGTGATTTCGCTGTTGATGGGCCGGAACGGCGGATGCTGCGCTTTGATATCGGCCTCATGGCCATCGGTACTGGCTTGACCGATTTTGCCGCGCGGCTGAAGCGGCGGCATGGGCGCGAAAGGATCGGGCGGCGGCACGAAGCTGCGGGCCTCGGGCGGCACATAGGGCAGAGAATTCAGCGGCAACCGGAAACCGATGGCGGAATCGCCGGGCAGCAGGAACAGATGGCCGCTGCGCGTGGTCCAATGTTCGCTCATCCAGCGGCGCTGGCCCTTTTCCAGCGGCAGGACGAAACCGACCGCCTGGCTCAAGCCCCGTTCGAACACCCGCGCCATGCGCGCCCGCATTTCGGGATCGTCCAGCTTGGAATCGCGTGGATTCACATTGGCGGCAAGCTGGCGCTCCTGCGCCAGATGATGCCAGACGTCTTCATAAGCGGGGACGATATAGGACGTATCCAGTCCCAGATGGTCTGCGATGCTGTCGAGCAGTTTCCGGGCGTCGGAAACGGTAGGCGCGTGATCCTTGTGCTCCGCCGCAATACGTTCGGGATTTTTCCAAAGCGGTACGCCATCCTTGCGCCAGTAAAGCGAGAAAGCCCAGCGCGGCAGGCTCTCACCGGGATACCATTTGCCCTGGCCGTAATGCAGCAGTCCGCCTGGGGCAAAGCGCGCCTGCAGCCGGCGGATCAAGCTGTCTGCGAGCGCGCGTTTTGTGGGACCGACCGCGGCTGTATGCCATTCCGCGCCCGAGCGGTCGTCAATGGATACGAATGTAGGCTCTCCGCCCATGGTCAGGCGCACATCATGATTGCGCAGCACTTGGTCCACCGCATCACCCAGCCTTTCGATCTCGGACCACTGACCTTCGCTATAAGGTTTCGTGACGCGGTGGGGCTCCTTGATGCGCGTCACGCTCATGTCGAAGTCGAACAGGACTTCGGATGGCTCGACCGCTCCCGAGATAGGCGCCGCCTGTGTCGGGTTGGCGGTGGAGGCCAGGGGAATATGACCTTCGCCCGCAAACAGGCCGGATGTCGGATCAAGGCCGACCCAGCCCGCGCCCGGCAGATAGACTTCGCACCAGGCATGCAGGTCGGTGAAATCCTGATCGGGCCCCGAGGGACCATCCAGCGATTTCACGTCGGGCTTGAGCTGGATCAGGTAGCCGGAGGTAAAGCGTGCGGCCAGCCCCATATGGCGCAACAGCTGCACCATGAGCCAGGCGGAATCGCGGCAAGAACCTGACGCCTTGCACAGCGTATCCTCCGGCGTCTGGATGCCGGGCTCCATGCGGATCAGGTAGCCGATGTCCCTTGTCAGCTTGGCGTTGAGGTAAAAGATGAAGGAGGTAGTCTGCTTTTTTTCGCGGCTCAGGCCGGCGAGATAGCGGTTGAAGGCAGGTCCCCCGGAAAGCGGGCGCAAGTAAGGCTCCAGCTCCGATTTCAATTCTGCCGAGTAAGCAAAAGGAAACTGCTCCGCCTCAGGCTCCAGGAAAAAGTCGAAGGGATTGATCACTTCCATGTCGACCGTAAGATCGACACTGACCGTGAAGTGATCGGTCTTCTCCGGCACGACGACGCGCGCCAGCCAGTTGGATTGGGGATCCTGCTGCCAATTGAGGAAATGATCTTCCGGCTCGACCGTCAGCGCATAGGCCACGACCTTTGCGCGGCAATGCGGAGCAGGCCGCAAGCGTATGGTCTGCGCACCCAGGGTGATCAGCCGGTCATAGCGGTACCGGGTCACGTGTCTGAGAGCGGCCTGGATGCTCATATCGGGGTCCCCTTGGAAATTCACTATGCCGCATGTGCGAAGGTGCGGCTACAAGCCGCCACGCCGCAGCCCATGCTCACGGAACGTCCTTGAAAGCCCGGTGTTTCCAAGCCCAAAGTGGGGGAATTCCCATGAAGCTTTTCAGTTGCCAGGGCTGCGGCCAACTCCTGTATTTCGAGAATGTGCTATGCGAGGCCTGCGGCCGGGCTTTGGGCTATCTCACTGATATGAATGAAATTTCTGCCCTGGAACCGATCGAGGGCGGCGGCTGGACGGTGGTGGCGGCGCCCGGTCAGGCCTACAAATTCTGCCACAACTACGATGCGGGCATGTGCAACTGGATGCTTCCGGCCGACAGTGACGAAGAATTTTGTGCGGCCTGCCGGCACAACCGGGTGGTCCCTGACCTGTCGGTCCCAGGCAACGACGCGCTCTGGCGCAAGATCGAGACCGCCAAGCACCGCCTGTTCTATTCCCTGCTGCGCCTGCATCTGCCCCTGGAAAACCGCGCCGACGATCCCGAGCGCGGCCTGGTTTTCGATTTCCTGGCCGATAGGCCTGAGCCGCATGCGGCGGCGGTGATGACCGGCCACAAAAACGGACTGATCACCTTGGCCGTGCGCGAGGCCGATGACGCGGCGCGCGAAAAGATACGCGGCGAGATGGGCGAACCCTATCGCACGCTGCTGGGACATTTCCGTCACGAAAGCGGTCATTATTTCTGGGACCGGCTGGTGGACGAAAATCCGGCACGGCTGGAGGCCTGCCGCGAGCTGTTCGGTGACGAGCGCGCCGACTATGCCGCGGCATTGAAGAGGCATTACGCGGAGGGCGCGCCGGCAGGCTGGCAGAACGAATATGTCAGCATCTATGCGGCCGTGCATCCGTGGGAGGATTTCGCCGAGACCTGGGCGCATTACCTGCATATCGTCGACACGCTCGAAACGGCGGGCGCCTTTGGCCTGAAGGTCAAGCCTCGCAGGGCGCGGGATGCGATGGCCACGTCGATCGAGTTCGATCCCTACAAGGCGCTGGAGATGGAAACGCTGGTGCAAGCCTGGCTTCCGATCGAATTCGCCACCAACAGCCTCAACCGCAGCATGGGGCTGACGGATCTCTATCCCTTTGTGATTTCATCCCGGGTAATCGAGAAGCTGGGCTTCATCCATGCCCTGACGCACCGGCACAGGGCGGTGCTGCGCAAGGTCTCCTGAGTCGCTTCAGGCCACGAAGTGGTTGAGTTCCGGCGCCTCGCGCTGCTCGGGCACCACCCGCGAGGCGGGCAGTTGCACGGTGACGGTCGTGCCTTTGCCAACCAGGCTTTCCAGCACGACGCGGCCGCCATGGGATTCCGCCAGCCCCTTGACGATTGCCAGGCCCAAACCCGTTCCCTTGTCGGCGATGGCGATGTCATGCTTGCCCTGGCCGAAACTGTCGAAGACTTTCCGCTGGTCCTCGGCCGAAATACCGACGCCGGTGTCGCTCACGCCAAACACCATGCCTCCGCTGGTGATGCGGTGGGCAAAGACCGTGATCCGGCCTGCCTCCGGCGTGAATTTGACCGCATTGGACAGAAGATTGACGAGGATCTGCTTGATGGCGCGTTCGTCGGCGAATGCCCGTTCCAGCCGGGGATCGATCGCGTTTTCCAGCAGGGCATTGTTCTCCTTGGCCCGCCAGCTCACCAGTTGCAATGCATCCTGGGCCAAGGTGTGAAGATTGACCTCGCTCTCCCTGAGTTCCCATCGTCCGGCCTCGATCTTGGCCAGGTCGAGAATGTCGTTGATCAGGGTGAGCAGATGCTTGCCGGAAGAGTTGATCAGCGCGGCATATTCGATCGTGCGTTCGGGATTCTTTTCGAACAGCCGGCTCGTGATCATTTCCGAAAAGCCCAGGATCGCATTCAGCGGCGTGCGCAGTTCGTGGCTCATATTGGCAAGGAAGTGTGATTTGGCGAGGCTTGCGGCTTCGGCCAACTCGCGCCCGCGGTCGGATTCCAGCTTGGCCATCACCAGCTCCGCCAGAAGCGAATCGCGCTCTTGGGCCAAGAGGATGGCGGCGCGCGCACGGTCGCGATTGCGCCGGGCGATTAGAAGCGTGAAGGCAACATAGATCGGCGCCGACAGCGCCAGGATCAGCGAGTGGGTGAAGGTCGCAGGCAGGTAGATTCCCTGCAGCGGCACCAGCGTCATGACCACCATGTAGAACAATAACGCCGGGCGCGAGATGCCGAGGCAGGGCCCGGTGGAGGCGGCATGCGCCGCCAACGACGCTCCCAGCAGCAGCTGGATCATGATGTGATTGGAATTGAAATTGCCGCTGGCCCAGAACCACAGGCCAAAAGAGGCCCAGTTGGCGACGAAGAACAGGTTGGCGGCCGCCAGCCGCTTGGTCCATTTTTCAGTGTCTTCGCTGGTCAGCGCGGTTTGCGGAAAGCGCGCCAGCACCAGCAGCTGCGGCACCATGCCCGCCATCATCTGGCAATACCAGCCAGCCAGGTGTCCGGCACTTATCCATTGCGGAAACATGCCGCAAATCGCCAGTCCGAACAGCGGAACGACGGGGCGGTTGGACCTGAGATTCTCGACTGCACGGCGCAGCAGGGCCTGGCGAATGCGGGTTTCCCGCTCCGTCTTTTCGTTCAGGTCGCTCACCCAGATCGGGCCGTTCGATGACATTAAAACCCCGCCACGGCGCAAGTTTATGTGTGAAAATCTTAAGGGGGGCTTGCGCAGGAAACCTTGCCGCTGGGGCTTTGGGGCGATTAACCAATCCCCGATTCAACCCTCGGTTCGGCTGCGGGGGCGTATTAAAACGTGCCATATTGATACAGGCGCTTCGCACGCCGCGCGACACGCCCAGGCCATTGGAGAGTGCGATGAGGGTACCTGTTTTAATAGCCGGTCTGGGTGCGGCGGTCATTTTCGCCATCGCCCTGACGGCACAGCCGGCCAATGCCGGCTCAGCGAAAAAAACCTGTCCATGCAACTGTCCCGATGACCACAAGGTCAGGCAACGCCATGCCGAGAACCGTCCCTTGCCGCATCGTTTGATGCGGCATTATGCGCAAGGCGCGCGTTACAGCTACCGGGGCGCTGCGCCGTTCCACCCCCGCGAATGGCATGGTCCCTGGCGCATGGTCCCTAACGACGCCTATCTGCCGGCAACGCGGCGCAACCTCGAACCGGCGGGTCTGGTCATCGACCAGGGTGGCTGGAGCGGTGGCGTGGGCTATGGCGAGGAAGGCGGCAGCGGCGGGGGCTATGGCCAGGTTCTGCTCGCCAACGGCAACAGCCAGAACGGGCCGACCTACAACAGCTTCGGCCAAAGCTTCCAGCAAAATCCCAGCATGCCGCACCCGTTCCAAAATCGGCTAATGGGCGGATTGGCGCCCAGGAAGTAGTCCGTCAAGAAATCTGCTTCGTTGCGTAGCGCGGATGGTGCGCGACGATTGCGAAGGGTATTGACGCGACATAGATCAACAGGCCGATGGTCAGCGTCGCCCAGGGCCAGGCGATTAGAAGGCCCGCCAGGATCGCAAAGGCTCCTCCTGCCAGCACGCGATGCTGACGTTGCAGCTTCATATATTTGATGGAAGGCGTCGGAACGCGGCTGACCATCAGTACAGAGGTGACTGCGATGAATATTCCAGGTACCCATGGCTCACGCACCAGCGGATCGTTCCATTGGAACGAAATCAACAGCGGCAACAGCATCATGCAGGCCGCGGCCGGTGTCGGCAGTCCCGTGAAATAGGGATTACCCTTGGTGGCGCCTTCGTCGCGCACGCTTTCGACATTGAAGCGGGCAAGGCGGATGGCGGCGCAAGCGCAAAAGATCAATGCGGCAATCCAGCCTGCATTGCCCATGGCCTTAAGGCTCCACATATACATGATCACACCCGGTGCCACGCCGAAGCTCACCAGATCGGCAAGGGAGTCGAGCTGGGCGCCGAAGCGGCTGTCCGCACCCAACAAGCGCGCGGCGCGGCCATCCAGCATGTCCAGAATCATGGCGGCAATCACGAACGTGACCGCGCTGGCCCATTCATCGCTGAGACCGAAACGGATCGCGGTCACGCCGCTGCACAAGGCCAGCAGTGTCAGCGTGGACGGCACCAATTTGCCGATGGAAAGATCTTCCAGCCTTTCCAGGCGCGCCGCCACGATCTGGCGGGCGCGCTTGCGGCGGGAAATGCGATCCGGCGGCTGCTCCAATAGATGTCCCTTCCGAAAGCTGTTCAGGCGAAACGGGCCAGCACTGTTTCGCCCGCCCGGGTCGCGATACCGGGCTGGACAAGGATTTCCGACCCCGGCGGCAGATAGACGTCGACGCGGCTGCCGAAGCGGATAATGCCAAATCTTGCGCCCCGGCGCACCCCTTGGCCCTGGGTCAGGTCGCAGACAATGCGCCGCGCCACGAGGCCCGCGATCTGCACCACCGCCAGGTCCCGGGTGTCTCCGGTCTGGCCCTCCGGACGCAGGCGGATAGACATGCGTTCATTGTCAATGCTGGCCTTGTCGAAGGAGGCATTGAAGAACTTGCCGGCGCGGTAGGACAGCGCCACCACATTCCCGGACACGGGATTGCGGTTCACATGGACATTGAAAACATTCATGAAGATGGAAAGACGCAGACGTGGCGCCTCACCCATGCCCAACTCCGGCGGCGGCACCGCATCCACCACGGGCAGCAGCTTGCCATCAGCGGGACAGATGATCAGGTCCGGCGCATCGGGCGTCTTGCGCTCGGGGTCGCGGAAGAAGGCGATGCACCAGATGGTGATCACAAGCAGGATCCAGCCCAGCCATGTCGCCAACAGGAATGCCAGAAGATTGACGGCCGCGAAAAGCGCGATAAATGGATAACCCTCGCGGTGGATGTTCAACGGCGGCTCCCAAAGACAAAGGGCAGCCGTGAATGCCGGCTGCCCTCCAGACGCTTGGTTCTTATATCAGGCGCTGCGGCTGCCGGTGAAGGGAAATGAGCCAAACGCGCCGGCTTTGACGCTGCCAGACAGTTTGTCGCCGTCAACCGTGCCGGTGAAATCCAGGGTCAGCGGCATGGGATTGGTGATCTTGGCCGACCAGGTCAGCGTGGCGCCATCCACCTTGCCGTTTTCAAGCGGCCCCGAACCTTGTGCGGCCTGCTGGGTGCCGGTCAGCACATTGCCGTCGGTCTTGATGTCCAGGCTGGCCTTTTGCGCGCCCAAGGGCGAATTGATGACGATTTCCCACTTGCCGTCCACGGCCATGTCTGTCTCCTGGATGAATTTGGCGCGCATCTAAGGACGGCATGGACGCCCGCGCAAGGGGGCGCTAAACGTGCCCGTCATGTCGCGCAAGACCATTATATTGCAGAAAGGCCCCAAAGGAAAATCCAGGGCCAGGATCGGCTCGCCCTGGATCTTCTCCAACGAAATCCGCATGGATGATGCGGCCAAAAGCATCGCGCCTGGAGCGGTCGTCAATGTTCGGGGCGAGGACGGCCGGGCCTTCGGCACCGGCTATTTCAACCCCAAAAGCCTGATCGCGGTCAGGCTCCTGGCCGAGGATTGCGATGCCGCGATCGATCAGGATTTTTTTCTCGGGCGGCTGAAACGCGCGGCTGCCTTGCGCGACAGTATTTATCTGCGGCCATTCTATCGCCTGCTCCATGCCGAAGGCGATGGCGTGCCGGGACTGGTGATTGACCGCTTCGGCGACACGCTCACCGTGCAGATTGGCACGGCCGGCATGGAAAAACAGTGCGACGCCATTCTGGCCGCGCTGGACAGGCTGCTCGCGCCTGCCACCGTGATCCTGCGCGCCGATGCGCCATCACGCGCGCTGGAAGGCCTGGACAGTTACGTGAAGACGGTGAAGGGCCAAGGCCATCGCATTGCCGTGGAAGAAAATGGTGCGCGCTACATCGCCGACCTGCGTGAAGGCCAGAAGACCGGCTGGTACTACGACCAGCGCGACAACCGGGCCTTCATCGCGCCGCTCGCCAAAGGCAAGACGGTGCTGGACGCCTATTGCTATACCGGCGGCTTCGGCATCCTGGCCGCCAAGGCCGGTGCCGCCGAAGTGGTGTGCCTGGATTCCTCGCCACCGGCGCTGGCAATTGCTGAAGAAAGTGCACGCGCCAATGGCGTGGCGATCAAGCCGGTCAAGGCCGATGTATTCGAGGAACTGGAGCGGCTGGCGGCCTTGCGCGAAAGCTTCGACATCGTGTTGGCCGATCCGCCGCCCTTCGTGAAATCCAAAAAAGACCTGGAACCCGGCGCGAAAGCCTATCGCAAGCTGGCGCGGCTGGCGGCCTCGGTTGTGGCGCCGGGCGGAATTCTGATGCTGGCATCCTGCTCGCACAACATTCCGGCCGAGCGTTTTGCGGCGGAATGCGCAGCCGGGCTCCAACGCAGCGGCAGGCGGGCGTCACTGATCCGCCAGGCAGGTGCGGGCCCCGACCATCCGGTGCATCCGCAGTTGCCGGCATCGGCGTATCTGAAGGCGTTGGTTTACGCGCTGGATTAGGATCGTATTATCTTGTCATACCTGCGAAAGCGGGCCACGGCCGCTCGCTCAAGCCCACGGCGTTCGCCGCTTTGGCAGGCCACTGGACCTGCTTACGCCTTCGGCGCCGCAGCTCACGGATTCCCGCATGCGCGGGAATGACAACAAGAGCAAGGCTAGATCGTAACCTGAGTCCCGAGTTCGACCACACGTCCCGGCGGCAGGTGATAGAAGCGCGCCGGCGACAGCGCGTTTGACGCCAGCCACATATAAAGCCCCACACGCCAGCGTTTCATGCTGGGTTTCTCGCCCGGTACCAGTGTCTCGCGCCCCAGGAAGTACGTCGTGGAATCCGGTTCCAGCGCCAGCCCCTGCGCGCGTGCCAAGGCCAGGCTTTCGGGGATGTTGGGGGTTTCGAAAAAGCCGTAACTGATACGGGCCGAGAAAAAGCCCTTGCCCAGCTTGTCCACGGTGATGCGCTTTGCCTTGGGCACATAGGGCGTGTCGGCGACCGCGACACTGCAGATCACCACCCGCTCATGCAGCACCTTGTAGTGCTTGAGGCTATGCAGCAGGGCATTGGGCACGACATCGGGCCTCGCACTGAGAAAGACCGCGGTTCCGGCGATGCGCTGGCTGAGCTTGTCGGCGCGTTCCAGAAACAGGTCGAGCGCCAGCGAACCGTCGCGCACCGCTTCCACGTGCACACGCCGGCCGACGCGCCATGTATCCATCACCACGAAGGTGGCACCCGCCACCGCCAGCGGCAGCCATCCGCCCTGCACGATCTTGAGTGCATTGGAGGACATGAAGGCTAGGTCGATCAGGCCCAGGCCGCCGAACACCGCCAGCACGGCAGCCCTGCTCCAGTTCCAGTGATAGCGCGCCACCACCGCCACAAGCGCGGTGGAAATCACCATCACGCCGGTGACCGCGATGCCATAGGCCGCGGCAAGGGAATCGGAGCTCTTGAAGATCAGCACGATCAGCACCACGCCCACCGCCAGCATCACATTGGAACGGGGCACATAGATTTGCCCGACTTCGACGGCGCTGGTGTGGCGGATTTCCATGCGCGGCAACTGGCCCAGCTGCACCGCCTGCTGGGTGATGGAAAAGACGCCGGAGATTACCGCCTGCGATGCGATGATGGTGGCGATGGTGGCCAGCGCCACCATGGGATAGTGCAGCCAGCCAGGCACAAGGCCATAGAACAGCAACGGCAGTGCCTTGGGATTGGAGAGAAGCAGCGCGCCCTGGCCGAAATAGTTCAGCACCAGCGCGGGAAATGCGAAATAGAGCCAGGCCCAGCGGATCGCCCTGGAACCGAAATGACCCATGTCGGCGTAAAGCGCTTCGCAGCCGGTCACCGCCAGCACGATCGAGCCCAGCGCCACAAAGGCGGTCCAGGGTTCGGTGCTGAACAGCCGGACGGCATAGTAAGGGTTGGCGGCGTAGAGGATTTGCGGTTCACGCATGATCGCTGTCGCGCCCAGCACGGCCAGCACAACGAACCAGATTGCCATCACCGGCCCGAACACCTTGCCGATTTTTTCTGTGCCGCGGTTCTGGAAGACGAACAGCAGGACAAGAATGATTAGCGTGATGGGAAGGATCCAGGCCTTGAACTCGTCGGAGGCGCCCAGACCTTCGACGGCCGACAGCACCGAGATCGCCGGCGTCAGCATGCCGTCGCCATAGAACAGCGCCAAGCCCATCAGCGCCGCGACCCCGATGATGGTCTTGACCCGGCGGCTGACCGGCGCACGATGGGCAAGGGCTGCCAGCGCCATCACGCCGCCCTCGCCATTATTGTCGGCGCGCATGATGAAGCCGACATATTTGATGGTCACCACAATCACCAGCGCCCAGATGATTAGCGATACCGCACCCATCACCGCTGCCGGGCTCGCGCCCTGTCCGCCGACGGCAATGGCGGAATTGTGCATGGCATAGAGCGGGCTGGTGCCGATGTCGCCGAATACCACGCCAAGGGCGCCGACGGTCAGGACCAGGGTACGGCGGAGGGGAACGTTGGTGTCTTGTTTCAAGGTCGAATGGGGGTTTGCCGGACCGGACTTAACACGCGCCGGATCGTGGCTGGCGAAAATGCTTCTTGCATGGGTTCAGAAGATCATGTCGTTTCGGCTTCGATAACGGAAATCTCGCCTGCTGGTTTATTCGATTCTCCGCTCCTGCCGCAAAAAGCGGCGCGGACAATAGGCCTTGTACCCTGGGTCTCCCAGCGGGGCGAGGCAGAATGGCGCAGCAAACAGTCTAAATCGAGGAGGGCACTAGTACAATTCGCCAGCCAGCGCGGTTGCGCCCATGTTGGCGCCACCCCCGGCCACGAGGTCGGGACGGTCCTGGCCGAAGCCGCCGATGAAGCCCTGGACGGGATAGACCTTGCCGCCCCAGGCCCCGGTCTTGAGATTGAAGACGCGCACCAGGCTCCAGTCGTTCGTGCTGCTCACATCCTCGACTGGGTCGTTGACATAGATCGAGCCGTCATCCAGCCAATTGGCATGATCGACGCGGATTTCCCGCGGATTGACCAGATCGCGCACGACAGCGACATGGCCGCGATTGGCTCCGGCATAGTTGAACAGAACCATGACCGAACCGTCCGAAGGCTGACGGTTGCGGGCGTATTTGCCGGCCGCCTTGTTCCACCAGGTATAGGCGTCGCCATGGATCTTCACCGCCGAATGGTCGCGCGCGTAGGGCACACATTGCAGCGGCTTTTGCGTGTCTTCCTGCACCATCGCATGGCCGGGTTCCGGCGGCATGGGTATCTGGCCATAATCCATCACGTCGCTGGAGCTGGCACAGCCTTCCAACGCAAGTGCCAACAGCGCCACCGCCGCCAATTTCTGAATCGCGTTCACAGCCCGTCTAACCCATTTCCCGCGCTCAAGTTATGCGGGAAGCCGCAAAGGCAGGGTTATCGTGATAGCTCAAATTTTAGGAGTGGCGCGCCGCTTTTCCGCGCAAAACTTGCGCCTATCGGCCGAAAGGCCGGCCGCGGCTCACTCGCCGGGCGTAATTTGCTGGCGCACCGCGCGGGGCGCAATCGCGCCCATCGTGCCGATGGAAACAAGACCAGATACAGCAAAGAAGAAGAACAGCGCGCTCCAGTTGGATTCGGCGAAGGCATAGACCGGCAGCACGAAGCCCACTACCAGTTCGGGAATGCCGCGCCAGCCCCCCTTCTGGATCTCGCCGACCCGCGTGGTGCGGTTGAAATCCATGCGGGTGGAGAAGAAGGCGTCGAATGTGGCGCGCGTGTTGGCCAGGATCAGGCCCGACGGAAACACAACAGCCAAAAGCAAAGACGGGATGAGCCGCTTCTCATGCTCGCGCCCCAGCATGCGCTGGCCGAGATAAAGATAGCCGATGGAGGAGAAGACGCCGAGCGCGGTGGCGAGCAATCCGAACCAGTTGACGCCGGGATAATAAGGCAGCGCCATGCCCATCAGGGTCAGCGAAATCGCGGCACTTGTGAAAGCCAGCGTGTAGAAGGAGAACTGGCACATCTGCAGCGTCATTGCCGCCTTCTTCCATATCGGCATGGCGCTGCCCCAGATGACGGGAAGCAGCTTACGGGCGACCTGGGCATGGCCCTTGGTCCAGCGCGCCTGCTGTGCGCGCCACGCCGCAGCGGTCTGCGGCAGCTCGCCCGGCACCACCAGGTCCGACACCATGGCGCCGCGCCAGCCCTGCATCATGCAACGCATGGAAAGGTCCAGGTCCTCGGTCAGGGTATCGCCGGTCCAGCCGCCGCCCTGCTCTATGGCCGTGCGGTTCCAGACTCCGGCGCTGCCGTTGAAACTCAGCGGCAGCCCGGCGCGATAGCGCGCCTCCTGCTCGACCGAGAAATGGGCATCGAGCAAGACACCTTGCACGCGCGTCAGCCAGTTGGCGCTGCGGTTGGCATGGCCCCAACGCGATTGGACAAAGGCAAGTCCGCTGTCGGCCAATAGCACCGGCACGGTGCGGCGCAGGAAATCGCGCGGCGGCACGAAGTCGGCATCCAGCACCGCGACAAAGGGCGCGTCGGAATGGGCAAGGCCGAAGGCGAGGTTGCCAGCCTTGAAGCCCTTGCGGTCGCCGCGCTGCAGGATGTGGAAGTTCACGCCTTGCGGCACCACCGCGCGCACTTCGGCGGCGAGCTGGTCGTGCTGGCGGCCATCGCCGTCATCCAGAAGCTGGATGGTCAGCCGGTCGCGCGGCCAGTCCATCTGCGCGGCGCTTGCCGCGACCCTGACCGCCAAGTGTCCCTCATCGCAGACGGGAAGCTGCACCAGCACATGCGGGAGATCTGAATCGGGCAGGTCGGCGCGCTTGAGCGCAGGGCTTCTGCGGAACAGCCGAACCCATGCCAGGCCGGCAAGCTGAACCGAAAGGGCGCAAACAGCGATCAGGATGATGCACAGCACGAATTGAAGGAATTGAGAAAGACCGTGCATGGCGATCGCTCAGGCCCCCAAAGGCTCGTTTTCTAAACCGTTGAACCGGCATTCCGGCCCATTTTGGACCTTGCCCGGCAGCAGGAGACCGGACAGGGCGAACTTCCACTGACCGGCGGCCAATGGCAAGAGGGTGCAGTGCAAAATGACCAATTCCCAGAGGGGAAGCCCCGCAAAATCAAGCCTCTGTCTGTGCCGCCGACCAAACAAAGCCAAAACCCTTCGCATTTGTGGGATTTGGCCGCGGCCATTCCCATATTAATATCCGGGCTTGGAGAGGGGCGAGACAGGAGCTTTGTAATGAACACTGTTAAGGACCTCATCCGGCCTGCCGGCCGGGCACTCTCTCTTCTGATGGTTGCGGGCCTGCTCGCCGGGTGCATGACACCCACCCCCTATGCCCCGCGGACGGAAGGGCAACAGACCGGCTACACCGACCGGGCGCTGACCCAGACGCGCTATCGCGTCACCTTCACCGGCAACAGCGTGACGCCGCGCGAGACAGTCGAGAATTATCTGCTGCTGCGCGCCGCCGAGGTCACACGGGCGGCCGGCTATTCCGCCTTCATGTTCGACACCCGCAATACCAGCGCCAACCAAACCTACGATGCCGTGCCCTATGGCCCACCGGGTCCCTATGGCGGCTTCCGCCCCGGTTTCGGCGGCTGGGGCGGCTGGGGCGGATGGGGCGGCTGGGGCTATCCCTATGATCCGGCCGTGGACGTGATCGTGCGCACCAACTACGAAGCCTATGCCGAGATCGTGCTGTTGAAGCCGGACCAGGCGGCCAGGGAAACGCGCGCGATCAACGCCGCAGATGTCATTGCTCACATCGGTCCGGACGCGGTGCCTGCAAAACCTAACCGGACCTGACCCTGATCGCGAATTCGGTGTAGCCGTCGTGGGAGGCTACGCTTTCCACCGCATGGCCCTCGCCATGGCACATGTGCGGAATGTCGACCGTGGCCAGCGGATCGTCCGCCAGCACGGTGACGACCATGCCGGGTGACTGCCGCGCCAGCGCCTTTTTCGCCAGCATCGCGGGCAGGGGGCACTTCAAGCAGCGCAGGTCCAAAATCTCGCTCATCCGCACATCTTGATTACAAGCGCCGCGCGGCTCAAGCTTTTGCCGGGAGAATGGCATTGAGTCTCACGCGCGCAATCAGGCGCGAATATGTTTATCTGACCGCCATCGCGCGTACGCTGTTGCTGCTCATGCAGGTCAAGCCCGACGCGACCCGCTCCATTGTGGACATTGTCGAGGCGCAGGCGCGAAAGCGCCCCAGCAACGCCGCCATCCTCTATCTCGACCAGGTGATGACTTACGCCGAGCTGGACGCGCGCGCCAACCGTTATGCGAACTGGGCCCGCGCCCAAGGCATCGGACGCGGCGACCCGGTGGCGCTGCTGATGGAAAACCGCCCCGACTACATCTGCGCCTGGCTGGGAATGTTCAAGGCCGGCGCGCAAGTGGCGCTGATCAACACCAATCTGACGGGGGCCGCGCTTTCGCATTCCATCGCCATGTCGGGGGCACGGCATGCGATTGTCGGCGCGGAACTGGCGGCGAATTTCCAGGCGGCGCCGTTCGAGACGGCGCCAAGTTTGTGGATTGAGGGGCGAGCCGAGGTTCAAGAGCCGGTCCAGGGGACCGGCGAAAGCGGCGAGCGCCGCGAGCTTGGGCCAGCGGCAGGGAATGATTTGACCGCGGCACTTGCCGCCGCCCCGGACCGTTCCCCCGGCAAACAGGCGCGCACCGGCGTCACGCTGAAGGATCGCGCTTTTTTTATCTATACTTCCGGCACCACCGGCATGCCCAAGGCGGCCAACTTCAGCCATATGCGCATGCTGTTCATGATGAGCGGCTTTGTCGGCGCCCTTCGTCCCCGACCAACCGACCGCATCTATGATCCATTGCCGCTCTATCACTCCACCGGCGGGGTCTGCGCGGTGGGACTGGCCTTTTTGTCCGGCGGCGCGCTGATCCTGAAGCGCAAATTCTCGGTTCATGAATTCTGGAACGACGTGCATCGCCATGGCGCCACCATGTTCGAATATATCGGGGAGTTGTGCCGGTATCTGCTCAATGCGCCGCCATCGCCGCTCGAGCGCGGCCACAAGATCCGCGCCATCACCGGCAATGGCCTGCGCCCTGAGATCTGGCGCGAATTCCAGACCCGTTTCGCCATTCCACGCATTGTGGAATTTTACGGCGCCACCGAGGGCAACGTCTCGATGCTGAATTATGACGGCACGGTGGGCGCCGTGGGCCGGGTTCCCGATTATCTGGAATGGCTGCTGCCCAGCCGCATCGTGCGCTTCGACGTGGAAAAGGAGATGCCGGTGAGAGGGCCGGATGGACTTTGCATCGAATGCGGCCCTGATGAAGCGGGCGAGGCGCTGGGTGGCATCTCCAGCCGCGCCGGGCGCGAGTTCGAGGGCTATACCAACAGGGCCGACAGCGAAAAGAAGATGCTGCGGGACGTCTTCAAGAAGGCAGACGTGTGGTTTCGCACCGGCGACTTGATGCGGCGCGACGAGCATGGCTATTTCTATTTTGTCGACCGAATCGGCGATACCTTCCGCTGGAAGGGCGAGAATGTCTCCACCGGCGAGGTGGGCGAGGTACTGGCCGCGGCGCCCGGCATCCGCGAGGCCAATGTCTATGGCGTGGCCGTACCGGGTGCGGAGGGCCGCGCCGGCATGGCGGCCCTGGTGGTGGACGGAGACTTCAATCTCGACGATCTGCCTTCATGGCTGAAGGCGCGGCTGGCATCCTATGCGCGGCCGGTTTTCCTGAGACTTTCTCCCAATCTCGACGTCACCGGTACTTTCAAGCAGCGCAAGGTGGATCTTGTGCGCGAAGGGTTCGATCCCGCCGTCATCGCCGACCCGCTTTACTATTTCGATGCCGATGGCGGGCGCTATGAACGGCTGACACCGCAGCGGTATGCGGAAATCGTCGAGGGACGGGCAAAGTTGTAGTTCTTCCCCGAAAAAGATTGTCATGCCCGCGCAAGCGGGAATCCAACTTTGTCTAACGGCGAAAAGTGAAGTTGGATACCCGCGTTCGCGGGTATAACAAACCAGGGTAATTCTACTCAGACAAAATCCTTGGCCAGGGCGGCGCGGGTTTCCGCGCTCAACACCGCCATATGCCCGTAATTCCTGTGGGATACGCCCAGGACCACTTTTTCGCTGCGGTCACGAAACCGCGCAATCTGTTCCGGCGTCAGCTTGAAGCGCAGCCAATGCACCGACGAGGTCTTGCCGTCGGGGGTGGTGCGCTCGTCATATTCGGTCGGCGTGGCGTGAATCGCGTCGCTGCCGATCTCCAGGAACACACTTTCCTCGATCCCACCCAGGGTCAGAAGCATGTTGTGGCGGCGGTTGGCGTCCTCGATTTCCAGCATCAGGGTGGCGATCAGCTCGTCGCCCTGCGGGATCAGGGGATTGTAGGCTTCCAGCTCGCCGGCGATCTGTTCGCTGCCGCCTTTTTCGATGCGCAGCATCTCCTGTACCTGCAGCCACATGGTGGCGTAATTCTCGAAATAGAAGGTGGCGAAGGGTCCGACTTCGACGCGGCGCTGGCGCTTCATCGAGATCAGATTCTGTTTCAACGACTTGCGGCGATGATCGTATTCGGCGATCGACAGCAGGTCTTCCGGGGTGATCTTGCGCTGGGATTCGGGCATGGGCTCAGTCCTTTTTCAGGCCATAGGCACGCGCCATGATCTGGATGGGATGTTCGGGTGCGCGCGCGGGGGTCTCGGTATGAGAAACGATGTGCTGCGCCGCCAGCGGGCAATCCGACACGATATGGCCGCGGGCTTGGCTGTTGGCGCTGCGGAACACGGGCCGGCCCACCTTCACCGCCACATCATGGGTGGGCTTGACCACGCCGAATGTACCGCCATGGCCGGAGCAGCGCTCGATCACATCCACCGGCGTTCCCGGGATCATCTTCAGCATCTCCGCCGCCTTGGGCCCCATATTCTGGGCGCGGGCATGACAGGCCAGATGCACGGTGACACCTTCGGGCAGCGCGGCCAGGCCCGGCGGCAGGCCCTCATTCTTCGCAATATCCACCACATATTCGTCGATATCGAAGACATGCCCGGCCAGGCGCTTCACGTCCGGATCATCGGGCACTATCAGCGCCCATTCGAATTTCAGCATCAGCCCGCAAGACGCGGTCAGCGCCACGATGTCATAGCCTTCGTCAATCAGCTTGCAGAGTTGCTTTGACACTTTCGCCGCATTCTGCGCCACGCGCGAAAGCTCGGCCTGTTCCAGGAAGGGCATGCCGCAACAGCCGGGATAGGCGACTCTGGTCTCGACCCCGATGTGATTGAGAACGGCGCGGGCATCCATGCCCGTGTCGGGCTTGTTGTAGTTGACGAAACAGGTGGCATAGAGCGCGCAGCGGCGCTTGCCGAAAGCTGGTGCAGCCTGGTTGATCTGATTCTCATCCTGGCGGGCTGCTGTGACAAAAGTGCGCGCGTGGAATTTGGGCAGCGTTGCTTTCGCATCCAGCCCTGCGGTTTTTTCCATCAGGGCGCGCATCGGCTTGTTCGCCGTGTCCGAGGCCCAGTTGACGATCGGCGAGACAATTTGGGCCAGGCTGCCGTTGCGGTCCATCTCGGCCAGCTGCCTTTGGGTGAATTCGCTCTCGCCCTTTTTCGCCTCGACAAAGCGGTGCCGCAGCATCAGGTGGGGAAAATCCAGCATGAAGGGATGCGGCGGCACGTACGGGCACTTGGTCATGAAGCACATGTCGCAAAGCGTGCAGGCTTCCACGATCGGCTCGAAATCCTCGCTTTTCAGATGCTCGACATCTTCCTTCGGGCTGTTATCGATCAGATCGAACAGGCGCGGAAAGGAATCGCAAAGATTGAAACAGCGCCGGCAGCCGTGACAGATGTCGAAGACCCTGCGCATCTCCTGGTCCAGCTTCGCCTCGTCGGCGAATTCCGGATCGTTCCATTTGATGATCTCGCGGGTAGGGGCGCCGAGGCCGCCTTCGCCGGTCATGATGTCCCTCAAGAAAACAGCCGCGCGAGCTTTTGGGGAATCGCGCGGCTGTGTCATCTCAAAACGCGGAGTTACTTTTAGAGTGCATCCAGCGCCTTCTGGAAGCGCCCGGCATGGGACTTCTCGGCCTTGGCCAGTGTCTCGAACCAGTCGGCGATTTCCTCGAAGCCTTCGGCCCGCGCGGTCTTGGCCATGCCCGGATACATGTCGGTATATTCGTGGGTCTCGCCTGCGATGGAGGCCTTCAGGTTGGCGTCGGTCGCGCCGATCGGCTCGCCGGTCGCTGGATCGCCCACTTCTTCCAGATATTCCAGATGGCCGTGGGCATGACCGGTTTCGCCTTCGGCGGTGGAGCGAAACACGGCGGCGACATCATTGTAACCTTCGACGTCCGCCTTCTGCGCGAAGTAGAGATAGCGGCGATTGGCCTGGCTCTCGCCGGCGAAGGCTTCCTTCAGATTCTCCCAGGTCTTCGTATTCTTGAGTGCAGGCATAAGCGGTCTCCCGTGAAAAATTCCGGGCGCCACACTGTCCCTGCAAACAGGCCATGTCAACAGTTTAGAATAATTCTAATGTATGAGAACGAGTCGCAGGAAGCCGGTCAGTTGCGCTTCACGCGGACCACGACGTCCACGCGGTCCACGGCCAAGCCGGAAGGCGGTGTGGGAACCCCTGCTACAGCGATGGTTTCGCCAGGGATATCGATCAGCAGGCCTTCCTTCTCCAGGAAAAAATGCTGGTGTTCGCCGGTATTGGTGTCGAAGTAACTGCGCGCCGCGTCGACAATCAGCTGGCGCAGCAGGCCCGCCTCGGTGAACTGGTGGAGCGTGTTGTAAACCGTGGCCAGCGACACTTTTACGCCGGCCGTGGTGATTTCATCGTGCAGGCTTTCGGCAGTGACGTGGCGATCGCCGTCCTTAAACAGAAGGCCCGCCAGCTCAACCCGTTGCCGGGTGGGTCGCAGGCCCGCTTGACGCAGTCGGGCGGTCGCTGCTGCCGCATGGTCCCTGTTTTCACGCGAAGCCTTGCCCATCGGGCGCCTTCCTTATCCGTGCTGACCGCCTTTAAGGGGTCTGCTAGAATGTGAAAGATATATGTTAGAACCCTTCTAAGCAAGAAGCTTGGCGTTTCTGAGGTAGCTACGCGGGCACTTTTCCGGTAGGGAACCTCCAAGGAAACGCCAGAGTTTTCAAGGAAGAACACGATCGTGGACAAGCCCTTGCGGAAATCCTCTTTTGATCTTCAGGGTCTTTTGGCCTGCGCCCGGGGCGAATTATTCGGCCCTGGCAATGCCCAGTTGCCCCTGCCGCCCATGCTGATGTTCGACCGCATCACCTCCATCACCGAGGACGGCGGCGAAGCAGGAAAGGGCGAGGTCGTGGCCGAGTTCGACATCCATCCCGATCTCTGGTTTTTCAAATGTCATTTCCAGGGCGATCCGGTAATGCCCGGATGCCTCGGCCTCGACGCGCTGTGGCAGATGGTCGGATTTTTCCTGGGCTGGATGGGCGGCCTTGGCCGCGGCCGTGCGCTGGGCGTGGAAGAGGTGAAATTCACTGGCATGGTGCTGCCCACCGCCAAGAAGATCACCTACATCGTCAATCTCAAGCGTGTGATCATGCGCAAGCTGGTCATGGGTGTCGCCGACGGCATCATGAAGGTGGATGGCAAGGTGATCTATGAAGCCAAGGGCCTCAAGGTCGGCCTCTTTACCGATGCGGCTGCGGCCCTGGCCCAGAGCAGCGCAGTCCCCGCTTCTGCCTGATCTTCTGTCGAGGGCTCCATGAGAAGAGTGGTCGTTACCGGCCTCGGCATCGTGTCTTCCATTGGCAACAATGCCGATGAGGTGACGCGGTCACTGAGCACCGCGCGCTCGGGCATTGTCGCGGCGGAAGATTATATCCGGCTGGGTTTCCGCTCCCAGGTGCATGGTTCGCTTAAGATCAACCTGGATGAAGTCGTCGACCGGCGCGCGCGGCGGTTTCAGGGTGACGGCGCCGGCTATTGCTGGGTGGCGATGGCCCAGGCCATCGCCGATGCGGGGCTTGAAGAAAAGCTTGTCTCCAATCCACGCACCGGCCTGATCGTTGGTTCGGGCGGCGCCAGCACCAGGGCGATCGTGGCCGCAGCCGACATCACGCGCCAGAACAACTCACCCAAGCGCGTTGGGCCCTTCGCGGTGCCCAAGGCGATGTCGTCGACCTGCAGCGCCAATCTTTCCACCTGGTTCAAGACTAAGGGCTACAACTACTCCATCTCCAGTGCCTGCTCGACCTCGGCCAACTGCATCGGCAATGCCTATGAGCTGATCCAGTGGGGCAAGCAGGACATGATGTTCGCCGGCGGCGGCGAGGAGCTGGACTGGACGCTCAGCGAATTGTTCGACGCCATGGGCGCGATGTCGTCCAAATACAATGCGTCGCCGGAAAGCGCGAGCCGTGCCTATGACCTCAATCGCGACGGCTTCGTGATCTCGGGCGGCGGCGGCATTCTCGTGCTGGAAGAACTTGAACATGCGAAGGCGCGCGGCGCCAAGATCTATGCCGAGATGGTGGGCTACGGCGCCACCGCCGACGGCGCCGACATGGTGGCGCCCTCCGGCGAAGGCGCCGTGCGCTGCATGCAGATGGCGCTGGAAACCGTGAAAGCGCCGGTGGATTACATCAATCCGCACGCCACCTCGACGCCGGTGGGCGACATCCCGGAAATCAACGCCATCACGACGGTGTTCGGGCCCAAAATGCCTGCGATCAGCGCGACCAAGTCGCTGACCGGTCACAGCCAGGGCGCGGCCGGTGTGCACGAGGCGATCTACACGCTTTTGATGATGCGGAACAATTTCATCTGCGAAAGCGCCAACATCGTCGAACTTGATCCGGCCGTGGAAGGCGCCAACATCGTGCGCAAGCGCATCGATAACGCCAAGATCGATGTCGCCCTGTCCAACAGTTTTGGGTTTGGCGGCACCAATGCCACGCTGGTGTTCCAGCGTTATGAGAAGTGATGTCCCATAATGGAACAAAAGACCCCGCGGGAACACGTCATGGCTGAGGCCAAAACGGGATTGATGGCCGGCAAGCGCGGCCTGGTGATGGGGGTGGCCAATGACCATTCCATCGCCTGGGGCATCGCCCAGATGCTGGCCGGTCATGGCGCCGAGATCGCCTTCACCTATCAGGGCGAGGCCCAGAAAAAGCGCCTTGTGCCCCTGGCCCAGTCGATCGGCTCGTCCATCGTGCTGCCGGGCGATGTGGAAAGCGATGAACAGCTGGATGGGGCCTTTGCCGTACTTAAGAAGGAATGGGGCGCGCTGGATTTCCTGGTCCATGCCATCGCTTTTTCCGACCGTGAGGAATTGAAGGGCCGTTACGTCGACACGTCGCGGGCCAATTTCGCCAAAAGCCTTGATATTTCCTGTTATTCCTTCACCGCCGTGGCCCAGCGCGCGGCCAGCCTGATGCCTCATGGCGGCTCATTGGTGACGCTGACCTATCTGGGCGCGCAGCGGGTGATGCCAAATTATAATGTGATGGGCGTGGCCAAGGCGGCTTTGGAGGCATCGGTCCGTTATCTCGCCGCCGATCTTGGCAAGGACGGCATCCGGGTGAATGCCATCTCGGCCGGCCCGATGCGTACGTTGGCCGGCGCCGCGGTGGGCGATGCCCGCATGGTGTTCAAATGGAACAAGAGCCATTCCCCGCTCAAGAAAACTGTCGAGCTTAACCATGTCGGCGGGGCGGCACTTTATTTGCTTAGCGACCTGGCAGGTGGCGTCACCGGCGAAGTGCACTTTGTCGATGCCGGCTTCAATGTGGTCGGCATGCCGCCGACCGCGGATCTGAAGGGGTGGACGCCGCAGGACAATGGTCAGGAACATCCTGATGGGCGGGCGGATAACTAAGACTCTTTTGGCGCTGGCGCTTGCGCTGGCGTCCACACCGGTTTTCGCAGGCTGGCGTGAGGCGGCATCTGCCGCCGATATCGCCCGCATCGACAAGCTGGATCAGATTCGCGCATTGGCGATGGCGGATGCCAGGCAAGGCCGTGGCCAGGGCGACCAGCGCACCATTTCGCAAGTGATGGAGCCCGAGGGCCACGCAATCCCTTCGCAAGCTCTGTTGGGCGACTGGCGCTGCCGCCAGATCAAGCTGGGCGGCATGGGGGCCTACATGGTCTATGACCGGTGGTTCAACTGCAACATCCGTCCGTTCCGCGGCGGGCTTCTCTTGCAGAAGATGGATGGCAGCCAGCGCCTTGTCGGGATGCTGTTTCCGGAAAATGGCGCCTGGGTCTATGTGGGCGCATCCAATGTGCGGGGCGAGCCCTGGCACAATTATTCCGGCGCTTCGCCGGCGCTTGGCGCGCAGGTCACGCCCGATGACCAGATCGGTCTGCTGACCGGCATTGGCGACAATCACCTGCGGCTGGAGATTCCGGCGGTGCAGGAGTCGCTGCTCGACGTCGTGGAATTCGCGCGTTAACCCACCTGGATCCCCTTTCCTCGGCGCTGGACGCGCCTCGCCGGGGATGACACGACGCTTTGGCGCGTGTCACCTGGGTCCCCTCCCCTCACGAAGCTTTCGCTTCGTTCGGCCGGGCATGACAATTGAGCTTATGCCCTCTTCCTCGCCGCTTCGGCAAAACGCTCGAACAGATAATGCGAGTCCATCGGTCCCGGTGACGCTTCCGGGTGATACTGGACACTGAACACATCCTTGTCCTTCAGCGCGATGCCGCAATTGGTGCCGTCGAACAGCGAGACATGGGTTTCGGTGACGCCTTCGGGCAGGCTGTCGCGGTCCACTGTGAAGCCGTGGTTCATCGAGACGATCTCGACCTTGCCGGTGGTCAGGTCCTTGACCGGGTGGTTGGCGCCGTGATGGCCCTGCGCCATCTTTTTGGTCTTGGCGCCCAGCGCCAGGCCCAGCATCTGGTGGCCCAGGCAGATACCGAAGACGGGCGTGCCCGAGTCGATCACACCCCTGATGGTGGGAATGGCATATTGGCCGGTCGCTGCCGGATCGCCGGGGCCGTTGGAAAGAAGCACGCCATGCGGCTTGTGGCGCATCACATCTTGCGTGGTGGCATTGGCCGGCACCACGGTGATGTCGGCACCCATGCCCGCCAGCAGGCGCAGGATGTTGCGCTTGACGCCATAATCGATGACGGTGACGCGGAAGGATGGCTTACCCTCCTTGCCATAACCTTCATTCCACGCCCAGGGCGTTTCGTCCCATTTGTAGGACTGGCGCGAGGTGACTTCCTTGGCGAGGTCAAGCCCGACAAGACCGGCAAAAGAGTTGGCCTGGGCGATCAGCGCCTCGCGGTCCAGTTCCGCAGCCCCGAGATTGACCACCACGCCATGCGGCATGCCCTTTTCGCGGATCAGCGACGTGAGCGCGCGGGTGTCGATGCCCGCAATTGCCGGAATGTTGTGTTTCTTGAGCCAGCCATCCAGCGCCAGCAGATTGCGGTAGTTGGAAGGATGTTCGGCATCGGCCCTGACCACCAGGCCGCGCACCACGGGCGTCATCGTCTCGATGTCTTCGCCATTTGTGCCGACAATGCCGATATGGGGGAAGGTGAAGGCGATGATCTGGCCGGCATAAGACGGATCGCTGAGGATCTCCTGATAGCCGGTCATGGCAGTGTTGAAGCAGACCTCGCCGATGGCCGACCCCACTGCACCGAAGCCAGTGCCTTCGAAGAAGGTGCCGTCGGCCAGCATCAGGCCGCCGCGTGAAAAAACCTTCTCCGCGCTGGCGGAGTGGTCAGGAGATGGATCGTTCATGGGGAGGCCTCGAATTTGCGCGAAAATAGGTATGCGGGCCCTGCCCGTCAACCAGAACTTATCGTGATATTTCAAGAGGTTGGAAATATCCACCGATTCCCGCTAGGTTCCCCCGCGCCAAAAAGGAAGAAGACCATGTCGCTGCGCGCCCAGCTCAATGATGCCATGAAAGAGGCGATGAAGACCAAGGATGCCAAGCGGCTGGCGACTGTCAGGCTTGTGCTGGCAGCGCTGAAGGACCGCGATATCGCCGCGCGCAGCGAAACCAGCCGCGAGCTTCTGGGCGATGACGAAATCCTGGGTCTGATGGCCAAGATGATCAAGCAGCGCGAAGAATCCGCCACCGCCTACGACGCGGGCAAGCGTCCGGAATTGGCGGCGGGCGAGCGCGAGGAAATCGCCATCATCCGCTCCTTCATGCCGGCGCAGATGGACGAGGCCCAGATGAAAGAGGCGGTGAAGAAAGCCATCGCCGAGACTGGCGCGGCCTCGATCAAGGACATGGGCAAGGTGATGGCGGTGTTGAAGGAGCGCTATGCCGGCCAGATGGATTTTTCCAAGGCCAGTGCGGCGACGAAGGATGCTTTAAGCGGCAAGTAGCGCGGGTCTTTTTTGCGCCAGGGCCTGATTTTCCGCAAAAGGCCCTGATCCACAGGAATCAGCGTCTTTCCTCCCCCATTTCTATATGTTTCCCGTACAATTGCGCCCATGCGCTATGGCGAAGGATTGCTGGAGGAAATCAGGCGACGGACCGATCTGGTCCAGTTGGTGGGCCGCCGCGTCAAGCTGGTTCGCAAGGGCCGGGAGATGTGGGGCTGCTGTCCCTTCCACCAGGAAAAATCGCCCAGCTTCAAGGTCTCCAACGAGCGCCGACTATACAAATGCTTCGGCTGCGGCAAGGGCGGCGATGCTTTTCGCTGGCTGGTGGAGACCGAAGGTCTCTCCTTCCCGGAGTCGGTGGAGAAGCTTGCCGGTGAGGCGGGCGTGGAGCTGCCCAAATGGTCGCCCGAAGACGACGCGCGGGAGCAGAAAAGGAAATCGCTCTACGACATCGTTGAACTGGCGGCGAAATTTTATGAATCCCAGCTGTTCGAACCTTCTGGCCGCGAGGCGCGCGACTATCTGAAGGGCCGGGGGCTCGATGCGGCGGCCGCCAGGCAGTTCCGGCTGGGTTATGCGCCATCCGGCGGCAACACCCTGATCGCCCATCTGACCGGCCTCAACATCACCCAGGACGACGTGATCGCCGCCGGTCTGGCGCGGCCGGCTGAGGATGGCCGTGCGATGCGCGACTTCTTCTTCAACCGGGTGATGTTTCCCATCGCTGACGGGCGCGGACGCGTGATCGCGTTCGGGGCGCGCGCGCTGGAAGCCGATGCCAAGCCCAAATACATCAATACGGGCGAGACTCCGCTCTTTTCCAAGGGCACGCAGCTCTACAATTTCGCCACCGCCCGGGCCGCCGCCATCAAGGCCGGCACCATCATCCTGGCCGAAGGTTATATGGATGTGATCGCGCTGGTGCGCGCCGGTTTCGCCCACAGCGTGGCGCCCTTGGGGACCGCGCTGACCGAGGATCAGCTTCAGCTATTGTGGCGCACGGCGGCCGAACCGATCCTGGCTTTCGACGGCGATGCGGCAGGGCTCAAGGCCGCGCACCGCGCCGCTCATCTCGCCTTGCCGCATCTCAAGCCCGGCTATTCCCTGCGCTTTGCATTCCTGCCCTCGGGCGAGGATCCCGACAGTTTCATCGCTGCCAATGGGGCAGGCGCGATGACGGTGCTGCTGCAATCCGCCCTTGCCCTATCGCAATTTCTGTGGCGGGCCGAAACCGAGGGCAAGGACCTTTCCACGCCGGAGCGCCGTGCTGGGCTGGAACACAGCCTGAAGGAGATCACCGACCGCATCACCGATCCCAAGGTGGCCGACTATTACCGCCGGGGCTTTGAGCAACTGGTTTATGAAAGCTTTAAGCGGCGCCCGTCCCAGCCCAAGGGTGATCGGGGCGCAAGCCCCACCGGCTCCTTCCGCAAGCCCGGATTCCGGGGGGATTTCAAGCCCCGGCCTCTGCTGGGCACGCCCGAGGCGGTTTCGGCCAGTGTCCAAGGCTCCGCCCTGGTCCGATCGGGCCAGGCCGCCGCCCGCCATGCCAAGGAGATGGAACTCGGCCGGCTCCTGCTGGAAGCCCCGGAAATCGCGCTTTCGGAGGCGGAATCGCTGGCTGTGCTGAATCTGGCCGACCCTTCGCTTGACAGGCTGCGCCACGAACTTCTAAACCTCGCCGCCTCCGGCTCCAGCCTTGAAAAAGCTGGGGTTCAAACCCATTTGTCGCGTAAGGGAATGGCCGATTTGCTGGCGCATTTTGCCGGTCCTGCGGTCGAAGACCCGCTCTCCAGTTTTCAACGCGCCGTCCTGGATTTGCGTGAACTGGCAGGGCAGCAGACCGATGCGCGGCGCTTGTTGGAGCGCCGCAAACAGCGCTTCGATCGGCCCTCGGATGGGCGCGGTCACTAGTTAAGGTAGATTACGCGTGACGAAAGCCTCCTCCAAGAAACCGGCAAAGCCCCTCAAAAAGCCGGCTGCGAAAGCCGCTGTTTCCAAGTCGGTGCCGGCCAAGAAGGCCCCCACCAAATCCGTCAAGGCCCATGCCAAGCCGGTGAAGCCTGCCGCCAAGGCACACCATCACCATCATCATGCCAAGCCTGCTGCCAAGGCCGAGGCTCACAAGGACGCTCACAAAAAGGGCAAGCCCGAAAAGCTGACCAAAGCGCAACTCGCCGCGCTGGCCAAGGAAGAAAAGCTCAAGGCCAAGGCCGCCGCCAAAGCCGGCAAGCCTGATCCGAAGGCCGCTGCCGCTCCGGTGGTGCCGCCGCCCAAGCCTGGCGCCAAGCCGCTGGTCAAGAAGCCGGGCGAGAACGAGACCCCGGGCGATGCGGATTCGCCGCTGCTCGACATGTCGGATGTCGGCGTCCGCAAGATGATCGCCAAGGCGAAAGCCCGCGGCTATGTCACCTATGACGAACTGAACAAGGTACTGCCGTCGGACAAGACATCGTCCGAGCAGATCGAAGACACCATGGCGATGCTCAATGAGATGGGCATCAATGTCATCGAAAGCGAAGAAGCCGAGGAAGGCGAGGACGGCGGCGCGCTGGTCCCCGAAGGTGGCACCGGCAAAGCGCTGGCCACGACACCCAAGACTGGCGAACAGTATGACCGCACCGACGATCCGGTGCGCATGTATCTGCGCGAGATGGGCTCCGTCGAGCTCCTGTCGCGCGAAGGCGAAATCGCCATTGCCAAGCGCATCGAAGCCGGCCGCGAGTTGATGATTGGCGCCCTGTGCGAAAGCCCCCTGACCTTCGAAGCCCTGACCGTGTGGCGCGACGAGCTGAACGAAGGCAAAGTTCTGCTGCGCGATATCATCGACCTGGAAGCCATGTATGGCGCCGGTCCCGATGGCCAGCCCAATGTGCCGCCGCCGGTAGGTCCGGACGGAAAGCCGTTGAATGACGGCGTGCTGACCAACGGTGCGGCCAACGGCGCCAATGGAGCCGCGCCGCAAGCGCCTGAATTCAAGAAACCTGTTCCGCCGCCTCCGCCCAAGCCTGCGCCTGCGCCTGCGCCCGTGAAAGCGGCCGGCACCGAAGGCGAGCCCGGCGACGAAGGTGAAGCGGCCGCCGCCGCTGACGCCCAGGAAGAGGATTTCGACGACGAAGGCAATCTGCCGCTGTCGGCGATGGAAGCCGCGCTGAAGCCGCAAGTGCTGGCGGCGCTGGATTCGATTGCCGCCCTCTACAAGAAGCTGGGCAAGCTGCAGGATGCGAGCGTGGAGGCAGCTCTTGCCAGCGACGAGCTCTCCACCGGCCAGGAACGCCGCTTCAAGAAGCTGCGCAACGAGACCATGGACCTGGTCAAGTCGCTCAAGCTCAACAACAACCGCATTGAAGCGCTTGTCGACCAGATGTACGGCATCAACAAGCGCCTTGTCGGGCTGGAAGGAAAGCTTCTGCGCCTGGCCGAGAGCCATGGCGTGGACCGTTCCGATTTCCTCAAGCAATATTTCGGCAACGAGCTCGATCCCAACTGGGCCCGTCGCGTCGGCCGGCTGACCGGCCTTGGCTGGCATGATTTCGTCACCGACGAGCGCGACAAGATCAAGTCCATCCGCGACGAGATCCAACAGCTCGCCCAGGAAACCCGCCAGTCGGTCGCCGAATTCCGCCGCAACGTTCAGACGGTGCAGAAGGGCGAGCGCGAATCCGGCGTTGCGAAGAAGGAAATGATCGAGGCCAATCTGCGCCTGGTCATCTCCATCGCCAAGAAATACACCAACCGCGGCCTGCAGTTCCTGGACCTGATCCAGGAAGGCAATATCGGCCTGATGAAGGCGGTCGACAAATTCGAGTACCGCCGCGGCTACAAATTCTCGACCTATGCCACCTGGTGGATCCGCCAGGCCATCACCCGCTCTATCGCCGACCAGGCGCGCACCATCCGCATCCCGGTCCATATGATCGAGACCATCAACAAGCTGGTGCGTACGTCGCGCCAGATGCTGCATGAGATCGGCCGCGAGCCCACGCCGGAAGAACTGGCCGAACGCCTGGCCATGCCGCTGGAAAAAGTGCGCAAGGTGCTCAAGATCGCCAAGGAGCCGATCAGCCTGGAGACGCCCATCGGCGACGAGGAAGACAGCCATCTGGGTGACTTCATCCAGGACCCGAATGTGGTCCTACCGATCGATGCCGCGATTCAGGCGAATTTGCGTGAAACCACCACGCGCGTGCTGGCCACGCTCACCCCGCGCGAGGAACGCGTACTGCGCATGCGCTTCGGCATCGGCATGAATACCGACCATACGCTGGAAGAAGTGGGCCAGCAGTTCAGCGTGACGCGTGAGCGCATCCGCCAGATCGAGGCCAAGGCGCTCAGGAAGCTCAAGCACCCGTCTCGCTCACGCAAGTTGCGAAGCTTTTTGGACAATTGATGCAGCTGACCTTGCTCAAGGGCAAAATCCACCGCGCCGCGGTGACCCAATGCGACCTTCATTATGAAGGGTCCATCTCGGTCGATTCCGCGTTGATGGAGCGCGCCGGCATTCACGCCCATGAGCAGGTCGATGTGCTCAATATCAACAACGGCCAGCGCTTTACGACCTATGCCATTCCTGCCCCTGCGGGCTCCGGCACCATCGGCATCAATGGCGCCGCCGCCCGGCTTGCCCAAAAGGGCGATCTTGTCATCATTGTCGCCTATGCTCGCATGGAAGAGGGAGAAGCCCGATCCTTCCAGCCGCGGGTGGTGATGGTGGATGCCGCCAACCGCGCGCTGCCGCCGGCCCTTCGTCTTCTTGAAACCTGATATTTTTGATCTTTACGAGAAACATGCCCCGCCAAGACAACGAAAAATTCTCCAACCGCCTGGATACCGCCGCCAAGGCGCGCGCCGAAATGCTGGCCAAGGCAAAGGCCCGCGCCGAAGCCGCCAAGGCGACCGCCGACGAACGCACCAAGGAACGTCTGGCCATCGCCCAGGCCCGTGAGGAACGCCAAACCGCGCGCGCCGAGGAAAAGCGCCTCGCCATCGAGGCCGCCGAACGCGCGGCCCGCGAAGCGGAAGAACGCAAGCGCCGGGAAGCGGATGAGACCAAGGCCGCAGCCGAAGCCAAAATGCGTGAAGAGGCGGAAAAGCTGGTGCAGCTTCTGGCCGAGCAGAAGGCGGCGCGGGATGCGCGATATGCTGCCCGCAAGGACCGCCAGAAAAAAGGCAGACGCTGACTAGCGCGAGTCTTTGGCGTCGAGAGTTCGTCGCTCGTCGCTCATGGGCTCTAAGCCCACATCGCTCGTTGCCACGACGCTGCCGCTAGGCAACCCTGCTCACGTCACAAAATCTCTAGCGCCGGTCGTCTTGTTGCAGGGAACTTTGGATTCCTGCGAGATTTCCATTCCCAAGCCGGGCAAACCTGAATTAGCATTTTTGCTTGGACTGAGCCTGATGCGAGAAAGGCCCGCGCATGCCATATGTGGAAGAAAAGCAGTTCAAATATCCGGCGGAAGACGAATGTCTGGTGCGCCGGTTGGGGGCTGGCGTGATCGCGGCCTGGCCCCACCTGCCGGAAGAGGCGCGCATCCGCATCTTCAACGAGGCCAAGCTGGCCTGGGACCGCGAGCATTATGTCTCCAAGCTGCCGCAGAAACTTGAGTCGATCATCAGACGGCGAAACGCCTGATTTCGTCGCCTCAAGCCAGCATCCCCAACAGCACCATCACCAGCCCGACGACCGATACCGTCCATATCGCGGTGCGCGCGAAGGCAACGCCCGCGGCATAGACCGGGACATAGACAAGCCGCGCCCAGAAATAGAGCTGCGCGCCCAGCGCGGTCGTCGCACTGGTCTTGTTCGACAGCGTGACCAGCAGAACCGCGACCGCAAAATAGACAAAGGTCTCGCGGAAATTGGCGAAGGCGCGCAAGAAGCGGCCGGTGATGATCTTGACCGGCGGCGCCGGCACGTCCCGCGGCCCGGCCGCATAAGGCAGGCCAATGTCCACGACCGAAAGTGTGGTGGCGATGACCAATTGCACAAGGCCCAGCGCCGCACTCCAGCACAGCATCTGGATTTCCGTCGAACCCGAAAAGATGTTCATGATGCCCTCCGTTTCCCCAAGAAGGCCAAACTATAGCGTCAAATCCCCCCGACCTGTAGGCGGTGGTCCCCGGGGTCAAGTAACGTGGCGTCTAGGAATAATTGAAGCTCACCGATATCCGCTGTCCCCGCGCGCCATTGGCCTGCACGCCATGGCGTAAAAAGCTTTCCCATAATAAGAGCATCCCGGCCTTGGGCTCGACATCCACGAAAAGCCGGTTCAGGGCCCGCGCATTCTTGCTCCTGGGCGGCGCGGCCATCATCATGGCAAGGCGCGGGTCTTCGAAGCGGATGGCCCCCGATCGGGGCGGCACGCTCACATAGTAAGTCCCGCTGATCGCCGAATGGGGATGGATGTGGGGCGTATGGACCGCGTCCTTGCTCATCACATTGATCCAGAGACTGTCGAGCCCAAGCTTCCCGCCGCCCAGGTCGAACTGAAGTTCGCGCGCGAAAATCTTCACATGGCGCGCGATCTTGCGCTCCAGTTCGTCGAACAGGCTGGCACGGCGCGGCAGGTCATTCAGCGAGGCATAGGATGTGTAGCCGCCATAGCCGTGCTCGCGCGACCAGCGCTGCCCGGCTTTGTCTTCGGCGGCAATACCCAGGCAAGTTTTTCCCAGTCCCGCAGGTGGCGCGATGCGGGCCTTGTAGAGTCTGGTTGCAAAAAGAATTTCCGACATGCGTGTTTTTTGTTTGGTTAGCAAACTGTTGACCATTGGGCGGTTAACCCTGGTGCCTGTCAATCACCTTGCGGTTTTCAGATCAGGATCATGGACTGCTTCACGCGCGTACCGGTCACGCTTGCGGCCATTGCCGCCATGACCGCCTTTCTGTCGGGCTGCATTGCCATGGATGCCGTGGGCGGCGTGGCCGATGCGGGCGTCTCGGTGGTTACGTCCACCGGCGATATCGTGACCTCGCCCTTTGGCGGCGACGATTCGGGTGGCGCGAAGAAGCCGAACTAAAACCGATCTTTCCGTGCCCTGATCTCGCCAAAGGCGGCGACAGTACCGGCCTGTTCCATGCCCAGGCTTTTGCGGATTTCCGCATTGTCGGGCCTCAGGAACGGATTGGTCTGTTTCTCAATCCCCATGGTGGCAGGTACGGTGGGCCGGCCCTTGGCGCGTGTGGCTTTCACCTCTGCGAAACGGGCCTGCAAGGCTTGATTACCAGGCTCAAGCGTCAGGGCAAAGCGGCCATTGCTCTCGGTATATTCGTGTCCGCAATAAATCCTCGTTTCGTCCGGCAGGGTCATCAGCTTGCTGAGGCTGGTCCACATCATCCGGGGATCGCCCTCAAATAGCCGCCCGCAGCCCATCAGGAACATGGTGTCGCCGGTGAAGGCATTGCCGTCGATCACGAAAGTAATGGCGCCTCTGGTATGGGCCGGCACTTCCAGCACCTTGACCTTGCGGCCGTCGAATTCCCAGCCCGAGATTTCATCCACGCCTACATCCAGTCCCGGAATGCGGGCGGCATCCTTGGCCGGTCCAACCACCACCGCGCCGGTTTCCCGTTTCAAGTCGAGATTGCCGCCGCAATGATCCAGATGATGATGAGTGTTGAGAATATGGGTCAGCTTCCAGCCCTTCTTTGCCAGGGCCGCTTGCACCGGCCCCGGCTCCGAAGGGTCGACCACGGCGCAGTATTGGCCCGACTTCACCAGATAGGCGTAATTGTCACTCAGGCACGGAACGATTTCGATGTCGGTCGCCATGGTGTCTCCTTCATTCTCCAAGGTTAGCAAAACCAAACCTTTGAACAAACGCCTAGCTCGCCTATTGTTGCACCATGCCGCAGGATGTCCGCGACCTTGCCGCCTTCTATGAAAGCCCCCTGGGCCAGCTGGCGCGGCGGGCGATCCAGCGCGAGATCCAGAATTTCTGGCCGGATGTGCGCAATTACCGTCTTCTGGGCTATGGCTTCGCGCTGCCCTATCTGCCGGATTTGCGCGGGGTCGAGCGCGCCATCGCCGCCATGCCCGCGCCCCAGGGCGTGATAGCCTGGCCTCAAGACAAGAATGCCGCGCTGTTGTGCGAGGAAGATGCGCTGCCTTTTCCCGATGTGTTTTTCGACCGCATCCTGATCGTGCATGGCCTGGAAGAATCGGAAAGCCTGCGCGCGCTGCTTCGCCAGCTCTGGCGGGTGCTGGCGCCGGAAGGTCGCGTCCTGCTGGTGGCGCCCAACCGCGCCAGCCTGTGGGCCCAGGTGCAGCGATCGCCCTTCGGTCACGGCCGGCCATTCTCCAAGATGGAACTTGATGGCCTGATGAAAGAAGCGCAGTTCGAGCCCGGCCGCTGGTCGCGCGCGCTTTATGCGCCGCCTTTCGAAACCGTCACCAGCTCGGGCAACAATTGGGAGAAGATGGGCCGGCGACTGTTCGGTGGCATTGGCGGTGTGCATGTGGTGGAAGCCGCCAAATCGCTTTATTCACCGGCGAGGCCCGCGCTGCCCAAGGGCGCGCGGGTGGCGCTGACGCCGTCGTCCTAGCCTTTCTTGAGCAGGAAGACACCGCCCTGGGCGAAAAGATTGGGACCCAGATATCGGTGTGTCAGGCTTGCGGGATTCATTTTCGCGGTCCGGCCACTGTCGTTCAAGGCGTGCGCCTCCACGATCACTGCACCGCATTCCCGCGTCAAGTCGACAAAGTCCGCCAGCGTGCAAAGATGGATATTTGGCGTTGCCCACCAGGAATAGTCCAGGGCGCGGGTGCGCGGCATGCGCCCGCCGGTCAAAAGCGATAGCCTGATCTTCCAATAGCCGAAATTGGGCAGCGAGATCGCCACCCGCCGGCCGATGCGCAGCAGATGCTCCATCACCAGGCGCGGCTTTTCCGTGGCCTGGATGGTCTGGGACAGGATCACCGCGTCGAACACCTGCGCGGGATAATCCACCAGGTCGCTGTCGGCATCGCCCTGCACCACCGCCAGCCCGCGCGCCACGCAGGCATTCACATTGGCCTGGGAGATTTCGATCCCGCGGCCATCCACATTCTTGGTCTTAAGATGTTCCAACAGCGCGCCGTCGCCGCAGCCAACGTCCAAGACTCGCGCGCCAGGACGGATCATCGCCGCGATCGCGGCAAGATCGGGTCGAAGCTCGCTCATGCCAAATCCGAAGCTGCGTGGTTCAGGAAGCCGCGCACGGTCGCGAACATTTCCGGCTCGTCCAGCAGGAAGGCGTCATGGCCCTTGTCGGTCTTGATCTCGACAAAGCTGACCTGGGCCGCCACGGCATTCAGGGCATGGGCGATGCGCTTGTTCTCCACCGTCGGAAACAGCCAGTCGCTGGTGAAGGAGATGATGCAGAAGCGCGCCGCATTCAGGCGGAACACTTCCGACAGCTGTCCGCCATGCTCCTCCGCCAGGTCGAAATAATCCATGGCGCGGGTGATGTAGAGATAGGAATTGGCGTCGAAGCGGTCCACGAAGGTGGCGCCCTGGTGATGGAGATAGGATTCGATCTGAAAATCCGGCGTGAACTGGAAGCTAAGCGTGGCCCGGTTCTGCAAGGCGCGGCCGAATTTCTTCTGCAGCGCCATTTCGGAAACATAGGTGATGTGCGCGGCCATGCGCGCCACCGCCAGCCCTTTGGAGGGCCTTGTGCCGTGAAGCTGATATTCACCGCCTTTCCAATCGGGATCGGCCATGATCGCCTGGCGCCCGACCTCATGGAAGGCGATGTTCTGGGCGCTGTGGCGGGCCGCGCAGGCAATCGGTACCACCGCGCGCACGCAATCCGGATAGGACACCGCCCATTGCAGGGCCTGCATGCCGCCCATGGAACCGCCAGTCACGGCCAGCAGTTTTTCGATGCCCAAATGTTCGATCAGCCGCTTCTGTGCCCTGACCATGTCGCGGACCGTGACCAGCGGAAAATCCAGTCCCCAGGGTTTGCCGGTTTCCGGATTGATCTCCGCCGGTCCGGTCGATCCCATGCAGCCGCCCAGCACATTGGCGCAGATAACAAAGAAACGGTCAGTGTCGATCGGAAGTCCCGGTCCCACCATGGGGGTCCACCAGCCGGGCTTGCCGGTGATGGGATGGTCGGACGCCACGAACTGATCCATGGTCAGGGCATGACAGATCAAGATGGCGTTGCTTTTGGCCGCGTTCAGCTTGCCATAGGTCATATAGGCGACCGTGAAGGGCGCGAGCTCGCGGCCGCAGTCCAGCGGCAGCGGAGTCTCGAAGGTGACGGCCATTCCGACATCCGCCGATGGCGCGGTCACCGGGCGCAGGAAACGAGGGGCCTCGGTCATCCTAAATCCTTGGGAAGCCGTAGCTAAGGCCGGCTTTGGGTGAAGTCAACGAAGCGCCCGCGTAATGGCTGCCCTGCTTTGCTTTTATGACGGCGCCCCCCTATCAATACCGGCTTTTTTAGGCTTCCACGATGAGCCTTGATCCCAAGCCCGGCATTTCGGACATCTCGCCTTATGTCGGCGGGCGTGCCTCCGTGCCCGGCATGGCCCGGGCACACAAGCTATCCTCCAATGAATCGCCCTTGGGCCCTTCGCCCAAGGCGCTGGCGGCGCTGGACGAGGCCAAGGCCAGCCTGTCCGTCTATCCCGAAGGCTCTGCCCGCCTGCTGCGCGAGGCGATTGCGGAATTCTTCAACCTCGATCCGGCACGCATCGTCGCGTCCGGCGGGGGTTCCGACGCGCTGCTTCATCTTTTGGCCAATGCCTACTTGCGTCCCGGTGACGAGGCGATCTTTGGCAGCCACGCCTTCCTGGTCTACAAGATCGCCACACTGGCCAACAGCGCCAGGCCGGTCGTGGTGCCTGAGAAGCACACCAATTCCGGCATCAAGCTCGACGTCGACGCCATGCTTGCCGCGGTGACGCCAAAGGCGCGCATGGTCTTTCTCGCCAATCCCAACAATCCGACCGGCACAAGTCTCAGCCGGGACGAGATGGCGCGGCTGCATCGGGGCTTGCCAGAAAATGTGCTGCTGGTGATCGACGCGGCCTATGCCGAATATGTCGGCGCCAAGGATTACGAAGCAGGCCTCGAGATGGCGGGCAAATTTCCCAATGTGGTGATGACCCGCACCTTCTCGAAACTCTATGGCCTTGCGGGGCTTCGCATCGGCTGGATGTATGCCTCCGAAAGCGTATGCCAGGCGATCAACCAAATCCGGGGTCCGTTCAACACGTCCCTGATGCAGCAGCTGGTGGGGATTGCGGCACTGAAGGACCGCGAGCATTTCTGGGCCGCGGTCAAGCATAATGATCAATGGCTGCCCTGGATCACGGCCGAGATTCGCAAGACCGGCCTCAAAGTTGATGACAGCCTGGCCAACTTCGTGCTGATCCATTTTGCGGCGGAGGGTGAAAAAACGGCAGCGAAGGCCGATGCTTTCCTCTGCCAAAACGGCATCATTCTGCGAGCGGTGGCAAATTATGGCCTGCCCAATGCGTTGCGCATGACGGTAGGCACGGAAGAACAGAACCGGCTGGCGGTTTCCCTGCTGCAGCAATTCATGGCGAAGTAAGCGCTAATAAAGCGGCGACAGGATCGTCTGCGGATCCAGTCCGGGCGCGACCAATTGGGAGAGCCGTGCCGTGCCACCTTGCGCCCGCCAGTCGGCAACAGCTTGCGGCCAGGAAGCCCGGCCTTTGAACAGCGGCGCCAGCGAGGCGGCGCGGCTCAAGGCGGCATAGACCTGCACTTCCTTACGGCTGCCTGCCGCATCGGCCTTTAGCATCAGGTCCAGATCGGCGCCATCCGGATCGCGCCGCATGTGGAACTGGAAATGGCCGATGGTGAAATCTTGCGCGCCCATGTCCAGGATATCGAGATCGGCGCGCGACAGGCCCTTGTCGTCAAGGATGCTGCTGGCGCGCAAGGAGCCTGGCAGGAAGCTCGCGTCATGCGATCCACCGCCCCCATCGGTCCAGCTGACCCGCTGCTGGCCGGCCCCTTCATAGACCGCCTTGGTGCGTCCATAGCTCAGGGTGTGCAACGCGAATTTTTCCGTGCTCCAGCGGAACGGCCCGTGCGCGCCCGCGCCATGAACGCGGAAGTTCGTGAAATTCGCATCCAGCCGGAAGGGAAAGCCGCCCACCTCTACCTTGTCCCAATCGAGCGTTATGCCCGGAACAGCCTCATGGCCTTTAAACCGCGCGAGTTTCTTCTCGAAGGCGGCCGCGACGATCCACCAATGCACCATGGCGATGGTGGCCAGGGTCAGGAACGTGCAGAAGGGCGCGTAGAGCCAGAACCGGCTGGAGTAATTCATTCGATGAAGTTTAGCTGCACTTGGAGTAGCCACAAGACAGGCACGAGTCGCAGCCTTCCAGTTTTACGAAGCTGGCATCGCCGCAGCGCGGGCAGTAGCGGGCGCGCGCCCCTTCCGCCGGAATGTCAAAGGCGCCGGGAAGACCCGACAAGCTACCGAGCCGCTGGCCCAGAAAACCGATTTCGATCATGTGACGCTCGATGATCTCGCCGATGGCAGCCAGCAGCGAAGGGACATAACGGCCGTTCATCCACTGCCCGCCGCGCGGATCAAAGATCGCCTTGAGCTCGTCCACCACAAAGGAAACGTCACCGCCGCGCCGGAACACCGCCGAGATCATGCGGGTCAGGGCGAGCGCCCAGGCATAGGCCTCCATGTTCTTGGAGTTGATGAAAATCTCGAAGGGGCGGCGCCGGCCATCCTTCTCGATGTCGTTGATGGTGATGTAGAAGGCGTGGTCGCTGTCCAGCCATTTGATCTTGTAGGTGCGGCCCTGAAGTTCCTCTGGACGGTCCAAGGGCTTGGTCAGATAGATCACGCCGCTCGCCGGACGCGGCCCCGACTCCATGGGTTCTGGCGCCGGCAGCGGCAGCTCCGGTTCGGGTGCCCGCCCAGCGATCACGGCTTCGGCGGGAACCGCATTCGGGGGCTCTTCAACCGACAGGACAGAGCCTGTCACCGCATTGGGCCGATAAGTGGTGCAGCCCTTGCAGCCCGATGCATAGGCTTCCTGATAGACGTGGGCGAAATCGTCGAACGAAATGCCGGCAGGGACATTGATGGTCTTGGAGATGGCGCTGTCGATATAGGGTTGGGCGGCCGCCTGCACCGCCAGATGGTCCGAGGGCGCAAGCATCTGGGCGTTGACGAAATAATCCGGCAAAGCGGCGTCTGGACCGAACTTGTTCTGGAAGACGCGCACGGCATGGTCGCTGACTTTCTCTTCGCGCTTGCTGCCGTCAGGCTGAAGGAGCTTGCGCGTATAGCTGAAGGCAAAGACCGGCTCGATGCCGCTGGAGACATTGTCGGCGAAGAGCGAGATGGTGCCGGTGGGCGCAATCGAAGTCAGGAGCGAATTGCGGATGCCGTTTGCGGCAATGGCATTATAGATGTCGGGCGGCAGTGCCTGGATGTGCGGGCGCGCCAGATAGGGGTTCATGTCGTAAAGCGGGAAAGGCCCCTTTTCCTTCGCCAATTCGACACTGGCGCGATAGGCGGCATGGCTGAGCGCCGCGAGCCAGGTTCTGACCAGCCCCAGGCTTTTCGGCGAGCCATATTTCACCTTGCAAAAGATCAGGGCATCGGCGAGGCCCGTGACGCCCAGACCGATGCGGCGCTTGGCGCGGGCCTCCTGGGCCTGGGCGTCCAGGGGAAAGCGCGACACATCTATGGCATTGTCCATCATTCTGACGGCGGTTGCAGTCAGGCGTTGGAGTTCGGCGATATCGAGCGTGGCTTCATCGGTGAAAGGCTTTTTCACGAGCCGGGCGAGGTTGATCGAACCCAGCAGGCAGGCGCCATAAGGCGGCAAAGGCTGTTCGCCGCAAGGGTTGGTCGCGGCAATGGTTTCGCAATAGCCGAGATTGTTTTCCTGGTTGATGCGGTCAATGAAGATCACGCCCGGCTCGGCATGCTCATAAGTCGAGCGCATGATCGTGTCCCACAAGGCTTTCGCCCTGACGGTGCGATAGACCTTGCCGCCGAACTGCAAATTCCAGTCGGCATCCGCCTTTACTGCCGCCATGAAGGCATCGCTGACCAGGACTGACAGGTTGAAGTTGGAAAGCCGGCCCGGTGTGCGCTTGGCGGTGATGAAGTCCTCGATATCGGGATGATCCACGCGCAAGTTCGCCATCATCGCGCCGCGGCGCGAACCGGCGCTCATGATGGTGCGGCACATCGCGTCCCACACATCCATGAAGGAGACGGGGCCGGAGGCATCCGCACCCACGCCCGCGACACTGGCGCCCTTGGGCCTGAGCGTGGAGAAGTCATAGCCGATGCCGCCGCCCTGCTGCAGCGTCAGCGCCGCCTCACGCAGGGCAGAGAAGATCCCGTCCATGGAATCCTCGATCGTTCCCATCACGAAGCAGTTGAACAAAGTGACATTGCGGCCCGTACCGGCGCCGGCCAGGATTCGTCCCGCAGGCAGGAACTTGTGGCCGGCAAGCGCGCGGGCAAATCCGAGCGCGCGCCCTATGCGCTGATCCGGCTGCTCGGCCTGGGCCAGCGCCAGCGCCACGCGCGACCAGCTATCGGCCACGTCGCGGTCCACGGGCGTGCCGTCCGGCGCCTTCAGCCGGTACTTCATGTCCCAGACCTGGTGGGAAATATCGCTCATCGCGCCTGTTCCAATCACATCCGCCAAGGATACGCCATCTTGGCCTTACACCTGACTAATATGGCATTGGGGCGGCGAACTTCCAGTCCTTCAACTATTTGATTTACCTAAGTATTTTTGACGATACCGGTCGACCTGCAGCCGGTAGAGGAAGCCGATGCGCTGCCACAGGCTCCGCCCGAATCGCGCGGCATGGAGCAGGGCGTAGAGTTCGGCCAACCGTTCTTTGAGGAAAGCCGCGTCGCAATCTGCCTCGATATGCTCGTTGAGCAGGATGTGAGGCGAGGCCGCCGATAACAACACCGGAATGCGGCTGGCCAGCAACCGCGCCACATAAGCCGCAAAGGCTGGGCGCATGACGGCCGCTTCGCCGCCGATGACCACCAGATGCACGCCATAAGGCGCGCCACGCCATGCTGTGGGCAACTCGTCAGGCGCCATGCGCAGCGCCAGCACGCCGCTCTGATCGGGCCGCCAATCGTCGCCCAATTCCTCGAACAGGCGCCAGCCGCAAAGAAATTGGCGGCAGACGGGCGGGCGGCTCTCATAGATGCCGCAGCCCGAACCTGTGAGGTGGCGGCAGGGCACGCGCGCCTTCTTGCGCAATTCCGGCACATCGATTTTCAGCACCACGCAGCAGACGGTGCAGGGACCGCATGCCCGCTTGTCTTGCACGGTCATGGCGCCAGCAACCGGTGGGTCGCCGTCTCGATTCGCTCTTCCAGCAGCGTCATGAAGGCGGCGCGCTTCATGCCATGGGGAATGGGCTCAAGGAATTCCAGCACGATCGTGCCCGGACGCTTGAGAAAGCCGGTCCAGTGAATGCCGGAATTCAGTGCTACCGGCACGCAATCCACATCCAGCATAGCGTAAAGGCCGGCCACGCCAGGTTTGTAATCGGGCGGGGCACCGGGCTTTTTGCGCGTGCCTTCCGGAAAGATCAGGATTGGACGGCCTTCGCGCAGGACGCTATCCGCGGCATTGGACATCTTGCGCAAAGCGCTTGCGCCTGCGTTGCGGTCGATGGCGATGGACGCCGCCTTCCACAAGAACCAGCCGTAAAAGGGGATATAGAGGAGCGAGCGTTTGAGCACGATGGAAGGCGTATCCAGCGCCACGTAAAGCGCCATCGTGTCCCACATGCTCATATGCTTTGACGCCACCAGCACGCCGCCCCTTGGCACTGTCCCCCGTATCTCCCAGTCGATGCCGGCGAAAACCTTCAGCCCCCAGAAGGTGACGCGCGACCACAGCCGCGCCAGCCATACGGTGGCGCCGCGTGGGCCAACCAGGACGGGAAGAAAGACAAGCGACAGGATCGTGGTAGCGACGAGAAACCACGCCACGAAAAGCGCCGAACGCAACCACAGAATCATCGCGACAGCCGCGTGGTCACCAGGCTGGCGAGATATTTCGAATATTCGCGGTGCAGGAGCCGGATGGTGCGCGGATGCTCCCACCAACCGCCCAAATCTATGCCGTTCTGGTCCACCGGATAATCGATCAGCGTGACATCCGGCAGCACGCTGGAAAATTCCTGCATCGTCCGCGGCATGTGATAGCGGCTGGTGACGATCACCAGGCTGCCAAAACGATTCTCCCGCGCCCAGTTGGCGGCTTCGACCGCATTGCCATGGGTGTCTTCGGCGGAATAGCCGATATCGGCACAGCATGCGAAACGCGGGCCGCCGCCCGACATCTTGCCCAGCGTCTCCTTGCTGGTTTCCTGGGAAACGCCGCTGATCAGGAGCCGCTGGCCCACGCCGGTTTCAAGCAGCGTCACGGCCGCGTCCAACCGCTCGTCACCGCCAGTAAGCGCGACGATGCCGTCGGCCTTGGGCGGGCTTTGCGGGGTAAGCGGCAGGTTGCTGACAAACAGCACAAATCCGAGCGCGTATGCGATCACCGCCAGAAAGACGAAGGTCAGGAACACGCGCAAATCAATGCGACTCCCTTGTGCGCCGCGAAGGATAGCAAAGCCCGGACCGGTATATGAAGACCTACAGACAAAAGCGGGCTGTTGAAAACGGGGCCGTTGAGGACAAATGCACTAGTAAATGGCCTTGACCACCATCAGGACCGAGATGCGTGCCGTCGCCCAGGCGATCAGGGAGGCCGCCACCGGCACTGCCAGCAGCCAGGGAATCTCATCCCATCTCAGCGACAGGGGCGGCAGGAAGGGAACGGCCTCCACCCCGAAAGTTTCAAGCCCGCCAGCGCCCAGAAAGAACAGCCCCGCGGACACGGTGCCTAAGGCCGCGGCAAGCAGGGCGGAAATGAAATAATGCCACTCCACCGCCCGGGCGATGAATCCGGGCAGGGCGCCCATCTGGTGCAGCAGCGCCACCATCTCGTGATGGGCATCGAGACCGGCGCGGGTGGCAAAGGATACCGCCGCGGCGGTCGCGCCGGCGATCAGCAGCAATATTCCATAGGCGGAAAAGCGCACCGCATCCGCCAGACCGCGCAGCCGCGCGATCCAGCGGCGGTGATCGTCCACGCTGGAATGGGGCGCGGATTGCTTCAGGCGCGCGGCCAGTCTTGCCACGTCCACATCCTCGCCTGGCGTGATGACGGCATCGATCAACTTGGGCAGCGGTATGCCCGATACCGCGCCATCCTCGCCGATCCAGGGCTCGACCAGGGCGTTGATCTCCGCATCCGAAAGGGGCGCGGCATGGGCAATGCCGGGCGTGGCGTGCAAGACTGAAAGGGCGGCCTGGGTTTCGTTTTCCAGCCCCGCGCGCACATCGCCGTCATCCGGCGGCATCACCTGCACCGTGATATGGTCGGAAAGTCCGCTCTGCCAGCTGTGGGCGGCGCGGCTGGCAACCAGCGAAGCTCCCAGCGACAGTGCCGCCAGGAACGCCATCACCGCGATTACGAAGTCCAGCGGGGCGGCGCCCTTGTCGCGCGGCAGGAGATAGGTGGCTCTTTCACCGCCGAAAAACTGGATCATTTGGTTGGCCTCATTTGCACCAGTTGGCCATCGATCAGCCGCATCTCGCGCCCCCTGGTCGCCTCGACCAGCGCGCGGTCATGGGTGGCGACCAAGACGGTGGTGCCCAGACGGTTCAATTCCGCAATCAGGCGAAGCAGGCGCGCCCCCATTTCCGGGTCCACATTGCCGGTGGGCTCGTCGGCGATGAGCAGGTCGGGCCTGGCCACCACCGCGCGTGCAATGGCGATGCGCTGCTGCTCGCCACCCGAAAGCGTCGCCGGCCTAGCGTGCATGCGTTCGCCCAACCCCACCCAGGACAGTAGTTCGCGCACGTCATGGGAAAAGTCGCTGACCTTCTTGCCAGCAAGCCTCAGGGGCAGGGCGACATTGTCGAAGGCCGAAAGATGGTCGATCAGCCGGAAATCCTGGAACACCACGCCGATGCGGCGGCGGATGGCGGGCAGGTCCTTGCGCCGGGCGGTCGCCAGTTCGGTGCCGAACAGGGAGATCAGGCCGCGGCTTGGCGGCTCGGCGACATAAATCAGCTTGAGCAGGGTGGTTTTTCCCGCCCCCGACAGGCCGGTCAGGAAGGTGAAGGAGCCCTGCTCCAGCGAGAAAGACACATCGCGCAGCACTTCGGGCCCGGAGCCATAGCGCATGCCGACATTTTCGAAGCGAACCATGGTTTCAGAACATAACCATGAGACAGCTTGCGGTCATGGCCCCCGGCCCGTATTTTTCATATGTTTTTCAAGGGCCGGGAATGATTCTCACCTGTTCCTCTTGCGGCACGCGCTACTCGGTGGACGGGTCGAAATTCCCTTCCGCCGGGCGCACCGTGCGTTGTGCCAAATGCGGAAACAGCTGGCACCAGGCGGCCGAGGCAGCGGCCGAGGAGCTGCCGCCCGAGCCGGCCGTGTCTGCCGATAAGGCTCCGGAAGTTCGTCCGGCAGTGGACGAACCGGAAGGATTTGATTCGTTCCAGGCCGGCAGCGCTTCACCCATCCGCGGTTTCGCGCCCCCGGCCACGGTCATCGCGCCGCGCGCGCCCATGGGGCCGCTGCTCGCGCTGATCGCCGGCTGGGCGGGGCTGGTCGCAGTCGTGCTCGTGCTTGCCGTCTGTGCCGTGATCTACCGCCAGCACATTGCCGTGCTGTGGCCGCAGTCGGCGGGGGTCTATTCCAGCCTGGGGCTGAACGTGAACATCAGCGGAATCGATTTCCGCCAGGTCGACTACCGCCGCGAGAGCGAGGACGGCCAGGTTGTGCTGGCAGTCACCGGCCAGATCGTCAATGCCGGTTCGCGCCAGCTGCCGGTGCCACAGACCGTGCGCGTGACCTTGAGCGACGCCAACAATCACGAGCTCTACCACTGGACGTTCAGGCCCGGTGCGACAGTACTAGCACCCGGCCAGTCGGTGTCTTTTGTCACGCGCCTGTCCAGTCCGCCTGCCGCTGCCCGTCATCTCGAAGTGCGCTTTGCCAAAGATGGCACCTGATATTCTCTTCACGGCCGAACAGATCCAGGACCGGGTGCGAGTCATGGCTCGCCAGATCGCCGCAGCACGCTTGCGACCCGATATCTGCATGCCGGTGCTGGTAGGCGGCTTCGTATTTGCCGCAGACCTGTTGCGCGCGCTCTCCTGGGAAGGTGTGGCGCTGGATGTGGAGATGATCTGGCTGAGGTCCTATGGCGACAAGCGCGTGGCCAGTGCCATTTCCATGATCGCCGGCCCTTCCGAACAGATCGCCGGCCGCCATGTTCTGGTGGTCGATGGCGTGCTGGATGCGGGCCGCACGGTCGCCAAGGCGGTGTCGTTGATCCAGGCGGCGGGCGCCGCCAGCGTGCAAGTGGCGGTGGTGCTGGACAAGCAGCGCATTGACGCCGTGGCCAAGGCCGATTTTGTCGGCTTCCATGTCGGCAATGATTTTGTCGTGGGCTATGGGATGGACGATGCCGGGCGATACCGTGGCCTGCCGTATATTGGGAAAGTGCCGACTTGATTGGTCGTTCATTCGCAATTTGCTCTCCTCTTGAGGGAGAGGAATGGCGAAAGCATGAACAGACTTGCGCCCAACGATTTCAAAACGCCTTCAACAGCCGGTCGAAATAATCGCGCTCGGCTTGCGGCCGGTTCATCTGGGCGGCACGGCGGCGCAGTTCTTCCAGGATGGCGCGGGCGCGCGCCAGATCGGCCTGGCCGGGAATCTTGATGCCGGTATCGCCCAGGGCCACGCCATTGTTGCGGCCCAGCGGATCTTCGCGCCCGCCTGCCTGCTTTCCGCCGGGTTCGGATTCGTCGGCCAGTTCCTGCGCACCTTGGCGCAATGCGTCCAGCGCCTGGTTCTGGGCGCTTCCCGCATTGCCCATGTCGTTGCGACCCAGCGCCTGCGCCGCATCGCCCATTGCCCGGCCCGCCTCACGCATTTTTTCGGCCGACTTGCCGTCCATGCCCTTGAGCGAATCCTGAAGCTCTTTCTCAAGGCCGTTCTGCTGTTTCTGCAACCCTTGCGCGCCGCCATCCTTGGGATCGCCCTGGCCCTGATTCTGTCGGAAAGTCTTGTCCAGCAGGTTGCGCTGCTTTTCCATCAGGCCGCCGAATTTCTGGATGGCCTCGTTCAGCTTCTTGTTCTGCGGCGTCTGCTGGCCGCCGCTGCCGCCTGCCGTCCGGGTCGTGTGCATGTTCTCCAGCATGGACTGAAGCAGGGCCATCAGTTTGGCTGCCGTCTCGCGGTCGCCCGCCTGGGCGAGCTGCTGGATGGTCTTGAGCAGGCTGTTGAGATCATTCTCGCCCAAGGTCTTGGTATTGGGTGGCAATGCCGCCTGGCTTTCGGGCGTGGGATTGGCCGCCAATGCCTGCATGTAACGCTGCATCGCCTCATTGTAGCGCTTGAGCAGTTCGTTGATCACTTCTTGTGGCGCACCTGACGCAAGCGCCTGCATGATCATCATCTGCAGCTTGCGCAGTTCCTGCGCCGCCGACAAAAGGCCGCCACGTTCCAATTTCAGTGCCGTCTGCCACAAGATGTCTTCGACATGCGCGATGTCGGCGTCGGTCCTGGCATTTTTCACGCCATTGAAGGCGCTGCGCAGGTCCAGAAAGACATCGTGCTTGCCGTCATAGAAACGGTCGGGATCGATGGTCAGCGCATCGAGCGTCAAGAGCACGATCTTGCGGTCGGCCGCATCGGCCGTGGCCAGATTCTGGCGCTGCTCGATCAGAGCGCGCGCCAGGGGATCGGTAAACACGCGGGCAGGGATGCGGAAGGTGAATGGCGCGCTTGTGCCAACCTGGCCGATGGCGTCGCGTGCTTCCAGGCGTCCCTCCACCATCAGCCCGGCATAAGGATGGCTGGTCAGGTCGACATAGCTGGTCTGGTCGATCTTGCGCGCAGCCGATTCCGGCAGCGGCAATTCCGCGACCAGCGGCTTGCCATGGCCGCGACCAGAAGTTTTGAGTGGCCTGAGCACGGCGCGCGCACTGGCCACGCCATAATCATCGCTGGCCTTGAAGGAGAATTTGGTCGCCTTCTGCTCGGTGGCACTGGGCAGGGCGGTGAGCGAGATCACCGGCGCCACGTCGGGGACCGCGCGGATGCTCCAATTGCCGATCGCCCTGCCGCCCACCTGCACGCGCACCCGCGCATCGCTGGAAAGGATGACATTGCTGGAATATTCCCCGTCCTCGCCGGTGAAGCGCGGCGCGGCGTTGTGGCCGGCCATCAGGCCGGGGCGGCGCGGTGCGCCGTGCACGCGCAGGTTCAGCACCGAACCCTGCGGCACGGTGATGACGCTTCTGTCGCCCGCCCTCAGACTGGTCAGTGGCATCCCGGTATAGGGCGGCGGATCGGCCCATGCATCGATGGTTGCGGCCGCGCCGGCGCCGCTGTCGAAGGCCGAGATCAGCCGCGCCCCGGTCTCGCCACGCGCCAGCACAAGACCCGCCGCCAGTGCGATCAACAGATACCAGCGCAGCCCTTGAGGGTCGCGCTCGGCCAGACCCGTGCGGGGTGGAGCGATGCGGAACCGGCCGGGCAGGGGCCGCGCGCGGTGCAATTCCCACAACGCGCGCGCGAAGGGATCGTCGCCCACCAGCACGTCGTGACGCTCGGAGATCGGACGATGCTTGAAACCGCTGTCTCGCTCCAGCCGTCTCGCCGCATCAATGCCGCGCGGCCAGGCGAAATCCAGAAAGCCGTCGACCAGCGACAACGCGCTGGCCGTGATGGTAGCGGCCAGCACAACCGCCTGCACCGGCCAGGGAATGAATGCGAAAAGGCCGGTCAGCGCCAGGGCAAGGTAGAAACCGGTGAAGCCGGCCGCCGGCCACAACCGCGGCAGGAATTTTTCCAGCGCCAGAACCGCGCCGGCCAGCGCGATCCTTGTGCGAAGCGGGTCAGCCTTCCAGCCAGCCTGGGATATGGTCCTTGGCGATGAGATCGGCATAAGTTTCTCTGGGCCTTACGATGCCCCATTGCTCGCCGTGAACCAAGACTTCTGCCACGCGCGGACGGGCATTGTAATCGCTTGCCATCACCGCGCCATAGGCCCCCGCCGTCAGGATTGCCACAAGATCGCCGCTTTCTAATTCGGGCAAAGGCCGGTCGGTCGCGAAAAGATCGCTGGTTTCGCATACTGGCCCCACCACGTCATAGCGCAGATTTGCGGAACCGGCCGCAGGTTCCCGCAACGGTACGATCTCGTGAAATGCGTCATACAAGGCCGGACGGATCAGGTCGTTCATGCCCGCGTCGATGATCAGGAAGGTCTTGTCGTCACCGCGCTTCACATAGATAACGCGCGAAACCAGAACGCCCGCATTGGCGGCAATCAGCCGGCCAGGCTCGAAGGAAAGTGTGCAGCCAAAATCCCTTGTCACCCGCGTCACCATGGCGCCATAGGCGGCGGGATCGGGCGGTGGGCTATTGTCATGCTCGTAGGGCACGCCCAAACCGCCGCCCAGATCCAAGCGGACAATGGCATGGCCGTCGGCGCGCAAGGTTTTCACCAGCTCGCCGACACGCTTGAAGGCGGTCTCGAATGGCTCGAGCTCAGTAATCTGGCTGCCGATATGAACATCGATGCCGACGATTTCGATATTCTTGAGGGCGGCGGCATGGGCATAGGCTTCGCGCGCATGGCGGAAGGGAATGCCGAACTTGGTTTCAGCCGTGCCGGTATTGATCTTGGCGTGGGTCCTGGCGTCCACATCGGGATTGACGCGCAACGTGATGGGCGCGCGCACGCCCAATCCGCGCGCCGCCTCATCCAGCGCTGCCAGCTCGGGCTCGCTTTCCACATTGAACTGATAGATGCCGGCCTTGAGGCCTTCGCGCATCTCCTGTTGCGTCTTGCCCACGCCCGAAAAGACGATCTTGCCAGGCGGAACACCGGCGGCCAGCGCCTTGGCCAATTCGCCGCCTGACACCACATCGGCGCCGGCGCCGAGCCTGGCCAGCGTCTTCAAAACGGCCTGGTTGCCATTGGCCTTCACCGCAAAGGCGATCAGCGAGCCTTTGGGCAGCGCGCCGGAAAACACCTTGTAATGCCGCTCCAGCGTGGCGGTGGAATAGCAATAGAAAGGCGTGCCGACGGCTTGCGCCAGCCGGTCCAGCCGCACGCTTTCCGCGCACAGCATGCCATCCTTGTACTGGAAGTGGTTCATTTCGGTTCTTCAACGCACGTTGATTTATAGGCGGTCCGGCTCACGCCTAACGCCCGATCGGATAGGGCGGCTTGGACGGATCGGACGCGTCCTTGGTCGTGGTCTGGCCATTGGGTTTGGCCAGATCGTTCTTCACACCACAGGATGTGACCGCGAAGGCGAGGATGACGACGGCGATTAACGTTTTCACTTCAGGATACTCCGCCAGTGATGCAGCTGTTCCTTCACCCGCGCGGGCGCGGTACCGCCCAGGCTCATGCGCGAATTCACGCTGGCCTCGGGCGACAGGACCTTGAACACTTCCGCGGTGATGGCCGGTTCGACCGCCTGCATGTCGGAAAGCGCCAGCTTGTCGAGCGTCACGCCTTTTTCCTCCGCCATCTTCACGATGGAGCCGGCAATATGATGGGCCTCGCGGAACGGTTTCTTCAAGACGCGCACCACCCAGTCCGCCAGGTCGGTGGCGGTAGGATAGCCCGGCTCGCAGGCCGCGCGCATATTCTCGGGCTGGGCGGCGAGATCGGCGATCATGGCCGCCATCGCGGCCAGCGACAGCTCCAGCGTGTCGGCGGCGTCGAATACGCGCTCCTTGTCTTCCTGCAGGTCGGTGCCATAGGTCAGCACCAGGCCCTTGACTACGCTGGCCAGCGCCACGAAATCGCCAAGCACGCGCCCCGCCTTGCCGCGGATCAGTTCGGCAGCATCGGGATTCCTCTTCTGCGGCATGATGGAAGAGCCGGTGGTAAAGGCGTCCGACAGCTTCACAAAGCCGAAGGCCGGCGTGGACCATTGCACCAGCTCGGCCGCAAGACGCGACAGATGCACCGCGCAAATGGAACTGGCAGCCAGATATTCCAGCGCGAAATCGCGCGCAGAGATCGCGTCCATGGAATTGCGCATCGGCCGGGCAAAGCCCAGCGCATGGCTGGTGGCATCGCGGTCGATCGGAAACGATGTGCCCGCCAGCGCCGCGGCGCCCAGCGGCGACTCGTTCAGCCGCTTTTTCGCATCCTCGAAACGGCCCCGGTCGCGGCCGAACATCTCGACATAGGCCATCATGTGATGGCCAAAGGTCACCGGCTGGGCCACCTGCATATGGGTGAAGCCCGGCATGATGGTGTCGACATGGCGATCGGCCTGGGCGAACAGCGCCCGCTGCAAGGCCAACAGGCCCTGGTCGGCGCGCTCGCAGGCCCCGCGCACCCACAGACGGAAATCGGTCACCACCTGATCATTGCGCGAACGCGCGGTGTGAAGCCTGCCCGCCGCCGGTCCGATCAGTTCCGCCAGCCGCGCCTCGATATTGAGATGGATATCCTCCAGCTCGCGCTTGAAGACGAATTGGCCGTCGGCGATTTCCTTTTCGATCTGGCTCAGTCCGTCCAGGATCTTCTGGCCGTCATCCTTGGAAATGATCCCTTCATTGGCCAGCATGCGGCAATGCGCGCGGCTCCCCGCCAGGTCTTCGGCCGCGAGGCGCTTGTCGAAATCGATCGAGGGGGTAATCTCCCTCATGATGTCGGCTGGGCCGCTTGCAAATCGCCCGCCCCACATTTTGTTGGTGCTCATCTTGCCGTCCGAAAGTCCATGACCAAGAAGATCTTCATCAGCCTGGCCGTGATCGCTGCGCTTGCGCTGGGGGTTCTATATGGGAAAGGCCTGCTTTCTGTCCATCAGGGCTTCCAGCCCCCGGCCTCGCTGTCGGTGCTGGCGCTGGAAAAAGCGCCCAAACCAGCCCCCGATGTGCACTTTGCCGATGCCATGGGCAACCGCCAGGCGCTGGACGCATTCCGGGGGCGCTATGTGCTGGTCAACCTGTGGGCCACCTGGTGCGGGCCTTGCGTCAACGAATTGCCGTCGCTGGCTCGGCTGGCCCAGTTCGCGCCGGGGCTGAAGGTGGTGGCCATCGACACCGGCGACCGCAGCACGGTCGATGCCGCGAGCTTTCTCAAAAGCCACAATGCCGGAACGCTGCCCGTCTACCGCGACAGTGAAACCGTGATGATGAAAACCTTTGGCGCCTTCGCCCTGCCAATGACGGTGCTGATCGATCCTGCCGGCAAGATCATCGCCAAGGCGGAGGGGCCCGCCGACTGGGGATCGGAGGAGTCTGTCGCATATTTTAAAAGAATTACAGGGACCTGATTTCGTTGTCATGCCCGCGAAAGCGGGAATGACAAGCTAACGCGTCGGAACGGGGTGTTCGCCGCGGTAATCGTAAAAACCGCGTCCGGTTTTCCTGCCCAGCCAGCCGGCTTCCACATATTTCACCAGCAGCGGACAAGGGCGGTATTTGGAATCCGCCAGTCCCTCATACAGCACCTGCATCACCGACAGGCATGTATCCAGGCCGATGAAGTCAGCAAGCTGTAGCGGGCCCATGGGATGATTGGCGCCCAGCCGCATGGCGGTGTCGATGGCATCGACATTGCCGACACCTTCATAGAGCGTATAGACCGCCTCGTTGATCATCGGCAGCAGGATGCGGTTGACGATGAAGGCGGGAAAATCCTCGGCATAGGCAGCGGTCTTGCCCACGCGTTTGACGATTTCCAGCGCCGCCTGGAAGGTCGTGTCATTGGTGGCGATGCCGCGAATCACTTCCACCAGCTGCATAACCGGCACCGGCTTCATGAAATGCAGGCCGATGAAACTCTCCGGCCTGTCGGTCGCGGCCGCCAGGCGCGTCACCGAAATGGATGACGTATTGGTGGCGACCATCGCTGTAGGCGAGATGCGCTTGCACAGGTCCTGGAAGATTTTTTTCTTGACCGCCTCGTCCTCGGTCGCGGCCTCGATCACCAGGTCGCGGTCCTGAAGGTCATCCAGCGTCTGTGTCGTGCGGATGCGCGCCAGCGCGGGTTTGATCTGCTCTTCGCTGATCGCGCCCTTGTGCTCCTGGCGCTGCATGTTCTTTTCGATGACGCCGATCGCCTTGGACAGCGCATCCTTGTTGATGTCGTCCAGCACCACGTCATAACCGGCCAATGACAGCACATGGGCAATGCCCGTGCCCATCTGGCCCGCACCGATGACGCCGATTTTTTCCACTGCCATTTCACACGTCCTTACTTGTAGCCACGCTTGACCAGTTCGCCGTCAAGCTCCGGCAGGATCTGGAACAGGTCGCCCACCAATCCATAGTCCGCCACCTGGAAGATCGGGGCTTCCGAATCCTTGTTGATGGCCACGATCACCTTGGAATCCTTCATGCCTGCCAGATGCTGAATGGCGCCGGAAATGCCCACGGCAATGTAAAGATCGGGCGCGACGGCCTTGCCGGTCTGGCCGACCTGATAATCATTGGGCACAAAGCCCGCATCCACCGCGGCGCGGCTGGCGCCGACCGCCGCATGCAGCTTGTCGGCGATGGAATCCAGAAGCTTGAAATTCTCCGCCGAACCCAGGCCGCGGCCGCCAGAAATGATGATTTTCGCGGAAGTCAATTCAGGACGTTCGGTCTTGGACAGGGCTTCGCGGGCAAAGGAAGACAGGCCGGGGTCGGCCGCGGGCGCGATCTTTTCGATTTTTGCATTGCCACCCCCCGCCGCCGCCTTGAAGGCAGTGGTGCGCACGGTGATGACCTTCTTTCCATCCGGCGCCTGCACGGTTTCGATGGCATTGCCCGCATAGATGGGTCGCTCGAACGTGTCCGGCGACACCACTTTCAGGATTTCAGAAATCTGGCCGACATCCAGCCTTGCGGCGACGCGCGGCAGGATGTTCTTCCCCGAAGTGGTAGCCGGCGCCAGGATAGCTTCACAGGTTCCTGCCACGGCCAGAATCAGCTCTTCCATCGGCTCGGCCAGCTGGCGGCCATAGATCGGCGCATCCGCGAGAAGCACTTTCTCCACGCCTTCGATTTTCGCGGCGGCGTCGGCCACGGCCGCGCAATTCTCGCCGGCCACCAGCACATGCACCGGCTGCGAGACTTGCGCCGCCGCCGTCACGGTCTTGTGGGTGGCATCCTTCAGCACGGCATTGTCATGTTCGGCGATCACCAGCGACGCCATCAGAGAACCCCGGCGGATTTGAGCTTGTCCAGCAGCTCACCGACATTTGCCACCTTCACGCCACCGCCACGTTTGGGCGGCTCGGAAACCTTCAGCACTTTGAAGCGCGGAGTGACATCCACGCCGAGATCGGCCGGCGATTTTTCCGCGATCGGCTTTTTCTTGGCCTTCATGATGTTGGGCAGCGAGGCATAGCGCGGCTCGTTGAGGCGCAGGTCCGTCGTCATTACCGCCGGCAGCTTCACTTCTACCGTCTGAAGTCCGCCATCGATTTCGCGAGTGATCTTGGCGCCGGCCTCGCCCAACTCCATGGAATGCGCGAAGGTTCCTTGCGGCCAGCTCAACAGCGCGGCCAGCATCTGGCCCACCTGGTTGGCATCGTCATCGATCGCCTGCTTGCCGGTTATGACAAGCCCGGGTTTTTCCTCGTCCACGATCGCCCTGAGAATTTTGGCAACGGCCAGCGGTTCGACTGTTTGGTCGGTTTTCACCAGGATGCCGCGATCCGCGCCCATGGCGAGCGCGGTGCGAATGGTCTCGCCGGCTTGAGCCGGGCCGATGGAGACCGCCACCACTTCGGTGGCCTTGCCTTTTTCCTTCAGGCGCACCGCCTCCTCGACGGCGATTTCGTCGAAGGGGTTCATGGACATTTTGACATTGGCCAAGTCCACGCCGCTCTGGTCCGCTTTCACGCGAACCTTCACGTTGTAGTCAATCACCCGCTTGACGGGCACCAGGACTTTCATGGTGTTTCGCTAATCCCGAACCTTGGCGCCTGCTTGTTTCCTTTTGCGCCCTTCTTGTGCGGTGCAAAAAATATGGCTGGTGCCTGAGGCGTGTCAACGAAGGCGCGCGCGGCCCCGGTTTGCTCATGTTGCAATGCAGCAAAGTCCGTAAAGCGAGTCCGCGTCATTCCGCCGCAGCATTTATTTCAGAGTGGCCAGATAGGCGACCAGGTCGGCCTGCTGTTTTTTGCTGGAAAGGCCGGCGAAACTCATCTTGGTACCCGGAACGACCCGGGCAGGTCCGGCCACCCATTTGGTGAGATTGGCCTCGTTCCAGACCAGGCCCGACTTTTTGAGGGACGCCGAATAGGCAAAGCCCGGGCGCATCGCAACCTTGCGGCCGAAAATGCCGGACAGATTGGGACCGAGCCCGTCGCCGCCGCCCTTGTCGCTGGTGTGGCAGACCGCGCAACGCTTGAACACGTCGGCGCCCGCTTTGGCATCGCCCGCCGCCTGGGCCGCTAATGTTGAGCCCGCCAGCAACGCCAGCGCGACGGAAATTTTACGAAACATGGAATTCGGCCCTTCTTGATGTCCCCTCACGCGGGCCCTCCATAACCGATTTTGTTTACAAAAACAGCGGATTTGTGACGCAAGCCGGGCAGGGTCCTTGGGGAGTTTCCCGACCAACAGGCTCGCGGCCTGCGGCTCGGAGTTGAGCAAGGCACAGCGCAAGACTGGGCAAACCCCGCGCATGTTGTGGCCAATCCAAACTGGCACAGGCTTCGCTGACGAATTGCGCCAGCTTTGTGCCGGCAAGCCCGCAGTCATTGTTGGGCAAGCCTATGCCGTCGGGGCCATGTAAAACTTTCGCCTGCGGCTCTTACGGATGTAGAGTCGCGCCATGACCGAACCGTTTGAGCTAACGCAGCCGGAAGAGGCCGCGCGCACGCGTTCGCACATCGTGCAGGACTTCGCCCATGTCTCGCGCACGGCCCGCAACGTGGCCCAGCTGCGAAGCCTGTTGTGCGAAACGACCTGGGCGCTGGGATTTCATCATCTGCTGTTGCAAGGCGCATCCGGAGAAGTCTGGCTGGCCGATCTGCCGCCGGGCTGGAATGCGGTGGCCCCCGCTTCGGGCGATGCGGTGCTGGCGGCTGCGGTCCAATCCTATGCGCCTTTCCTGTGGTCGGACATTTCCCGTCTTGTGTCGCTCACCCGGTCGCAGCGCGATTTTTTGAATGCAGCCCATGCTGCGGGCATCGGCGCCGCCGTGGCGGTACCCGTTCACAGGCCGCGCGGCGCGCATGAAGCGGGGAGCTATTCCGTCTTTGCCGGCTGTTGCTCGTTTCTCATGATGAATGGCGTGCCCTTGCCGCTCGAGAGCCTGGCTGCGGCCCATTATGTGGGCGCGCTTGCTTTCGATACGGCGGAAAATCTGCGCGAGCCCCGGGCGGCGGAGCCGCGTGGGCCGCAATTGACGCCGCGCCAGCGCGACTGCGTCGTGCTGGTAGCGCAGGGCAAGAGCGACTGGGAAATCGGCCAGGTGCTCGGGATCAGCGAGTCCACCGTCCACAAGCATATCGAAGACGCCAAGCGTCGCTTCGGCGTCTCCACCCGCGTACAACTGGTGGTGCGCTCGCTGTTCGATGCGCGCCTGAGCTTCTCGGATGTGCTGTCGGGGTCGTGATTCCTAGACGTTGACCAGTTCCACCTGCAAGACGTCCGTGCGCGCGACTTCGAACGTCGCCGCGCAGATGCCAAGATAGAATTCCCAGTTGCGCAGGAATTGCTGGTCGTGGCCCAGCGCCCTGATCGCGCCTTCGGCCCCTTGCATCCGCACCAGCCATTCGCGCAGGGTGCGGGCATAATCCTTGCCGAAACCGAAGGCACCGGCGAATTTCAAGCCTGCTTTCTCGGCTTCCTCGCGGAAGCGCGCCAGCGAGGGCAGCATCCCGCCGGGGAAGACATAGTGGCGGATGAAATCGCTGCGGGTGCGGTAGCCGGCGAACAGCTCGTCCTTGATGGTGATGGTCTGGATGACGGCGCGGCCGCCGCGCTTAAGTCTCTCGGCAACGGTGGCAAAATATTGCGGCCAATAGTGCTCGCCCACCGCCTCGAACATCTCTATGGAGACGATATTGTCGAACAGCCCTTTTGAGCAGCGATAGTCCTCGAGCTTGATGTCGGCGGCGCCGTTCAGCCGCTGGGTAGCGAATTTGTGCTGGGCCGGCGAGATCGTGAGCCCGGTGACCCGGTGATTGTCGGCCGCGGCACGCTCTGCAAAACCGCCCCAGCCGCAACCGATCTCCAGCACGCTGGCCCTCGGCTTGTCGAACTTGGAGAGGATGCGTTCATACTTGTTCTGCTGGGCGCGGAACAGGTCGCAGGCGCCGCCATACAGCGCCGAGGAATAGGTCATGCTCTTGTCCAGCCACAACGAATAGAACTCGTTGCCGACGTCGTAATGGTCCTTGATGTTTCGCGCGGAGCCCGCGATGGAATTGCGCCTGACCAGCGCATTGTGGATCACAAAGCCCAGGCGGTTGAGGAAACTGCCGTCGCTGAAATCCGAGAAGTGATCCAGGTTCAGCAGGAACAGGCTGACCAGCTTTTCGACACTGTCGGTGTCCCAGGAGCCGGCGATATATTCCTCACCCAGGCCGATATCGCCGCGCGCCATGATCCGGCGCAGCACATCCCAGTCATAAATACGGAAGCTGGCTTCCGGGCCGGCCTGGGCGCCCCTGGCGATGGTGACTTCGCCATTTGGCGCGGTGAAAACGAGCGTTCCGAACTCCAAGGCATCCAGCGCCTTGCGCCATCTCATCTCAATATAGGAGGCGGGTATCAGGGACATCGGCCACTTCCCATCACGGGCGGTCCAAGATTAGGCTTGGACGCAACGCAAGACAATTACGCGGGAACCGGGCCAGGCTGCGAAAATCCCGGCAGCAAAACCGGTGGCCGAGTTTTTTGTTGCGGCGCGTCGGCGCACGCACTCTCTTCTTCCCAGGGGATGACGGCACCAAGCGCGCGTGCGACGCGAACCGCGCTGGACAAGCCATCCTCGTGAAAGCCGTGGCCCAGATGGGCACCGGCGAACCAGGTGCCCCGCTTGCCCTGCAGGGCACCAGTGCGCCCCTGCGCGGCAAGTGTGTCATGGTCGAATACCGGGTGATCGAATTCGGTCTGGTCGAAGATGAGATGCCTGGGAATTTCACGTTTGGGGTTAAGGCTCACGAACAGGGGATAGTTCTGGTCGATGCCCTGCAGCAGATTCATCCAATAGGTGACAGTGATCTTGGGATGCAGAAATTCGCCGTCCGACATGTAGACCCAACTGGCCCAGCAGCGGCGGCGCTTGGGCATCATGCTCACGTCGCGGTGCAGGACAGCCCGGTTCTTCTGGTAGCGGAAGCTGGCGAGAGCGATCTGTTCCTCCGGGGACGAATCCTTCAGCATGGCCAGTGTTTCGTCGCCATGCGCTGCCAGCACGACCTGGTCATAGGTCTCAGTCCTCCCCTGGCTGTCGCTGATCTGAACTTTGCCGGCATCGTTGCCAGTGGCAGGACGTGTGACCGCCATGGCGGCGCAATTGGTTCGGACGCGGTGCGCGAAGGGAGCGCTGAGACGGCGAACATATTCCTGGGCGCCGCCGGTGACGGTCTGCCAGCGCGGTTGGCCCGTGAATGACATCAGGTGATGATTGGCGAAGAAGCGGACCAGGGTGCGGGCCGGAAAATTCATCATCTCACAGGGCGGACAGCTCCAGATCGCGCCAGACATCGGCAGCAGATAATAGCGGCGAAACCACTCGCCCAGCCCCAGCTTCCGGATCAGGCCCTCCAGGCTCAGATCGGGATGGCGTTCCACCGTCTCCTGCGCCTGGGTGTTGAAGATCATCACATCCCTGACCAACAGGCCAAACTTCGGTCGCAAGATATTGCGGCGCTGGCCCAGCACCGAATCCAGATCCTTGGCGCCCCATTCCAGCCAGCCGTCCCGGATCGAGGCGGCGAAAGTCATGTCGCTGGCATGGGTGGCCACATTCAGGTGCGCAAACAGACCCGAAAGATTGGGATAGTTGGGACGGTTGAAAACTATGAAGCCGGTGTCAACCGGTATGGCCTTGCCGTCATAATCCACCGTGACGGTCCGGCTGTGGCCACCGATGTGCGGGGCCTTTTCATAAACGGTGATTTCATGGTTCGGATTGAGCAGGTAGGCGCTGCCCAGCCCCGATATCCCCGTCCCGACAACCGCAATCCTGGCCATTGGTCCCCCGAACCACTGGTCCCGCTTACGCCCCCATGCGCAAGACGGATCACTTATGTTTAAATGATCCTGACGGACAAGGCGCGCGTAAAAGAAGCGCAGGGGGAAAAATCATGGCCTATGTGATTGCCTATTTCGGGTGCGTTTTGGTCATGGGCGGGCTTGACTTTCTCTGGTTGAGCAACACGTCAGGCGCTGTGTATCACCGGGACCTTGGTCCGCTTCTGGCGGACGATCCCAACATGACCATCGCGGTGATCTTCTATCTCACCTATATCGTCGGCGTTTTGATCTTTGCCGTGCGTCCCGCGTTGAATGCGGGCGACTGGAAGACAGCGGCCCTGTATGGCGCGCTGTTCGGTTTTTTCACTTACGCCACTTACGATCTCACCAACTTCGCCACCATGAAAGTCTGGACCTGGCGTGTCACGCTGCTCGATATCGCCTGGGGCACAGTCCTGACCGGCATAACCGCAAGCGCCGGCGCGGCCGCTGCCTTGAGGTTCGCGCGTTAGCGCCGGAAAACCTCCGTACGAAAAATTGCGTTGAGCCGGACGGCCAGATGTTGCTGCAGTCACGCGCCAATCAGGACATTCGCGGCAACTTGAGGGAACCGTGTACCGTCCAGGTGTGTTCCTTCTCGATACTCCAGGAAGGATTTTCGAATGTTGGGAACAATTCTGATCGTGGTTCTGTTGCTCTTGCTGCTCGGGGCCTGGCCTTCCTGGCCCCATAGCCGGGGCTGGGGTTACTACCCCTCCGGAACATTGGGCCTGGTGCTGGTGATCGTGCTGGTGCTAGCGCTCCTGGGCCGTATTTGAGGCCGCAAGTTGCGAGAAGCAGGCATGTCGCGGGAGCCATGCGTGAGCAAGAAGAAACTGTTCGAGGATATCAAGCAGGACCCGGCGCGCATTTATCGCGTGCCGGCGGACGTGCTCAGGGACCGCCGTTTCGCCGACGCCGAAAGGCTTCAGATCTTGCTGGCCTGGCGCCAGCAGCTGGAGGATCCCGCAAACCAGGGCACGATTGACGCGATCGTCGCGGAGTTGGAACGCCGCCTCTGCGCCAGCGATCACGCCGCGGAATGATCAAGGAGATTCACGATGGCACAGTCACAGACGGAAAATGGAAGGGTGGTGCTTGACGCCCAGCAGGCACGTCAGGGCAAGGAACTGGGTGTCATGCGCCATGTCCTGCACATTTCCCTGGCATTGGCCATCATTGCGGGGGTGATTATTTACGCGATCTTCTTTTAGTCGCGGCCGGAAAGCTCCATCAGCGCGCGCCTGAGCTCCAGCGGGCCGAACGGCTTCTGCAGGATGGGACGGTCGCGAAATTCTTCCGGGATGCCCCTGGGGCCGTAGGCGGTGGCGAACAGGAAAGGAATGTCGCGTTCCTCCAGTGCTGCGGCAAACGGAAAGACGGTCTGCCCATTCAAGTGCACGTCCAGCATGGCCAAATCGAAGCTGTCGCTGTCCACAAGCCGCATGGCGTCTTCGAGACAGGGCACGACGCCTGCCACTTCATAGGCAAGCTCGCCGACCATGTCCTCGATCAGCATAGCGACCGTCATCTCGTCCTCGACGACCAGGACCCTGGGCGCCACTATTTTCAGCCCATGATCCTTCAGGCCGGGAGCCCGGTTGGCAGGGGGTAAGGGGATAGCGAGATCACTCATAAGCAAGCCAACGCGCTTGGTGGTCCAAGGTTTCCAGCTTCAGGAAATGTAACTGGCTGAGTTGGTTAGCAATTCCCTGCTCCCAGGCTAACCTCTTGACGCCAAAGCTGTAGCACCGCACCAAGGCGAAATTCTTTCAGAGAGTTCCCTTGTCCGCCAGCCCAGATTCCTGTGTGACCGCCACCCTGTCGGTAGTCGTCCCGACTTTCCGCGAAAGGGGAAATGTCGCCGAGCTCGTGCGGCGGCTGGACCTGGCGCTCAAGGGCATCGCCTGGGAAGCGATTTTCGTGGACGACAATTCCCCCGATGGCACAGCCGTGGCCGTGAAGGAGATCGCCCGCCATGACCCCCGCATTCGCTGTCTCAAGCGCATAGGACGCCGCGGGCTGGCCGGGGCCTGCATCGAGGGCATGCTCTCCAGCGCCGCCCCCGTCGTTGCCGTGATCGACGCCGACCTGCAGCATGACGAGAAAGTGCTGCCGGCCATGTTGGCCAGGATCGAAGCCGGCGAGGCGGATCTGGTGGCGGCGACCCGCTACGTGGCCGGGGGCTCGTCAGCCAGCTTCTCCGAAAGCCGTGGCGCGATATCAAGGCTGGCGACCAGGCTGACCCACCGCGCGGTGGGCACGGCCCTGTCCGATCCGATGTCGGGTTTTTTCATGATCCGCCGTGACCGGTTTGACGAAATCGCGCCCAGGCTGTCGCCGGCCGGCTTCAAGATCCTGCTCGACATCGCCGCCACCTCGGGCGCGGGCCTGCGGATCGCCGAACAGCCGTACAGCTTCGGGGAAAGATTCGAAGGCGAGAGCAAGTTCAACATCCAGATTGGCGTGGAATTCCTGGGACTGCTGTTTGCGAAGATGACCGGCGATCTGGTGGACCCGCGGTTCATTTTCTTCGCCATTGTCGGCACCATCGGCCTTCTGGTGCATCTGGCTGTGCTGTTCGGCGGGCTTCTGGTGCAGGAGCCGTTCCAGGCGGCCCAGGTCATCGCCACCTTCGTGGCCATGACTAGCAATTTCCTGCTCAACAATGAGCTTACATATCGTGATCGCCGCCTGAAGGGCTGGACAATGCTGAGAGGCTTCATCCTGTTCTGCTTGGTTTGTTCGGTGGGGGTTGTGGCCAATGTGGATCTGGCGAGCTGGCTTTATGTCGAACGCCCGATCTGGTGGGTGGCCGGTGCCGTCGGCGCGGTGATGAGCGTGTTGTGGAATTACGCCATGTCGACACTGTTCGTCTGGCGCGCGCGGTGAGCCTTTTTCCTCCAGGAAGAATTTCGCTCGCCCTTGTCGTTCTTCTGATTGTCTTGCGTGGCGTGGCGGCGGCGCTTTTGCCGCTCACGGCCGATGAAGCCTATTACTGGCTTTGGTCCCGGCATCTGGCAGCCGGCTATTTCGATCATCCCCCGATGATCGCCTGGCTGATCCGCGGCGGCACGGCAATGTTCGGTGACACGCCCTTTGGCGTGCGGGCGATGGGCGTCGTTTTGTCCGTGCCGGCGTGCTGGTTTGTCTGGCGCGCGGCCCTAACCGTCACCAGGGACGAAGATCGCGCCGCGCTTGCAGCGCTTCTGTTCAACCTCACCTTGATGATTTCGGTCGAGCTGTTGGCGGCGACGCCGGACATGCCATCGGTCGTTACCGCCGCCGCCTTTGTCTATTTTCTCACGCGTGTGCAAGCGAGCGGCAAGGGCGCATGGTGGCTTGTTGTGGGCGTCGCCGCGGGTCTTGGGCTGCTCTCGAAATTCTCGATGCTGTTTCTGGCGGTTGGCGCGTTCGTCTGGCTGTTGGTCGATCGCAATGCGCGCCCGGGGGCGGACGCCCCAAGTAAAACAAAGTGGCTGGCAACACCCTGGCCCTGGGCCGCGGCCGGCCTGGCGCTTTTGATTTTCAGCCCCAATCTGGTCTGGCAGTCACAGCATCACTGGGAGACATTTGCCTTCCAGTTCGCCCGTGTCGGCAATGGCCATCTGACCTTGGGCTTTGTGGGCGAATTCCTGGCGGCACAATTCGGTCTGGCCACGCCGCTTGTCTTTGTCCTGATGGCGTTGGGCCTGTTGCGGGCCACGCGCGTGTCGAGCGACCGGTTTCTGCTGGCCATGCTGGTATGGCCAGGGCTGGCCTATTTCCTGGTGCACGCGCTCCACGACCGCGTCCAGGGCAACTGGCCCTGCTTCCTTTATCCCGTGCTTGCCATCCTGGCTGCCGACGCGTTTGCGGCCCCGGCCTCAACTGGCGAAGCGGCAGGCCATCAAGGAAGCGGCTGGCGGCGCAGGATTTCGATGGTGGCGGCACCGGTCGCGGCAGTCTTTGTGCTAGCGGCGTATGCCCAGGCGCTGTATGCGCCGCTGCCGTTGCGCAAGGATCCGGTGGCCCGCCTGCTGGGCCGGGATTTTGCGCCGGCAGGCAACGTCGCCGCCGCCCTGGTGCATGCGCATCTCGCCGATGCCGTCGTAACGACCGATTATGAAACAACGGCGTGGCTGCGCTTCGGCCAACCTGGTGTCAAAGTGATCCAGATTACCGAACCGCAACGCTTTGCGGATGCGCCGTCACCGCCGCCTGCGTTGCTGCAGAGCCGGCTGATCTATCTGACGGAATTCCGCCGCGACCAGCACCAGCTGGTGCAAAGAGACTTCGCCTATATAGGCTTTCCGACCCAGCTCCAGTCCCGTTTTGGTTATTATATGGGCCACACCGTGCCGCTCGAGGCTCCTGTCAGCCTCTACATGATTTATCCCGTGGCGCGGCCCACAAGCGGCCAGATCGGCAAGATGCCCTAACCGGATGTGCTGAAATAAAAAAACCGCGCATTGCGCGGTTTTAAGAGAGCGGACACCCGAGGCGGGCTGTCGAAGGGGCTGGGGGCGTTCCGGATCGGACGTCCGCTCGTGTCAAATAACCGGTGGGCTCGAAAAGCGTTCCGGGCGGTTCAAATTTTTTTACAACCGGTGCGCCGCCGCCTGGACATGCGACGGTGCCGCCACCTCTGCGGCATGGCGGTCAGCCGAGCCAAAGAGCAATGCCAAAAGCAGGATTCCGGCAATCAGGCCTTCCAGAGGGTGTTCGACAATGAAGGCTGGAATACGCATGGCGCAATCTCCCTTCCACGGCGGAACAATTCAGATTGGCGGCCTGCCCCTGAGCGCGCCCGACAATGCGCTGACGATCAGAAGAACCAGGAACACCACAAGAAGCAATTTGGCGATGGATGCCGCCAACCCGGCCAATCCGAAAAAGCCCATATAACCGGCTACCAAGGCGAGGATCAGAAAGGTAAGCGCCCATCCAAGCATGACATTTGGTCCCTGAACTCTAGGACACAAACGTTGCCCTCAGTAGCGAGGTTCCCATTTGTCCACAGGGTGGAGCGGTTTTAAATCCGCTATTTCGGAGATTTGTTGCGATTCAGGAACATATTCACCGCGCTGGCGAGGCCAGCGCCGATGATGGCGATCCAGGGCGTTTCTTTTGCAACCGCAGCAAGCAAGACCCGGGTCAGCTCGTTGTTGGCCACGACCGGTTTCTTGGGACGCGACAAGTGCGTGACAATTGCCCAAAGCAGCGGCGGTACCAGCAGCACGGCGCCCGCCAAGGCGTAGCCGCCCACAACGCCCACGGCTTTCACCAGGGCCGAGGCCAAGGCCATCCCCAAAAGGCCAATGCCGAAAAAGGCCATGGCTATGGCGGCAGCGGCCAGGATGGCCTTTGCAGTCAATCGCGCGAACATCTTGTCCCCATTCCCTGTGCCGATTGCTTATACGATGCCAGGACTTAACAGGGAAATGACTGCGAACTGGTCACCGCCTGAGGAAAATTGCGCCCAGGAAGACGCCGATGCCGCCCGCAATCAGCAGCGACTGGATCGGCTGAGAACGGACATGGGCCCTCAATTCCTCGGCATTCTCATCCGCCCATTCCTGGGCCTCTTCCTTGTATTCCAGCGCGGTCGCCTTGGCTTCCTTGGCGGCTTCTTCCGCCAGCGAAACGGCGCGGTCGGCAATCTCTTCTGCCGAGCGCATGGCAAGGGCGGCGCGCTCCGACGCCACTTCGCTCACATCGCCATAAAGGCCTTTCATGTCGTTCTGCAGGGCCTCGATATCGGCGCGCAGCGCAGCCAGCCGGGCCTCGATATTGGTCGGCGTCTGCTTCTTCTTGCCTGCCATGATGTAGTGTCTCCAATCACTGAACTGAAATAACGTTTATGCCGCCTCTCTGGCGACCGGGTGGAAGAACAGGGCCTGGCCGACCGTGGCCTGCACGGTTTCCGGCAGGAAGGGTTTGGCGATGAGGTAGGTAGGCTCTGGCCGTTCGCCCGTCAAAAGTTTTTCCGGGTAGGCGGTGATGAAAATCACAGGAATGTCGAAGGACGCCAGAATCTCGCTTACTGCGTCTATGCCCGAACCGCCTTCGCCCAGGTTGATGTCGGCCAGTACCAGACCGGGACGTTCCGATTTGGCCTTGGCCACGGCGTCATCCTTGGTTGCGGCGACCGCGACCACCCTATGGCCCAGTTCGGTGACCAGGTTTTCCAGGTCCAGCGCGATGATGGGCTCGTCCTCGATGATCAGGACCTTGCTGGCCAGCTGGCTATCTATGTTCTTTTGCGCCTCCAGGATGGCGCGCTCGACCTCTTCGGGGGATTCGTCGACGATGAAGGCCGCCTCCTCAAGGCTGAAAGCCTCCACGGCGGTCAGCAGCAGGGCCGCGCGCTTGGTGGCCGACAGCGACCTGAGCCGGCCTTCCGGGTTTCTGGGTGTGCCCGGGGGAATTGTGGCGTCGTCATAATGCTCCGCGCCGGACTGCCAGATGGCATGGAACAGCCGGTAAAGCCCAACGCGGGGAGGCACGCCTTCGGTAAGCCCCTGATTTCCCGCCAGAAGCGCCGTCAGCGCAGCGCGGACATGGGCGTCGCCGCTGGACTGCGAGCCGGTCAGGGCCCGGGCATAGCGGCGCAGGTAAGGAAGGTGCGGCGCAAGGATTTGCGAGATGCTCATGACATGGCTCCTTCGGCCCAAAAAAGAAAAGCTCAGGACAGGAACTTACGCCAGTCAAAAAAGTTCCCTAGCGTGCCGGAACCATAGCGAAATCCATACGTTTGGAACCATGGGAAGGGAACTGGCATGGGGCCGTTGGGTCGGCAACTGGGACTTTATCCGGCGGGCGGAAATGCAAAGCCCGGGATCGGTGTGACAAAATATGACACAGCAATGGGACACAACCGTGGCTAACGACGACAAGCCCACGGAAAAGGCACGGGCGATCCGGGCACGGCAAAGGGCGATCGGTCGCGAATTGCGGCGGATGTATGACGATGTTGCGCAAGAACCCGTGCCAGAAGAGTTCATGGATCTGTTGCGCCAGATCGATGAAAATGACGGGAAGAAGGTGTCGTGATGCACACGTCCGCCCCTTCGACTCACAACACCCCAAAGCCTGAAAATCACGACTTCAAGAACGAGTTGTTGGGTCTTGTGCCGTTTCTGCGCGCATTCGCCCGCTCGCTGACCGGCAACCAGGAATCTGCCGATGACCTCGCCCAGGAGACCCTGGTCAAGGCTTGGCAGAGCCGTGCGAGTTTCATGCCGGGCACCAATCTCAAGGCCTGGCTATTCACCATCCTGCGAAACCAGTTCTATTCGGACCGGCGCCGCGCCTGGCGCCAGGCGCCTTGGGACCAGGATGCGGCCGAGCGCATTCCCGGCGGCGGCGAGGACCAGATTCACTCCGCCGAACTCTCCGACACGGTGCGCGCCCTCAAGCACCTTTCCGATGAACAGCGCGAGGCGCTTATCCTGGTCGGTGCCGGCGGCTTTTCTTATGAAGACGCGGCCGCGATCTGCAAATGCGCTGTCGGCACCGTGAAAAGCCGGGTTGCCCGCGCGCGCAAGACCTTGATAGAGATTCTGGACGGTGGCGATACGCTGAATGACGTTTCACGGCCTGCCGGAGGGGAAGCCGCTCGTGAGATCATGGCACAGCTTGATCAGCTCAGCCCTGGCCGATCCGAGCAGCTCGCCGGAAAAAAGCGCCCCAAGTAACAGCATGAGTCATGCAGGGCGAGAGCCCGGCTGGACCCTGCGCCGCCGGTTGCAGGCGATAATCACCTTTGCGCTCTTGCCCGTGGTCCTGGTTTCCATCTTCCAGGGTGTGGCGCGCGCGCGCTTGGATATCGCCAACGTCCATGACCGGCTGATCCAGACAGCGCGCAGCGTGGCGGTGGGCGATGAAAATCTGCTGGCGGCGGCCGAGCAGGTGTTGCGCGCAGTCGGCTCGCTCTCGGAAGTGCGGGGCATGAACGGCAATTGTGACGGGGTTCTCTCCGACACGCTGATCGGCGTGCGCTATTTCTCGAACCTCACGCGCATCGACGAAAATGGACGCGTTGCCTGTTCGGCCATGGCGATGGCGCGCGGTATGAACGTCAAGGATTCGGGGACGTTCCAGGCGTCCCGGAAGACGGACGCCATGACGGTATCCAACGAGCTGACCAGCCGCGTCACCGGCCAGCCCGTGATCGGTGCGATGCTCGCCTTGCACAAGCCCGATGGCAGCTTCGACGGCACTGTGGCGATCTCGCTGGATGTCCACTGGATCGATTATATGATGCGCGCGGCAAACCTGCCCAAGGGCGCGGTGGTGACGGTCTTCGACCGCTCCGGCAAGGTGATCGCTACCAACGACAAGGATGTTGGCACTGCGATCGCCAGGTCGGCGCTGGCCGGCGGAGACCCCGGCGATGTTGCCAGCGCGATCGATTCCCGCGGCGAGATTTGGCGCTTCGGCAATGCCGCGCTGATCGGCAACACGATATTCGTCGCTTTTGCCGAGGGCGAGAACCGTTTGTTCGGCCCCACCTATCTGCATGTCGGCCTGGATTTCGCGCTGCCCATCCTGATGATCGGTTTCGCCTGGTTTGCCATCTGGCTTGCCACCGACCGGCAGGTGACGCAGTGGATCAACTATCTGCGCCGCATCGCGGCAGCCTATCGCAGTGGTCATTATGCCATTCGGCCCGACCTGATGGAGGCACCGGCGGAATTCAAGCTCCTGGGCGATGCCATGAGCGAAATGGCGGAAGGCATCCAGGACCGCGACCGGCGCTTGCGCGAGGCGGTGGAGGTGAAGACCACGCTCATCCGCGAGATTCACCACCGGGTGAAGAACAATCTCCAGATTGTGATGAGTCTGCTTTCTATCCAGGCCAACCAGGTCAAGGATTTGGGCGCGCGGGATGCGTTGGTTCAGGCCCAGACCCGCATCAACGCGCTGGCCCTGGTTCACCGGATCCTCAATGAACTGGAAGACCAGAGCACGCTCGACATCCGCCAGCTTCTGGAAGAACTCTGCCACCAGATTTCGGGCGGCATGAGCAATGACAAGATCAGGGTCGAGGTGGATGTGGCCTCGCGCGTCGTGGCGGGCAGCGTGGCTGTGGCACTGGCGCTGTTCACCGTCGAGGCGTTGACCAACATCTTCAAGCACGCCTTCCCGGAGGACAAGGAGGGCGTGATACGGGTCAGCATGGAGCCCGTGCCCGGCGGCAAGCTCAAGCTCGCCATTGCCGACAACGGCACGGGCTTTGCGATGGATGAGACAGGCAAAAGCGTGGGCAGCCGGCTGATCAGGACTTTCGGCCTGCAGCTCGGAGGCGTATCCAGCGTGCATTCCGAGCCCGGCCAGGGCACGGTCGTGGACTTGGTCTTTCCCGACCCCGACCTCCGGGACGATCCCTTGCGCCTCTGACGAATTTCGCCGCTCTGTCATGCATTTCGGGCTGTTTTCACGGCGGCCCGGATGCTTATGTTCCGGCTCGCAAATCAGACAGGCAGGCCCATGGCAGACAGTTTCGACGCAATCGTGATCGGGGGCGGCCCCGGCGGCTACAATGCGGCGATACGGCTTGGCCAGCTGGGCCTAACATCGGCCTGTATCGACAAGCGCGGCAGCTTCGGTGGCACCTGCCTGAATGTGGGATGCATTCCCTCCAAGGCGCTGTTGCACGCATCCGAGAGGTTCCACGAAGCCAAGACGGATTTCGCCAAGCTGGGCATCAAGGCAAAGGTCGATCTCGATCTGCCGGCCATGATGACCCAGAAGACCAAGGTGGTTGGCGAGCTGACCCGTGGCGTGGAATTCCTGCTCAAGAAGGCCAAGAGCGAGGCCATTGTCGGCGAGGCGAAAATCACCGCGCCTGGAAAGGTCGAAGTGAAGCTTGCCGACGGCAAGACCCGTTCGCTCGCGGCAAAGCACATCATCATCGCCACCGGCTCCGACGTGGCGCCATTGCCGGGCATCACCATTGACGAGGCCCAGGTCGTGTCGTCCACCGGCGCTCTGTCGCTGGGCGCGGTGCCCAAAAAGCTGCTGGTGGTGGGTGCGGGCGTGATCGGCCTGGAGCTGGGCTCGGTCTGGGGCCGGTTGGGCGCGGAGGTGACGGTGGTCGAATTTCTCGATCGCGTCACGCCCGGCATCGACCTGGAAGTGAGCAAGGCGTTCCAGCGCATCCTGGCCAAGCAGGGCATGACCTTCCATCTCTCCACCAAGGTGACGGGCGTCGAGAAAAAAGGTTCGGGGCTCAAGGTCACCATCGAACCGGCTGCCGGCGGCGAGAAACAATTTCTGGACGCCGATGTGGTGCTGGTCGCGATCGGGCGCATTCCCTACACCGCCGGCCTGGGATTGCAGGAGGCTGGCATCGCGCTCGACAAGCGCGGCCGGGTCCTCACCGACCATCATTTCCGCACCAATGTGCCGGGCATCTATGCCGTTGGTGATTGCCGCGAAGGCGCGATGCTGGCCCACAAGGCCGAGGAAGAGGCTGTGGCCTGTGCCGAGATCATTGCCGGCAAGGCAGGTCATGTGAATTACGATGCGATCCCGTCCGTGATCTACACTTTCCCGGAAGTCGCCACCGTCGGCAAATCGGAAGAGGAACTGAAGGCCGCGGGCGTCGCCTACAAGATCGGAAAGTTTCCCTTCACCGCCAATGCCCGCGCCAAGACCATCGCCGCCACCGAAGGCTTTGTGAAAATCCTGGCCGACGCCAACACCGACAAGGTCCTTGGCTGCGCCATCGTCGGACCGGAGGCAGGCAACCTGATGGCCGAAGTCGTGCTGGCGATGGAGTTTGGCGCTTCTTCGGAAGACATTGCCCGCACCTGCCATTCGCATCCGACCTTGACCGAGGCGGTCAGACAAGCCGCCATGGGCGTCGAAGGCTGGACCATGCAAATGTGACATCACGCCAAAGCGTGATGTCATCCCGGCGAACCGCGATTTTCGTCCGCCTGGCGCAACGTTCGTTCATACATATCCAAGATTTGTCATGCTCGCGAATGCAGGCCACGGCCGCTCGCTCAAGCTCGCGGCGTTCGCCGCTTTCACAGGTCCACAGGACCTGCTCACGCCTTCGGCGCCGCAGCTCACGGATTCCCGCGTACGCGGGAATGACAAGTTGGCGCCGCGGCACCCTTGCAGTTCTGAATTCTTCTGCCCGCCTAGAGCGAACTGGTGATCCAGGCGATTGCGCCGACCACCACGAAGAAACCGACCCAGGTCAGGCAGAACATGAAAGCACAGCGGCTTTGTTCCCTGCTGGCCGGCGCGACGGGATGATGGTGACTCATGGCCATGAGCGACTCCCGGTCTATTGCCCAAGGCTAACCCCCTTCCCCTGAATGAAATATGGACATTCGACCTTGCGCCGCACCAAATCGGTCAGGATTGTTGCAGCCGCACATGCTCGGGCCGCACTCCAAGGCCGATGATACGGGCGGGAAATTGCCTCAGCCACGGCCAATCATTCAGCAGACGGAAGATGAAGGGCGGCGTGGGTGTCCGGTTCGAGGCCAGGGTCGGCGCCAGCAATCTGTTCTGGGCGGCGACCTGAAGCGCCTGGATCACGCGGGTCGGAAATTCGCGGCGCTGTTGCACGCGCTCCAGATCGCGGAGTTCGGGAGCGCGCTTTTGCAGCACCGGGGCCAGGAAATTCGCGGCCGCCACTGCGTCCTGAATGGCCAGGTTGATGCCGACGCCACCAATCGGCGACATGGCATGGGCTGCGTCGCCGATGCACAACAGCCCAGGCCGCGCCCATCGCGTCAGCCGGTCCACCGTCACGGTGAGAAGCTTGACCTGGTCGAAATCGGTGATTGCCCCATCCACCCGGCCGGCGGCGAAATCGGCGATCTCCTTGAGGCGCGCGCGAAAGCGGGAGAGTCCTTCCGCCTTGATGGTATCGAAGCCGCCTTTGGGGATCAGATAGGCGCACTGCCAGTAATCGTTGCGATAGATCATCACAAAGAGCTGTCCACCCTTGACCCTGCCCACAAGGTCCACAGGGTCGCCGGGCAGGATGGGCAGGCGAAGCCACAGCACATCAAAAGGGGCTCCCAGGTCTTCCACCCTCAGCCCGGACTTGTCGCGCAGGACGGAGTGACGGCCGTCGGCGGCGATGGTGAGAGCCGCCTTGATCTGGATGTCGCGGCCCTGGCTTGTGGCCTCCACGCCGCAAATGCGCCGATCTTGCGTGATGAGGTCCGTGGCTTCGGTCTCCATCAGAAGGCGGAAGCTGGGCAGTTTTTTTGCGTGCCCGGCCAGGAAATCGAGAAAGTCCCATTGCGGCATCAGGGCAATGAATTTGCAGGCCGTGGGCAGGCGGGCGAAATCGCCGATGATGAGATGCTGGTCCCCAATCACAAGATTTGCAGTCCGGATGCAGCTGTGCGGCAGCTTCAGGAAATCCTCCAGCAGCCCCAATTGCCGCATGATTTCGAGAGTCGAGGGATGCACCGTGTCGCCGCGGAAATCGCGCAGGAAGTCCTTGTGCTTTTCCAGCACAGTCACATCGACCCCGGCGCGGGCCAGGAGGAAGCCGCACATCATGCCGGCCGGGCCGCCGCCGGCGATCACGCATGTGGTGGAAATCGCTTCCAACTCTCCTGCCCCCTTGCTCCTGCCCGCTGTTGGTCTAACCTCAACGTCCATGCGGGCCAATCATATCCGGGAATTGTGGGCAGCTGGAAAGCCGGCGCTGAACTGCTGGATCACCCTGCCGGGGACCCTGGCGGCGGAGATGTTGGCGCATCAGGGCTGGGACAGCCTGACCGTGGATCTGCAGCATGGCCAGAGCGATTTCGCCTCCATGTGCGGAATGTTCGCCGCCATTTCCACCACCGACACCGTGCCCCTGATGCGCGTGGCCTGGAACATGCCGGGCGAGGTGATGCGGGCGCTGGATGCGGGCGCCTATGGCGTGATCTGTCCCAATATCGACAATGTGGAGGAATGCGCGCGCTTTGTCGGCGCCTGCCGCTATCCCCCGCAAGGCTATCGCAGTTTCGGTCCCAAGCGCGGGCTGCTTTATGGTGGCAAGGACTATGTCCATCACGCCAATGAAACGCTGCTCACCATCGTCCAGATCGAGACCGAAAAGGGTCTGGCCAATGTCGATGACATCGCACGCGTGAAAGGGCTGGACATGCTCTATGTGGGACCGTCCGATCTTGGCCTGGCGCTGGGGCGGGAAGCGCGGCAGAACCAGACAGATCCGGTGGTGATGGAGGCGGTGGACAAGATCCTGGCTTCCGCCAAGAAGGCGGGCCTGAAGGCGGGCATGCATTGCACCAGTGCCGAATATGCCAAGGAGATGATCGTCAAGGGGTTCGATTTCGTCACCGTGATCTCTGACGAAAATCTCCTGGCGCGCGGCGCTGCAGAACGGGCCAAGTTTGGCTGATGTGTATCCTGGCATGAACGGCGCGGAATCCCTCCTCCATACGCTGGCGGACAGTGGCATCGAAATCTGCCTCGGCAATCCGGGCACGTCGGAAATTCATTTTGTCGCCGCGCTGGACCGCGAGCCGAAGATGCGTGGTGTGCTCTGCCTGTTCGAAGGCGTGCTGGCAGGCGCGGCCGACGGCTATGCCCGCATGACCGGAAAGCCGGCGGCGACCTTGCTGCATCTGGGGCCGGGTTTCGCCAATGCGACGACGTTCCTGCACAATGCGCAGAAGGCCGGTTCGCCGATCGTCAATATCGTCGGCGACCACGCCACCACGCACGCGCAATATGCCCAAGCGCCGCTGACCTCCGACATCATGGGCATCTGCCGGCCCGTTTCGCACTGGCTGCATCGCGTCACGGATTTGACCGCGGTCGCGGGCGATGCCGCGCGCGCGGTTCAGGCTGCGAGGGTTGCGCCGGGACAGGTGGCGACGCTGGTGCTGCCGGCCGACATGGCCTGGAGTGAAGCGGGTGGGCCAGCACCGCCGTTACCGGTTGCGCCGACTGCGAAAGTTGACATGCGTGTGATCGACCGCATCGCGGCGGCCTTGCTGAATGGCAAGCCCAGCGCGCTATTGATGCGGGGGCGCTGCCTGGAACGCGCCGGCGTGGAAGCGGCCGGGCGCATCGCGGCCAAGACCGGTGCGCGACTGTTGCATGACTATTTCACGCCGCGCATGACGCGGGGGCATGGCCTGCCGGAAGTCGAGCGCATTCCTTATTTCGCGGAGGACATTGTCGAAAATCTGAAAGGGCTTCAGCAGATCGTGCTGGTGGGCGCAGACCCGCCGGTCACTTTCTTTGCCTATCCCGGCAAGCCCAGTTGGGTGACGCCGGAAGGCTGCGAGCTGTTGACCCTGGCGGAGCCGCACGAGGATGCCGTCGGCGCGCTGGGCATGCTGGCCGATGTCTTGCGCGCGCGCGAGCCCGGCCGCAAAGTTCAACGGACGATTCACGAGGTGCCGGCGCACGCCAGCCTGAACGCCATCAATCTTGGCGCGATCATGGCCCGGCTGATGCCCGACGACGCCATTCTGTCGGATGATTCGATCACGTGTGGCATGGGACTGCATCAGTCCTTCAAGCACGGTCCCACCCATGACTGGCTGGTGTTGTGCGGCGGCGCCATCGGCGATGCCCAGCCCATGGCGGTGGGCGCGGCGCTGGCCTGCCCCTCGCGCAAGGTGATCGCTGTCACCGGCGACGGCTCGGCGATGTATTCGCTGCAGGCGATGTGGACAATGGTGCGCGAGAAGTTGGACGTGATCACCGTCGTCTGCGCCAACCGCACTTACAACATCCTCCATATCGAATTGATGCGGATGGGGGCGCAAAATCCAGGCCCCAAGACGCTTTCCATGGTGGATCTCGGCAATCCGGTGCTGGATTTCGTGAAGTTGGCGGAAGGCATGGGCGTGGAAGCCAGCCGCGCCGAAACCACCAGCCAATTCGCCGCCCAGTTCGCCGATGCGATGGACAGGCGCGGACCGCGCCTGATCGAAGCGGTATTGAACGGCGGCTTTGGCGGTTGATCCGGGCGGCCAATATCCCCAGGGCGCTGCCATGTAGAATTTGTCCCATAGCGAATCCCTCCGCAGTTCGTGGTATGATGCACCACGACTCTTCGGGACTAAACAGCTAGTGTCGTGGCGCGGCGAATGTCCGCTCGCGCCATGTGGGCGGACATTCCAGATGCCCCGTGGCGGCGGTACTACAACGCTATCCGCTCTCACTCATCGCTGGGATACGGCCCGCCGGCACTAGTGGCGGCCGTCTGGCCAAAAGATCAGAAGTTCACAAACTGGGTGGCGCGAATTCCGTCACTGAACTAACACCGCAACTGGACCACTCAGTGG
>DATKEP010000098.1:0-6481 GCA_035512055.1 Rhizomicrobium sp.
CGCGGTCAGGCCGGTCAGCATGCGGTTGCCCATCACATGACCGGGCCTGTAGGCGGCCGCATCGGTATGAACGCGGCGCGCCGTCAACAGATCGGCACCCTCTGCGATCATTTGTGCGATCATGCGCGGCGAGGCTCCCGCGTCATAAGTGTCGTCGCCATCCACCAGCACATAGATATCGGCCTCGATATCGGCGAACATCCGGCGCACCACATTGCCTTTGCCCTGGCGCAACTCCTTGCGCACCACCGCGCCTGTTTCGGCGGCACGTGCCGCGGTCTGGTCCCAGGAGTTGTTGTCATAGACATAGATGGCCGCGCCGGGCAGGGCGGCGCGGAAATCGCGCACCACCTTGGCGATGGCCGCCTCCTCATTGTAGCAGGGCACCAGCACGGCGACCTTCACGAATTCCCCCTTCAGCTTTTTTTCGACAGCGGGCACCACTGGTAAGTGCCAATCAGGTTTGTATCGAATTGCTGGCACTCCGGCCAGCGGATGGCGAGGTGGTAATCGGCCAGGGCATCATGGGCGCGGTTCATGTCGCCGGCGTCGGCGATCAAATAAAGGTCGCCACCAGCCGCCTGATGCGCCTTGACCCGGCGCATCATGTCCTTGGTCATCTGCGTGCCATCGCGCGGCTGAACCATCCAGCCGTCGATCCGAAGCACGGGGATTTGCGGCGGCAGGGTCGTGGCGATGAAGCCCATGGGTGCATCGCCCGTCATCAGCACGATGGTGTGATCGGGCCGCGGAATCGGGGGTAACGCGGCATCCACATAGGGATCCTCTACGGGCGCCCGCTCCAGGAAATCGCTGCGGGCCGATAACAGGCAGCAAGCGGCGATGCCACCCAGGATCAGGTAACGGCTCTTGCGCGGCAGGGGGAAGAGTCCCGCGGCGCCGATGATCAAGATCGGCGCCAGCATCTCGAACAGGATGATGTAGCGGTAAATGGCGAACATTCTCAGCCATGCGAAATAGGCGAGGGCCGAAAAGGCGAACAGCAGGCCGGTAATACGCTTGTCGAGCAGCGCGTCGCGGCTTTCACGCCGGAAGAGCCAGATCAGGGCCGCCGCGATCACCAGGATATAGGCGACACAGACCCGGATGTCCTGGAATCCCAGATCGTCGGCAACATGCCAGTCGAGTGTGAACAGGATGGGGAAGAAAAGCGTGCGCCAGAAATGGCTGGGCACGAAACGCAGGTCGCGATAGGACACCGGCAGCGCCAGCGGCGAACGCCAGTACTCATTGAAATAGGGAAACAGCGGATTGCCCGTCAGGTGGTAGATGGTGAGCATCCAGGGCCCGGCGATGATCAGGAAGCCCGCCAGTCCGGCGATGCCGCCGGCCACAAGCCGCGCCGCCTGATGTCTTGCGCTTCCCCCCAGCGCCAGCAGCGCTCCAGCAAAGCCGACGCAAAAAGGCATCTCCGGCAGTTTCAAGCCCATCGCCACGCCGGTGATCAGGCCCGCAACCGCCGACAGCCCCGCCGACTTTCCCAAAGGACCCTCGCGCAGTGTGTCGCGATTCAGGACCAGGATGGCGAGCCCCGAAAGCACCAGCACGCTCATCACATTGTCGTAATAGGTCGTGCCGAATTCGGTCAGGGTCAGCGCCCCCACCATCCCAAGCAGGGACAGTGCCGCCGCCATGATCTTGCGGTCCGACTCGCTCGCCTGGACCCTGAGCGCGGACCGGCTGATGAGATAGAGAGGAATCAGGTTGGCGCCTTGCACTGCGCCCAGCGCGCCCAGCGCGACCCAGGCGCGGGTATGCATGGCCAGCCAATAAAAGGGAACGTCGAGATAGGGATTGTAGTAGCTCGCCTGGTGCGCCACCGCCACATCGATGGTCATGCGGCCGTGGAGCAGGGCGTAGGGCGCGTACCAATGGTAATTGCGGAAGTCCCAGCTCGTATCCTTGCCAAGCAGGATCACAAAGCCCGCCCAGAACAACAGACCCAAGCCGAAAAACGCATATTCGCGGGCCGTCAGGCGGGCAGTGTTCATGAGATGTTTTGTCGGTACCGGGCTTTCCAGCGTTTCTTCTAGCCCAGCCCCGCGGTTCCAATAAAGCCGCCCGTCGGCCGGATTAACCCTTGTTGGGGTGCGGCTGATCCAGATCCGGCTCGACCGCGATATTGCCTAGGAATTGCAGCGTGCAGGCCCGCCAGGAATGGCTTTCGGCGAAGGCCCTGGGGGTCACACCCACCGGTTTGCGGGCCAATTCCAGGGCGCCCAGGCAGGCCTTGCGCAGGTCGTCGTCCAGCACCGCCACATCGGAGCCCCAGGGGACGTCCGGCCCTACGACATCGCGGGGCCCTTCTACCGGATAGGCGGCCACGGTGAGGCCGCAAGCCAGCGCCTCCAATGTCACCAGGCCGAAAGTGTCGGTGCGGCTGGGGAAGACGAAGACGTCGCTGCCGGCATAGGCCTTTGTCAGCGCCTCGCCTGACAGGGCGCCGAGGAATTTCACCTTCGGATATTTCCGCCCAAGCGCGCCCTTGGCCGGTCCGTCACCCACCACCACCTTGGTGCCGGGCAGGTCGAGGGCCACAAAAGCCTCTATATTCTTTTCGACCGCCACCCGGCCGACATAGATCCAGATTGGACCTTCATAGGGCAGGCGTTCGCCTGGGATGGGATGGAATTTCTCGATGTCCACGCCGCGCGACCAGATCCTCAGATGCTTGAAGCCATGCCCGGCCAGTTCACGCTTGAGCGTCTGAGTCGCCACCATCACTGCCGTGGCGGGGTGGTGGAACCAGCGCAGCCAGCGCCAGATCACTCTCTCAGGCACCACGCGGAAGCGTGCATGCACATATTCGGCAAAGCGGGTGTGAAAAGCGGTGGTGAAAGCAATGCCATGCTTGAGGCAGATGCGCCGGGTCGTGAGCCCTAGCGAACCTTCGGTGGCGATGTGGACGGCATCGGGCGCAAATTCGCGAATCTCGCGGGTCAGTGCATTGCGCTGAAACAGAGCAAGCCGGATTTCGGGATAGGTCGGCAGCGGAAATGTGCGCCGGCCGAGTGGCGTGATGTAGCGCACCGTATGGCCCAATGCAGCAAGGTCCTTGCCGAGCGTCTCCAGCGTGCGAACCACGCCATTGACCTGGGGAGCCCAGGCATCGGTGACGATCATGATCTTCAAATGGGCCGCCACGCCGGGAACCGGGCCCGGCTCCAGGCGCCTGGATCTACGCGGGTACAGGCGCGGCCGCGGGCTTTCCGGCAGCCACAACGGCAATCGCGCCCGTGGGTCTTGAGGCGTATCTTTGTTGTGGATTTGCCCAGCGAAGAATCTCCATATTCCCGTGGGCATCTTCGACAAGGGCGCTGCAGCTTTCAACCCAATCTCCGTCATTCAGGTAGAGGACACCGCCGATCCGGCGGATTTCGGCATGATGGATATGCCCGCACACCACCCCATCCACGCCCCGCATTTCGGCCTCGCGCGCCACGATTTCCTCGAAGCGGGAAATGTATTCGACGGCATTCTTGACCTTGTGCTTCAGGAAGGCCGAGAGCGACCAATAGGGCAGGCCCAGTCTGCGGCGCACCCGTGACAGTGTGTCGTTGAGCCGAAGCGCCATGCCGTATGCCCAGTCGCCCGCATGCGCCAGCCACTTCGCATAGGCGATCACGCCGTCGAAGCGGTCGCCGTGCAACACCCACAATCGCCGGCCGTCGCCAGTTTCGTGGATTGCCTCATGGGCGATCTCGACGCCGGCAAACAGTCTGCCGGTATAGTCGCGCGCGAACTCGTCATGGTTGCCCGGCACGAAGATCACCCTCGTGCCGGCATCGACCTTTCGCAGTATTTCGGCCACCACCCGGCTCTGCGCGTCCGTCCAATACCAGCGGCGCTTCAGTTGCCAGCCGTCGACGATGTCACCCACCAGAAACAGCGTGTCGCAATCATTGTGTGCCAGGAAATCGGCAAGAGCTTCGGCTTTGCAGCCCCGCGTGCCCAGATGCGTATCGGAGACGAAGATCGTGCGGTGATAGCGGAAGCGGGCCGTGTCTATGGCGATGGCTGGCGGGACCGCGGCTCGAACCGGATTGAAACTCCCCAGCACATTTTCGAACCACGCAACCTCGGCCATTGGGTGTCTCCAGCCTTTACTGGGCCGGGGGATAACTGACCCGCGCGAATCTTTTGTTGCGCGCATGCGACGGTGTGATGAATCTGCCGCGCTAATTGTATTGTGCAATGCTGCGTTGCAATATTGCCGAAGGAAGCAGCAAATGAGGAAAATTCAGGCATTTGTGACAGATTTTTCCAGGATTTCTGCGGCGTTTTGTCTAGAATTGTTATACTTTGTGCCTTGCGAACGGGGCGCAACTTGGTCATATTGTTGCAGCGCGGTATCGCGATCCCTGGTTGCGAGGCCGCCGCCCTTCCTGGGCGTTTCCTCCCTGAACTTGGCCGCTCTTCGGAGCGGCCATTTTTTTGCGCCGATCTTTCGGCCCGTGGCGGTGTTGCTCGTCCTCATGGGCATTTTAGCCCACTTCGCTCCTCGCGCCTGGCCACGGACCAAAATCTCTGGCGCAAAAAGCCACACGCTCATGGACGTTCAGTCCACTTCGCTCGCGTCGCTACGCTGTTGCTAGCGACCCTGCTCAGTCGTTTCACAAGGACGTTTATTCCGCAGCTTCCGACATGGAATCGGGACGCCCCAGCTGGGAAAGCGGCATGGCGACCAACATTCTCAGGGCGCGGGTCAAGCGTTCCCGCACCAGCTCGAAGCCCATCTTTTTGATGATCCTGTCTTCGTCCAAATAAAGCGCGCGGTTCACTTCGATCTGCAGCGCATGCGAGCCGGAGGCAACCTTGCCATGCAGCGCGGTGCTATGGCCGCCGGCGTAGGGCGTGTTGCGGGTCACCGAAAAACCTTCGCGCGAAAATGCTGCTTCGGCACGGGCAGTCAGGGCCGGTGCCGCGCTGGCCCCATAGCGGTCTCCCAGTACAATGTCGGGCACTGAAAGCGCCGATGGCATGGAATGGCAGTCAACCAACACCGCCACGCCGAAGCGGCGATGGATCTCCTCCATCAGCGCCGCCAGGGTCCCGTGATAAGGCTGGTAAAGCTGGGTGATCCGTGTATCGGCCTCGCACGCATCGAGCTTGCCGCGATAGATCTCCGCCCCGTCGCGCACAATGCGGGGGATCACCCCCAGTCCCGCGGTAACCCGGGGACTTGGCGCATCGACCGGCAGGCCCAGAGGGGCGTCGAACATGGCCGCGTCAAGCTCGGTGCAGCTGCGATTCACATCCAGGAAGGCGCGAGGGAATTGGGCGCACAATAGTGGCGCTCCCAGCCCTACGACTCCCGCGAAGAGCTCGTCGACAAAAGCGTCCTCAGAGCGGCGCAGGCTTGTGGGGTCCAGCCTGGTATTTTCCAAGAGGCTGGCCGGATAGTGCCGCCCAGAGTGGGGCGACGCGAACAGAAACGGCACGGTCTGGCGTGCCGGGCGGTCCAGGCGAAAAGGTCCAGGGTCAGGATCGGCTGCCATGAGGGTCTAGACTCGTTGCCGGCCCAAGGGTTGCACCAGGACGGGGGGCTGGCAAGGATTCCCCCGTTAACTACAGTTTACAGCTTCGCCCTGTATAGGCTTTATATTAAGGACACGGGCGGGCTGGCTGGCAATGGCGCATATCCTTTTGGCGGAAGACGATGAATCCCTGCGCAAGTTCCTTGCGGCGGCGCTCGTCAAGGCTGGCCATGTGGTCACCGATTTCGGCGATGGCGGTGAAGCCTGGGAATGCATCCAGGGATTTACCTTCGACCTTCTGCTGACCGATATTGTGATGCCGGGCTTGGACGGCATAGAATTGGCAAAGCGGGCGGCCGAACGCAATGCCGCGCTCAAGATCATGTTCATCACCGGTTTTGCCGCTGTGGCGCTGCATCCGGCATCCGGTGCCCCCAAACAGGCCAAGGTTCTCTCCAAGCCCTTCCATCTGCGCGAGATCGTCCAGGAAGTGGACCGCATGCTGAAGGCGGCATAGCCGCGTAGGCGCGAGCCGGAGCGGCCAGAAAAAGGTCGTAGGTGCGAGCCGGAGCGGCAATCAAAACTGGTCGGGAATGCGCTTGCAAATTTAATCAGTACACAGACAGAGACGCCAGCCCTGCCGATTGGTGGAGCCAAATGCGGGCCGCCTGGGCACAAAACCACAGCTTGCGGCAGAGCGCCGGTTTCCAGCGGCCGCGACCGCATTTTATCCATATAAATCAGACCGAAACAAGCGTAACATTTCACAGGGCGGAGATTATTTCCGACCGAAAAGGAGGAAATATGGAGCGTCCTTCACACATCATTTTCGAGGGGCATCAATCGTTTTCGCGCCGGGCGCCGCTGTTCGCCATGGCGATCGGTCTGCAGCTGGCAGGATTCTGGCTGTTCACCCATGGGTTGGCGAGCCATGTGTCGACCATGATTCACCCCTTCACATTCGTTGCGACCTACGAGAAGCA
>DATKEP010000099.1:0-2356 GCA_035512055.1 Rhizomicrobium sp.
ATCCAGTATTTCGATTCCTCAGCGGGAATGGTCCACCCGACGCGGATGGTCTGTTGCGCCTGCGAGACACGCGCACCGGCGATCAAGAAAACCGTCGTTCCCGCGACCACGCACCATTTCGAAATCGTCCGCATACGCCCCACTCCAGCTATCTCGGCCCCGAAAGGCAGCTCAACCCGACTTGAGCCCAAATCTTTCATGGTTCAAACAATCAGGCAAGCTGTTGGAGACCCTTTCATAATCGCCGGAGCACGCTTTGGATGGTATCGAAAGCGCGGGCCGGATAGGGTCGGACAGACGTGTAACGGAGAGGCTGATGATCAATGGTGGCAACGCTATAGGGAAGGCGGAGAGGCTGGGCTTTATTGGGCTTGGACTGATGGGATCGCCCATGACGCGGCGCCTGCTCGCAGCGGGTCATAAAGTGACGGTCTGGAACCGATCGGTCGGAAAAGCTGCCGCGCTGATTGAGGCCGGCGCAACCTTGGCGAGCTGTTCGCGTGAGGTCGCCACCAACGCCAGCATCATCTTCATGTGCGTGACGGACGCCGCGGCTGTCGAAGAGGTGGTGTTCGGCGCCGATGGATTCGCCGGCGCGCCCGGCGAGCGCAAGCTCGTCGTGGACTTCTCGTCGATCCACCCGGATGCCGCCCGCGCCATCGCGAAGCGGCTCAAGGAAATCAACGGAATGAGGTGGATCGATGCACCCATTTCCGGCGGCAGCAAGGGGGCGGAGGAAGGCACACTGGCGGTGATGGCTGGAGGCGACGTCTCCGATATCGAGCGCATACGCCCCTATGTGCTGGCCATGGCACGACAGCTCACGCATATGGGCCCGACCGGCGCGGGGCAGACCACGAAGCTCTGCAACCAGGTCATCGTGGGCTGCGCCATGGCGGTGCTTGCGGAGGCAACACGGCTCGCCTCAAACGCCGGTATCGACGCGGCGCGCCTCCCGGAGGCGCTGGCGGGGGGATTCGCCGATTCAATTCCCTTGCAATTGTTCGTGCCGCGCATGGTGCAGGGCATTCATTCCCCACCAATGGGCCATGTTGCCACCATGCTGAAAGATCTCGATGCCGTGGTGGCGGTGGCCCACCACACCTCGACCCCCGTGCCAATGGCCGCGCTCGCCGCACAATTGTTCAGGCTGGCAAAAGTTTCCCGCGGTGCGGATGCGGACGCACTGGAAATCTACAAACTATCGGCGTCTACTGGATGAGAACTACCCGCCAGGTCCAAAAGAAAAACCAAGGAAGCGACCGATGTACGGCCCAGCTGGTGTGCAGATCTCTCCCGAATATCCGATTCCGGACCAGATGAAAGCCTGGACGCTGGGTAACCCCGACGAACTTTTCCTAAGTGAGAAACCGACCCCGGTGCCCAAGCGGGCAGAGGTGCTGGTCCGCATCGACGCAGTGGCCATCTGCGCCACCGATCTTGAGATCATCCACGCCGGTTCTCCCGCGTGCATTCAAGGCGGTCTGCCATTCAACAAGAACTTCACGCCGGGCCATGAATATATGGGAACCGTTGCCGCGCTCGGGCCCGATGTTGACGAATTCAGCATCGGAGAACGCGTCACCGTGGAGATTCACGCGGGTTGCGGCCAATGCAAACGGTGCCGCCAAGGCATGTACACGTCCTGCCTGAACTATGGGAGGCCGGAAAAGGGACATCGCGCCAACGGCTTTACCACCGACGGTGGATTTGCCGAATACGCGGTCAATCACATCAACACGCTGGTGCGTGTTCCGGACACGATGAGCGACGCAGAGGCCACGCTGGTCGTAACGGCGGGGACATCCATGTATGGCCTGACCGAATTAGGCGGGTTGGTCGCAGGTGAAAGCGTGGTCGTGATCGGTCCGGGACCGATCGGTCTGCTCGGGGTTGCGGTCGCAAAGGCACTTGGCGCCAGTCCTGTCATTCTGACGGGAACACGCGAGCGACGGCTCGCCATTGGCAAGGCGCTGGGCGCGGACCGGGTCATCAACATCGCCGAGGAGGACCCGGTCGAGGTAGTCAGAAGCGTGACCGGCGGGATCGGTGCTGATTATGTGATCGAATGCGCGGGCACGGAAGCCACCGTGAACCAGGCCATCCACATGACCAATCGCGGCGGAAGAATTTGCCTTGCGGCATTCCCACATCAGGCGGTGATGACCGACTTGGCCTATCTCGTGAGGAACAACATTTACGCCTTCGGCATCCGCGGCGAAGGCCGCAGCGCTACTCATCGCGCCATGGAGCTCATGGCCGAAAAGCGCTTCGACGCGACCAAAATCCACACCCACACATTTCCGCTCGCCGATCTTCCGACAGCACTGCGCTATGCGCGGGATCGTGTCGAGGA
>DATKEP010000100.1:0-27601 GCA_035512055.1 Rhizomicrobium sp.
AATTGTGGCTCCAATGGACATTGTGCTCGATCATCAGAACCTTGTGGCTATCGCGCACGACAATGTTCTGGGGCGGCGTCGAAATCGGATCGAAGGAGAACATGATCATCTTCAGCGGTTCGTCGCTGTCGTTGGTCAGGCGGTGAGCCAGATTGGGCGGGATCATCATGCCGAAGCCGCTTCTGACGTCCCAATATTCCTTGCCATCATCCAGCCGCCCCTTGCCGCTCTCGACATAAAAAATGAGTTCTTTGGGTGATGTGAAAAGCGATGTCACGTCATGCGGCATCAGCGTGGCCAGATCGGTCTGTTCGCCCGGCGCCAGTACCGCGCCGGCGCTGCCGGTTGCAGGATTGCCGGCACTGAATATGCGCTGCGTGTACATCGTGACTGATCTTGGCCGGCGAATTGTCAGCAACGCCGATATAACGGTCGATCGAGATGCCGGTTTCGTCATTGCCTGGCGGTTCCACGGGCAGGGGCGCTGGCGGCTGGGCGGTCGCGGGCAAGGCGAACGCCAAGCCTGCCAAAAACCCCAATCGAATGATCCAGGAACGCCTGTCCATTTTCCCTCCCCTTATTGTTCGCCACCGCGACCAGTTATGTCCGTCCGCCTGTCACATTGCAAAGCGCTGAAAGGCGAAGACCTTCTACGCGCTGCCATTTCGGGATCGGCACGGAGATCGGCCTTCGCTCATTGTAAACAGGGAATTAACGAATATTATTTTGATTTTTATCGATTTCGCTAAATCAACTGAAAATTCCTGCCCCATACCATCCCTGCGATAATTCGCATGGGGTCGATCATGGTTTTGCATAAGTTCCTTTCGGATGAATCCGGGGCCACCGCCATTGAATATGGCCTGATCGCTGCCCTGATTGCGGTCGTGATCATTACCGCCGTGACCGCGGTAGGCACATCACTCAGCACGACTTTCAGCACTATCTCGACCAGCGTACGCTGAAGGCCTGATAATTATCGCCGGGCGGGCTCAGGGTCTGGAAAAAGCGGAGGCGGCTGGCTGGATAATCTCTCCGCCAACCAGTTGACCGAAGCGGCTTCTATATCCGAGCCCACACGCACATGCGTGCCGGTGGAAAGCGCATAATAGCTGGCAGGCGCGGCTTCCCGGATATAACGGTCGAAAAATGCCGTGCAGTTCAAGACCACATTCGCTGGATCAAGTCCGCCGCAAATGATCAGCGCCGGCGGCGAATTCTTGCTGACGTATTTCAGTGGATTCACCTGCTCGATCCGCATCACATCCTTCCAGAAGGGGCTGGCCGTATCGTGCCGGCGATAGGCCGTCACGATCGCCTTCGAGTCATTCTCGCTGGTGCCCAGATAATCGCCGAACATAGCGGCGGCCTTGTCATCGCTCGAAAGAAATAGATCGGTCAGGGGCGATTCGACCACCGACGCATTGGGCCAGCTGGACTGGGATAGATTGCCTCCCACTTCGCCTTCCAGAGCCTTGACGTCACCGGTCACCGCCAGCATTGCCGCCAGATTGCCGCCCCGCGAAACACCCCAGATACCGATCCGGTTCGGGTCGATGTGATAGTCGCCCGCATGGGCACGGAAGAAGCGCAAATATGCCTTGGTGTCGAAAAGCATGGCCGGCATGCGGCCGCTTCGGCGATAATCGATCCTGGCAACCGCAATACCACGCGACAACAGCGCAGCCAGAATGCGCTGCACTACCTGGTCGCGCGGATCGTCATAGGCACCGCCCTTGCCGTGAATATAAAGAACCAGGGGCGTGATGCCGCCAGTGCCGCGCGGCAAATAGACGTTCGCCTTGAGGTCAAACGGCTTGCCGAGATCGTCGATCCGCGCCACCGCAAGGTCGGCGAAAGTGGGCGCAGGTACGCTCTGGGCCAGACTGGGTGCTGCCGCGAGAAGCACGCCAACGAGTGCGGCCGACAAGGTTCGCATGATCCCTCTTCCCGCCCTCGGCCACCCGGCATTGGCCGCCGGCATCGGGTCGGTCGGATATTACCCGGCGCTTGGCTTAGGACCAAGGTATCCCTAGGCCCACCGCGACCACCGCTGGCGCTGTTCCCTCCCAAATGTGCCATGGTAACATTCCTGCCTGCTTCGCAAGCCCGCGCGACCATAGCCTTCGACCTTGTGCCTTCGTGAATACCGCTTTTAGGCATGGCCCAGCAGACAAGACCGGCAACCCAGGAGATGCCCATGCTCTGGATGCGAGCTCTATCACAGGAAGACCGGAAAACGCGCAATCGCCTGGATATCGTGGACATGCCCGGCGTAGCGGTATTTCAGGCGTCCGCTCTGCACATCCTGAGTGAAGGGCTGGGCTTCCGCAAATCGCTGGAGCAAAACATCTGCATGCTGGGAGACGGCCGGGTCATCCCCATGATGTCCTACGGCCTGATCGAATATCTGATGGGCCTGGATCTCTCGTCATTCGAAGTGCTGGAGCTGGGCGGCGGCCATTCCACGGAGTTCTGGGCGCAACGCGTGCGCTCGCTGGTAACGCTGGAGACCGATTCCGACTGGGCCGACAGCCTGAAGTCCAGGGCGCTTGCGAATGTGGAGGTCCGCGCGACCACGGCGGAGGCGATCGGCGGGGAGATTCTTGCGCTGGGACGCAGCTTCGATATCGTGGTGGTCGACATCAGCGGCAACCGGTACCGCTGCGCCAAGAGAGCCTTGCAGGTGCTCAGGCCGGGCGGCTTCATCCTGCTGGACAACGCCGACTGGTATCCCAACACCACCGAGCTTCTGAGAAGGGCAGATCTGATTCAGGTCGATTTCCATGACTTTAGGCCGCTGCGATGGTATCGCTGCTCCACCTCCCTGTTTCTTCACAAGGAGTTTCGCGCGCGGCCGCGCGATGGCCGTCTGCCCCTGCCCTTGATTGGGGGCAAGGACATCGCCGATGCCAACCAATGGGACATTGTCACGGACTGAAGCCTTGCCCGGCGACGGCCGATTACCATTTATCGGTTCAGGTCAAATTGACAACGGCTGACTTGCATCGATCGAAAATGGCCGCTTGGGCCAGTTTCTGTCGCTCGGCAACCCAATCGCAATTATATTCGTGCGGTGGACGGAGGCCGTTTTGGCGAACCAGCACGATGGCGGCGCGGCCGACGGCGAGCCGGCGTTTTTGCCCAGCTGCTCTCGGGGCCTCCTCCGGCCCCTCGCCCGACCTCGCTCTTAGCACGTCCGGCATTGATCTTAAATCGCGGAATGCTTTCGATTTAAAAAGTGAGGGACGAAAGACCTTTTCTATGTGCCCGAGGAACGCGGCCCGTCCGACCTCAGTTTGTAGGCGATGGTCAGGCGCGCCTCGTGGCAATCGTGCGTCGGCACGCTTCCACGATGCAAAATCGCGCCGCGACTAATCACCAGGCGCCCGGCACGGGGTGTTACCGCCAGGACTGCGTCGTGATCGTCTTTGTAGAAAATCGTCTCACCGCCCCAATCGGGCTTCCAGATGAGGTTGGCGTAATACAGCACAGTGACATCGTTGCTGTCCTCGGGACTGTCCCGGTGAATATAATAGCTGTCGCTGGAGATGGCGCTGTTGACATAGGCACGTTGATCATGGAGTGCCTCACCGGGAAACATCTTTTCGGCGATGGCGCGCAGCCGCAGAAAGAAGGGGTCTCTGGGCAGCAGCGCCGCGTCGATATCGGCGGAAGACGCCAGACCCGAAACGCCGGGCCGGCTTTTTTCCTTACGTGCGAAAGGCATGGTTTTCAGATCGGCGCCGATGGCGGCTACCATCTCCGGATCAATAAAATTGTCGCAGATGAAAAGTTCGCGGCCGGATATTAACAATCGGCCAACCTTTGTCTTCGTCGTGGCCATCTCTTTTTCTTTGTCGGAACTATACCCGCCTGAGCCGCTCTTAGCATAGTCCGGCACCTGCCTCATATCAGGTTAATGCTGCAAAATCAGACCCAACTGCCCATTCATGCCTCATCGGCGTGAATTTCGTTTTTGAACCCTCCGGACCGCACCACCGCGTTCAAAGCAGCGGCGTTCCGGAATGCACCTTGATGACCACTGTCACTGCCAAAGGTAACATAACCTTGTTTGAGTGGCAGGGGTATTGCAGGATCGGAAGAAAGCAAGCTCTCGCCAGTCACCACGGTGCCGTCAAAGCCGCCGCCGCCGGCCACAACTTCCGGCTGGTTATCCGATGACTAAGGCTTTTGTTGTCCCAAATCCTGATCGCCCTGACCATCGAACCTGAACTCAAATCAGTCTGATATCACAGTTATTCGCGACGACGGCTTAACCTGCTTTCTGAATCCAAAAGTTGTACATACCGGCGAATGTGTCTGGGTTATCATTCTCAAAAGTCTGCCAGTTATCAAAGTTGGCTGCCGCGGGATCCTCGGGAAATCGCTGCCTATAGGCATGTATTACGTCTGCGCCGATCTGAAAACCTAAAAACATCAGATCGTTGTCCCGGAGAAACGCACCTATACTGGTCAGTGTAAAATGATGTTCCTGAGAATGTAGAAGCAAATCACGACAGGTACTGATAGTATAAAAATCGGAAGAATTTAGGGTTTTCCGGAACCTTTCGCACTTGTCCAACTCCATCAAGGTCTGGCGGCATCGCCGAATCTCCTCGGCGGTCGTCCCACAACCCCGCTCCGCGACGAACTCCCTCGCCATTACGATCTGTCGTCTCGCTATTTCACTATAAAGTCCAAGCAGCATGAACCCACCCGGGCGAAGCAAAGACAAGAGTACCCGCCATCCAGAAAACGGCTCGAGCAGATGATGCAAAACGCCACCAGACTCTATAACATCGAAGCTGCGACCAAGGGATTTAAGTTCCAGCAAGTCGGCTTGGGCATACTCGATCGAGGTCAAGTTCAGCTCGCGTGTCTTGCGCTTGGCATAACTAAGGCTATTCAAGCTCAGATCGATGGCCAGCACTTGTGCCCCATTGAATCTTTGCGCTGTGTCAATTGATTGCTGACCGGTGCCACAACCAGCGACAAGGATCTCATTAATTCCACTCTTGCGGTGATGTTGGAAAGAAGCAAACGGAAATTGCTGAAACAAATACCCGACAACATGATTTGACTTTACCGTAGGGGCCACTTTGACCCAGCGCGGGTACGGATTTTCTTCATATTGGCTTTGAACCAATTTCGATACTTCATGTTCGATGCTAGTCAACTGAGGTATGGTTATACGTAATTGATCCTCCTCTTCGGGCTCCCGAACTTGCTGCACTATAATCGTCATGATCGGGTCCGGCCATTGAGTATTCAGCAGTTGGCTAGCATTTGGGAGTGAATAAAGCGGGAAGTAGGCCCCTACCGCTATTACCCAAAGGGGCGGTACACCGACTTTTTCTTCCAGTGCTTCAACCAGCAAATCGCGCAAGTAATTGGCTTCTTGAAATTCATCATCGGTGTAACAAAATACATATTCATTAATGAAACACTGGCGGGCTAACGCACAGCAAAACTCCAATGCCACGTCAATTTCGTGATCAGAAGCCACTGTCCTAGTGGCCGCTTCAAGCATTAGACGCCGCACCATAGTTAGAAAATGCTCTAGCTCAATGTCGGAGTTTGGGGTCGAACTCAAAAGGCCACAGAGCAACTCATCAGCTGCTAACGCCGAAAATCCCCTTCCATCAAATAACTCTTGTACAGATAGCCGATTGGGCCAAGCGCGATGTGCTCGCGCCACGGAATTACCAACGTCTGGGTTGAGTTTTATTAGATTGGCGCTAACCCACGCTAGTTCTTTTGGTCGACACCAAGGCTCGGTCAATGCCCGAACTAAAGCAATGCGAATTTTGCTGTCGTTTTTCGTCCACCGCAATTGTTTGACGATATCAACAAAGAGTCTTTTAGTTCTTGCTGCCTCACTGATTTGAAGGGATTGTTGGATTATACTCAGCGCAATGAGTGCATCGCCTCGCAGTAATACCAGTAGGGCAAGACTGTTAAGAGCATCGGTGCAATTCGGATTAATCTGCAGTGCTCGTCGGTAGCTCGCCTCGGCCTCGTCCAGCTTTCCCTGTTGATGAAGCGTATACCCACGATTGTATAGCGCATCGGCAAATTCTGGGTTGAGCGCTAATGCTCTGTCGTAGCTTCCTAGAGCCTCTTCAAGGCGGCCTAATTCCCGTAGGGTATTGCCACGGTTGTTCAAGGTCCCGACATGGTCCGGTTTGATCGCCAGGGCCTTGTCAAAGTTGGCCAGTGCTTCATGAAGGCGCGTTAATTCGTGTAGGGCAATGCCGCGCATGCTGATGGCATCAACGTTGTCCGGCTCATGCATCAGTGCGCTATCGAAGCTCGCTACAGCTTCGTCAAAACGCAGCAGCGCCATTAAGGCAAGGCCGTAGTTATACAATGCCCCTGCATCGTCTGGCTTGAGCGTCAGTGCCTTATCGTAGCCCAATAGAGCTTCGTCAAAACGCTGCAAAGCCTGTAAAGCATTTGAGCGATTGTTCAGCGCTTCGATATTGTGCGGCTGGAGCATCAATGTGCTGTCGTAGCTCGCGAGCGCTTCGTCAAACCGCTTCAGGTTCAGCAATGCATTCCCACGAAGGTAGAGCGCCTGGGCATTGTTCGGCTCCCTTGCCAGAACCTTGCAATAATTTGCAAGCGCTTCCTCAAAGCGGCCATGCGTGGCCAGAATAATTCCATGGTTCACTAGCGCTAAGATGGAATTCGGCCGCAGTTTTAGAGCGGCAGCGGCTAATTCGAGGGCCTCGGCGTTACGGCCCTGCTGAAAGCGAATATTTGCCAGCATAAGGCGCGGCATGAAGCTTGATGCATCAGCGGAAAGGGCTTGCAAATAAAGTCGTTCAGCTTCAACCAGGTTCCCCCGTTGGTGAAATCCAATGGCTTGCTCGTATATCTGCTGTGGACTCTTGGAGGCAAAGTTTGGATTCATAATTGGACCACTGATACTTATCGGCACAGTACAATAACGCGCTATTCATTTATTCATCAAGATTTCAGCGACACCCCTCCAAAGGATCACAAAATATTGGCCTGACGGATGTTCTGTGCCTGCGTGAGTGAGACTACTGCATAGCGACTGCTCCATCCAGATGGGTTGGTCGAGGTGCAAAAGTCTGGGGCGCCTGTGAGCGATATCCCGCCGGTGAGTGCGCCTCCCGGCACGCAACCGCTATCGATTTGCCCTGTGACGTTGCCACCTCAATCTGCCGCGACGGCTGACCCGCATCGATGGAAAATGACCGCTTCGGCCATTTCTGTCGCTCTGCAACCCAATCGCGACTATATTCGTGCGGTGGACGGAGGCCCCTTATGGCGAACCAGCACGATTGCGGCGCGGCCGACGACGAGCACTGGCTGCGCGATGCGGTTGAAGCTGCCCCTCGTGATGGCCCCCTGCATGTTCGGCTGGGTCATTTTCTGTTCGAGCGAGGCGATTTTGACGGCGAGGCCGCCGCCTATCAGAAGGCTGCCGGGCTTGGCTCCGGCGACTGGACGACATTCTTCAACCTTGGCGTGGCGCTGGCGCGGCTGGGGCGCCATGCGGACGCCTTGGTTGCCCAGCACCGCGCGCTTGCGCTCAATCCTTTAAGTCCCGAAGCGCTGGCGCAGGCCGGACTGCTGCTGCACAAGACCGGCGACAATGAAGGGGCACTTGAAATGCTCGACAAGGCAGTGCCGGCCGGGCCCGAACGATTCGAGGCGCACTATTATCGTGGCATTGTACTTGCCGCCGAGGGACGCATCATCGAGGCCGCCATTGCCCAAGCCAGCGCCGTCTCCGCCTCGCCGTCGCGTTTCGAAGGCCATCTCGCCCTCGGCAAGTTGTTGACGCGTCTGGGCCGCGAAGACGAGGCACTCACCGCCTGTCGCCGCGCCGTCGAGAGTAATCCCGCCGCCCTGGCGGCCCATGAGGAGTTCAACAATCTTGCGTGGGAGATGGGAAAGGATGTTCGCCAGCTGGGCTCTTATGCGTTTGCACGCGCGCAGGTCGGCGAAACGCCCGAACTGCTGCTTGCCGAGGCCGAACTTCTGTTGCGCTTTCGTGACGCGAAGCGGCCAACGCCGAGGCACTGCTGGCGCGTGCCGGAGACAGCGCCCGCATCGCCAGCGCGCGCGGCCGCGCGCTCATGCTGCGGAACCGCTTGGCGGAAGCGGGCGCCCAATTTCGCTGCGCCCTCGCCGTCGAACCCGCTTCAATCGGCCATCGCCAGGACCTTGCGATGACGCTGCTGCGCGCCCGCGATGCTGCGGCGGCGCGCCGGATCCTTGACGAAGCCCTCACGATGGAAACCGAAAACCAGCTTACATTGGGACTTCTCACTCTGGCTGCGCGTGTGCTGGGCGACGAGGCCTGGCTTGGTCGCATGGCGGTGGACGATTTTGTGCAGGAGATCACGCCGCCGGTGCCGCCGGGTTTTACCGACATGGGAGTCTTTAACGCGGCGCTGAACGAAGAATTGATGAGTTTTCAAACCCGCAAGGCAGCGCCAATGGACTAGAGCCTAAACCGCGGCACGCAGACGCCCGGCAGCAACCTGTTCGCGCGGAAGTTCCGCCTGCTTTCCCTCCTGGAGGACAGTCTGCACCAGGCCGTCGCAGGCTATATAGCCAACATGCCGGAGGAGGCCGGCCACCCCTTCCTGGGGCGCAGGAGCGGCGCCTTCGATTTCTCCGGCTCATGGTCCTGCTGCCTCAATTCCATGGGCTATCACACCAACCATATTCATCCGAAGGGCTGGATCAGCTCCGCCTATTATGTCGATTTGCCGCCAGACGTCGTGGCGGGGGCGGAAAACCAGGGCGCCCTCAAATTCGGGGAATCGCCCTTCGGCCTGGGCGAGCACGACCGGCCAACCCGCATCGTGACGCCCGCAGTCGGAAAACTAGTGTTGTTTCCGTCGTATTTTTGGCACGGCACCGTGCGGTTCACGGCGAACCGTCCGCGCCTCTCCGTCGCCTTCGACGTCGTTCCGGTTTGAATTGGCCTTCTACACAGCGAGTACCTTCCCGGCGGGCTGGAGCCGAAGGCCTTTCGGCATGCCGCCTTCAGGGACCGGGCAAGAACATTCCTGCTGCCGAACGCCGCTGCCTCGGATGCTTTCGCCGGCCTTCGCATTAGCCCTATATTCCAAAGCACCACCGCACGATGGAACGTGGGCAATTCACCGTTTCGCCCACTCCCCCGTGTCAAGACATCTGATTGGACGTCCTGATGGATTTACGGACCCTCTATGATCAAGCGATAGCAGCGCACCGCCAAGGCAACCTGTCCGAAGCCGAGCACTCCTATCTGCGAATACTTGCCGCAGAGCCCGGCAATAGCCCGGCGCGTTATTCACTAGGGATGCTGCGCGCCCAGCAGGGGCGCCTGCAGGAGGCGCTGGATCTGATCGGCAGCGTCCTGACAGCAATGCCTAACTCGCCCGAGTTGCGGTGGAACCATGGCAATTTGCTGCTCCAGCTGGGCAGATATGCCGAAGCACTGGCAAGCTTCGATCTCGGCTTGAGCAACGAGCCCGGCAACCTCAGCCTGCAGCTTGGCCGAGGCGACGCATTGCAGGGCCTGCAACAGCACGAAGCGGCGCTGGAATGCTATGATCGCACCTTGGCGATCCGGCCTTGCGACGCGGTCGTGCATGCCAATCGCGGCAATGCGCTTATGAGCATGGGCCGGCTGGAAGAGGCGCTGGCCGCCTTTGAGGCGGCAGCTTCTATCCAGCCGGACAATTTCGTGGTCCATAACAATCGCGGCAATGCGCTGAAAGAGCTTGGGCGGCTGACGGAAGCGGTGGCGGCGCTGGACCGGACCCTGGAGCTCCAACCCGATTTCTGCGCGGCCTATCTCAATCGCGGCAAGGCATTGTGCAAAAGTCACCGGATTGCGGAAGCGTTTGCCGATTTCATGAAAGCCGCCGAACTCTCGGCCGGCGCGGCGGCATGGCCGGCGGAAGGCCAGTCCCCTAAAGCACACAGGGCCAAGCACGACCGGGAGCAGCAGGATTATCTCGCCACGATCGGCGGCAAGACAAGGTCCAGGGGCCTGGCGATAGTGGGTGGCGACCGGCTGAACGGCCCGACAATCAATCCCGCAAATGTCGCCCGTGCCGCCCAGCAATGGCATAGCAGACGACCGCAGATCGCCGTGATCGACAATCTTCTCACCGACGAGGCGTTGGCCGAGTTGCGCCGCTTCTGCTGGGGCTCGACGGTGTGGCGCTCCAACTTCAAAGGCGGCTATCTTGGCGCCCTTCCCGAACACGGTTTCGCCAGTCCGCTGCTGGCGCAAATCGCCGACGAATTTCGTACCGCCTTCGCCGATATTTGCGGCAATCATGCGCTCAAATATCTATGGGCCTTCAAGTATGACAGCATGCTGAACGGAGTTGCGATCCATGCCGACGACGCGGCGGTGAACGTCAATTTTTGGATCACGCCGGACGGGGCTAATCTGGACCCGGAACGAGGCGGGCTGGTCGTATGGGATGTGACGGCGCCGCTGGACTGGGAATACGGCAAATACAATGGCGACCTGGCAGCCACGCGCGACTTCCTCAAGCGCACCAATGCCAAACCGGTCACCATTCCCTACCGCTCCAATCGGGCGGTCATCTTCGATTCCGATTTGTTTCACGAGACGGACGCCATCCGGTTCAAAGAGGGCTATTTGAACCGCCGCATCAATGTCACATTCCTGTATGGCGATCGCGTCGCGCATAAACAGGCCTGAAGACACGCCAAAGCTCTGGGCGTTGCCGCGCGCGGCAGCCTGCGCTTGAACTGTGCTTTGATGCCGGAAGCGATTGACGCAAAAAGGGCGGCAAGGAAGAACCTTGCCGCCCTGGCTGTGGAAATGGCGTTCTCTGGCTTAGGGATCAATCATCGAACCTCACGCCGACACGATAGGCGCGGCCGATGCAGTCATAGATTTGGCAGTTGGTGCCTCCGCCGCCCGTGCTACCAATGAATGGCGGGGGCGTATTGAACGCGTTGTCGATCGCGCCATACAACAGGATGTGATCGTTCCAGCGATAGGAGCCGCGGAAGTCGGCATACAAAATCCACGGTATGGCATTGTTGTCGACATTGACGCCGTCCACCCAGGTGTTGACAAAGCGGGCGGACCCGATGATGCGGGCCTGGGCGGTCAGCGACCAGCTGCCCTCGTTGTAGGTCGACGACACTATGCTGCGCAGCTTGGGCAACGTTTCCCCATTTGCCGACAGGGGATTGGCACCGTCGCCGCTCAATGCGCCCGCGCCGTCGCTCGTCACGCCCAGCGAGGTTATGGTCTTTTCGTCGGTGTAATTGCCCACGATGTGCCAGTCCATGTTGCCTGTGAACAGCTCGTGGGTATAGTCAAGCTGGAAGTCCAAGCCGGACACGGTTTCCCGGTTCGCGTTGATCGGCGACAAAAGATAGAAGTTAAAACATCCTTCGCAGTCAGCGCTGTAGAGGCCCACCGACGAGCCCACATTTACGCCATTGCCATTCACTTCGGCCGTCACCGGCGTATTTCCGTTGCCCGGATAGCCCTTGCCGAAGAACACCACATTGCAGAAATTCGCGTTATGCAGGTTGGCGCATTCGTTGAAGATTTGGCTCGAGCCGAAGGAGGCGATGGCGTCGTGCAGGTTGATCGCATACCAGTCAAACGACATGGTGAGATTTTCGACCCAGTGCGGCGTCAGCACGATGCCGCCCGAAACCGTCTCGGCCTGTTCGGGGAACAGGCCGGTATAACCGCCAGACCCCTGGTGTACGTTATAATTCGGGCCTCCGGGCGGGTACTGAATTGTCTGGGTGCTGATGAGAACGGTGGAGAACAATTCGCCGATGCCCGGCGCGCGAATGTCGCTCGACAAGGTGGCGCGGACCTTGATGTCGTCATTAATCTGGCTCGTGAGACCCAATTTCCAGGTCTCCACCAGCCCGCTGGTGGAATAGGACGTTATGCGACCCGCGCCGTTGAGCTCCAGGGATTCGACGAACTGGTTCTTGAGAACCGGGACCGTCAGTTCCAGGAAGCCTTCCTGCACATTGTACTCGCCGGCGTACTCCGAGAAATTGCCCGACTCGAACACGCCCGTCGCGCCAAACTCCAGCGGGTCGCGCTGGTTGCGCTGTTGCTCCAGCCGGTCCTCGAAGCCGAATGCCATGGCGATCTTGCCGGCGGAAAGACCCCAGGGAAGCGTGCCTTGCGCCGAAATCGAGAAAACGTCCTGGTCCATCCGGTAGAGCGCCCGGTCCGAGGGATTTATGTTGCCGTAACCGGGTATGTTCGTGAGGCCCGTGCGGCCTGGTGCGATATAGTTGAGGGCGGCCTGGGAAACCGTGCCGTCACCGAACAGATCCAGGGGCGCGCAGCCGGGCATCAACCCGCCCGGCTGGATGATATTCTGGCCCGAAGCGTTCTGGGTGACGCCCCAAGATGTCGCTGTCAGGGTCGAGCGGCAGGCGACGCTGCCCACCGCAGGGACCGGCACGCCGGCGTTCGTCAACGCCGTTCGGACCAACGCCGCCTGGGCAGCATTGCCGCCGCCCAGCGAGTCGGGACCGGTTGGCTGGACCACCACGGAGTCCACGGCATTGGCGAAATTCCGGTTGAAGGTGTTCAAGCGCGCCCATTGCCGCTCGCGAACCGAGCTGTTCTGCGCATAGGCGTTCCAGGACCAGTCCTCGCCGAAGATGTTCAAGCCGCCCGTCAGGGTGAAGACGCCGCGCATCAACTGGCGATAGTTCTGGACGAAGTTCTGGCCGATGGCCTGCGAGAGATTGTACGGCGAAACCTGTCTGTGGTTAGACAAGTTTTCGATTCCCGCCGTGCCAAGGGTGATGCTGGGAATGTTCTGGGCGATCATCGCCTGCTGAATCGACGCAGGGAGGAAGGCATTGTCGACTGGGATGGTTTGCTGGCTGTGCCGCCCGTCATTGGCAATGTTCTCTTCGGCGTTCCAGCCGTAGTTCAGCATTACCGACGCGGTGATGTCGGGCGTGATCTTGTAGCTGGTATAGTTGAACAGCGTGACATTGTGATAGGGCACCGCGGCAGGCGTCGCGTTGGCGACATCGGAGTCGACATTGGCCGAACAGAGATAACAGTTGCTCTGGCTGGGTCCAAGAGGTCCGTAATTGAACGTCTGGGATTGCGCGTTCGGTCCCAGGAAATACGTGCCCCTGAGTGCATTGGCGGCCGCGGGGGCGCCTGTGCCAAAGCTCGCGAATTGTGGGCCGATACTCTGAACGGCAGCTATTGCGCCCGCGTTGGCAAGGTTGTTTGCGAGGCCGGCGGGACTGGCGCTGATTATTCCGCCATTGGTGAAGGTCGAACCGAAAACTTGGGCAGGGGTACGGCACAGGGTGGACGGATTGGCGGGATTGACCGTACTGCAGGGGTACAAGGCCTCGTTGATCGTGTTGTAATAGGGGCGGTTCCACATGTAAAAAGTGTCGGGAGCCATGGTGTAGGTGCCGGCAAATTCGATATGACCGCGGCCTCCCATGAAGTCCGTGCCGAAGGTCGCCTCACCCCTGAATTTCTTTTGATCGTTGTATTTGTCGTTGCCGACCTCCACATTGGCCTTGAAGCCGGTGTAGGTCTTGTTGATCACCAGGTTGACCACGCCGGCCACCGCGTCGGAGCCCCAGGCGGCGGACGCACCGCCGGTCACCACGTCCACGCGCTCGATGATGCTGGTGGGGATGGTGGAAAGGTCGACGCCGTTAATGGCCGGCGGGCCCGAGGAATTGGGGTTCGAGGTCACGACACGCTGGCCGTCGAACAGAACCAGGGTGCGCACCACGCCCAAGCCGCGCAGGTTGACGGTATCGATACCGGCGTCGCCCTGGGATGCGTTGCCGGCGTGGGAGCCGTTGCCGGGGGAGTCGGACTCACCCATAGAGGGCAGCTCGCGGATTTGGTCGCCGATGTCCACCTTGGCGTCACGTTCCAGCGTCGCGGCGCCGATCACCGTGACGGGGGTGGGCGCTTCATAGCCCTGGATCGAGATGCGTGACGCCGAAACCGTCACATTCTCGACATTCTGGGCTTGCTGATCCTGCGCCTGGGCGCTCGCCGAGATCGCGGCCACAATGGCAGCCATCGAGCCGCCGAGCATGAGCTTCTTGCTAAGAGCGTCCATGGTATCCCCCCTGCTAGGCCCGAATATGTCTTCGAGGCCGTCTCGTTAGTTATTTCTGGTGCCGATTCCGCATTGTATCTATGAATCTGTTGCAATCTCACCTCCAAACACATTCGCCAGTCAAGGCGCATGTAGTTCAGCCGTACCGACGGGGGTGGACCAACTGACTTCCGGTCAGCTTTTGAATCGGGACCTTAACAACGCTGGCGCCAAATCCCGCATCGCGTGATTGGTGCCCGCTTCCGCTGGATTCGTCGAGGCGAAAATGCCAAAGACCTCGACCGCCCCGACGCCTTCTGTGTGCGCAGCAGCATGCAAATAGGAAGGCTGGGACCACAATTCCCCCTTCAGAGCTTGGCCGTGGAAGTTGTTCAAAAAGCAAGATATTTCCTGCATCTGCGCAAGGATATGGGTCAGCAGGGGGCACGGCCAATGGGGCGGAGCCTGCATCTTATTGTGCATCGCGGCGCATCGAATAACGTCTCTGCTTCACTGCCGCAAGGACACAAGCCGGGTGCGTGGGGCCCGGCCGGCGGCCCAGGATAGTGCCGCCCAGACTCGGCGTGATTGCATTTCCAAAGCCAAATGTTCCTGATCAACTTCGTCGCTGTATTTCCGCGCGGCGTATCTTTTTTGCTACGCGTTCGGCAGGGCTGTCTTACAGATATGCACCCCGGAAACATCCCGCCTGAAGGCCTTGCGGAAATGAATGCGAACCTACTGGCTGCGCGGGACCTTAGGGGCCAAAATGACTCCCGGGCCAACGGAGAAACTGGGAAAATGTCAGCCAAGGATGCGTTGATGGACGATTCGGGCATGCTCCAAGCGCCGAACAGGCTGCAAACGACCTAAAGGCGATGATGGTGAACACCGAGTCTTCCGCGGTCGCCTTGGGTTGGCGCTATCTGCAGACCGGCAACCTCGCGGCCGCCGACGCGCTTGTGCAGCCCTTGCTGGCAAATGGGATAGGTGACGAGCTAGTGCCGTTGGTGGGGGCCATCCGGCTGCAGCAGGGGCGCTTTTCCGAAGCCGCGCCGGCCTTCGAGCGGGCGCGGGCGCTGCATCCCGGCCAAGCGCGCTTTGTGTTTCTCCACGGCGCGGCCCTTGCCGGCATGAATCAGCTGGACCAGGCCGTGGCCGCGTTTCAGGCGGCGATCAAGCAGGATCCGAACTTTGCCGACCCCTATCTGGCGCTGGGAAAGGTGCAGCGGAAATTGGGGCAACCGCAGGAGGCGCAAAATACCTACCGCAAGCTCCTGCGCGTCCAGCCCAATAATGTGGACGCTTATATCGCCCTCAGTTCGGCGCTGGCTGAGAGCGGGCAGATGGCGGAAGCCGAGGCGCCACTGAGGCGCGCCTTGCAGCACACCCAGGATGCCAAGATCCTGGCCGCGATCCACAACAACCTGGCGATCGTGCTGAGCAGCCAGAGCAAGCATGCCGAAGCCCTTGAAAGCCTGGAACGCACCCAGACGCTTGCGCCGGACATGGCGAGCCTGGATCAGCGCCGCATCAACATCCTTTACCAGCTGGAGCGCTTCGAGGATTGCCTGCTGATGTACAAAAAGCGTCTGGAGCGCAATCCCACCGATCCTGAAGTACACCACGCCTATAACAGCCTGCTGTACCGCCTGGGGCGGAAGGACGAATATCTCAAGTCCTACGACCGGGCGCCCCAGACCCGCGAGCTCCTGCTTGGCAAGGCGCGCCTGCTGTCACTGCAAAAGCGCTGCGCCGAGGTGGATGAAATCTATAACACCCTGCTGGCCCGCGATCCCCTGGATCAGGCGGCGATGGCGGGCTGGGCCAGCAACCTGATGCTGATGGGGCGCTACCAGGAATCGCTGACGGCCTTCGAGACTGTCATAAGCCGCCGCGGCGCCAGTCCGGCCGCTTTCAGCGCCGCCGCCGGAGCCGCGCTCCTGGCTGGCGACCCGCAAAAGGCGGAATATTTATGCCAGTCGGGATTGCGCATGAATGCGTTCGACCAGACCTGCCTGGCACTGCTGGGGACCAGCTGGCGCCTCAAGGGCGACGAGCGGGACGAGGAGCTGAACGGCTATGACCGCTTCATCCGCGTCTTTGACCTTGCGCCGCCCGACGGCTTTTCCTGCATGGAAAGCTTCAATGCCGAACTCGGGGCCTATCTGGAGCGTCTGCATCCCAAGGCCGATGCCTATCTGGAACAGTCGCTGAATGGCGGCTCACAGACGGAAGGCATGCTGTTCGGCGCCGGTCATGCGCTGGTGGAAAAATTGCGCGCGCGCATCGAGGAGGCCCTCCAGTCCTACGTTGCCGATCTGGCGCCGAACGGGTCGCATCCGTTCCTGGCGCGCCACAGCAGGAAATTCATCTTCACCGGCGCCTGGTCTTGCCTGATGCGGGGACAGGGTTTTCATACCAACCACCTGCATCCGGAGGGCTGGATCAGTTCCGCCTATTACGTGACCGTGCCGCAAGAAGTCCAAGACCCAGCGGCCAGGAACGGCTGGATCAAGTTCGGCGAGCCGTCCCTGGATCTGCCGCTGAAGAATCCGATCCGGCGCGCCGTTCAGCCGATGCCCGGCCGGCTGGTCCTGTTTCCTTCCTATATGTGGCACGGCACTGTGCAGCTGCATGCGGCGTCCGCCCGCACCACAATCGCCTTCGACGTCGCGCCGCAATAGTGCGGGTCGACCCGACCGGTCGCACCCTACTTTTCCAGCGTCAAATCGAAACTCATGGATATTCGGTCGCCGTCGCTTCTGTTCGGCAATACGAAGTGCTCCAGATAAGACGGGAACATGATGATCTGTCCTTCAACGGGCGTGAAATATTCGCTGTCTCCGTCGTCCTTGAATAATCTGTACGGTGCGGAATTTGCTCCGGGACGGGGATCCCGGAAGACGATTTCCCCGCAATCCGCAGGAACGCTCAAGTAGAATACGCCGGACAAGTTGAAGTTGTTGGTATGCGAGTGGATCAGATTCTGGTCGTGCTTCTTGTTGATGCAGGCCCACAGCTGGTGAAATTTCGCGCCCTTGACCTTGAACACGCGCGAGCAAATGGACGCGATATGCTTGCACACGGGCGCGAACGCGGCGTTCTCATGCAGGTTTACGTCGCTCTGCCACCCGCCGTAATTTGATTTCGTGATTTTGTTGGGAATGCTGTTGAGACGATAGACTTCTTGTCTCATCTCTTCGAGATTTCCCAAAAAACTGGATTTCATCACCACCGTGGGCCACAGCAGCGAAAGCTCGATATTTTCCAGTTCCTGGTTCATCCGCTCATCCCGCGAAATATTGCCGAAACACGGCGGTTAGAATATTCGTTTGCAGGCCAGACTTCCATCAACCGCCACCGATTTCGCCCGCTCCCATCACGCGCGGCTGCCATGCCGGCCCTTGTGGCGTCTTAACACGCTCCATTGCAATCCGAGCATCAGGGCCGATCAAGCCAAGGTCCACCTCACGATCGGGCAGGATGACGATGGTCCGGCGCCGCTCGATCGCCATTACGATGACGCCCTTGGTCAGCCCTTGCGCGGAAAGCCGCTTGAGGACCGATATGTAAGGCTCTGCGCTCCACGGCCGCGTGGCGGCGGGATCGACATGCACGACAAACAGGCTCGGCCGGGAATCAATGACCATCTTACACAGGCTGGGCTTCCATTCCGGACCCATCGTCGGATCGGTCAGCCAGCGGCAGTTGAAATTGCGGCAGGAGGGCGGACGGTCCGCATAGATGCGGCATCCGATGCCAGGCGCGAAGTTGGGACACCAGCTGTCCTTGGGCTTCTCGAGTTCGGGAATGCCCAGAACCTTGCAGCAAAGCGAACAGTCGCCGCACTGCCTCTGGCTGTCGGTCATCGCATCACGCGCAGCACGGCGAGGATGCCGGATACCGGATTGCCATTCTGGTCGTGTTCGTGAACCACCTTTCCCAGCTCCAGCACGGAAAATCCGGATTCCGCTGCCAGCCGTTCCACGTACGAGAGGCCATGCCTGAAACAGCCGCTTTCGGCCAGCTTGTCGAGTAAGGTCACGCCATAATCTGCCGATGAGGACTCATCCAGGAAGAGTGTGAAGACGAAGAGACCCCCATCGCGCAAAGCACAGGAGATTGCGGCAAACAGCGGCTTGAGATCACCAAAATGGATCAGCGTTGCCGCGGCCAGCACCGCGTCATAGCTCTTTTCGCGCCCTTCAAGGAAAGATTGGAGATCACTCTCAAACAATTGATCGTACACGCCCTTGGCTGTGGCTTTTTCCAGCATGGCGGGCGAGATGTCGACGCCATCCAGCCGGCGCGCCAGATTGCGCACCGCCGCACCCACAAGGCCGGTGCCGCAACCCATATCTAGAATGTCGCGCCCGGCGGCGCTGGCGTGCCGGCCGAGCCCCTCCACAACAAGCGTGGCACCGAAATAGGAGCGCTCCTGGTCCCAAAAGCGCGAGCGGACATCGTAGATGCTCAGCAGCTGTGCCTGTGTAGTCCGCTTGGGTACATCGCCTGCACCCAGATGCGCCAAAAGAATCGCGGCACCCCTTCTGTCGTCGGGGTCGCAGGCTAGACAGTGGCGGAAATGGCCTTCGGCTTCGCCGCGCAATCCCAGTTCGCTGCAAAGAACCCCCAGATTGTAGTGGGTGTCGGCATTGCCGGGACTGTATTGCAGGGCCCGCTCGAAGCATGTCCTTGCCTCGTCCCGCCTGCCCAGCAACTTCCAGACATTGCCCAGATTGTTGTGCGCGTCGACATAATCCGGCTTCAGCGCGACCGCGCGTTCATAGCTTGCGGCAGCCTCTTGCGGCCGCCCCGATGCTTTCAGCACAATGCCCAGATTGTAGTGAAAGCTGGGAACCCCGCCATTGAAGGCGATGGCCTGGCTGATTAGTGCTGCCGCCCGATCCAGATCGCCGGCGCGATAGGCCTGGATGCCCGCTTCGTGCAGGGCGATGGGATCGGCTGCGGCATTGCCTGCCGATACCTCCGGCCGGCTTGCCTTGCCTTGTGCGCGGCGCTGTTTGCGATTCATCTGCCGCTTGTCTTGCCCGGCTTGTCCCTGCGGAGCCTATTGGATTGGTGCCGGCTGATCCAGACGCGGGCCGCAGACGGTGTCTGGCGCGCCCGCGCAATGAAGCGACGTGCGCGACAAACCGCGTTTCAGTAGCAGCTGTCCCGCTGCGTATGGCAGGGGCCGTTATGCAGGGTGCGGTAATTTTCCGACGGCACCGTGCTTTTGCCGTCGGCGCTGATGTCCAGCCCCTGGGCATGCAGCGCGTCCCATTGCCGGTTGGTTATGCATACTCTGGGCCCAAGGAAGCGCGAGTCAGTCTGCTTCTGCGGCGGACGGCACCAGGTCGAGTCGGGATCGTCGGGGCTTTTTTCCACCTGCGGCAGGCTGGGCAGAGTGAGGGTGAGCGTGGTCTGGACCTGCGCCATCGCCGGCATTGCCAGCGTCAAAATGCTAACGGCGCCCCACAAGGTGGAGCGCCGCAGCATCTGCCGTGATCGCGGCATCAGATCGTTACATTACCGGTCTTGGCCGCCTTAACCAGATGATCGGCACAACGATAGGCCAGCGCTGAAATGGTCATGGTGGGATGGTTGCGGCCGCCGGTGACAAAGCTGGAGCCGTCCACCACGAACAGGTTGGGCACATCATGGGCGCGGTGGTACTTGTTCACTACGCTGGACTTGGGATCGTTGCCCATGCGCGCAGTGCCGCGGGCATGCGCTCCGCCCTTTGAGTCGTTGATCTGGTCCGGCCAAACCTGGGTGGCGCCGGCCGCCTTGAGGATCTCCACCGACCGGTCGATGAAGAACTGCATCGCCTTGAAGTCATTCTGGTGACTGGTGGTGGTGATCCGCATGGCAGGCAGGCCCCAGGCATCCTTCGCATCGGGATCCAGGTCCACCGTGTTGGTTTCCACCGGCAGCTGGGAGATGAAGTTGACCATCGTGAGCCGGCGGTTGGCCTGCTCGATCAGCGCCTTCTTGTAGCCGGCGCCCCAGCTTGGCGCGCCATGCGGACCCGCCAGGCCGTATTGGATGGGCGACATCTGCCCGCGCGCGGTCATGCGGCCGCCGCCGTAGAAGCCGCGGGTTTTCACGTCATTGGGGACGTAGCTGAGCACCGCGGCACCGGTGACGGCGCCTTTGTACTCGTTCAGCGGATCGGCGAAGAGGCCCGAGGCACCGCCGCCATTGCCGGTCATCAGATATTTTCCGACCAAGCCGCTGGAGTTGGCCAGGCCCTGCTGGAAGCGGTTCGACTTGGACAGCAGCAGCAGGCGCGGCGTCTCGGTGCCGTTCGCCGACAGCACCACGCACTTGGCCTTCTGGAATACTTCCTCGTTGTTATTGGCCTTGTTGAAATAGGTCACGCCCGTGGCGCGGCCGCTGGCATCCACATTGATCTCGCGCACATAGGAATGGACGCGGATCTCGCAATTGCCAGTCGCCACCGCCACAGGCAGGAGCGCCACCGCCGAGGAGGAACGCGCCTTGACCTGGCAGCCATAGCCGGAGCAAGCCCCACAGTTGATGCAGCCCGAACGGCCGTTATAGGGCTCGGTGATGATGGCCGCGACGTTTGGGGTCACTTTCAGATTCAGCTTTGCCGCCGCCTTCATCATCAGCGCGCCGGAGCTTTTCAGCGGCAGCGGCCTCACCGGATAGGGCTTGGACATGGGCGCAATCAAAGCCCCTGCATCTGTGCGAACCTCGACGCTGGGGCCCGAGATGCCGATTTCCCATTCGGCCTGGGAGTAATAGGGCTCGATCTCGGCGTAGGAGACTGGCCAGTCGGCGATGCCGGTGCCAGCCATGGTGCCGAAGCGGCGGGCCTCTTCGAATTCGTAAGGCAGGTGCCGCCAGGATGAGGCGCCGTAGGTGACGGTGCCGCCGCCCACAACGCAGCCATAATCGTGACTTCCCGGCACGGCCTTCTCATTGGCATTGCGGCGGAAGGTGTTGCGTTGTGTTTTCGGGTCGCTGAGCAGCCGGTCTTCCGGCGACGGGAAGCGGTTTATCAGCTCGTCCTTGTTATAGTCCTGCTCATGGCCATAGGCGCCCCAGGCGCCCTGTTCCATGACCACGACCGAGAAGCCGGCGGTCGCCAGCTGCTTGGCCATCACGCCGCCAGCTGCGCCGGAACCGACGATGACGAAATCCACTTCCTCGGAGGGCTTGAACGTTTTCATCACCAGCTTCCCTCTGCTTTGTCATAAGCGCCGAACGGGGCGCGGAAATTGAGAGTGTCGTCAAAGCCGATCTGCTGCCAGCCGACCTTTTTGTAGTTGCCGCCATGCTGGGGCGCTGCGAACATGCCCATGACGGTGTGATCGCGCACCGTGCGGAAGAACGGCGTTTTCTCCATCGCGGTCAGAACCTGGATCTGCTGGTCGGCGGACAGGGTGGCGAGGGGTCTGCCGTTGGTCTGCCTGGAAAGTTCCTCCAAGCCCTTGGCATAGATGTCCTGCTTGTCCTGGGCGAAGGTGACCAGCGCGGTATCGATGAAATAGATCACCTGCGCTTCGCGCGCGCCGGGCGTGTCGGTGGTGGGATAGATTTGGGCCGTCATTGCGTCCACTTCACCCGCTTGCTCGCGGGTGAAATAGGTGAAGGCACCCATGGCTTGCGCCTTTTCCGCCGCCGCGACCTCGGCCGGCCAATTGGCCGCCAGCCATGCCGCGCTCGAAGCGCTGAAGGATTTGAGGAGGAAGTTTCGCCTGCTGTCGGTCATGACCGCTTCTCCCTTGAAGCTGACTGTTTTGATGTTGCCTGTTTCAAATACCGGGTAATGCCGTGCGGCGCCACATTCACGGCGCCATACATGTTGCCGTTGGGGGCGACGACCACGCCTTCGCCCGCCTGATCGTCGGGAACGAACGCATCCGGCAGCGCCTTGGAGATGCTGCCGATCCATATGCCCTTCTTCCAGCCGGGGTGGGTGGCCTCGGTGGAATCCGCGTCTATCGCATAGAGCCGGTCGCCGGTGATGTAGAAGCCGCTGGGCCGGCCGAACTGTTTCCACTCGTCCAGCAGTTTGCCGTCCTGGCTGAAAATCTGGATGCGGTTGTTGGCCCGGTCGGCGACAAAGAGCCGGCCTTTGCCGTCAAACGCCAGGGCATGCGGATTGCTGAACTCGCCCGGACCGCTGCCGGCCTTGCCCCACTGCTTGATGAACTTGCCATGGGAATCGAACTTCACCACCCGCATGTCGAGGCCCGCGGGAATGATCGGGGCGATGGGCGCGTGCCCGTCGGTGACGAAGATGTCGCCATTGGGCGCGGTGATCACGTCGCTGGGCGACAGGAAGTGCGTGCCGTCTTCGCCGCGTTGGCCGGCCGTGCCCAGACGCATTAGAATTTTGCCATCTGGCGACAGTTCGACGACCTGAAGGCCCTTGGTCCCGTCCTTGGAAATGGCGCCGTCCGTAACCCATACATTGCCGTGATGGTCGACATGCAGGCCATGCGGAAACACGAACAGGCCCGCGCCAATGCTTTTGACCGGTTTTCCGGTCGCAGCATCCACCTCGACGATCGGCGCCTTGTCGGAGCCATCGCAGCTGTTGACGCCGCAACGGTCGATGGCCCAGATTTCGCCGTGGGGACCGCGCTCTATGCCAGCGCTCGAGCCCCATTGCCCTCCGCCTGGCGGCGTGGCCCATTGATGATCGGGGGCGCCATAGGGCTGGCTCAGGCCCTGCGCCAACGCAGCTGCCGGAATGAAGACTAAGGCCAACGCAACCGCGAATTTCACAACGTGCTTCCTCCCCCGTCGGGCGATTTACCGCCCGGTTTTCAGGGACGCTATCCCCCTGCCGGGGGCGCGTCAAAGCGGCAAAGGTGTGGTCCCCGGTTATTTTAAGGTGCGGCGCAACATAGCCACAAAGCAGGCACGGGCATAATTGGCCCGCCACCCCAGGGCGGCTTCTAATTCCGGGAAAAGCGGGGGCAATTCGCGCATGGTGCGGCCCCAACCCCTGGCCTATGGTCGCCGCCGCCAATCAACAAATGAGCATGAGATGAAGATTCTGGTCACCGGATCGGGCGGCATGATCGGCCGCAAGCTGGTCGAGCGCCTGGTCAAGGACGGGTCGCTGGGCGGAAAACGAATCGTAAGCCTGACCCTGGTGGATGTGGTCGATTCGCCGATTCCCGCCGGCGCGCCAAAGGACAGCAAGGCGATCGTCGCCGATTTTTCCGAAAAGGGCGTCGCCGCCACCCTGATCCAGGGCCGGCCCGATGTGATTTTCCATCTCGCGGCCATCGTTTCCGGCGATGCCGAAGCCAATTTCGAGAAAGGCTATCGCGTCAATTTCAACGGCAGCTGGGAATTGTTCGAAGCCATTCGCCTGGATGGGCAGAAGTCGCCCTACAAGCCGCGCCTCGTCTTTGCCTCTTCCCTTGCAGTGTTCGGCCCGCCCTTCCCGGACTCCATTCCGGATAGCTTTGCAACCACACCCGCCTCGAGCTACGGCACCCAGAAGGCGATGACAGAACTTCTGCTGGCCGATTACAGCCGCAAGGGCTTCATGGATGGCGTGGGCGTGCGGCTTCCCACCATCTGCATCCGGCCAGGCAAGCCCAACAAGGCGGCATCGAGCTTCTTTTCGGGCATCCTGCGCGAGCCGCTGGCGGGACAGGAAGCGCCGCTGCCCGTGGGCGACGGGGTCCGCCACTGGTTCGCCAGCCCGAGGACCGCGGTGGCCTTCTTCATCACAGCTGCGACGATTGACACCTCATCCTTGGGGCCGCGTCGCTCCATGACCATGCCTGGCGTCTCCGCCACGGTGGGAGAAGAGATTGAAGCCCTGCGCAACGCGGCCGGTGAAAAAGCGGTGGCCTTGATCAAGCGGGTCGAAGATCCGTTCGTGGCCAAGATCGTTCAAGGCTGGGCCGGCCGCTATGACGCACATCTGGCCAGACAGATGGGCTTCATAGCCGAAAAGAACTTCGGCGAAATCATCAAGGTCTATCAAGAAGACGAAATGGGCCAATGAGGTTTTCGCGGCGCGTCATTCTTCCTGCACTTGCTGGCGGCATGTGGGCGGGGACCGCCGCTGGCCAGCAGGCCGGCGACGATGACGAGCCGCCCATGCCGCTCAAGCTGGTGGTGCTGGATATCGGCGGCACGCTGATCGCCGATCATGGCGAAGTGCCCGATGCCATGCTGGGCGCTTTTGCCCGTCACGGCATCAATGTCACACCGCAGGAATTCAGCGAATGGCGGGGCGCTTCTAAGCGCGGCATGGTGCGCCACTTCGTGGCCCGCGAGCATAAGAGCGAGGCGCTGATCGAACCGATCTATGCCGATTTCACCCAAACCGTCACCAAAGCCTATGAAAATGTGCAGCCCATCCCCGGCGCCGAACAGGCCCTGAAGGAATTGACGACGATGAAGCTGATCCTGGCCACAAGCACCGGCTTTGATGGCCCGCTGACAAGATCCATCCTCTCGCGGCTGGGCTGGCAGCATTATTTCGTGGCCAGCATCACCAGCGATGACGTCATCGACGGGCGGCCCGCCCCTTACATGCTGTTTCGCGCCATGGAAGCCGCTCACGTCAACGAGACTGCGGTGGTGATGGCGGTGGGTGACACGCCACTCGACCTTCAGGCCGCCAATAATGGCGGCATGGGTGCGGCGATCGGGGTCTATTCCGGTGCTGCGACAGAAGAACGCTTGCGAAAAGAACGCAACAGCGGCGTCTTGCCTAGCGTGGCGGAGCTGCCCGGCCTGATCCGGCGAGGCTTGCCGCTGTCCCATTGCCGGTGAAGCGCGGATACGAATTTGAACACGGGGAACGCATGAAAAAGCTGATGTTCGGCGCGGTGATCGCAAGCCTGCCGCTGGCGGCGATGGCCGCGCCGTCCGCCACCGACTGGGTTGCTTACGGCCATGACGCGGGCGGCGGGCGTTTTTCGCCCCTCGCGCAGATCACGCCCGAGAATGTGAGCCGGCTTCAGGTCGCCTGGATCTATCACATGAATCCCACGCCGCAGATCAAGTCTGGCCGTTCGCCCACTTCCACCACTACACCGCTGATGGTGGACAAAATGCTCTATTTGGGCACGCCCTTTGGCCGCGTTGTGGCGCTGGATTCGACGACCGGAAAAGAAATCTGGGCCTATCAGCTTCCCGGCAGCGACCAGCCGCCATTCCGCGGGCTTTCCTATTGGCCGGGCGACGGTCATATGGGGCCACGCATCATCTTCGGCAGCGCGCAAGGAAGGTTGATCGCGTTGGACGCCAAGACAGGCGCGCCGGCGAAAGGCTTCGGCGTCGATGGCGTGATCGACACCAAGACGCCGGAAATCATGAACAGTCTGCCCAATGCTTATTACGGCTATTCCTCGCCGGCCGATATCTACAAGAACCTCGCCATCATCGGCTCGCGCGTGCAGGAATCGCCGGCCAAGGGCGCGTCCGGGGATGTGCGCGCCTGGGATGTGAGGACCGGCAAGCTCGTCTGGACCTTTCATTCCATCCCGCGCCCAGGCGAGAAATTCCACGACACGTGGGAAGACGAGGGCTGGAAGCAGCGATCCGGCGTCAATGTCTGGAACATGCTGACCATCGACGAGAAGCGCGGCATCGCCTATTTGCCTTTCGGCGCGCCGACCTTCGACCGTTATGGCGGCGATCACAAGGGCGCAAACCTGTTCAGCGATGCGGTGGTGGCGGTCGATGCCAATACCGGCAAATATCTCTGGCACTTCCAGGCCATTCATCACGACATCTGGGACTTCGACCTGGACACGCCGCCGGTGCTGCTGGAGGTGAACAAGGACGGCAAGCGCATTCCCGCCATCGCGGTGATGAACAAGGATGCACTGCTGTTCATTTTGAATCGCGTCACGGGCGAGCCGATTTTCGGCGTGACCGAAACGCCGGTGCCGAAGTCACCGCTGGCCAGCGAAACCGCATGGCCGACACAACCGGTGCCCAACAAACCGCCGCAGCTTGCACGCGCCACCTTCTCGCTGGATGAAGTGGCGGATTTGACGCCGGAACAGCATGCCGCCTGCGAGGCCATCATCCAGAAAGACCATCTCACCGGATCGGAACGCTTCCAACCCATTCCGGCCGATCACGGCATTGTGCGTTTCCCGGGCGGAGAAGGCGGGCCGGAATGGGCGGGCGGGGCGTTCGATCCCAAGCTCGGTCTCTTCATCGTCAATACCAACAATTTTGGCTACACCGAAAAATTGGTGCCGCAGGCGGATGGCGAATGGAACATGGTTTCAGGCCGCTTCGTGGACCGCAAGACCGGGCTTTACTGCCAGAACCCGCCCTGGGGCCTGCTCACCGCCGTCAACGTCAACACAGGCGACATCGCCTGGCAGGTGCGGCTGGGTATTTCCGACGTCCTGCCCGAAGGCAAGAAGGTTACCGGCCGGCCCAGCAATGGCGGACCGATAGTTACGGCCGGCGGCCTGACCTTCATCGCCGGCACCGACGACCAGCGCTTTCGCGCCTTTGAAAGCAAGACAGGCAAGGAGCTTTGGACCTATCACCTCGACTATTCCGCCCATGCCACGCCAATCACCTATAAGGGCAAGGACGGACGGCAGTATGTGGCGGTGGTGGCGACCGGCGGTTCCTATCTCGCAAGTCCTGCTGGCGGAGACAGCCTGATGGTGTTCGCACTCCCAAAATAGTTAGTGGGCTCAGCGATAAGTCAGGTCGTCCACTCGGCCGAGATCGGTGTCGAGCACGCCCAGCGTAACGATGGCGAAGGTCAGGACCTCGGTGCCCTTTTCCAAATGGCCGGAAACGGTCGTGCCCTTGTTGTCGCCCAGCGCCAGGATGATATGGGCGTGAATGACGCCATTCACGACATAGCCGTTCATGCCGATAAAGTCGGCCGGCGTGTTGGGGGCGCTGACGAACATGTCCGGCACGGGATAGTCGCGGCCGGTGACATTGTGAAAGCGGTAGCCGCGCACCGAGCCGATGCCCGACAGGATCACCGCGTTCTTTATATTCTGCGCTTTTACCTGCTTTTCCATTTCGGTGAGCAGATCGGTCTTGTTCTTCGCCCTCAGCACCAGGATGCGGTCGAAGCGCCCGCTCAGGACATAGGAATCGGGCACCTTGGGGTCATTGGGCCGCGCGTCCTCCGCGGTCGCGGGGTGGCGGTGGATCTGGGCCGCGGCCTGTAGCGGCAAAAGCAACAGAAGGGGAAGAAGAAAAAGCGGCAGCTTCATGGGGCACCTCCGGGAGCAAAGTTGCGCGGAGGCTAGACCAAAGACAGGAACTTTTGGATAGCGCTTTAAGAGAAGAGCTGGATCACGCCATAGACGATCGCGAACAGGATCGAGAAAAAGCCCACCACGATGACCACCGACACCCAGAAGGGAAAGGCGCCGCCGCCATTGGCCAGCTTGGTTTCGTCCTTGCCCTGTATATCCGCAGACATGGGAAATCTCCTTCGGGCGGGTCTTTTAAGCCCGAGGGTGCATTTGTCAAATAGG
>DATKEP010000101.1:0-40045 GCA_035512055.1 Rhizomicrobium sp.
GCGCCTAGCTCGACCCGCGCCACGTCGCGTAAACGCGTGAGGCGGCCGAGGGAGTCGGTCTTCAGGATGATGTCACGGAATTCCTCCGGTGTCTGCAGGCGGCCTTTCGCCTCAATGCCGAGCTGAAAGGCTGTGCCGCCGCGGTTGAACGGCGGCGCGCCAACAGCGCCCGCCGTCACCTGCGCATTTTGTGCCTGGATCGCCGCAACGATTTCGTTGACCGTGAGATTCAACTCCGCCGCGCGGTCGGGATCGATCCAGATGCGCATGCTGTATTGCCGGGCGCCGAAGACGTTCACATTGCCGACGCCGTGCACGCGGGATAGCCGATCCACCAGCTGTATTGTTGCGTAGTTCGAGAGGTACTGCTGCGACAGGCTATGGTCCGGCGAAATGAGTGTAGCGACGAGAAGGAGATCCGGCGAGGACTTCTGGGTGACCACGCCGATCTGCTGCACCTGGGTCGGCAGCCGCGGCTCGGCTGTGGCCACGCGGTTTTGCACTAGCACCTGGTCCTCGTTGATGTCCGAGCCCGATGCGAAGGTGATGGTGATGGTGAGCGAGCCGTCGCCCTGCGAAGACGACGTCATGTATAGCATGTTCTCTACGCCGTTGATCTGTTCCTCGAGCGGCGTTGCGACGGTCTCAGCGATGGTCTCTGCCGTGGCGCCCGGATAGTTCGCGGTGACAGTGACCGTGGGCGGCGCGATCTCGGGATATTGCGCGACGGGGAGTGCGGGGTAAGAGATGGCGCCAAAGAGGACGATCAAGATGGCGACCACTACCGCGAAGATGGGCCGTTCGATGAAGAAATGCGGCAGGCGCATGGTTCGCGTTACCTGGGTGTCGCCTGGGACGAAGGCGGTGCCGAAAGCGGCTCGGATTGCGGCGCGGTATCGGCTGCGCGCGGGGTAAGCTTTATCATCGTCGCTTCGACGTCCATCCCTGGCGCGAGGCGCGCGAGACCGTCGAGAACGACCTTGTCGCTCGCTTTCAGTCCGCTCCTGATGACGCGCAGGCCCATGACGAGCGGGCCGGTCTCGACTTCGCGCGCCGCGACTTTTCCGTCCTTTTCCATGACGAAGGCGAGTCGGCGCGTCTGGTCGGTGATGATAGATTCATCCGGAATCAACATGGCCTGATAGGCGCCCGAGGCTAGCAGGCGTGCGCGACCGAACATTCCGGGCGTGAGGAAATGATCCGAGTTGGAAAATTCGGCCTTGGCGCGGATGGTGCCGGACTGCGCGTCGATGGCGTTGTCAACGAAGACCATGTGGCCTCGATGCGGATAGCCGTTTTCATCTGCGAGCTGGATTTCCAGCGGATTGGGCACGACGCGCGACGAAGCCCGCTGTCCCAGTTTTTCCTCGCGTTGATATTTCAGAAGGAAAGACTCCGCGCCTTCGAAAGTGAACCAGATAGGGTCTAGAGTGACGACGGTTGTGAGCTGGGTGGTGTTGGCCGTGACGATGTCGCCGATACTCACCTTGCGGTCGGAGGCGCGCCCGTCCACTGGCGAATTGATGGTTGTGAATTCAAGATTGAGTCGCGCGGTTTCGGCGGCGGCCTTGTCGGCCTCCACTTGCGCCACTGCCTGCTCCTCCGCGGCGTGCCGCGTCTCGTATAATTCGCGGCTCAGTCCATCGACCGCGATCAACTTCTTCCCGCGCTCGTCATTTGCCCTGGCGATAGACTCGGCCGCTTTCGCGTTGTCGAGGTCGCCCACTGCCTGCAGGTAGGCGGCGCGGAACGGGCGCGGATCGATGACGAAAAGTGGCTGCCCGGCCTTCACCTCCTGGCCGTTCTTGAATAGCACCGAGACGATCGCACCCGAGACGCGCGGCGTTACAGTCACATTCTGGATGGCTTCGAAGCGGCCGATGAAATCGTCCCAGTCGATGATTTTTTTGACGATCGGATAGGCGACGCTCACATGCGGCTTCGGCGGCGCTTCGCTTGGATTCGGGCCGCATGCCGCGAGCGCAACAGCGGCCGCCGCGAGCGCGAAACACGTCCGCAAAGTCCCGCTGCATTCGCTGCAGCTCTTAGTTCCGCCCGCCAATCTACCGCTCACACCAGTAATCCAGCACCCTCACCCCTGGACCGCCGAAGGGTGAGGGCATTCGACCGAGATGCCTCGTTCTTCAACTAGCTCAGGATGAGGCAAGCGCTTTGGCGCCGCCTTGTGACGACAACTTTCGCTGACAAGCTTACCCGCTCTCCGTGGGGTGTCCATTCCTTTCGGCATAGGCGAGGCAATGGTTTCTGGGATCCATTGGACCAATAAAGAACTTGAGCCCATGGGTTCAAGTACCGACCGCGGCCAAGCGAGCTCGGTAGCGCGAACCGTTCTAAAGGCCACGCATGCAGCCCTGGAAGGCATCGCATCCTCCCGCCCCAAAAACCCGCGAGCAACTCCGCGCTGGTGATGCGTGTTCTCGCCACGATGTAACCTGTTGGTCCCCTGATTTGGCAGAAATGGGCGTAGCCCGGTAAAGCAATCTTACCGAGCGAGCCCCTTCGGGTACGGCCCTAGGGCGCTGACGCGCCCCCAATCCCCGGCCCTTCGCTCTGGCTTTACGGGCCAGGTTTTGGCCCATTCCGTTGACGGTCCTCTCGCAAATGCAACGGCAGGCCCGCTCGTGCGGGCCTCATTTCTTTGAGGCCAGCCCCGGAATTCGGGGTGGCCGGCGGCTCTCTTATGTGCCGCACGCACCGGCCTCTGCAAAACCAGCCGCCGGGGGTTTCCCTGGTCTTCCTCCGCTTCGCTTCGTGTAGACCGGGTGATCCCCTCCCCCGGCAACCGGTCCTTCGCTGACGCTGCCGGCGCTTCGGGCTGCCAAATGCAGCCCTCGCGGTTCGCAGCCGGCGATTGCCGCAATCGGTCGCAAAACCGCCGCCCTCCCCTATTCCGGGGGGCAGGTCGTGCTTTTTGGGAGCGATGCATTACCAGCCGCATCGCTATTCAGGCGCCCCCTCGTCGCGGACATGGTCCGGGTCCACGGCAATGAGATGGGTGACTTTCGGGGCGCCGTGTATATGAAAGCGATCGACCGCATCCTGAACGAGGCGATCGGCGTTGGTGACGCGCTCATGCTGGCGTAAATGCTCTATCCAGGATTCCACCAAGAAGGTTTCGACCATTCGGCCCTCTTCGGCCGCATCCTCGAATACGCCCCATGCATAGGCACCATCGCGCCGGCGTTCCTGCGCAAGCCTGTCGAGTGCAGTGAGAAATTGTTTGCGGCTTCGGGAATCGATCCGGTATTCCACCGTGACCATGACTGGGCCCTGATCTTCGTCGACCTCACGATCGGTGATCGGTGCGGGCCAATGCATCGACGGGGCCAAATCGACTCCAAGCGCGGTTTGTAATTTCCACCGCCAGGTGAGCGGCAGGGCAAGAACGATACCAGCCGCAGCGACGAAATTGGTGATGGATAGGCCCATCACGCCAGCCAGATACCCCCAGATCAAGCTGCCGATGGTCAGCGCCCCGAATAAAACCGTGACGAAGAGGGCGAGGCCACGAGCGCGCACCCATTCCGGCAGGGCAACTTGAGCGGACACATTAAGCGTTGAGAGGACGCAAATCCACGAAATGCCGGCAACGAGGCTTGCGGCGATTGCGGCTAAAGGCTCTCGTGCTAGCCCATAAAGGACCAGCGTCAGAGCGGTTCCGAGCGTACCCGACGCCATTAGCCGGTTCGGCCCGAGCTTGCCTCCCAGCCAAGGCAGAATGTAGGCGCCGACAAGAGCGCCAACGCCGATGCCGCCGAGCAGGATGCCATAAAGTTCTGGGCCGCCACCGATTTGATTGCGGGCGACCAGCGGCAATAGCGCCCAATAGGCGCTCGCGAAAAGGAAGAAACCGACAGCTCGGATCAAGGTGGCGCGCAAATGCGGATTGTTTTTCGCGTAGCGCAGCCCGCTGCGGTTGGCGTTTATGAATCTCTCGGCCGGCAGAGTTCGGTTGTGTTTCTGCGGCGAGCGCCACCAGACCAGCGCTGCTATCACACCGACATTGCTGAGGGCATTCAGCCAGAACGGCGCGGCGATGCCCCACGTCGCAACAATAATACCGGCGAGAGCAGGCCCTAAAGCGCGGCTGATATTGACGCCGACACCATTGGCCACGACAGCGGACTGCAAATCGCCTTTGGGCACAAGTGCCGGGACGATAGCCTGCCACGGGGGCGCCTCCAGCGCCCCGGCGACGCCAGCGAGAAAGGTGAATACAAGCAATGTCACCGGCGTCGCGAGGCCCAGCCAGACGAGGAAGGCAAAAACAACCGAGATAGCGGTTATCAGTATTTCGATGGCGATCAGGAACCGGCGTCTGTCAACAATGTCGGCAAGCGCACCCGCCGGCAGCGCGAACAGAAACATTGGCAGACTGGTGGCGACCTGAACCATGGCGACGATGACAGGATTCGGGTTGAGACCCGTCATTAGCCAGCCGGATGCCGCGCTGTACATCCATGATCCGATGTTGGAGACAACGGTGGCGATCCAGACAACGGTGAATGTCCTGTGATGAAACGCACTCCAAGGCGAAGCGGGTTTTTCTGGCTTAGCGGCGACAGGTTTGGGGCGGGTTTGACGCGCCTCACTAGCGGAGTTGGCCGTCATGGCACCTCATCGGCGAGGTTGCTGGTCCGCACAACCTATCTCAGACTTGCCAGAATTGGATGGGAGAGGCTGTCCAATGCTGGTTCTAGGAGGCGCGTTTGGGTTTGAGTTGCTCGCGGTTGGCCCACTAGATTGTGAGCTTTCGCATGGCTCCTGATCAATGGCCAGTAGGGCGGGAGGAGAATCGTGTAGACCCCGGCCCATTCTAGAGCGTCAGGGCGCACCGCCCCTGTTGCCTGGAAGTTGCAGAAAACTGGCTTCCGGGTCCGTGTTCCGTATAAGACCGCCGGTTAAATTCTGCTTCGCGCCGCTGAAATTGTGTGGCGACAATTACTTCCCAGCAGCCAGCCTCAATTCACCGGCCTTCGTCAGTCTCCAAGCTCCTAGGCCCTCTTCGATGAGGTCACGCAGTTCGAGCCTGTAGTAGAGCGCGTCGGAAACGCGGACACCCGCTTTCACATGCAGCAGGGCATCCAGTTCTATGCGAGTTAGATCGCGGGGTGGTCCAAGGAAGAAGTCCGATTTGTTCATGGCGGGCGGGAGGCTACCTAGATCGGAATACCTCTGCCAGTGACTTTTGAGCTGCCCCTCGCGTTTGGCGGCAATGTCTGCAAAGGCGAGCACGGCACGACCGCATCCTGGGATCTCCCTAAAACAGCGCCATTGGTGCGGTCAAGAAGACTCGAAGATTTCGTCCTATCCAAATGATATTGCTTGATTTTCCAATGTACGCCCAGGCGCGATACCCCAGAATATATCCAAGCAAAATTTCTTGTCCAAGTTTGAGTCTCGCAACAAGCAATATATCACCCCCAAGTCGGCCGGCTGTCGCGGCAGAGGACCGAGTGCGGCAGTCCCTTGGTGAGGGATAGGTCGTGCGTTCGATTCCGGATGATGCAGCTATTCTGTACGCATGATCCAAAATGGCCGGCTCAAAGCCCCTCGAATCCGCTTAATTACAGCTCACATTCGGATTCCGCACCATAAATTACGGCAAATATCGCCACATTTTCTATTGAATTCCGGCACATTTTGCCGTATATTTCAGGTCGAATTATCGAGGATTGGATGCCCACCCTATTCGATGGCGACGGCTACGTGATCGCGATGTATTTCGAAGACCATAATCCACCTCACGTTCATGTCGTGGGACCGGATTTTGAGGCGTTGGTGCGGATCAGCGATGTAAGCCTCCTGCGAGGGTCGCTGCCGGCTAAGATCAGGCGCGAAGCGCTCAGATGGGTCGAAGAAAATCGCGAGATGTTAATCGCCAAATGGGCAGAGTGGCATTAGTTGGAGACTGAGTGATGGATACCCTCCCCCGTGTTAAATCCGTAACTGCCAGCAAGAAAGGTTGGTCGCTGGAGATTGTTTGGGCCGATAACCGGAAATCCCGCGTTGATCTCACTGGCCTAGTGCACCGCTCCAAGCACTTTCGGGTTTTTATCGATGACCCGAAGGCTTTCCAAAAGATCGCCCCGGTAAACTATGGAAGTGGCATCGGTTGGGAAAACGGTCTCGATTACAGTGCCATGACGCTTCAAACGCTTGCGGAAGAGCAGCGACCAATGAAAGGCAAAGACCTGATTGCCTTTGAGGAGAAACATGACCTTAACACGGCCGAGATGGCCGCACTTCTGGAAGTAGCTGAAAGAACTGTTCGAGCCTACAAAGTCTCTGATACTCTGCCCTCTACTATCGCAATGAGCTTGCGCTCATTGGATGCAGATCCGGCGCGATTTGCTGCTCACTACAAGCCAATTGAGAGGCGTGAGCGTGGGCGACCCAAAAAGCTTGCGCAGAGTTGATCACCACATCGATGCGCATTTCACGAGAACTGGACAGCGGTTTCGCTAAGTGCCGATCTTGATCTGCAGCTAAAAAATGTGGAATTCACAAATTGATTGTGATCGAGCTCATAACCCATACTTGCATCGAAGCGACCGTGCGGTTTGCTGCCGAGATTGAGCTTGGATGAAATTTTCGGGACGCCCCAATTTCGTCGGCTGTCATGGGTCAGGCTGGGACGCAGCAGGACGTAAACCGCTCCGCGTGATGTTTCTGAGTAACTGTTATTGCCCGATTATTTGAATTTCTTGGGAGGCGTGGGGACATCCAGGGATCTCCCTGAAAAAGCGCAGCTGGTGCTATTCAGGAATCGAAATATTCTCGTAATATATTGATTTAATTGATATATTTCTCTTGGTGCGGTCAAGAAGACTCGAACTTCCACGGGTTGCCCCACTAGCACCTCAAGCTAGCGCGTCTACCGTTCCGCCATGACCGCACAGTCAGTGGGAATTATCCCGGTAGGCCGGGGGGTTTAGCAATCTCGCCCGCTCAGGGCAAGCCTACGCCAAAAGAGCCGTCAGATGCCGCCGCCGTCGGTCAGGTGGATGCCACACTCATCCTTGTCCAGGCCCGACCAGCGCCCGGCACGGTAATCCTCGCCGGCCTGGACGCGTCGCGTGCAGGGCATGCAGCCGATCGAGGGATAGCCGTCTTCCACCAGCGGGTGCTGCGGCAGCTTGTGGCGCTCCACATAGGCTTCCAGCTGCTGCAGGTCCCAATGCCAGAGCGGATTGAAGCGAAAACGGCCCTGAAAGAATTCCACGGGCTGCATGTTGGCCCGCTCACGGGTCTGGAAGCGCTTGCGGCCCGTCACCTGGGCCTGGAACGGCTCCAGCGCGCGATTGAGTGGCACGGTCTTGCGGAAATCGCAGCAGGCATCGGCGTTCTTCGACCACAGCGTGCCGTCGGGATCGAACCGGTTGCGGTCTTCCACTGAAGGCGCGAGCGAACGCACATCGCCAAGCCCCAGCACGTCCTGCAGCCGGTCGCGATAGCGCAATGTCTCGCCGAAAAGCTTGCCGGTATTGAGGAAGAGAATGGGCGTGTTGGGATCGATATCGGCCACCAGTTTCAGCAGCACCGCGCTTTCGGCGCCGAAGGACGAGACAACCGCAGTCTTGCCGGCGAGTTCACCGGTCAGCGCCAGTTCCAGAATGCCGTGAGCGTCGCGGTCTTTCGCCTTCTCCTGCATCGCCTTCATTTGCGCGGCGGCGGCAGCCTCGTCGACCGCTGCAAGGGGACGTAGTCCGCGCCTGGTGTCAATGACGGTGACGTTGCTCATAGCCAGCCCATCTGCACGACCATTTCGCGCACATTTTGGGATACTTCATTTGGCGAGAGCCCTTGGCTACGCCATTGGGCCCGGGCCGTGCCCAGTCCTTCCAATCGTTCCGTCCATTCTGGACCAAACTGCTCGGCCAGGCGCTCGCGCACAGCCCGCGAAAGGCCCGGCGCCTGCCCACCCGTCGAAGCTGTCAGAAGCAAATCGCCGCGCCGGACGATGGCCGGAACATGGAAATCACAGAGTTGCGGCCTGTCCTCGACATTGACCAGGACGCCGAAGGCACGCGCCCTTCCCGCCAACTCCTGGGCCTGGCCGTCCGGCAGACCTGCCACGAACAGCAGTTGAAGCCCCTCCAAAAGCGCGTCAGGGACGGCCTCTGGCAGCAGCCGCACTTCCACCCCGGCATCCGCCAAGAGGGCGGCCCGGCGGTCGCGCCCAGCGCCCAGGCCGGCCAGACCGGCCTTGATGTGTACGGGGTTCAAGACAAGGGGAAGCATTGGACCCTCATTGCCTCAGGAGAGGTAGGCCCAGCTGCCCTAAAATGCAAGAATTGAGTGGGGAATAAATTATTATACAGTCAATTAGATGTGTTAATCATAGTTCTTGAGCAGGTCGACCACAGAAACGGCGATCTTGTCGCCCTGGATCTGGATTTCGCCCCGCGCCACTGGCTTGTCGTTGGCCAGGATGGTCACTGGATCGTCCTGGTGGCTGTCTAACTCGATAACGGCGCCACGGCCCATGCGCAGGAGCTGATGCATGGGGATCACGGAACGGCCCAGGACCACCGAAATTTCGACTTTGACACTGTCAACGTTGGAAGCCATGCACCCCAAGCCCTACATTCTGAAAAGCCCTGCAAGCCTGCCGCAACATGGTTTCGGAAAGCTTAATTTTGGACATCCCCGTCAAGACCCACGTCGAATGGATTACCAGCAGCGAACTGGTTCCCTACCCCGAAGCATTGGCCGAAATGGAGGCCCGCTCCGCCGCCATCGCCGAGAGCAAGGCGGGAGAGTTGGTCTGGCTCCTGGAACACCCACCCATCTACACCGCCGGCACCAGCGCCAAGGAATCCGACCTGCTGGATGCGCGCTTTCCGGTCTATCGCACAGGCCGGGGCGGCCAGTTTACCTATCACGGGCCAGGTCAGCGCGTGGGTTATGTGATGCTGGACCTGAAACGCCGCAAACCCGATGTCCGCGCCTACGTGCACGACCTGGAACAGTGGCTGATCGAAACGCTGAAAGAATTGGGCGTCAAAGGCGAGCGCCGGAAAGGCCGTGTCGGCATCTGGGTGCAGAGGGGAATCCGCGAAGACAAGATCGCCGCGCTGGGCGTGCGCATCAAGCGTTGGGTGAGCCTCCATGGCGTGGCGCTGAACGTGGCCCCAGATTTGAGCCACTTCTCCGGCATCGTCCCCTGTGGAGTAACGGCGCATGGCGTCACCAGCCTCGCCGATCTGGGGATTGATGTTTCCATGACGGTAGTAGACGTTGCCCTGAAGGGGAGTTTTCAAAAGATATTTGGCTAGGCATCAAAATTGGGGGACGAACTATGCCGCGCGTATCCGGCGCTTTCTTTGCCATTGGAGTTGTCTATCTGCTGCTGGGCATGTTCTGGGGCATGCATATGGGCGAAGCGGAAGACTTCGCCATGGCGCCTGCCCATGCCCATCTCAATCTTCTGGGCTGGGTGACCATGGCGATCTACGGCACTTTTTATGCCCTGACCCACGCCAGCCTCTCGCCCAAGCTGGCCTGGACCAATTTCGCCCTGGCCGCTGGCGGCGTGGCGGTGATGATCCCGTCATTGGCCCTCTATCTGGCCAGTCATAATGACAAATATGTAGCGGGCATTGTCGTGGGCGAGGTCGCCACGGTGCTGAGCCTGCTGGTGTTTGCAGTCTCGGTCTATCGCGAGCTCGTGCGTCCCCGGCTGGACTGATGCCTGTCTATATCTGCAAGCACTATCGCCGCTCCACGCCGGGTGCCCGCACCGGTATGGTTGTGGACGAAATCCGATTTGAGGCCGAGAGCGCAGTCAAAGCCGAAACCCGCATCCGGCAGGGATTCTGCGCGCCAATCATGCCGGCGATGGACTGGAACAAGGGTTTCGCCACCTTGGAAGACGAAAACGGACAGATTCTGGTGACCTGGCTGCACGGCTTCCTGCACAGTTAACCGTCCTGGTCGAGGCGTGGAGTGAGGAACTTGGGTGACCGGAACCAACCGGTAATGCTGCATTGCAACGTGGTTTTACACCACCCCGAAATTCTGATTATTTGCGGTCATCGCGCTGGAGTCGCTGGCGCCGTCCGTGGGACTGCCGCGAGCCGCGGTTTGTCGAGCTTAAACAACAACAAGAGTTGCTCATGAGATTGCTGGTTCTGGGTCTGCTTCTGTCAATTTCCGCGCCGGCTTTCGCCGCGGATTCCAGCGATCTGCAAAATCGCCTCGATGGCACGGTGAAGCCCTTCGTGGGCAAGTATTGCGTGGCCTGCCACTCAGGCCCGCAACCCACGGGGCAGTTCGACCTCAAGTCCTACACCTCGATGGACCAGGTGAAGGAGGACTTCCCGCGCTGGTCGCTACTTGCCGACCGGCTGACCAATCACGAGATGCCGCCCAAGCAGATGCCGCAACCGCCGCAAGAGGCGGTCGACCAGATCGTCGCTTTTGTGCATGACGTTCGCGGCGAAGAGATCAAACGGCTTGGCGGCGATCCCGGCGTCGTGCTGGCGCGGCGTCTTAGCAATGCCGAATATGACAACACCATCCGTGATCTGACGGGACAGGATATGCAGGTCGCACGCCAGTTCCCGGTCGATCCCGCCAACACCGCCGGCTTCGACAATTCGGGCGAAACGCTGACCATGTCGCCCGCACTGCTGAACAAGTATCTGCAGGCGGCGCGCCAGATCGCCGACCATTTGGTGCTCAAGCCCGATGGCATCGATTTCGCGCCCTATTTCATGCGGGTTGAAAGCGATCGCGACAAATATTCCATCCAGCGCATTATCGCCTTCTATAAGGCGCAAGACACCGACTATGCCGACTATTTCCAGGCGGCATGGCGCTACCGCTATCGCAAGCAGCTCGGCGAGCCAAACGCCACGCTGGCTTCCATCGCAGCCAAGACGAAGGTCAGCGCCAAGTATCTGCCAATGGTCTGGTCCATCCTGCACGACAAGGGCGCAATAGGCCCCGTCGCCAAGCTTGAGACCATGTGGAACGCGCTGCCCGCGCCTGTCTCAAGAGACACCGGCGCCACGCAAACAACCGCCATGCAGGCCAGGTTTGCGGAGATGCGCGACTTCGTCACGCGTATCCGCACTCACACTGCCATGCAGTTCTATTCGCCCATCGTGAAGGGCCTGCCGGGCCAGTCCGAGCCACTGCACAATTGGCGCTTGCAGGAATATGCCGACAATCATCGCAAAAGCGACCCCGCCGACATCCGAGCCGACAATGATGTCGAGCAGGTCCCGCCGGAAGTGCCGAAATATCCGCCTTTGCACGAGGACGCCTCTCCCCGCTGGGCGGTGATGGCGGCACACGCCCGCTATGGCGACTCCGATCTGGTCTATCCCGCCGGGCAGAAGGCCAAATTTCAGAAGGCTTTCGATCGCTTCGCCTTTGTCTTCCCTGACACGTTCTATGTCAGCGAGCGCGGCCGCTACTGGCCTGACGATTCCACCGACCAGGGGCGCCTGCTCAGCGCGGGCTACCACAACACCGGAGGCTACTATCGCGACGACACCGCGCTGATGCAGCTGATCCTGAACAAAATGGGCCAGGATCAGCTCAACCGGCTGTGGAACGAATTCGATTATGTCGCCCACCAGACCGAGCGCACCTGGGTCCAATATTACTTCAACCAGAGCGGGGAAGTTGACGGCAACATCAACGGTCCGCTTTCCACCGAGTCCGGATCAAAGCGCCCCGTGGGTCATGAGGTTACCGACCAGTTCGTGGTCTTGCAGATGCGCGACAAGTATCTGGCGCGCTGGGCGATGGACAAGGAGCATAATGATCCCATCGCGCCCAAGGCGTTCCGCTGGCATTTCGGCCTGATCAACACCACCTTGCGCAATCTGGAGAAGGAACACATCGCGGCCGAGCCCAAGCATGTGGCTGCGCTGGTCAAGTTCGCCGAACACGCCTATCGCCGCCCGCTGACGGCGAAGGAACGCAGCGACCTGATCGGCTATTACCAGACGCTTCGCACCAAAAATCAGTTGAGTCATGAGGATGCGGTACGCGACACCGTTGTGAGCGTGCTGATGTCGCCCGACTTCCTCTATCGCTTCGATCTGGCCGGGCAATCCGCGCCCAAGGCGGGTCTTGCCGCGGCCAGCCTGAAGACCGGCAAAGCCTTCGAAAGCGAGGCGCTCTCGGACTACAGCCTGGCAAACCGGCTGAGCTATTTCCTCTGGGCCAGCATGCCTGACGCCGAACTGCTCAAGCACGCCGCCGCCGGTGACCTGCACAGGCCGTCCATTCTGCTGGCCCAGGCCCACCGGATGCTGAAGGACCCCAAGGTCAACGGCCTCGCAACCGAGTTCACCGGCAACTGGCTGGTGTTCCGCCAGTTCGAGACCAACAATTCCGTGGACCGGATGCGCTTCCCCAGCTTCGACGACGAGCTGCGCGAGGCCATGTTCCAGGAGCCGATCCACCTGATGCAGGACAATATCCAGAACGACCGTTCCGTGCTGGACCTGCTCTACGCTAACTACACTTTCGTCAATCCGCCGCTGGCCAAGCATTACGGCATGCCGGAAGTGCAAGGTGACACGAACAGCTGGGTCAAGGTGGATGACGCGGACAAATATGGCCGCGGGGGCATCCTGCCGATGGCGGTATTCATGACGGAATATTCGCCGGGCCTGCGCACCAGCCCGGTCAAGCGCGGCAACTGGGTGGTGCAGAAGGTCCTCGGCATTCGCGTTCCACCACCGCCACCAGTCGTTCCGGAACTGCCCAGCGATGAATCCAAGACCGACAAGCCGATCCGCGAAATGCTGGCCGAGCACCACAAGAATCCGTTCTGTGCCGGCTGCCATTTGCGCTTCGACTCGTTCGGCCTTGCCTTTGAAGGCTATGGTCCGGTGGGCGACGCGCGGACCAAGGACCTTGCGGGACGTCCGATCGACGCCTCGACCACCTATCCGGGCGGAATCCAGGGCGATGGCCTGGCCGGGCTCAAGGACTTCATCCGCAGCAATCGTCAGGACAATTTTGTCGGCAACCTGTGCCGCAAGCTGATGGCCTATGCGCTCAATCGCTCACCACAGCTTTCCGATGAATCGCTGGTGGACAAGATGAAGACCAATGTAGCGGCGAATGACTACAAGTTCAGCAGCCTGGTGGACACCATTATCCAGAGCCCGCAATTTCTTGATCGCCGCGTCACCGGCGAGACGAGCGCAACCCAGACGCCGGCACAGCAAGCCGGCAAATTGATCAAGGCCGATTTCCGGAAGGGAAAATGACATGACCAATCCGTTCGACCGTTATTCGAGTTTCCGTTCCCGCGCCTTCTCGCGCCGGGTGATCCTGAAGGGCGCCGGCTGCTCGATGGCGCTGCCCTGGCTGGAGTCGGTCAATGCCTTCGCCGACACGCCCACCGCGGCTGACTTCCCCAAGCGCTTCGCGGTGACGTTCCTGGGCTGCGGCATCAACGAGAATTATTGGAGCGCCGAAGGCAACGGCGCCGACATGAAGCTGTCCAAGACCCTCTCGCCGTTGGAACCGCTGAAGCAGAAGATCAATGTGATCGACGGCCTTTTCGTGAAGGCGCTGACCAATCAGGGCATCCATCCCGCCCAGACCGGCAGCCTCTTATCGGGCGAGCACATCACCAAGGGCGCCATCATCCATTCCGGCGTCAGCGTGGACCAGATGATCGCCAACCATGTCGGCCAGGACACGCCGCAATCCTCCATCGTGTTGGCCTGCGAACAGCCCATGACCGGCTTCCACGAGACCAATTTCTCGCTCGCCTACAGTTCGCACTTGTCGTGGCAGACCCCGGACTCGCCCGTGCCGGTCGAAGTCTATCCGGCGCTGGCCTGGGACAGCCTGTTCGACAATCGCGGCAGCCTGCTCAATGTCAGCGTGCTCGACCGTATCAAGGACCAGGCCCAGTCGCTTTCGACCAAGATCAGCGCCAGCGACAAGGGCAAGGTCGACGAATTCCTGACCAGCGTGCGAGAGGTCGAGAAGCGCGTCGAGTTGATGCGAAAGGGCATGGACAATGCCCAGGATGCCGCCAAGGTGAAGAACATGCCCGTCGCGATGATGGACAGGCCCGCCAACGGCCTGCCCGAGGACTTGCGCGATCATGCCAAGCTGATGTGCGATCTGATCGCCATCGCCTTCCAGACCAACAAGACCCGCGTCGCCTCGCTGATCATCTCCCGCGACCTTTCTGCCATGTACTATCCCTTCCTGGACGTGAAGGAGGGTCACCACGCCGCGTCCCATGACAATTCTTCGGAAGGCTATGAGCGCATCGCGCGTTTCCATGTCGAGCAGTATGCCTATCTGGCATCGAAGCTGGACAGCATGAAGGAAGGCGATGGCACTGTGCTGGACAACAGCTGCCTGATGTTCATGTCCAACATGTTCGTGGGCAGGAAGCACGACAATTCCCGCCTGCCGCTGGTTCTGGCGGGCGGCCTGGGCGGCACGCTGAAGACCGGGCGCTCGATCAACTTGCTGGAGGCGGGCGAAGACAAGCGCAATATGTGCAGTCTCTACCTGTCGCTGATGGACCGTTTCGGTGTGAAGCTGGACAAGTTCGGCGATGCCAGCACGCGGCTGGAGCAGATCTAATCGCCTAGAGAGACGGCCGGCGAAGAAAGCCCTTTTCTGCCGGCGGCTCGCTATTGTGAAGGTCGACCGCGCTGATCCTCGCGCCCGGCGGGCCCTTGGTCGCGTTGGTCACAAAAATTTCCACCGCCTTGGTCGGGCCAGACACAAGCGCCTCCACCGTGCCATCGGACCGATTGCGGACCCAGCCGTCCAGCTTTTGGGCTTGTGCGGCCATCACCAGGAAATCACGAAAGCCCACGCCCTGGACAAAACCATGCACTTGCACTCTCAGGGATGTAATATCGTCGCTCACGCATATCTCCCGCTGACGTCGCTAACATAGCCGCCCTGCCCCTCCACACAAGATGGCCGATCTTTCCCGCTCAATCTCCCTGGCCATATTCCGCGCCCATATCGAGAACGGTCTTTCGGTTGCCATCGGCGTGGGACTGACCGGCGCCACGCTCGGCATCGGGCTAGGCTTTCCCGCTGCTGTTGCGGCGGGATCCGCGGCCCTTTGCGTTTCCATCAGCGACCGCACCGATCCCTTGCGCCAGAAGGGTTGGATCATGGGGCTGGCATTCCTCGCTACCATCCTCTTCACGGCATTGTCTTCTTTCGCGCAATTTTCCACGCCAGCCTTCATCGCCGCGACCGTATTTACCGGCCTGTGGGCGGGGCTGATCTCGGCCTATGGCCGCTGGGTGCTGAGCCTCGCCATGACCGGCGTGCTCGCCTTCGTGCTGGCAATGGCACAGAATTTCGCCAACCCCTCCGACGCCGCCGATCACCTGATAGTGACGGTTTGCGGAGCGCTGGGCTACACCACCTATTCCGTGGCGGTTGCGTGGCTGTTCGACGATCGCAGCCGCCGTCTTCTGCTGGCCGAGGCGATGCATGCCTTCGCCGCCTATCTGCGCGCCAAGGCCGCGCTCTACAATCCCGATGCTACCGGCCCCGCGGCATTCCGTGGCCTGATCGATGCCCACGCCACACTGGCAGACCGGTTGCAGGCCGCGCGCGACAGCCTGTTCGCACGGCGGAAAGCTCGCATGCAGCTCAAGCGCATCGATACGCTGATAGCATTGCTGGACGCATTCGAAACGGTGCTCTCATCCGATGCCGATATCGAATTGCTGCGTTCCGCGCCCCACCGCGACTTGATGTGGCGGCTCAATGCCTTTGTCACCCAGATGTCGGACGAAGTCGAGCGCCTGACCCTGGCTCTGCGTACCCGCCACGGTCATCCTTCCCAAGTCAATCGCACAGAGGAGGTGCGGCAACTTGAGGATGCCATCGAACAGCTTCGCGCCGCGTCACCCGACGATCCGGCGACCCTGGCCTATATCGCGACGGCCAACAAGCTGGTCCTGGCGGACGGCTATGTTGGTGCGCTCGCCGCTGCGCTTGAAAGTGCCACGCCGCCCAGCGACCTAGCCCGGCACCTGAATCTCGACCTGTTCCGCCAGGATGCGCCGCGAGGTCTTGGCCTTCTGCTCAATCAGTTCCGCTGGCGCGCGCCGGCATTGCGCTACGCGATCCGGCTGTCCCTGGCGATGGTCTCAGGACTGGGCCTAACCCTCTTGTTCAACCGTTTCGATCATGCCAATTGGGTGCTTTTGACCATCGCGCTGATCATGCGCGCCAACTATAGCGTCACCCGCCGCCGCCGCTGGGACAGAATCACCGGCACTCTGATCGGCTGTGCCCTGGCTGTCACCTTCATCAATTTTCTGCCCGCGCCGGCTCTGCTGCTGTTCATTGTACTGGCGGTCGGTGTGAGCCATGCCTATGGGCTTGTTGCCTATCGCGTCACGGCGATTGGCGCATCGATTTCATCCCTGCTTCTGCTGCACTTCGTGGCGCCGCTTCAGCATCCGCAATTCTTCGAACGCATCGCGGATACGCTGATTGGGGCGGGGCTAAGTTGGGCTTTCAGTTATCTCCTGCCCAGTTGGGAGAGCGAGGATTTGCCTCGCACCGTGCGTGGCTTGCTGGACGCAGACGCCGGCTTTGCCGATGCCGCGCTGCGCCGTGCTCAGGTGAACCAAAGCTACCGTCTGGCGCGCAAAAAGGCGGTGGATGCCGTAGCACAACTATCAGGCGCCATCCGCCGCCTGGCCGATGAACCCAATGTCAATCGCCGGGCGCTGGCGGCCCTGGGCGAGCTGCTCGGTGCCAACTACCTGCTGGCCTCCGATCTTTCCTCCATGCCAGTGCTGGTCAAGCTCAGATCGCATGACCTGGATGGCGAGATCGCCGACGCGGCCATTGCCCAGACCCGCCAAAGGGTCGTTGCGATGCTGAGGCCCGGAGGAACCGAACACACGATTCTGGCTGCGCCGCAGCGCGACGACCTTGCCGGCATGCACGCCAATACGGCCATGGAGGTTTTGGCGCGCAGATTAAGCCACATCGAACATTCCGCGCAGAAGGTGGCGCGGCTGGCGGCGAGGCCGGTGATCGAAAATATCTGATGTCAGCGCTTCGCCGCCATGTCTTTGTCGCGGGCGGCGCGGAATTCGCTGGTCTTGTAATAGTTCGGCCAGAAGTCGCCATCAGCCAGCGTCTTGCCGGCCAGATAATAGGCGTTCAAATCTTCCTCCGGGCCCGACAAGTCCCAATCGGCGCGCCACTCGTCACTCGGTTGGTGATAGCGGTTGTTGGTATAGTCATCGACAAGCTTCTGGCCCGCCACCGTGCCGCCGACCAAAAGATCGCGTCCGCCGCTCGGGCTGATAGCGGGAATGCCGAGCTTCGCGAGGCTGAAATGGTCGGAACGGTAGAATTCGCCTTTTTCCGGTTCCGGATCGGGTGAAAGCTTGCGGCCCTGGGTGGCGAGCGCCTTTTTCAGCACGTCTTCCATTTCGGATTGACCGGTGCCCGATGCCTCGACATCATGGGAACGCGGGCGCGGGCCATCGCCGTCCAGATTGATCGCGCCCACGATGTGGTTGCGTGGCCATAAGGGATGTCCGGCGAAATATTCCGACCCTAACAGGCCCTGTTCCTCCAGCGTCCAGAAGGCAAAGGCCAGCGAGCGCTGTGGCGGGGGTTCGTGCGCGAACTTTTCCGCCAGCTCCAGCACCATGGAGACACCGACGCCATTGTCCACCGCGCCGTTATAGATCTTGTCCTTTCCGGGCAGATTGTCCTTGCGGCCCAGATGATCCCAATGCGCCGAATACATCACGACATCGTCGGGATGTGCAGCACCGGCAATCACGCCGACTACATTGCGCGTCTTGAGGTGGCTGATCGAGGAATGCGCGTTCACGGTGAGGCTTTCGCCCGTCATTGGTACGGCCTTGAAGCCGCGCTTGTTGGCGGCGGCTTTCATTTTTCCATAATCAAGTCCCGCGCGGCCGAACAGGTCTTTTGCCGTATCCAGCGTGATCCAACCCTCGATCGGTGAGCGTGACAGGTTCTTGTCGGCGGATTCCAACCAGAGCTTGTCGGCGCCGTCGGAAGTGCGCAGCACCTGGAAGGGATAGGCCGCGGGCTTGGTCTCATGGACAATGATGGCAGCGGCAGCGCCCTGGCGCGCGGCTTCCTCGAACTTGTAAGTCCAGCGGCCGTAATAGGTCATCGCCCGGCCCTTGAAGAAATTGGGATCGGGATGGGGGTCTTCATTGCCGGGATCATTGACCAGGATGACGACCGTCTTGCCCTTCACATTGACGCCCGCATAGTCATTCCAGTGATATTCGGGCGCCACCACGCCATAGCCGACAAATACCAGATCAGAATTCTTGACCGTGACATCGGGACCGGCAAATTGCGGCGTCCAGTACACGACATCGTCGGCGAAGCGCGGCGTGAGCGCGCCCTTCAGTGTGGCGATTGACAAATTCGATGCCGGCGCATCGAGGGTGATGGAAACGGCGGGCACTGTCTGGAAATAGCTGCCATGATTGCCGGGTTTGACGCCCAGCCGCTTGAGCTCGTCAGCGATCCATTGCGCCGCGGCTTCGCCATGGGGTGTTCCAGGACCGCGGCCTTCGAACGCATCGTCGGATATCGCCTTGTCGCGCGCTGAAATGTCAGCGGCAGTGAGTTCGGGCGAAGTCATGGGATGGCCCGGATAGGCGGCCAATGCGGCGCCAGGCACGGAGATGGCAAGAACGAGCAAGACCGAAGTCGCTATGCGGTGCATGGGGTTTATCCAAGAAAACTGCCCATCAATAGCCATGTCAGCCGCGCCGGTGCAACCCTTTGTAGGGGGTTATGCCAAATTGACGGCAGCCAGGTCTTCCAGCACTGCCCTGATGCGATCAAGCGCGCAATGCGGGTCGCGCTCAGCTTCGCGCCGTGAGAGGCGCAGGATCACGTAACCCTGCTCACTGAGCAGGCGGTCGCGGACAATATGGCCCGAGCGACGGACGGCCGGGCTGGCCCTGTTCGAGCGAGATCACCAGTCCCAGGTCATGTTCGACGAAATCCAGGGTGAAGCTGCGGAAGGGCAAATGGCGGCGAAACCGGCGGCCCTCCATTGCCTTGAGCCTGGCCCAAAAGGCGGTTCTCCAGCGTGTTGCGAGCCCTGAGCGGTGCCTTTCTCTGCATTACCGGGTGGCAGCCATCAGCTCGACCGCTTTGTCCAACTCTTGCGTCAGATTGCGGGCACGCCTGGAGGCTTGCGCATCTTCGCCCCATTTCTCTGCCTGATAGGTCTCGTCAATCCGCGACAGGCCAAAGGCGTTTTCGGCGGAAACGAGCCCGTCCGCCACCGCCAACGCCAGCACTGCACTGCCGGTGATGGAGGCGATGACATGCAGGGCCACCAGTGAGAAGGCATCGGACCTTTCAAGCGCCCGATGGAGCGCGGCCAATGCCTCGGCAGGCTGGTCGATGTGGGTGAGGCCCTGAACCACCCGCAGGTTTGCTCCATGCGCCCGCGCCACCCAGTCCAGCAACGGGTCCCAGGCTTCGCGCTGTCGTGCTGCCAGTTCGGGCGGCTGATGGGCGCGATAGCAGAGCAAATCATTTTCGCCAAAACGCAATATAGCACCAATCACGCCGTCGCGGTTGGCCGCGACGCCATCCACTGCCGTGTTGGCCAGCCGCAGCAGGGGCATGGTGGCGGCGATGATTTTCTCGCCTTGGGCCTGCCATTCCTTGACTATGGCCTCAGCCAGCCGCTTGGTCGGCAGGACCAGCATATTGCGGCCGGGTGTTCGCACGGCCTTGCCATCAAGCAGCACAGTGAAAGCATTTTCTGCCGCCCCGACCGAGACATGCTTGTAAAAACGCTTCATCTTTTCTTCTTGGTTTTTTTTCCATGCGCTTTTGCTTCACTACTTGAGCGCGAGCGCGGAAAGGGATCGCGGCGGTCATCGGGATCGAAGCCCAGAAGCTGCCAGCTTTCCAACATATGCGGCGGCAAGGGCGCGGTAACCTGAAGGCGGCCTCCGTCAGGACGTCCAATGTCGATCGAGCGGGCATGCAGATGCAGCTTGTCAGAGATGTCCCCCTTCCCGCGCGCATCGGCGCCGCCATATTTGAAATCACCCACAATCGGCGTACCCAGACTGGCCAAATGCACGCGGATCTGGTGCGTGCGTCCGGTGATCGGCCGCGCCGCAATCCAGGCGAATTCCTGTCCCGCCGTTTCCATCACGGCATATTCAGTGATGGCGAATTTGGCGTCTTCATCCTCGCTAACCGTCATGCGTTCGTTATTGCCGCGGCTGCCCTCCTTGGCCAGCGCCGCTTTGATCACGCCGTGCTTCTGTTTGGGCACGCCGCGCGTCAGTGCCCAATAGACCTTGGACGTGTCGCGCAAGGCGAGCGACTGGGCCAAGCCGCTGGCAGCCTGTGCGGTTCGTGCCACCAGCAGAACGCCCGACGTGTCGCGATCCAGCCGGTGCACCAGCTTGGGGCGCGTGGATTTTTCGTATTTAAGGCTGTCGAGCATGCCGTCCACATGCCTGGTGAGTCCAGAGCCACCCTGGGACGCCAAACCAGCCGGCTTGTCCAGCACGATGACCTGCTTGTCCATGTACAGGATGCGGTCGCTGAGTGAACCCATCGGCTTATCGGGTTTGGGCTTTTGCGGACGCTCATCCTTGGCATGAATAACTTGCGGCGGCAGGCGCACGGCTTGTCCGGCTATCACCCTGTCGGCGGATTTGGCGCGTTTGCCATCCACCCGTACCTCGCATTTGCGCAGGAGTTTTTCAAGAAGACCATGCGTTACCGCTGGGTAATGCCGCCTGAACCAGCGGTCCAAGCGGATACCGTCATCCTCAGCCTCGATTTTGCGTGTCTCAGGCATAAATTGCGCGGATGATCCAAAGACCACAGAACAGAGCGGCAATGGAAAGAATGGCGGATCCCACGACATAGCCGGTGGCCGTCACATAGGCATGTCGCTGAATCAAGAGCGCGCTTTCAAGCGAAAAAGTCGAGAAGGTCGTGTAGCCGCCCAGGATGCCGGTGGTAAGGAAGGCACGCACTTCCGGAGAGACGCTGAATTTCAACGCCATCAGTTCGGTCAATACGCCCATGATGAAGCCGCCACTGACATTGACGATGAAGATCGCGTAAGGAAAGCCGGTCCAGGTGGGACTTTGGATGGTGGAAACGAAATAGCGCGCGACCGATCCGATTGCCCCGCCCAAACCGATTGCCGTAACAATGGCTGCCTTCACGAATCTCCTCCCCGCCTGGTTCGCAACTTGGACCAGTATTCCAGCCGCTTGGCAATCTCGCGCTCGAAGCCGATGTCCTTGGGCGTATAGAATTGCTGCCGCGCCATGGCGTCGGGGAAATAATTCTGGCCGGAAAAGCCCTCCTCTGCGTCATGGTCGTATTGGTAGCCTGCGCCATAACCCAAATTCTTCATCAGTTTCGTGGGGGCGTTGAGGATATGGGCCGGCGGCGTCAGGGAGCCCGACTCCTGTGCCGCGGCCCTCGCCGCCCCCAGCGCCTTGTAGACGGCATTCGACTTGGGGGCGCTCGCCAAATAGAGTACACATTGCGCCAGGGCCAATTCACCTTCCGGCGACCCCAGAAAATCGAACACGTCCTTGGCGGCCAGGGCTTGATGCACGGCCTCTGGATCCGCGAGGCCGATATCTTCTACTGCCGCGCGCACCAGGCGGCGGGCGATATAGAGAGGCTGCTCGCCGCCCGCCAGCATCCGCGCCAGCCAATAAAGCGCCGCATCGGGATCGGAGCCGCGGATGGATTTATGCAAGGCGGAGATGATGTTGTAATGCTCCTCCCGGCTCTTGTCGTAGAGCGGCATGCGCCGCTGAACCGCGCCAACCAGCCCGGCCGGATCGAGCGGCGCCGACGCCTTCACGCTGGAAAGCTCCTCCACCATATTGAGCAAATAGCGTCCGTCGCCATCGGCCATGGCGCGCAAGGAAGCGCGGGCATCATCGGTTAGCGGCAGCTTCGCGCGATACCAGGCTTCCGCGCGCTGGAGCAGGACTTCCAGCGCCGCATCGTCCAGCCGGCGCAGCACGAGCACCTGGGCGCGGGACAAAAGCGCGCCATTCAATTCGAAGGACGGATTTTCGGTTGTCGCTCCCACCAGGATTACCGTGCCATCTTCCACCACGGGCAAGAAACTGTCCTGCTGGCTGCGATTGAATCGATGGATCTCGTCGATGAACAGCAGCGTGCCCTGCCCGGTCCGTCGCCGCGAGCGTGCCGCCTCGAACGTCTTCTTCAGGTCGGCGACGCCCGAAAACACCGCCGACAATTGCTCGAAATGCAGATGAAACGCCGTGGACAGGAGCCGGGCGATGGTGGTCTTGCCGGTGCCGGGCGGGCCCCATAGGATGATGGAAGAGGGGCGCGCATTGGCCACCATCCGGCCCAGTGGGCCTGGGGGCCCCAGAAGATGGTCCTGTCCCACGACCTCCGACAAACTTTGGGGCCTCAACCGGTCGGCCAATGGCCGCGGCGCGTCGTCAGCCAAACCGCTGGATTCGAAAAGATCGCTCACAGTCCCTTATAGCAAAAGTCCCGCGGGAGGCCCGCGGGACTTTCACAATACCTGTCTCGGATCGCTGGCCTCAGTCCAGCCGCCACTTCACCCCAAACGATAAGTTATTGCCGGTATTTCCGACCTTTGTCAGGCCGCCCGCATTCACATCATGGGCATTCTGATAGCGGTATTCGGCAAATATGCTGGCCTGGTCGGAGGCGAGGTATTCCAAGCCGCCCAGCGCCTGCCAGCCCAGCACGGTCGAGCCGCCATGGTTGCCCGCGCCATTGTCTATGTTGGTATTTACAGCGCCAAGGCCCGCCCCGCCATAAAGCTGGAATGGCGAATCCGTAGGCAAGTGATAAATCGCGTTGGCCATATAGGAGCTGGACTGCAGCCGCGCGTTATTGGTGTTGGAATAGGCGGATTGGCTGAAAAGTCCGTCCGCTTCCAGCGAGACGTTGGGCAGATTCCAGTCCTTGAGGTAATAGCCATAACGAGCGCCGACATTGAAGCCGGTGTCCATGCCACGCGCGGTGCCGTTCACGTTCAAGTCTGGCGCGAATGTCGGACCTCCCAACACCGAGACATAGGAGTCAGCCCGGGCCGCGCCAATGCCCAACACCGATGTGGCGGCGAGCACTGCCACTGCGGAAGCAACAAACAAATTTTTCATAATGGGTCCTTTGCATGGTGCCCCCCATGCCCAAGGACTAACGCAGATAATCAGTGCGGGTCGCGTTACAACGGCGACAAGCGCCAGAAGTGATCGCCGGCAACAGTGCGTAACAAAGATTTTGACACCGCGTGCCCGCGTGTTCGCCGTGCATGGTCATGATTTCGCCATGACGACAAATGTTATGACATCAAATGTGATGATTCATCCGTCTACGGACAGGGTCAATCTGCGGCCGTCCCGCTCAACAACCATGTCCCAATGATTGCCGGCATTAAGTAGGCGGACCAACTCCCCCACGCGATTTATGGGCGTGCCATTGATGTTGCGGACGATGTCACCAGGCTGAAATCCATAATTGGCCGCGATACCGCTGGAATTCACCGCCACGATCGCCACGCCTTTTGACATCACGTCCATCTGCATTTCAGTTGCCGTGGCGGGAGAGATATTTTCAACCCGCGCGCCGGTCAGCGGATTGCGTCCGCCGATGGTCTGAGCCTCGCGTGGCGGATTCTCGGGCGGCAGCGCAAGCGCGACGGCGACATCGCGTCCGCTCTTGCCCGCGGCGACATGCATACGCACGGTCTCGCCGGGGCGGTGGGTGGCGGTGCGGTAATTCAGTGACTGCATGTCGTCAACCGCGGTCCCGTCCACCGACTGCACGACCTCACCCGACTTCACGCCGGCCTTGCCCAGCGGGCCATCCGGATAGACTTCCTTGATCAGAACGCCGCCTGGCCGCGACAGGCCCAGGCTTGCAGCGATTTCGCTGGTAACGGGCTGGCCGCTTGCGCCTACCCAGGCAAGCTGCACGCTGGCCTTGCCGCCATTCTTCAACCCGCCCTCCACGCCTTCCACCACCCGGCGCACGAGATTTGCCGGAATGGCAAAACCGATTCCGATGGAGCCGCCGCTGCGCGAATAGATGGCTGTATTGATGCCTGCAAGCTTGCCGTCGGTGGTGACCAGCGCGCCGCCCGAATTGCCCGGATTGATGGCGGCATCGGTCTGGATGAAGAATTGATAGTCGCTGGCCGAAATCTGGGTGCGCGCCAGGGCCGAGACAATACCCATGGTCACGGTCTGGCCGACATTGAAGGGATCGCCGATCGCCAAGACCAGGTCGCCAACCTGCACGGCATCGGAATTGGCGAAAGGCACGACGGGCAGGTTTTCGCCATGGGTGTCGATCTTGAGCACGGCCAGATCCGTGCGGGGATCGGCCAACAGCACCTTGGCCCGGAATTCGCGCTTATCCGACAGGGCGACGGTGATTTCATTGCCGCCTTCCACGACATGGTTGTTAGTGACGATCAGGCCGTCGCCGCGCACGATCACACCAGATCCCAAACTCTGCTGTACGCGCTGGCGCATTTCCGGCGTGCCGAACAGTTGGCTGAACAGGGGATCGTTGAAGAACGGATTGACCTGGGTCTGCACGATCGACTTGGAATAGACATTGACCACGCCAGGCGCGACGCGCTTGACCACCGGCGCGAAGGTGAGCTGCACCTGGCCCATGGAAGACGGCGCCTCTGGCAGCGCGCGCGGGCCTTGCGGTGCCACGCGCAACGGCTCGGGCTTGCCTGGGGCCATCCTGTTATCCGCGGTCGAGCCGGGCAGCGCATACATGCAAGCCGCCGCCAGGGCCAGAAGCCCCGCAGACATCGACATCCTCTTCATTACGCCCAGCCTTCCGACAGTCTGTTCCTATTTATTCCCGGCCGCACAATTGCGGTATTTGAGCACCGTGGCCAGTGTATCCGGCTCGGCCCCTTCATGGCAGGTCGCCATGATCGCCCGGGCCACGCTACTCATTTCGTCCTTCATGGCACGGGCCTTATAGGCTTCATTGTCCACGCAATAGCCCGTTTGGACGGCGCCATTATGGCGGGCGACATAATCCTCAAAGGCGGGCCCGCCGGCTGCATCAGGCGGAACCTGCGAGGGCGGGATGCCCATGGCATCGGCCTTCTGGTCGGTGGTGAGACCAGCGACAGTAAGCAGCTTGGGTTGGGCCGGCGCCTGGCACGTGTCGTAGCCCGAGGCCGTATTGTCCTTGTGACAGGCCGCCAAGATGGCCACCGAGAGCAATATCCAGTATTTGCGCATGGTTCATGACCTTTCGGTAAGTTCCAAATCAAGGTCAAAACGCGCGGATGACAAAAAGGGCGGCATTGCTGCCGCCCTGATTCGGTTGTGCACTGCAAAGCGCGGAGATTTACGCCTCGGCTTCGACTTCCAACGGACCGGAATTTTGGCCCTTGGCGCTCTCGTCGCGGTCCACGAATTCAATGATCGCCATCGGCGCATTGTCGCCATGGCGGAAGCCGGCTTTAACCACGCGGGTATAGCCGCCCGGGCGGCCCTTGTAGCGGGGACCGATGACGTCGAACAGCTTGGTCACCTGGTTGGCATCCTTGATCTGGGCCAGTGCCTGGCGGCGGGCATGCAGATCCGCAGGACCGCGGCGCGACAGGGTCACCAGCTTTTCGATCACCGGACGCAGGTCTTTCGCCTTGGGCAAAGTGGTCTTGATCTGCTCATGCTTGATCAGCGCCGCGGTCATATTGCCCCACATCGCCTTGCGATGGGCGGCGGTGCGGTTGAACTTGCGGCCTTGATTACCGTGACGCATACCTAATCTCCTGTCACCCCGGCCAACGAGCCCGCACCTGTGCGGGCGATGTGCGAGCCGGGGCCCAACTTATATCTGCTCAGTGGATCCCGGTTCTGCGGCGCACTGTTACACGCTGCGCCGCGCCCGGGATGACACAGTTAGTATTGATCCTCATACCTCTTGGCGAGATCTTCGATATTCTCCGGCGGCCAGCCCGGCACTTCCATGCCCAGATGCAGACCCATCTCTGCCAGGACAGCCTTGATCTCGTTCAGCGACTTGCGGCCGAAGTTCGGCGTGCGCAGCATTTCCGCTTCGGTCTTCTGGATCAGGTCGCCGATATAGACGATGTTGTCGTTCTTCAGGCAGTTGGCCGAACGTACCGACAGCTCCAGCTCGTCGACTTTCTTGAGCAGGACGGGGTTGAAGGCAAGATCGGGCTTTGCTTCCTCGGCGGCGCGCTCGCGCGGCTCCTCGAAGTTGATGAAGACCTGGAGCTGGTCCTGGAGGATGCGCGCGGCATAAGCCACCGCATTGTCCGGCGTGACGGCGCCATTGGTCTCGACCGTCAGGGTCAGCTTGTCATAGTCGAGGATCTGGCCCTCGCGCGTGTTCTCGACCTTGTAGGAAACCTTCTTCACCGGCGAGAACAGCGAATCCACCGGGATCAGGCCGATGGGCGCATCTTCGGGACGATTGCGATCGGCGGGAACATAGCCCTTACCGGTGGCGATGGTAAGCTCCATGCGGAAATCCACTTTCTCGTCCAGAGTGCAGAGCACCAGGTCGGGATTGAGGATTTCAATATCGGCCGTAGTCTGGATGTCACCGGCCTTCACCTCGCCGGGGCCTTGCCTGCGCAAGCTGACGCGCTTGGGACCTTCGGCATGCATGCGCAGCGCGATCATCTTCACGTTGAGAACGATGTCGGTGACGTCTTCGCGCACGCCTTGGATGGAGGAGAATTCGTGCAGCACGCCTTCGATCGAGATGGCGGTGACGGCCGCCCCCTGGAGCGAGGAGAGCAGCACGCGACGAAGCGAATTGCCCAGCGTCAGGCCAAAGCCGCGCTCCAGCGGTTCGGCGGTGATGGTGGCGGTACGGCCCGCATCATGGCCGGCCTCGGTCTTGAGCTTGCCGGGCTTGATCAATTCCTGCCAGTTCTTCTGAAACATGATTTTTTCCTCATCGTGTCCCGAGCATGTCGGACCATGCCCATACGTGCGACGGGTTAGTGCTGCGTCCGAAACTTTTTATACGCGCCGGCGCTTGGGCGGGCGGCAGCCATTGTGCGGGATCGGTGTCACATCGCGGATCGAGGTGACGACAAGCCCGACAGCCTGCAGCGCGCGCAGAGCCGACTCACGCCCCGAACCGGGGCCGGAAACTTCCACTTCAAGCGTGCGCATGCCGTGCTCGACCGCCTTGCGACCGGCATCTTCGGCGGCCATCTGCGCCGCATAGGGCGTGGACTTGCGCGAACCCTTGAAGCCCATCATGCCGGCCGACGACCAGGACACGGCATTGCCCTGCCCGTCGGTGATGGTGACGATGGTGTTATTGAAGGTGGCGGCGACATGGGCCACACCGACAACGACGTTCTTCTTTTCTTTCTTGCGGGCGCGGCCGGCGCTCTTGGCGGCCTTGGTTGCTGCTTCAGCCATGGCTTATTTCGTGACTTTCTTTTTGCCGGCGATCGCTTTGGCGGGGCCTTTGCGGGTGCGGGCATTGGTGTGGGTGCGCTGGCCGCGAACAGGCAGGCCCTTGCGGTGACGAAGGCCGCGATAGCAACCCAGGTCCATCAGGCGCTTGATGTTCATGGCCACGTCGCGGCGCAGGTCGCCTTCCACCAGATAATCGCGGTCGATGATTTCGCGGATCTGGATCACCTCGGACTCGGTCAAATCGCTGACGCGACGCGCGGGATCGATCCCGAGCTGGGTGATGATCTGGTGGGCGATGTGGGGCCCGATGCCGTGGATGTAGCGAAGGCCGATTTCGACTCGCTTTTGGGTCGGGATATTGACGCCGGCGATGCGTGCCACTCTGGTCTCTCCGAAAGGCGTTAAGCCATTGAACTTGTTGACTTAATTGTGTACGGCAAAATCCAGGTCAAATCCGGGCCCGGGCGGTCGTCGAAAACGCCCCGAAAACGCGGAAATGACAGGAAAATCTGTCGCGAGGGCGCGGATTATAGGAATGCACCCCCGCCCGTCAACTGCCGGCCGGGATTTATTGTCGCATGGGTCAATCAGGCCGGGCCTCCGGCCAGCACGGCAGCAATCTGGGCTGTTACGGCCTCAACAGGCGCCATGCCGTCCACGGTCTTGAGCTTGCCCTGCCCCCGGTAATAGGCGGTCAGCGGGGCGGTATTGTTGTAATAGACGTTCAGCCGGTGGGTCAGGGTTTCCGGCGTGTCGTCGGACCTGAGAATGCCCCCCGCCTTGATCCGGGCCTCGACCCGGGACAGCAGCACCGCGTCGTCGACCTTCAGTTCCAGCACAAGGTCGATCTTCTTGCCCCGCTCAGCCAGCATCCTATCCAGGGCTTCGGCCTGGGGAATGGTACGAGGAAAACCGTCGAACACCGCTCCATGGGCGCAATCGGGCTGGTCGTAGCGTTCGGCGATGATCCGGATCACCGTCTCGTCGGGAACAAGCTCGCCTTTGGCCATCAGCGCCTTGCAGGCCAGGCCCAGCGGCGTTCCCGCCTCGATTGCGGCCCGCAGCATCTCCCCGGTGGATAGCTGCGGCAGGCCGCGTGTCTCAGTAATAATTTTCGATTGGGTGCCCTTGCCCGCCCCCGGGGGCCCGAACAGAACCAGATTCACCTTCGCGCTCCCCGCAACCGTGACTTTTTCAAAAGCCCTTCATATTGCTGCGTCACCAGATGGCTCTGGATCTGCGCCACCGTGTCCATCGTCACCGACACGACGATCAGGATCGACGTGCCGCCCAGCGAGAAGGACAGGTTGTATTTGTAAAACAGAAATTCGGGAATCAGGCAGACGAACGTCAGATAGAACGCCCCAATCACGGTGATGCGAGTGAGCGTGTAGTCAATGAACTGGGCGCTTTTCTTACCTGGACGAATGCCGGGAAAAACGCCGCCATACTTCTTCAGATTGTCTGCCGTCTCCTCCGGATTGAACACGATCGAGGTGTAGAAGAAAGTGAAGAACAGGATGAGGGCGGCATAAAGCACTAGATAGAGCGGCTGGCCGCGGCTGAGATAGGACACCAGCGTCTGGAGCCAACCCGGCAGATTCTGGGCATTGAAGCTCGCGGCAGTCGTGGGCAGCAGCAGGATGGAGCTTGCAAAGATCGGTGGGATCACGCCCGAAACATTGAGCTTGAGCGGCAAGTGCGATGAATCACCCCCATAGATTTTGTTGCCGACTTGCCGCTTGGGATAGGTAACGAACAAGCGCCGTTGGGCGCGTTCCATGAACACGATGAAACCCACCAGCGCCACCGCGAAGACCATGAAGAAGATGATCAGCAGCGGGCTTGTGGCACCGGTGCGCGCCTGTTCCAGGGTCTGGCCGATGATCTGGGGAAAGCGAGCCACGATGCCGGCGAAGATGATCAGCGAGATGCCGTTGCCCACACCGCGGCTGGTGATCTGTTCGCCAATCCACATCAATAGAATTGTGCCGCCGGTCAGCGTGATCACTGCGCCGATACGGAACAGGAAACCCGGATGCAGCACGATATGGGATTGGCCGCCGAAATGCTCCAGCCCTAGCGCGATGCCGTAGGCCTGAATCATCGCGAGCGCGACGGTGAAATAGCGAGTGTATTGATTGATGACCTTGCGGCCCGCCTCCCCTTCCTTCTTCAGTGCTTCCAATTCCGGAAACACCGTGGTCATCAACTGCATGATGATGGAGGCGGAGATGTAGGGCATGATCCCCAGGGCGAAAACCGCCATGCGGTTCACCGCGCCGCCGGCGAGCGTGTTGAACACGTCGAGCAGTCCACCGCCCGACTGATTGATCTGCTGGGCCAGAGCCGCCGGATCAATGCCGGGCATGGGGATGTAGGTGCCGATGCGCGCCACGATCAGGGCGCCCAGGGTGAAGAAGATACGGCTGCGCAGCTCCTTGGCCTTGGAGATGGCACCGAAGTTGAAATTGGCTGCCAATTGTTCGGCTGCAGATGCCATCAGGTGCTCCTGGGAAGAACGCGCCGATCTTATATGGGGACAGGCCCCCGCCCTTGCGAGCGGGCCCGGCCCCTTAATTTATGCCTTGCGCGCTTCCCGCTTTTTGGCCGATTCCGCACGGCGCGTCTGGCGCTTACCCGGCTGGCCCTTCTTGTTGCTGTAAACTTTCTTCTGGAAGGTGGTCGTAACCGATCCGCCGGCCTCTTCGACCGCCTGCCGGGCCGAGGCGCTCGCACCCGCAACCTCGATCTCGATCTTGGCGGTTATCGCACCCTTGCCCAGCAGACGCACCCCGTCGCGGCTCTTATGGACAAGACCCGCCTTGCGCAGAACGTCTTCGGTGATTTTTGTGGTTGCGCTCAAGCGTTTTTCGTCGATCGCCTTCTGGATCCGGTTCAGGTTCACTTCTGAAAAGTCGCGGGCGAAAATATTGCGGAAACCGCGCTTGGGCATGCGCATGTGCAGCGGCATCTGGCCGCCTTCAAAGCCATGCACCTGATTGCCGGTGCGCGCCTTGGCACCCTTGACGCCGCGGCCGGAGGTCTTGCCCAAGCCGGAGGAGGAACCGCGTCCGACCTTGTCCTTGCGCTTGTGGGCGCCGGGATTGTTGGCGATCTGATTGAGCTTCATTCCAAATCTCCTGTCATGGCCCGCCAGTCCGAAGGACTTGCGCGGGCCACCCACTACTTGTCTTCTACGATCTCAACCAGATGACTCACGGCATCGATCATGCCACGCACCGATGGAGTGTCTTCCAACGTGCGGGTGCGGCGGATCTTGCCGAGCCCCAGGCCACGCAACGTGGCGGCCTGAATGTCCGGCTTGCGGTTGGCGCTGCGGATCTGGCGCACAGTTACCGTCTTTCCGGCTTTAGCTTTCTTCTCGGCCATGACTTTCTCTCTCAATCTCGGTTAGGCGCCGGCTTCCGGCGTCTGATCTTCACGGCGGGCCAGGATTTCCGACACGCTGCGGCCACGGCGCTGGGCCACCATGCGCGGGCTCTGCTGGTTCTTGAGAGCATCGAACGTGGCACGCACCATGTTGTAGGGGTTGGACGTGCCCAGCGACTTCGACACGACATCGCCCACGCCCAGGGCCTCGAACACCGCGCGCATCGGGCCGCCAGCGATGATGCCGGTACCGGCCGGGGCAGGACGCACCAGGACCTTTCCCGCGCCGTGATGACCGCGCACTTCATGATGCAAGGTTCGGCCATCCTTGAGCGGAATGCGGATCAGCGACTTCTTGGCGTCATCGGTGGCCTTGCGGATGGCTTCCGGCACTTCGCGCGCCTTGCCATGGCCATAACCGACCCGCCCATTACCGTCGCCTACCACCACCAGGGCAGCAAAGCCGAAGCGGCGGCCACCCTTCACGACCTTGGCCACACGATTGATGTGCACCAGCTTGTCGATCAGGTCGCCGTCGCGATCTTCCTTGTCACGGCCACGGCCACGACCGCGCTCGCGTCCGCCTTCCTTGGAATCCCGCTGCTGTCCTTCGCGTGCCATTCTCGATCCTTACCTTTTAGAGCGGGCCAGCGATTCGTTCATACGCTGCCACTATGAATCCTCTAGAACTCAAGCCCGCCTTCACGGGCCGCGTCTGCGAGCGCTTTCACGCGCCCATGATAGATGTAGCCGCCGCGGTCGAACATGACCTGCTTGACGCCCTTGGCGAGCGTGCGCTCGGCGATCTTTTTGCCGACGCTGGAGGCCGCCGCCACGTTCCACGACTTGGCTTCCTTGCTGTCCGTTTCGTTGGTCGAAGCGGACGCAACAGTGACCGCATGCGCGTCGTCGATCACCTGGGCATAGATGTGCTTGCCCGAACGAAAGATGGACAGACGCGGACGCGTGCCGTGCGTGCCGAGGCGGAAACGGTTGCGCGCTTGGCGCTTCTTGAAGATGTCCTTGGTCATTACTTCTTCTTGCCTTCCTTGCGGCGGACATATTCGCCCTCATAGCGCACGCCCTTGCCCTTGTAGGGCTCCGGCGGACGCCAGGAACGAATCTCGGCAGCGACCTGGCCGACGAGTTGCTTGTCGATGCCCGATACAGAAATCATGGTGGGCTTTTCGGTGGTGATGGTGATGCCCGGCGGAATGGCATAGGGCACGTCATGGCTGAAGCCGAGCTGCAGGTTCAAAACCTTGCCCTGCACCGCGGCACGATAGCCGACGCCCTGTATTTCGAGCTTCTGGGTGAAGCCGGCGGTAACGCCGGTCACCAGATTGTTGATGAGCGTGCGCGAGAGGCCCCACATTTGCGGCGCCCTTTCCATTTCCTTTTGCGGTGCCACATGGATGCCGCGATCATCCACCGAAGCGGTGACTTCGGGCGCCAGCTTGACGCTGAGCTCACCCTTTGGACCCTTGACCTTGACGGTCTGGCCGTCCACCGAGGCCGTGACGCCCTTGGGCAGCGCAATCGCTTTCTTGCCGATACGGGACATGATCGCTCCTTAGAACACCTGGCAGAGGACTTCGCCGCCGACATTCTTTTCGCGGGCGGCGGTGTCCGTCATCAAGCCCTGCGGCGTGGAGAGGATGGACACGCCCAAACCCGCGCGATGCGGCTTGAGATCCCTTACTGAAGAATAGACGCGACGGCCCGGCGTGGAGATGCGCTTCAACTCGCGGATCACCGGCTGGCCTTCATGATATTTGAGCTCGATTTCGAGCTCCTTGTGGCCCTTGACCTCCACCTCCGCATAGCCGCGGATGTACCCCTCTTCCTGCAGCACATTGAGCAGGCGAATGCGCAAGCGTGAGTTGGGCGAGGAGATCTTGCTCTTGCGGCGTAACTGACCGTTGCGGATGCGGGAAATGAGATCGCCAATCGGATCGATGATCATGGTTGCTCCTTACCAGCTCGCCTTGGTCATACCGGGGATCTGGCCGAAATTCGAAAGAGAACGCAGCGCGATACGCGACAGCTTCACCTTGCGGTAATAGCCCTTAGAGCGGCCCGAAAGCTCGCAGCGGTGATGGATGCGCACCTTGGAGGAGTTGCGCGGCAGCTTTGCCAGCTTGAGGCGCGCCTCAAAGCGCTCCTCGGGCGGCAACTTCATGTCATCCGCCTTGGCCTTCAGCGCAGCACGCTTGACGGCATAGAGCGCGACCAGCTTTTCGCGCTTCTTATTGCGGTTGATCTGACTCATCTTTGCCATTTTGTCAGTGCCTTTAGTTCGTGAACGGGAACTGGAAGCCTTCCAGCAAGGCTCTGGCTTCCGCATCGGTCTTGGCCGTGGTGTTGAACACGATATCCATGCCCCACACCGTCTCGGTCTTGTCGTAGTCGATTTCCAGGAACACGACGTGTTCCTTCATGCCCATGGCATAGTTGCCACGGCCGTCAAACGACTTGGGATTGACGCCCCGGAAGTCGCGCACGCGCGGCAGCGCCATCGTGATAAGACGATCGACAAATTCATACATCACATCACCGCGCAGCGTGACCTTGGCGCCGATCGGCAGATCCTTGCGAATCTTGAAGGTCGCGATCGCCTTCTTTGCGCGGGTCTGCACCGCCTTCTGGCCGGCGATGGCAGTCAAGTCGTTCACCGCTTGCTGGATTTTCTTGCCATCCGAAGCAGCCTCGCCCGCGCCGATATTCAGCACGACCTTGGAGAGCTTGGGCACCTGCATCGCATTCTTGTAGCCGAACTTCTGCATCAGGGCCGGACGGATGGTGTCGTTGTAGCGCTTCTTGAAGCGCGGCACATAGCCGGCCTCGCGCGCATGCTCGCCCACCGCCACATTGGTGCCCTTGTTCACCTCGCGGCGCTTGGTCGCCTTTGCGGACTTGGCGTCGGCGCGGGCGGCTTCCTTCGGATTCTTGCTACCAGCCTCAGACATCGATGACCTCACCCGACTTCTTCGCAAAGCGGACCCGGCGGCCGTCGCCCAGCGTCTTGAAACCAATGCGCGTCGCCTTGCCGGTCTTGGGATCGGCATGCGCGATATTCGACAGATGGACCGGAGACTCCTTGGTCACGATCCCGGCCTGCTGGCTCTGGGTCTGGCGCTGATGGCGCTTGACCATGTTGACGCCCTGCACCAGAGCCCGACTTTCCTTCGGAAAAATCTTCAACACCGAGCCCTTCTTGCCCTTGTCGCTGCCGGAAATGACAACGACCTTGTCGCCCTTGCGGATATTGCTCATCACAGAACCTCCGGGGCGAGCGAGATGATCTTCATCTGGTTCTTGTTGCGCAGCTCACGCGTAACCGGCCCGAAGATGCGCGTACCGATCGGCTCGCCTTGCGCATTCACCAGAACGGCAGCATTGCCGTCAAAGCGGATCAGACTGCCGTCCGGACGGCGTACGCCCTTGGCGGTGCGCACCACCACGGCCTTGAGCACTTCGCCCTTCTTGACGCGACCGCGCGGAATCGCTTCCTTGACCGACACGACAATGATGTCGCCGACATCGGCATAACGGCGGTGCGAGCCGCCCAGCACCTTGATGCACATCACGCTCTTGGCGCCGGAATTGTCGGCGACATCGAGCTCCGTGGACATCTGAATCATGACTTCAACTCCTCAAAGCGCCGGTTACTTGCCGACGCGTTCCAGCACTTCCCAGGTCTTAAGCTTGGAAAGCGGCCGGCATTCCTGGATACGGACCACGTCGCCGATCTTGAACTCACCCTTCTCGTCATGGGCGTGATACTTCTTGGAGCGGCGCACGGTCTTGCCCATCACCGGATGGATGAAGCGGCGTTCCACCTTCACCACCACGGTCTTGGCGTTCTTGTCGCTGACGACTGTGCCCTGCAGGATTCGCTTCGGCATGTTTCTCAACCCTTCGCCTGGGCAGCGCGGCGCTGCTCGGTCAAAACTGTCTGGATGCGCGCGATATCGCGGCGTAAGGAACGAATGCGGCCGGTATTCTCCACCTGGCCGTTGGCGCGCTGGAAGCGCAGGTTGAACTGCTCCTTCTTGAGACCCACAAGCTGGGTGGAGAGCTCGTCGCTGCTCTTGGCGCGGAAGTCGTCGGCCTTCGACGCTGCTTTGGCAGTGATCGCCTTTTTGGCCGGCTTCTTGGCTTTGGCAGCTGCTTTCTTTGCCATCTTCAGATCCTCAAAGTCCCGTGCGAGTGACGAATTTGGTGGCGATCGAAAGCTTCGCCTGTCCCAGACGCATGGCTTCCTTGGCGGTCGCCAAGTCCACGCCGTCGATCTCGAACAGGATGCGGCCAGGCTTGACCTTGGCCACCCAGAATTCCGGCGCGCCCTTGCCCGAACCCATGCGGACTTCGGCCGGCTTCTTGGAGACCGGTACGTCCGGGAAGATGCGGATCCACACGCGGCCGGCACGCTTCATCTCGCGCGTGATGGCACGGCGGGCGGCTTCGATCTCGCGTGCGTTCAGGCGTTCGGGCTCGAGCGCTTTCAGGCCGTAGGCGCCGAAGTTCAACGTGGTGCCAGCCTTGGCAGGGCCATGGATGCGGCCCTTGAACTGCTTGCGGAATTTTGTGCGCTTGGGTGACAGCATGGTTCTTCTCTTTACTCCGCTGCCGCAGGCGCGCGTTCACGCTCGCGCGGCGGACGATTGCCGGCCTCGGCCTCGCTGGCCTGACGCTTCTCGGTGGCGAAGGGATCATGCTCCATGATTTCGCCCTTGAAGATCCAAACCTTGACGCCGCAGGTGCCGTAAGTGGTGAAGGCGGTGGCGATGCCGTAATCGATATCGGCGCGCAGCGTGTGCAGTGGGACCCGGCCTTCGCGGTACCATTCCACGCGGGCGATTTCCGCGCCGCCCAGGCGGCCCGCGCAGGTGATGCGGATGCCGAGCGCGCCCAGCCGCATGGCGGTCTGCACCGCGCGCTTCATCACGCGGCGGAAGGCGACGCGGCGTTCCAGTTGCTGGGCGATGTTTTCCGCCACGAGCTTGGCGTCGATTTCGGGCTTCCTGATTTCCACGATGTTCAGGTGCACCTCGTCGGCGGTGAACTTCTGAACATCGCTCTTGAGCTTCTCGATATCGGCGCCCTTCTTGCCGATCACCACACCCGGACGGGCCGAATGGATGGTGACGCGGCACTTCTTGTGCGGGCGCTCGATCACGATGCGGGAGACACCTGCGGCCTTCAGCTTGTCGCTGAGATATTCGCGGATCTTGATGTCCTCCTGCAGCAGCTTTCCGTATTCCTTCTTGCCCGCATACCAGCGCGAGTCCCAGGTACGGTTGACGCCGAGGCGCAGTCCGGTCGGATTGACTTTCTGACCCATTAGGCAGCTTCCTTCTTGGCCTTGGTCTTTGTCTTGCTCTGGGCCTTTTGGGCCGCAGGTTTCTTGGTGGAGGGCTTGGCCGCAGCCTTGCCCTTGGCGGGCTTGGTTTTCGGCGTCGGCTTGGCCTCTTCCTTTTTCTCTTCACGCTTCTCTTCGACCACGATCGTAATCTGGCTGAAGAACTTCTCGATGCCGCCGGCATTGCCGCGGGCACGCGCGTGGAACCGCTTCATCACCAGGTTCTTGCCGACGCTAGCTTCTTTGACCACCAGGTCATCGACATCCAGGTCGTGATTGTTTTCGGCATTGGCAATTGCCGACTGCAAAGTCTTCTTGACCACGCCGGCAATGCGCTTTTGGGAGAAGGTGAGCACGTTCAACGCATTGTCGACCTTCTTGCCACGGATCTGCTGCGCAACAAGATTGAGCTTTCTGGGGGAAACGCGGACGTTGCGGGCAATTGCCATGGCCTGATGATCGCCAAGGATGCGCGCGCGGGATTGCTTGCCCATTTAAGCCCTCTTCGCCTTCTTGTCGCCGCTGCCGGTGTGGCCGTGGAAGGTGCGGGTGGGCGAGAACTCGCCCAGCTTGTGACCGACCATGTCCTCGGTCACCAGCACCGGAATGTGCTTGTGGCCGTTATAGACGCCGAAAGTGACGCCCACGAACTGCGGCAGGATGGTGGAACGGCGCGACCAGGTCTTGATCACATCCTTGCGGCCGGAGGCGCGCGCGGCTTCCGCCTTCTTGAGCAGATAGCCGTCTACGAACGGACCTTTCCAGATTGAACGGGTCATGTGCTTGCCTTGCCTTTGCGGGTGCGCACGATGAACTTGGTGGTGCGCTTGTTGACGCGGGTTTTCGCGCCCTTGGTGGGCTTGCCCCAAGGTGTGACCGGATGACGACCGCCCTTGGTGCGGCCTTCGCCACCGCCATGGGGATGGTCGATCGGGTTCATGGCGGTGCCGCGCACGGATGGGCGGCGGCCCTTCCATACATTGCGGCCGGCTTTGGCCAGGATCTCGTTCATATGGTCGGGGTTGGAGACCGCGCCCACCGTTGCCATGCATGTCAGCGGGATCTTGCGCACTTCCGACGAATTGAGGCGCACCAGGGCGTAACCGGCATCGCGGCCCAGATACTGAGCGTAGGAGCCGGCGGACCGTGCCACCTGACCGCCCTTGCCCGGCTTCATCTCGATATTATGGACGATCGTGCCCACCGGCATCGCGCCGAGCGGCATGGCATTGCCCACCTTGACGTCGACCTTGTCGCCCGAAACCACCGCGTCGCCGACATTCAGGCGCTGCGGCGCCAGAATGTAGGACTGGGTACCGTCCTTGTACTTGATTAGCGCAATAAAGGCGGTCCGGTTGGGATCGTATTCTAGCCGCTCCACGGTCGCTGGATCGTTGAAGCGGTTGCGCTTGAAGTCGATCAGGCGATAGCGCTGCTTGTGACCGCCGCCCTGCCAGCGCACGACGACGCGGCCGGTATTGTTGCGACCGCCCGTGGAGGTTTTGCCCTCGGTCAACGACTTGACGGGACCGCCTTTGTGCAGGCCGGAACGATCCACCAGAACCAGCTGGCGCTGGCCATTTGTTGCGGGCTTGTAGGTTTTCAGAGCCATGGCTTAGAGACCCGTCGTGATGTCGATCTGGTGGCCCTCTTCCAGGGTCACGATCGCTTTCTTGATGTCGGAACGCGTATAGGCGCGGCCGCGTGAAGCCTTGCGCTTGCCCTTCACCACCACCGTGTTCACCGCCTTGACCTTGACCTTGAAGAGGTCGGACACGGCTTTGGCAATAGCTGGCTTGGTGGCATCCAGGCTCACGCGGAATACGACCTGATTGGACTCGGTCATGCGCGTGGCTTTTTCAGTGATGATCGGGGACAGGATCACGTCATAGTTGCTCATGGCGCATCTCCGGTCTTCACATTGGATTCACCGAGGCGCGCCTCGATGGCTTTGACGGCGGCAGTGGTCAGGACCAGCTTGTCGCTCTTCATGATGTCGTAGACGTTGATGCCGGCCACGGGCAGTAGCGACACGTCGGCCAGATTGCGGGCCGACAGCTCGAAGTTCTTGTCGAACTCCCCGTCCACAACCAGGGCGCGGGCGATCTTCAACTTGCCGAACTGCTTGGCCAGCGAAGCCGTCTTGATGTCCTTGGACTTGGCTTCGTCGAGCACCAGGATGGCGCCGTCCCTGGCCTTTGAGGAAAGCGCGTGCCTGAGGCCCAGCGCCTTCACCTTTTTGGGCAGGTCGAACTCGTGGGAATGATTGACCGGGCCCATCGCCTTGGCGCCACCCACGAACAGCGGAGCGGAGCGAGCGCCGTGACGCGCCTGGCCGGTGCCCTTCTGCTTGTAGACCTTCTTCTTGGTGCGGTTTACCTCGCCGCGGGTCAGCACCTTGTGCTGGCCGCTGCGGCGCTTGGCGAGCTGCCACACCACCACGCGCTGGATCAGGTCCTGGCGCGGCTCCAGGCCGTAGATGGCGTCGCTGAGCTCAACGTCGCCCTGGGCCTTGTTGTCGAGATTGAGAACCTTGGTCTTCATCGATTAGCCCTCAGCCTTCGCTTCTTCGGCAGCCTGAACAGCCGGGGTCGCGCGCTTCTTCACGGAGGCGGGCTTGGGCACATCCTTGTGCGGGCGCTTGACGGCGTCACGCACCATCACCCAGCCGCCCTTGGAACCCGGCACCGCACCCCGGATCATGATCAAGCCGCGTTCGACATCGACCTTGGCCACTTCCAGATTCTGTGTGGTGACATTGTCGACGCCGTAATGGCCGTGCATCTTCTTGTTCTTGAAGGTCTTGCCGGGATCCTGACGGCCGCCGGTACCACCGAGCGAACGGTGGCTGATCGACACGCCATGGCTGGCTTCCAGACCACGGAAATTCCAGCGCTTCATCGCGCCGGTGAACCCACGGCCGATGGTGACGCCCGTAACGTCCACCTTCTGACCGGCGACGAAATGATCGGCCTGCAGCTGATCGCCGACTTCCAGCAGGTTCGCCGAATCGACACGAAATTCCGCCAGTTTCTTTCTGGGCTCGATTTCGGCCTTGGCGAACTGGCCGCGTTCCGCCTTGTTGGCGTTCTTCGGCTTGGCAAAGCCCGATCCCAGCTGAACGGCGATATAGCCGTCCTTCTCCTGGGTACGAACAGCCGTGACGGCGCAGCCGTCCAGCTTGAGGACCGTGACCGGGACATGGGTACCGTCTGCCAGGAACAGACGGGTCATGCCCAACTTCTGCGTGATGACGCCTGTGCGCACCTGACGCTCCTTACAACTTGATTTCGACGTCCACGCCGGCAGCCAGGTCGAGCTTCATCAAAGCATCGACGGTCTGGGGCGTGGGTTCGATGATGTCGAGCAGACGCTTGTGCGTCCGGATTTCGAATTGTTCGCGGCTTTTCTTATCGACATGGGCCGAGCGGTTCACGGTGAAACGTTCGATGCCGGTGGGGAGCGGAATGGGGCCCCTCACCTGCGCGCCGGTACGCTTGGCCGTGTTGACGATTTCCCGAGTCGAATTGTCGAGAATCCGGTGATCGAAGGCCTTGAGCCGGATGCGGATATTTTGACTTTGCATACCTTGGATCTCCGTGATGGCCGGGCAGCCCAAAGGGCGCGACCCGGCCAGCCATTCCCTTATTTCAAAATTTTCGCCACAACGCCGGCTCCAACAGTGCGGCCGCCTTCGCGGATGGCGAAGCGCAGCTTTTCTTCCATCGCGATCGGAACGATCAGCTCAACCTCGACCGACACATTGTCGCCCGGCATCACCATCTCCGTGCCCGCC
>DATKEP010000102.1:0-9014 GCA_035512055.1 Rhizomicrobium sp.
CCCCTACCCTCGCCGTCACGTCGCGCGGTACGCCGTGGACCGAGAGCGGATTCCGCTCCAGTTTCTTCACACTGATTCGCAAGCTGGTGAAGGATAGCAAGGTCGCACCGGGCCTGACCTTTCATGGTCTGCGTCACACGCTAAGCAAGCAGACCGTCGAAACCGGAGGCACGAGGGAACACGTGAAGGCCATGATCGGAGACCGGTCCAATACCATGGCTGACTACTATTCGCGCGAGTACGAAAAGAAGGGGCACGCGACCGCGACGGTGCGCAAATTGGAACGAAACGAGCGCAAGCGTTTGGAAAAAACAGCGGATGCGGTTGGAAAAAATAAAAAGGGTGTTCGCTAACCCTTTGAAAAGATGGTGCCCAGGGACAGAATCGAACTGCCGACACGCGGATTTTCAGTCCGCTGCTCTACCGACTGAGCTACCTGGGCACTGTCTGCGGTCCGGCTTCTTAGGGGAAGCCTTTCCACCTGTCCAGCGCCAAGCTTCTAGTCCTCGTCGGAGTCCTTTTCCGAAGGGTTTGAAGGGCTTGGGCCATCCGCCGTCCCCCCGGGGATGGCATAGCCACCCTTGAACCAGCGCCCCAGGTCGATGTCGGCACAGCGCCTGGAACAAAAGGGTTTAAACCGGGCCTGCTCCGGTTGGCCGCAAATCGGGCAGTCAGCCATAGCCCGCACCCTTGAGCAGCGACACTGTCTGCGCAAGCGGCAACCCGACCACATTGGACCAGGACCCGGAGATTTCCTTGATCAGCATCTCCGCCCGTCCCTGGATGGCATAGCCGCCCGCCTTGCCTACGCCTTCGCGGCTCTCGACATAATCGGCAATGCTGGCATCACTAAGTTTCTGCACCGAGACCCGCGTCTCGGCCACGCGGCTGCGCAGCCTGCCATGCGGCGATATCAGGGCCACGGCCGTGATCACCTTGTGGCGGCGGCCTGACAGGCGTTTCAGACAGGTTCGTACTTCCTCATCATCTGCGGCCTTGGGCAGGATGCGACGGCCCACCGCCACCACCGTGTCGGCTGCCAGGATGAAAGCAGGATTGCCATTCCATTCCGCCTCGACTTTGCGCGCCTTTTCCGCCGCAAGCCGCACGGCATGGGCGCGCGGCAGCTCGGCCTTTCTCACGCTTTCATCAATCGTGGCTGGCAATACAGCGTCGGGAAAGATACCGGCCTGGGCCAATAGCGCCAGCCGCCGGGGACTCTCGCTGGCGAGTACCAGCAGCACCACAGAACCGCGCCTAGCGGAAACGATAAGTGATGCGGCCCTTGGTCAAGTCATAGGGCGTCATCTCAATCATCACCTTGTCGCCCGTCAAAACGCGGATGCGGTTCTTACGCATCTTGCCGGCTGTATGGGCGATGATGATGTGATCATTGGCGATCAGCTTCACGCGGAAGGTCGCATTGGGCAAAAGCTCTTCGACGATGCCCTCGAACTCCAGCAACTCTTCCTTGGCCAATGGGTCCTCTTCCTGCCGTTTCGCGAGGTGCCGAGATAGGGGGGAAAGGGTCAAAAGGCAAGCCATTCCAACGGTTTTCCCCGGAATTTCCGTAAACCGCGGCTGGATTGGCGCAGGTTCAGGTGTCCGCCGCCGCCTGGGCAAGAAAGCGCCGTTTCAGCCGATCCATCAGCTGGTCGCGCACGGTCCGGTAGGCCTGGAGCCGCTGCTCGCGCGAGCCCTCCACCGCCGTCGGATCTAGGGTCGGCCAATATTCTACCTGGGTCGCGGCGGTGCGGGTCAGTTCCACGGCCTTGTGCTGGGCCTCTGGCGAAAGGGTGATCACAAGGTCGAAGCTGCCATCTTCCAGGTCCTCGAAGCATTGCGGCTTGTGTTTTCCGATCTCCAGCCCGATCTCCTCCATGGCTTCCACGGCCAGGGGGTCCAATTCGCCCGCCCGTACCCCGACCGATTGGACGTAGAGCTTGCGGCCCGCAAGATGGCGAAGCATGGCCGCCGCCATGGGCGAGCGCACGGCATTCATGGTGCAGGCGATCAGCACGGCCTGCTCCATGTTCAACCCCGCATCTGCAGCACGCAGACCAGCGTGAACAGCCGTCGCGCGGTGTCCAGATCGGTTTCCACCTTGCCCTCCAGCCGCTCCATGAGCTCGCGCGCACCTTCGTCGTGCAGGGTGCGCCGTGCCATGTCCAGGGCCTCGATCTGGTGCGGCGGAGCATTCCGGATCGCCTTGTGGTAATTGTCGCAGACGAGAAAATAGTCCTTTACGGTCTTGCGCAGCGGCGCCAGAGACAGCAGCACTTTGCTGTGCGGCGTACCATCCTCCAGTGCAATGTCCAGTGCCAAGCGCGCCTCCTCGACCCCGAGCGTCAAGCGATAGGGTCCGCCTGGCGAGCCCTCTGGCTTGAACATATTGGCCTCAAGCAGGTCATAGATCGCCACCTCGCGTTCCTGTTCGATTGCGCGACTACGCTGCACGACGCTATGCTCGTCGAGGGTGATTGCCGACAGCCGGAAATCCACGTGACTAGCCCTTGCGGTTCAGCCTGGCGGCGATGGAGCGGGCATGTGCATCGAGCCCCTCGGATTCAGCAAGTGTCAAGGCCTCCGGTCCGATGGCGGCGATGCTTTTTGCGTCCAGTCTCAGGAGCGTGGTCCGCTTCATGAAGTCCAGCACCGAGAGCCCTGAGGAAAAGCGTGCCGTGCGCGAGGTGGGCAATACATGATTGGGCCCGGCGATATAGTCGCCAATTGCTTCCGGCGTATATCTGCCCAAAAAAATCGCGCCGGCATGGCGCACCTTGGTGCAAAGGGTCTCGGGATCGCCAGTAGCGATTTCCAGATGCTCAGGCGCGATCGCGTCCGCGAGCGGCGCGGCATCGTCCAGCGTCCTGACCAAGATGATGGCGCCATAATCGTTCCAGCTTCTTGCCGCAATCTCCTTGCGAGGCAGAATGGCGATCTGCCGCGCGGCGGCGTTGGCGACGGCATCCGCAAAGCGCACATCGTCGGTGATCAGGATGCTTTGCGACGAGATGCCATGCTCGGCCTGGGCGAGCAGGTCGGCGGCGATCCATTCCGGATCGTTATTGCCGTCGGCGATCACCAGGATTTCCGAAGGTCCCGCCACGCTGTCGATACCGACCTGGCCGAACACTTCGCGCTTGGCCGCCGCGACATAAGCGTTGCCCGGCCCCACGATCTTGTCCACCGGTTTGACGGTTTCGGTACCGAAGGCGAGTGCTGCCACAGCTTGTGCCCCGCCCACGCGAAAAATATCGCTGACACCCGCGCGCCACGCCGCCGCCAGCACAAGCGGATTGATCGCTCCCCCGCTTGCCGGCGTCACCATCACAATGCGCTTGACGCCAGCAACCCTGGCCGGAATCGCATTCATCAGAACCGATGAGGGATAGGCCGCCGTGCCGCCCGGCACATAAAGCCCCACACTGTCCAGGCTGGTCCAGCGCCAGCCGAGCATTGCACCGATATCGTCGGTGAAACGCTCGTCGGCGGGCAACTGCCGGCGGTGATAGGCCTCGATCCGCCCTGCCGCCGTCTCGATTGCCGCCATCTGCTCTTTGCTGACCTGGGCCAGCGCAACCTCGATTTCACGCGAAGACAGCTTCAGCGTCTCTTTCGTGACACCGGCGCGGTCGAACCTGTTCGTGAGATCGATCAATGCGGCGTCGCCACGCGCGCGCACTTCGGCAATGATGCCGCGAACGGCCAGGGCGACATCGTTTTCGTCATCCCGCTTGGCGAAAAGCAATTCCTGGAAATCCGCGTCGAAGGACGCGTCAGAAGCGTTGAGCCGGCGCGCCATTCAAGCCTTCTCCGACTGGTGGTTCGGCGTTTTTCTGGCCGGACCTTCATGGTCGGGGCGGCGTCTCGCCGCCCACGCCGAAGTCATGTCGGAAAGTTCGGCGTCTATACATTCCACCATAAGACGGAAGGCACCGCCGCCGGCCAGCACCAGTTCGATCACCCCGCCCGGATCCTCGCCCCCGCCCTCTTCCGGTTTATCGGGCGTGAAGCGTACTGCCAGCAGCGACACGACCGCATCTCGAGCACCTAGCTTGACGTTTTGGGATTGCGCTTTGAGCACACCACCGAAATGCAGACCCGCGCGCACCCGCGTCCGGCCACCGGTTTCCCATTGCAGCCGGTTCACTACGGCAGCAAAGCGCCGCTTTTTCGGTTGCCAACTCACATTCCCGAGCTTGAGCACGGCATCCTGCAGCCGCGCCGACAAGACCTGCAGGTCTTCGACATCGGCGGCCGCCAATTTCAATCGGCTCGTTCCGGCACGGCTCATTCCGAAACCCTGGAAATATCGGCACCGACGCGAGAAAGCTTTTGCTCCAGCCGGTCGAAGCCGCGGTCCAAATGATAGACGCGGCTGACGATGGTTTCGCCCTCGGCCGCAAGCCCTGCAAGCACCAGGCTGACGCTGGCACGCAAGTCGGTTGCCATCACCTGTGCGCCCTTGAGCTTATCCACGCCGCGCACCGTCGCCGTGTCGCCGTCGATGCGCACTTGCGCGCCCATGCGCGCCAGTTCGGGCACGTGCATGAAACGGTTCTCGAAGATTTTCTCGCGGATTACCGAGGTGCCGTCGGCCACCGCCATCAGGGCCATGATCTGGGCCTGCAGGTCGGTGGGAAAGCCGGGATAGGGCGCGGTGGTGACATCGGCCGCGTGCGGGCGGCTGCCATTCATGTGCACTTTCAGTCCGCGCGAGGTCTGCGTCACCTCGGCCCCGCTCTTGTTCAGAAGCGCGGTCAGGGAAGCGATGGTCTCCGGCAGGGCACCGATCAGTTCCACGTCGCCGCCCGAGATAGCCGCGGCAATGGCATAGGTGCCGGTCTCGATCCGGTCGGGCATCACCCGATGCTCGGCGCCTTTGAGTCGCTTCACGCCTTCCACCGTGATTTCGGTGGAACCCGGGCCTGAAATTTTCGCCCCCATCGCGATCAGGCAATTGCCGAGATCGGAAATCTCAGGCTCGCGCGCGGCATTGACGATCTTGGTCGTGCCCTTGGCTAGGGTTGCCGCCATCATCGCGGTTTCGGTCGCGCCCACCGATGCAAAGGGAAACACAATCTCGCCGCCCCTCAATCCGCCGGGCGCGGTGGCCACGACATAACCGTCCACCAGTTCCACTTTCGCGCCCATCTGATCCAGCGCCGCCAGGTGCAGTTCCACCGGCCGGGCTCCGATCGCGCAGCCGCCCGGCAGCGACACTTTGGCCTCGCCCGTGCGGGCCAGAAGCGGCCCCAGAACCTGGAAGCTCGCGCGCATCTTGCGCACCATATCGTAAGATGCGACGGCGGACGTGATCTCGCCCGCCTGCAAGGTCATGCGGTCGCCCTCGAATCCGGGCGACATGAAAACCTGGATGGTGACACCGAAACTGATCAGCAGTTCAGCCATGGCTCGCACATCCGCCAGCCGCGGCACGTTGGCCAGGATGAGCGGTTCGGGCGTCAGGATCGACGCAGCCATCAGTTTGAGGGCGGCGTTCTTGGCGCCGCTGATGGGGATTTCCCCTTTGAGCGGACGGCCGCCGCGGATACGGATACGGTCCATAATAATTCCTTGTCAGCCCGAAACGGCCGAGGCGATGGTTGTAGCCGGGGCCAAAGGCCAAAGAAAGGCTGGCAAAAGGCAGGTCTAACCGGAGCTTCTCATGGGATTTTCGGGGGCTTGGCGGGCCTTTGCGAAGGGCCGTTTTCCGGAGTGCGCTGGGCCGCATGTCCGTCCTCCGGGCCCCTTTGGTCCGGCGAACCCTTGCGTCGCTTGAGATTGGCGCGCAGTGCCCTGGCCAGTTTTTCAGATGAGGATTTGGCCATCAAGCTCCCTGACAGGAAATATGAAAACCCGGCTTTCCTTCGCGGAATCCTTACGTTATAGCAGCGCACCCTTGATTAAGGGTTCGGGCCTAAGGTCCGGATTACCACGGTTGCCGTAGTAGCGTAGTGGTAGCGCAATCCCTTGGTAAGGGATAGGTCGTGAGTTCGATTCTCACCTACGGCACCATTTTTCCCAGCAAAACTGGGCTTTTGCCATTCGCATGTGTTCTCCAAAAGAGAACATTCCGGAAATAAGCGGAAGCAAAAGGAGCCAGTGCACACCAAAAGGTGTGCAAAATCCGTGCACTCAAAAACAGCCTTATCTCGCCGACCTGCAATCACTGGTCGGTGCTAATCGCGGACGGTATCCTTGCGCCCCAGGCAACCGCAGGCGCGCCACCGTGATGACAAACCACGGTCGGATCTGAGAGAGGAATACAGACGGGATTGGCCACCCGTCATTTGGGGCGGATCGGACAGTAACCGTCCTCTGGAGGTCCTACACCCCTACTCTTCTTCACCGACGAGCCGAAATTCGACCTGTAGCGCCGCAATGGCATTTCGTGCCGCGTTATCGGCACGCGTGGGCAAGGAAGGTTCAATCTCCAGCACTGTCCAATTGCGACCGATCCTGGGGCGAGCTGCAATCGAAACGTGATGGACGTGCTGGGAACCAGGAAGCATACGGATATAGGCCAGTACCATCCGTTCAAGCTCAGTTTTCGACAGCGCCTGCTGGCTCACTTGCACGTTCATCGAGTCCCTCAAACCTCAAGGGTCCGTAATTATACTCCGATTCGACTTGCCCACTATTGTTGGTTGAGACCCCGCTAGTGTCCCGATTTCAAGTTCGCCCGTCTTCGAATGCTGCCGATACCCGCTCCGGTAGCATGGCCATATGGCCGTCTTGGTCTTCTATCCAAGCCTTGATGATCCCGCCGCGCGCCAGATGACCAAGGATGACCCGCAGCGCAGCCTCCTTGGATTTGTAAGGGGTTGCGTCAACAACCCTTGTCCCGGTCGTCGATATTTCTCTTATGAAATATAGTGTGCTCATTTGTCGGCCTGCTCCACCAATTCTAATGCCGTTTGGGTCGCTACCCTGCGGAGCCGCCGCGGGGCCGAAGGCATGGTAACGGACATGCCTCTATTCTAGCTCCTCATGTCCGAAATCTTGCCCGGCCAGCTCAAGCAGGTCGTCGAACCGACGCCGATAAGGGGTACATTCAGGCCCAATTGCCCTAGGGGTTCCACGGCGAGACACGCATTGGGGCTGGCCGGGTCATGGTTTGCGACAAGTGCGACGAGATCATGCTGCCGCCTTCAAATGAGGAAACTATCGAAGGCCCAGCTATTCTATCGCTGCCCAGTTATTGGGTGCGCACGATTGCTACTTGGTGGGGAGCGCCGTCCATTAGGATATTGCGGGCCAGTTCTTCGACCAAATCAGCATCGCCACCAGGCTTCTCCATGAGAGCCACGCGCCGGGCAAGCTGTTGTCTCTGGTCGCCGATTTGAGAAAGGCTAGCCTCTGCCAATTCCAATCGCGCCTGGGTGTCTTCCAGCGCCAAAATCCCATTCGGTCCGAAAATGCCAAACAGCCCAAAGTAGGTGACAACGCTGATCGCCACGGCGGGCAACGCAAGCACTGCGAATGTCTGGGTTACTGACTGCCTGATTCGCATTTGTGCCAGCGAATCACATGCCGATTCGGTAGGTCAATTGGCTTGTGACTTTCCCGATCGGCGTACGGCTCACCTGAGCCAAATCAATTCAGAGGGCGCTGCAACGCTTTGATTTATAAGGGATAATTTGCGATCAATAGTATACTTGGCGAGTAGCGGAGGGGATCTCACCCTCCGCTCTCTCAGAACGGTGCGTGAAACTCTCGTTTCACGCCGCTCCCGTCAGGCGAACACGCCGATTATGCCGAGCTGCCAATGTACGAAGACCCCTTGCACTGGTGAGCCAGCTTTTGGAGGAAAAGCGAGGCCCGTGTTTTGTGTGCTCGGAAACGCTTGAACTTGCGCTGGGCCCAAGCCACGAGCGTCAGGTTGACGTACCGCAGTAGTGGGTCGAGCGCCGACGGCGCATATCGTCCGTAGTACCCGATCCATCCCCGTAGGAGCGGATTGAGCTTTTGGGCGATGTCGCGTAACGACGCATGTGTCAGCCGCCGGATTTTCAAGTCGCGGATCGTCGACCGCATGGCCTTCAGTGCCGCCGGACTGACCGCTGGATTGAACCCACAGAACAGCTGCCTGTTTGATGGGCTCATAGTCCGGCGGCGCCGGAAGCAGTATCCAAGAAAGTCGAACTTGACGTTCGGATAGCTGCTCTTTCGGTTCTTGTCCTTGCAGTAGACGATCCCGGTTTTGGCGGGATGCAGCTCCAGCCCGCACCCTGTCAGTCTCGCTTGAAGCACTGCCTTGAAGGCTTCGGCTTCCCGCTCGCTGCGACAGTGCACGAGTCCGTCATCCGCATACCGACACCACGGCAGGTCGGGATGTGTCCGTTGCATCCAAAGGTCGAAAGCATAGGGCAGGAAGAGATTGGAAAGCACCGGGCTAATGACGCCCCCTTGTGGGGTTCCGCGTGTTCGTTCCGTCAGCTCTCCATCCTTCTCCATGGGAGCCGTCAGCCATCTCTCGATGTATAACAGCGCCAATTTGCTTGTTATATGCTTCCTTACCGCCTTCATCAGCAAATCGTGCGGAAGATTGGCACCGACTCCTGAAAGCTTATGCCGATGGGCCAACCATCATCTCTTGCGCAGCTTTACTCTACGATTGAAGTTCACATGGCAAACTCCTTTCGTTAGTCTGCAGCACACTCACACAAATGCGCTATTCGATTGCCTAATTTTCGGGAGCCTTGGGGCGTGTCGGCGGTTCGCGCCGCGCTTGCTGAGATTTTCATATCTATGTCCGCATTGCGCCGATTGTGTTGAAAAAGTCGGAGCACGTTTTTTGCGCGCAATTTCCGGTCGAGCTGAGCCTTGCTGATGCAGCAAAGATTCAAGGCGCATCCCGAAATTGAATCATTATTGCGCGGAAAGGACCCCAAATTCAGGGCCGGGGACTTTTTTCAACACAATCGTTCAGAATCTGTCATTCGACCCCGGTCAGTCCGATGTCCGCCTTTGTCTTTTAGGCCGATTCGAACACAGTCCACCTGACA
>DATKEP010000103.1:0-37517 GCA_035512055.1 Rhizomicrobium sp.
CGGGCGCCTTCATTCTCCTTCCCTCCACGGAAATTTTTCGCCTCGCGGCTGCGGCTTAACAAAAGCCTAATCGAAGTTGGCGAAGTTCCATCGATCTTTAAGCCAAATTCGATGAGAAACATCCGTATTACGCGGGAAAAATGCCAACTTCGGTATTAAGCAATTTCTAAAGGGTTGCATGGTGAATTAGCACCAAAGGGAGCTAGCTCGCAATGAACACCCAACGCCTCATCGTGCTCGGCCTCGCGCTCGTCGCGGCAGGCGGCGCGGCCTTGATGGTTCGCACTATGCTGGGCGGCGGCACGTCCAAAGTCGAAGCGAGATCCGCAGCCGTGCCGATGAGCGAAGTTCTCGTCGCCAGTTCGAGTCTCGCGCCCGGTCAGGCGCTCTCCGCCGATCAAGTGCGCTGGGAGAAATGGCCGACCGCTTCGGTGGACTCTTCTTTCATCACGCATCAGTCGGCTACGAGCGAAGAAGCCGCAGTAAAAGGCCAAGTCGTGCGCGCGCCAATTATCGCCGGCCAGCCCATCACCAGTGGTGCGATCGTGCATGGCGACTCCGCAGGCTTCATGGCGGCGAATTTGACGCCCGGCATGCGCGCGGTCTCGATCAGCATCAATACCGACGCCGGAGCGGGCGGCTTTGTCCTGCCGAATGACCGCGTCGATGTGATCCTGACGCGCAAGTTCGGTTCGGCGGAGCCGGTGGTCGTCACCTCCGAGATCATTCTTTCCGATGTGCGCGTTCTGGCAGTCGATCAGACTTACAAGCAGGATAAGGACACCAAGGCGGTCAATGCCAAGTCGGCCACGCTGGAACTGACGCCCGGCCAGTCACAAATAATTTCGCGCGCGCAGATGGCGGGCACGCTGTCGCTGGCGCTGCGTCCCCTGGGCGACCAGACCGAGGTGGCGAGCCTCGAAGACAAGCTCAAGAACGCGAAGGACACCGGGCCCGTGTCAATCATCCGCTACGGCATGGCTATGAACGGCGGCAGGCTCTCGCTGCAGGAGAAAGCACAGTGATCGCAGCAACCCACCGCAACCTGTACGTGTCGCTGGCGCTTGTGCTGGCCGCACCGCTCGCCGCTTCGCCGGCGTTTGCCAAGCCAGGCGATGACGTCAGGCCCGGCCCGGCCAGGCCCGCCATCGATGAGGCCGGCGCACGCGTCGTCACCATTTCCACCCGCGACGGCGCCACGCATCAGCGGCTGGTCCTGTCGCTGGACAAAGCGTCAGTGGTCCAGCTCGACCAGGACGCGCGCGACGTGATGGTGTCCAATCCCGATCTGGTGGATGCCGTCGTGCGCACGCCGCGCCGCATCTTCCTGCTGGCCACAAAGGTGGGCCAGACAAACGCCTTCTTCTATGACGCGGCAGGCAAGCAGATTCTCTCCCTCGACATCCGTGTCGAAAAGGACATGACGGACCTGGCCGGCATGATCAAGGCCGCCATGCCCAATTCCGCCGTCCAGGTGCAGGCGATGAACGACAATGTCGTGCTCACCGGCTCGGTCTCAAGCGCGCTGGAATCGACGCGCGCCGCTGACATGGCCGCCCGCTTGGCCGGCGATCCCAAAAAGGTTGTCAATATGCTGACCATCGCCGGTGGCCAGCAGGTGATGCTGAAGGTGCGCATCGCCGAGATGGACCGCAGCATCGCCAAGCAGTTCGGCGTCAATCTCGCCGCCGCCGCCAATGTCAACGGTGTTCCGGTTATCGCCGCCACCCAGAATCCCTATGGCCTGCTGGGCGCCGCGCTCAGCAACATATCGGGCGCTCAGGTCGGTTCGGTCTGCGGCTTTCCAACCATCACCGGCACCATCAGCACCGGCGGCGCCACGACGACGACCACCGGCGCAGGCTGCTCCACGACCAACAATGCCCAGGGCGTTCTCAATGCGCTGGAACGGGTCGGCCTGGTGCACATGCTGGCCGAGCCCAACCTGACCGCGGTGAGCGGCGAAACTGCGCGCTTCCTGGCGGGTGGCGAATTCCCCGTGCCGGCGGGCCGCGACCAGCAAGGCAACATCTCGATCGAGTTCAAGCAGTTCGGCGTGGGCCTGTCCTTTACGCCTGTGGTGCTGTCGCCTGGCCGCATCTCCTTGCAGCTCTCCAGCGAGGTCAGCGAACTGACCAACACCGGCGCCTTCACGCTCGCGGGCGTCAGTGGCCCCGGCTCATCCGTCACCATTCCTGCCTTGTCGGTCCGGCGTGCCCAGACCACGGTTGAATTGCCCTCCGGCGGCAGCTTTGCCGTTGCCGGCCTGATGCAGCATGCCAGCAAGCAGGTGATCGACGGCTTCCCGGGCGTCAAAGACCTGCCCGTGCTCGGCGCCCTGTTCCGCAGCCGCGATTTTGAGAATGACGAAACCGAACTTGTTGTTCTGGTGAGCGCTTATCTGGTCGAGCCGAATGCCGCGTCCGCCTTCAGCGCGCCGACCGACGGATTTGTGTTGCCCACCGATCCCGAGACGTTGCTGCTGGGCCGCCTGAACTCGGTCTACAAGAAGAAAGACGACAAGCCGCTCACGCCCCAGGCGTCCGCGCCGGTCGGCTTTGTCGTGCGCTAGGAGGTCGAGATGAAACTGGATGCCCTGTTTCGCACCGCTGCCGTTCTCTCATTGTTGGTCGCAGGCAGCTGCTCGGCTGTCAATGATGGCACGACCATCTCCGAGGATGGCGCACGCAATCATCCCATCACCGTGGAACCCAGCTACCGTGACCTGAAAGTCCAGTTCACCGGCGGCGAAGGCATGAGCGCCGACGACGCCATCAAGTTCGATGCGTTCCTCAACGACTATCGCACGCACGGCAATGGCAGCCTGGGCATAAGCGTCGCCAATGGCGCGGCTGCCCACAATGCCATCACCTTCTTTGCCGAGCGCGCCGCAGCCAGCGGCATCAGCCGCGACAAGATCCTGGTCTCCACCCATGACGCGGCCAATGGCGATACGAGGGTTGATGTCAGCTACATCGCCTACAAGGCAACCGCCGACAGCTGCGGCGACTGGTCGGAAGATCTGGCTTTCACCATGGAAAACCAGACCTCCAAGAATTTCGGATGCGCCGTGCAGCACAATATCGCCGCCCAGGTAGCCGACCCCCGCGACCTTCTGGGTCCGCGCGAGGTCGGACCCGTGGATACGGCGCGCCGCGCGGTCACCGTCGATCTTTACGAGAAGGGTCAGCCCTCGGCTGCCGTCAAGCGCACGCCAGACATGCCGTCTGAACAATCGGCGCCGGGCTCCGGCATCGGCAATTAATCGGGAACCAACATGGCCAAACCGCCCACAGTGGAAAATTTTGGAGCCGCCCCGCATGAGCGGCCTGTTCCCCGAATTTCCATCCACGCCTTCTGCGAATTCCCCGACACCGGGGCTTCGTTGCAACGTGCTGGTGCAGACCGTCGCCTGTCCAAGGCTCATCTGACCGTGCAGCTGGGCGGCATCAGCGCCGCCGTGGAGCATTACAACGGCCAGGTCACGCCCAATCTGCTGATTGTCGAAACCAAGCTGGACGGCCAGGAAGCGCTGGCCGAGCTCGACCGCCTGGCCGAGGTCTGCGACCCGGCCTCCAAGGTGATCGTGGTTGGCCGCCACAACGATGTGGAGCTTTACCGCGAACTGATGCGCCGCGGCGCGTCCGAATATCTGGTGGCGCCGCTCTCGCCGCTGCAGCTGATCGAAGTGATCTCCGGTCTTTACCTGGATCCGGGCGCAACGCCCATCGGCCGCGTCGTGGCGGTCGTCGGCGCGCGCGGCGGCGTGGGTTCATCCACGCTTGCCCACAATATCGGCTGGTGCGTCGCCGAGGAGCTGAACATCAACACGACGGTCGTGGATCTGGACCTGCCCTTCGGCACCGTCGGCCTGGACTTCAACGATGAAGCGAGCCAGGGCGTGTGCGACGCGCTGTCGGCGCCGGAACGGCTGGACGATGTTCTCCTGGACCGCCTGCTGCTCAAGCGCGGCGACCGCCTGTCGCTGTTCACAGCGCCGGCGGCATTGGAACGCGAGTATGACGCCACGCCTGAATCCTATGAAGCGGTGATCGATGTGGTGCGTCAGTCCACGCCTTTCGTGGTGCTGGACATGCCGCATGGCTGGCAACCCTGGCTCAAGGCCTGTCTGCTCGCCTCCGACGAAATTGTGATCGTGGCCACGCCCGACCTGACTTCGCTGCGCAACGCCAAGAACATCTTCGAGGTAGTCAGGAGTGCGCGTCCCAATGACGCGCCGCCGCGGCTGGTGATCAATCAGGTCGGCGTTCCAAAGCGGCCTGAAATTCCGGCGAAGGACTTCGCCGAAACCATGGGCGTGGAACCTTCCGCCATAATCGCTTTCGACCCGGCCCTGTTCGGCCAGGCCGGCAATAACGGCCAGATGGTGATCGAGCTTTCGCCCAAGGCGCCGGCTACGGAGTCGGTGCGCAACCTGTGCCGTACACTCACGGGGCGCGCCGCGCCGGCCGCTAACAAGAATGTTTCGATCTTTTCCAAGTTCCTGAAGGCAAAAAAACAGGCCTAAGCAATGTTCGGCAAGCGCACTGTCTCTGAGCCTGCCTTCGCCAAGCCTGCGCAATCTGTCGCGCGCGAGGCGGCGAACGCGCCACCGCGGGTCACGCCGGAAGCGCCTCAGGCCGCGGTTCCCCCGCAGGCCAAGCAGGGCGCTCAGCAGGCGCCCCAACCGTCGAAGCCAGTGGCGCGGGTGATCACGGACAATCGTTCGGACGACTATTACCAAATCAAATCGACGATCTTCAACGCGCTGATCGACACCATCGACCTGGCACAGCTCGCCCAGCTCGATCCGGACTCGGCGCGCGAGGAAATCCGCGATATCGTCAACGAGATCATCTCGATCAAGGCGGTGGTGATGTCCATCGCCGAGCAGGAACATCTGCTGCAGGACATTTGCAACGATGTTCTGGGCTATGGACCGCTGGAGCCGCTGCTCGCCCGCGACGACATCGCCGATATCATGGTCAATGGCGCCAACCGGGTCTTCATCGAAGTCCAGGGCAAGGTGCAGCTCACCAATATCCGATTCCGCGACAATGCGCAGCTGATGAACATCTGCCAGCGTATCGTCAGCCAGGTCGGCCGCCGCGTCGACGAATCCTCGCCCATCTGTGACGCGCGCCTGCTCGACGGCTCCCGCGTCAACGTGATCGGCCCGCCCTTGTCGCTGGACGGCCCCACGCTCACCATCCGTAAATTCCGCAAGGACAAGCTGACCCTTGAAGACCTGGTCAAGTTTGGATCCATCAGCTTTGACGCGGCCCGTGTGCTGCAGGTGATCGGGCGTTGCCGCTGCAACGTGCTGATCTCCGGCGGTACCGGTTCGGGCAAGACCACGCTGCTCAATTGCATGACCGCCTATATCGATACCGAAGAGCGCGTCATCACCTGCGAGGACGCGGCCGAACTTCAGCTCCAGCAGCCGCACGTCGTCCGTCTGGAAACCCGTCCGCCCAACCTGGAAGGTCAGGGCCAGATCGCCATGCGCGACCTGGTCCGAAACTGCCTTCGTATGCGCCCCGAACGCATCATCGTGGGCGAAGTGCGCGGACCCGAGGCTTTCGACCTGTTGCAGGCCATGAATACCGGCCATGACGGATCCATGGGCACGCTCCACGCCAACAGCCCGCGCGAAGCCATGAGCCGTCTGGAGTCCATGATCACCATGGGCGGCTTCCAGCTGCCGATGAAGACCATTCGCGAGATGATCGTGGCGTCCATCGACGTGATCATCCAGGCCGAGCGCATGCGCGACGGTTCGCGCCGCATCACCAAGGTCACCGAGGTGGTCGGCACCGAAGGCGAGGTCGTGATCACCCAGGACCTCGTGAACTATGAGGTGCATGGCGAGGACGAAACCGGCCGGCTTCGCGGCAAGCATGTGGGTAGCGGCATCGTGCGGCCCAATTTCTGGGAGCGCGCCCGCTACTACAATCTGGAACGGGAACTGGCGGACGCCCTGGACAAGGTCAACCAATGACCCTTGCATTGGCCATTCTTTTTGCGCTCGCGCTTGGCGGCGTCGGGTTCGTGTTCACCGCCGGCGACGAAAAAACCCAGAAACGCGTGGCCTCAGTGGCCAAGCCCAGCCCGCAGGCGCGCAGCCGCATCCCCCAGGCCCTGGACCAGGCGCAAAAGCGCAAGAATGTCGCGGCCCTGTTGAAGGACGTGGAAAAGAACCGTGCCGCGAAAAAAGAGCGGCCGACGATGCGCCGCCGGCTGGAGCAGGCGGGCTTTGCCAAGACCGAACCCAGGACATTCTGGATGATCTGCGGCATCGTGGCCGCAGTCGCCGCCTCGGTCGCCATCCTCACCCATCAGAAGCCGCTCATTGTCGTTCTTGTCGCTTTCGCGGCGGGGCTGGGCCTGCCGCGCTGGGTGCTGGGCTTCCTGACCGCGAGGCGCAAGAAGAAGTTCACCGAGCATTTCGCCAGCGCCATCGACGTGATCGTGCGTTCGGTCAAGTCGGGCCTTCCCGCCAACGAGGCGTTGCGCATCGTCGCCCGCGAAGCTCCCGATCCGGTGGGCAGCGAGTTCAACAACCTTGTCGAAAGCATGAAGGTCGGCGTCACCATGGAGCAGGCGCTGAAGCGGATGATGGAATCCATGCCCACGCCTGAAGTGGGATTTTTTGCCATCGTGATGACCATTCAGGGCAAGTCGGGCGGCAATCTTTCGGAAGCGCTTGGCAATCTTGCTTTTGTGCTGCGCGACAGAAAGCGGCTCCAGGGCAAGATAAAAGCGATGTCCTCCGAAGCCAAGGCCTCGGCGATGATCATCGGCGCCTTGCCTCCGGGCGTAATGACGCTCGTTTACATCACGACACCGGGTTACATCATGAAGCTGTTCACCGAGCGCGCCGGCAATCTGATGCTGGCCGTCTGCGTGGTCTGGATGAGCATGGGCATCATGGTGATGCGCAAGATGATCAACTTCAAGCATTGAGGGGAGGCGGCTGATGGACGGCATCATGAACCTCCTGTTCGACAAAGACTTCCTCGTGACCGTCTTTGTCGGCCTTTTCGCCTTCGCCACGGTGGTGACGCTGGGCTTGCCGATGCTGGAACGCAGCGGATTGCAGGAGCGCCTCAAGACGGTGTCGAAGCGCCGCGAGGAATTGCGCGCCCGCCATCACGCAGCCTTGAACGCCAAGCGCGGCACCTTGAGGGTCGAGCCCACGTCCTACATGAAGGCCACATTGGACCGCTTCAAGCTGGGCAATATGCTGGAAAGCGAGAACTCCAAGGACAAACTGGCCCAGGCCGGCTATCGCGGCCAGGCGCCGCTGATCACCTTCATGTTCTTCCGCTTTGTGATGCCGTTTATCGTCTTCGTCGCCGTCCTTTTCTATACCTTCCTGATCCTGCATCTGACCTGGACGCCGCTGATGAAATTCGGGGCCGCCTTTGTCGGCGCCGCTATCGGCTTCTACCTGCCCGACATTTTCGTCAACAACAAGATCCAGCGACGCCAGGTCTCCATCATGCGCGCCTTTCCCGACGCGCTGGACCTGATGCTGATTTGCGTGGAATCCGGCATGTCGATCGAAAGTGCCTTCACCCGCGTGGCCGGTGAAATCGGCACCCAGTCCGCCGAACTGGCTGAAGAGCTTGCGCTCACCACCGCCGAGCTTTCCTATCTGCCCGACCGTCGTCAGGCCTTCGACAATCTGGCCAAACGCTGCGGTCACTCCGGCGTCAAGGCGGTGGCCACTGCGCTCAATCAGGCCGAGAAATACGGTACCCCGCTTGGCCAGGCGCTGCGCGTCACCGCGACGGAAAACCGCGAAATGCGCATGCAGGAAGCCGAAAGAAAGGCCGCCTCGCTGCCCGCCAAGCTCACCGTTCCGATGATCATCTTCTTCCTGCCGTGTCTGTTCATCGTCATTCTCGGACCGGCTATTATCCAGATCCGCCACGCGATGCATTGACCGAGCGGGTCCTTTGCGTCCTGAGTGCGTCGCTCGTCGCTCATGGGCTGCTTAGCCCACATCGCTCCTTTCTCCTGCTCAGGCCACAAATTCCCTCGCTCGGCTCGGAGTGCGACTACGACTAAAGTCGCTCCGCGCTCCTGCCCGGCAGCCAACGATCCTCGCACAGGTGGAGGGGAGCTTTGCGAAAACAAAAAGGCGTGGAGGCTAGAAAAGCCGGCCAGGTGTTGCCGAAAGCGTCACCCAACCGGCCCTTGCACTCCGGGAGCGCCGAGCGGTTATGTCCGCTGCCGGCAGAAGCGGACATTGCAACCACGGAAAATAAAAAAGGCCGACCAGGTGTCGCCGCTTTGGGCAAATGAGAAAGGCACGGGATGAGCATCCGCGCCTTTTCATTATTTCTGCTGTAGGAGATTAGTAAGCGTTGGCGCTCAACCGCAGGCCTGGAATGCTGTCCTTGGTGGCCGCGGGTTTGGCCTTGCCGTCTTGCGCCTTGGCGTCAGCCGCCTTTACCGGCGTGGCTTGCGCCGCAACCGGTTTCACGTCTTCAGCCTTTACCGCCAGCGATACCTTGGCGGATGGCGGCGCCGGCTTGGCCAGGGCGACGGCTTGCGGCTTTGATGTAGCCGGAACAGGCTTGGACACAGCCGCAACAGGCTTTGACGCATCGGCCTTGGCCGCAACATTTACACTGCTGTCTGCCGGCTTGGGCTGCAGGACCCGGGGCTCATGCGTAGCCATGGCTGCCTCTTTGGGCTTGACCGGGCCGGCCAAGGGATCCACCGGCACCGGTTGCATCACCACGCCGGAGGGTACCAGGTTCGCTGTTTGAGCCTTCTGGGGCTGAACAGGCGCTGCCAAAGCGGCCACTACCGGCTTTGACACGGTGGCGGAAGCCGCTGCTGCGGCCTTGGTAACGGGCATAACCGGCGGGGTTACTTTCACCGGGGGAAGCGCGGCTGCAGTCACGGCCGGATGCGTAACAGCCGCTGCAACCGGCGGCACGATCGTGCCCGGCGCGGGATTATTGACCGCGACGCCTTCGCTGACTGTGGGCGCCACGGAACGGATCATGGCGATATTGCGGGCAATCTTCTCGTCCTTGGCGGACGCATTGGCCAACTCGGCCCGGTCGGCCAGTTTGCGGGCCATGGCCGGGTCCTGGGCCAGCATGCGCGACAGGGCATAATTGTTCAGCACGCTCGACTCGCCGGGCTTAAGCGCCAGGGCGTGCTCGTAGTTGACCTGGGCCTGCCTTTGATTGCCGATCTCGTCATAGGCCACGCCCAGCGCCGAATAGATCGTCCAGTCGTCCGGCTGCAGTTCCTGGGCGCGGGTGAGGAATTTTTCCGCTTCATCGGAGCGGCCCATCGAGACTAGCGTCTTGCCATATTCGGCGATGACGTGCGCATCGTCGGCGGCAACCAGCATAAGCTGTGACAGGTGGTTGAGGGCTTCCTGATAATTGCCTGCCAGCCGCAGCATTTGCGCTTCACGGATGCTGTCATCCAGTGTCACGGCAGGAAGGGGTTTCGTCTTGTCGTCTTTTTGAACGACCGGCGCGGACGGCTTGGATTGGGCATCGAACCAGCCGGCCTGGGCGACGTTGCTGAGCGCGCTGCAGCCCAGCAGAAAAGCTATAAGCGGTGGCGCAAAAGTTGTTGCTTTTGGCATGGTGGGACGCCCTCAAAACGCTTTCGCCACTGTGCCAGTGTCCCAGTCAATAAACCCTTAAGTATATCGTCTCATATAGAAGTACCCGGGATTTGCCCGGTAAACGCCGCAGTCCTGACGCAATAAAGGATTAACGGTTTCGATGATGTCTCAGCGTTTGGTTGCCCTCATTGCTCTCGGCGCCTTTGTCGCGCTGGTGGTGAGCGCGCTGGTGACCGGAGGAAGGATGGGTTTGGCGGATTCAGGGCCCGCCCGCATTTCCTTCCAGATCGCCACCGGCTCCACCGAGGGCGTCTATTTTCCTGTCGGACAAGCCATGGCGGGGTTCATCAGTCATCCCCTGGGTGTGGGACGCTGCGACACAGCCACTGTCTGTGGCCCGGCCGGCGTGATCCTGTCGGCGCGTACCAGCGAGGGCGCAGCCGACAATCTGCGCAACGTCGATAGCGGCGCGGTCGATTCCGGCTTTGCCGAGGGTGACGTTATCGCAAACGCCGTGGCTGGTGGCGCCGCGTCCCGCCGCCCCGCCAGCCATCTGCGTGTCATCGCCGCCCTGTTTCCGGAAGAAGCGCATCTGGTGGTGGCGGCCAATTCCGGCATCCAGTCCGTCGCAGACCTGCGGGGCAAGCGGGTGCTGCTGGGCGCGCCCAATTCCGGCGGACTGGCGCGGAGCCGTGCTATCCTTGCCGCCTATCGCGTGCGTCCGCGCGAGCTCGTTTCCGACGAGATGCCGGCCGCGCTGATGCGCGATGGCAAGATCGACGCCTATTTCGCCGTCTCCGGCGTACCGCTGGATTCGGTCCAGGACCTGATCGTCCATCATGTGGCGCGACTGGTGCCGATCGACGGCGAGGGGCGCGAGCGCCTGATCCACATGCTGCCCCAACTTTCGCCGGCAGTGATTGCAGCCAATGCTTATCCGGGCCAGCCCGCAGTCGAGACCGTGGCCACCCGCGCCTGGTGGGTCACGCGTGACAGCGAAGCGGATCCGCTGGTCTATGGCCTGACACGGGCGCTGTTCAATCCCGCCAATCATGCGGGCCTCGCGGCCAGCCACCCCAGTGCGGGCGGGATCAATCTGGACAGTGCCGCGGTCAACCCGCCCGCGCCGCTTCATCCGGGAGCCGCGAGATTTTATCGCGAAAAGGGCAAGCTGCCGGCTTAGTGCCCAACTTGTCATGGCCCGCAAATGCGGGCCATGACATGCTTGGTTCCTGTCAAGGTAGCCCCGCCGCAACCTCTTTCTCGCAAACGGCGCGCCATTCCTGCATCGCGGGAAGCGCCATAACGCGCTCCATATAGGCGCGCACCGGCGCGGGCACATCCACGCCAAAGGTTTCAAAGCGCGACACCACCGGGGCATACATGCAGTCGGCCACCGACATTTTTCCGAACAGGAACTCGCCTTTGTACGTGGCAAGCGCGCTTTGCCATGCGTCCAGAATGCGCGCGATCTGTTGGCGCGTTTCGTCGCGCAATTCCGGCAACGGCTTTTTGCGGGCGAAATCCATGGAAAGCTGGTCGCGCAGATCAGGGAATCCCGAATGCATCTCCGCCGAATAGCTGCGCGCAACCGCGCGTGCCGCCGCATCCTTCGGCCAGAGCCCGGCTTCGGGATGACGTTCCGCAATCGTCTCGCAGATTGCCAGGCTGTCCCAGACCGTCAGCGTTTTTCCGTTTTCCTCAATTTTCAGCACCGGCACCTTGCCTGCGGGCGAGAAGTTCAGGATCTGCTCGCGTGTCGCCGGGCCATCCTTCTGGCGCAACCGGATATCCACCGTTTCGAAGGCTGCGCCCGTGGCTCTCAGCGCCACATAAGGCCGCAAGCTCCAGCTGGACCAGCTGCGGGTACCGGCGATCAGGGTGTATTGCGCCATGGACAACCTCCTTGCGATAACACCTCGCAATTCCTAGCCTCCGCTGAAAGGAAGCGTAAGAGTCAAAAATGCATCCTGGCCTTGCATCCGGCGCTACAGCTGCCATCCCGCTCCATGCGGTCACATCCCACGATGCCCGCGCTTGGCTGGCCAAGGACAGGCAGAAGCGGCTTTTGTCTGAACTGGGCTTTACCGGCGCGGCCGGCCAGCTCATGCCATTGCCCAATGCCAAGGGGACAATCCGGGCCTGGGTGCTTGGCTTGGGCGAGGGCAAGGATGCCTTCGCGCTGGCGCTGGCGGCGGAAAAGCTTCCGGCAGGGACCTACAAGTTGGGCGATGTGCCGGATTGCTGCGGCGGCGCCAATGCCGCACTGGCCTGGATCATGGGCACTTACATCTTCGACCGTTACAAAAAGAAGCCGCGGACCAAGGCCCGGCTTGTGATCCCGCAAGGCATCGATGGCGGGGAGATTTCGCGCATCGCGCAAAATCTTTTCCTGGCGCGCGACCTGGTCAATGTGCCGGCCAATGACATGGGCCCCGCCGAACTTGAAGCAGCAGTGCGTTCGCTCGCCCGCTCGCACGGCGCAAAACTGTCGGTGATTGCCGGTGCGGCGCTGGACAAGAATTATCCCCTGATCGCGGCGGTGGGTGCCGGTTCGCCGCGCAACCCGCGATTGATCGAGCTGGTCTGGGGCCGTCCAAACGCCCCGCGTGTCACGCTGGTCGGCAAGGGCGTGTGCTTTGATTCCGGCGGCCTCGACATCAAGCCGTCCGCCGGCATGCTGACGATGAAGAAGGACATGGGTGGGGCAGCCTGCGCGCTGGCGGTCGCCGGCATGGCGATGGGCGCCAAGCTCGACATGCGATTGCGGGTACTGATTCCGGCGGTGGAGAATTCTGTCTCCGGCACCGCGATGCGGCCGGGCGATGTGTTCAAAAGCCGCAAGGGCCTGACGGTGGAGATCGGCAATACCGATGCCGAGGGCCGGCTGATCCTGGCCGACGCGTTGGCCGATGCCGACGCCGAGAAGCCCGAGCTGCTGATCGATATTGCCACACTCACGGGCGCGGCGCGCTCGGCCACCGGCATGGAAGTGCCACCATTCTTCACCGATGACGAAAAGCTTGCCGCTGACTTGATGCGGCTGGGCACAGAGGTGCAGGACCCGCTCTGGCGGCTGCCTCTGTGGCGCGGTTATGAAGACACGCTGACCAGCCGGGTGGCCGATCTCAACAACAACCCCGCCTACAATTATGCCGGCGCCATTACCGCCGCGCTGTTTCTCAACCGCTTTGTCGAAAAGGCGAAGAGCTGGGTGCATCTGGACATTCCCGCCTGGATCGATCGCCCCAAGCCGGGGCGGCCTGTCGGCGGCGAAGCCAATGCCGCGCGCGCGCTCTATGCGCTGTTGAAGGAACGATATGGCGGATAGACGTGTGACACCGGCACGGCCCGATCTTGCGGCGGCCCATCTCAAGGGCAAGGTGCAGGCGCAACGCTATGTGGACGGCTGGTCGGCAGATATCGCGATAGGGCGCGCATCCCTGCGCACCCGGCCTTCCCTGGATGCATCGCAAGACAGCGAGTTGCTGTTCGGCGAACAAGTGACGGTCTATGAGCAAAAAGATGGGTGGGCATGGGTCCAGGCGCGCAACGATCTTTATGTCGGTTATGTACGCTCCGATGCGCTCGGCGACACCAACGCCGGAATGTTGCGCGTGAGCGTCTTGATGGCCCCGCTTTTCCCGGCTGCCGATCTCAAGACGCCGGTGCGCGATCTGTTGCCGATGAATGCCAGCGTGCCGGTCATGGGCCGCGACGGCGATTATGTGAATGTCGGTCCGGGTTTTGTGCATCAGCGCCATCTTCTGCCGGAAACCGAAAAGGATTTCGCGGCAATCGCCGAACGCTTCCTGGGCGTGCCTTATGTCTGGGGCGGCAAAACCGCGGCCGGGCTGGATTGCTCGGGCCTGATCCAGACTGCACTGCAGGCTGTGGGCAAGGCCGCGCCCCGCGACACTGATATGATGGAAATGGCCCTGGGTGATGCCATCGCCATCGGAGCGATCCGGCGCGGAGACATGATCTTCTGGAAAGGCCATATGGGCGTGATGCTGGACGAAGCAAGGCTGCTGCATGCCAACGCCCATCACATGATGGTGGTGATCGAGCCATTGGCCGAAGCCATCGCGCGGATCGACGGAATTGCCGGGCCAGTAACGTCGGTCAAAAGGCTTTAGGGGGCGACTTTGACTTTGGCGTTCGTGCGGATTTCCCGCACCGACTTGTCCCGATGGGCGATCCACAAAAAGAAGCGGTTCAACAACGCCAGCGGCCAGACCATCTTGCGCGCCACATCTAGGAACAACACCACCCGCACCTGATCAGTTTCATTGGCCGCTTCGTGCAGGAATGTGTCGTCGAACAGCACGGCCTCGCCTTCATGCCAGAAGTATTTCTCGCCCTGTTCAATCGCGGCGCGGTCGCCGTCGCGCGACTGGGCATCCGGATTGATCCGGATCCAGCATTTGCGCTCGCGATTATTGTCCGGCACCACTACGCCCAGGTGATAGCGCACAAAGCCCTTCCAATAGCCCCAATGCGCCTTGATGTGCTGGTGCGGCTCCAGGACCGAAAAGAAGGCCGTATAGACGCCGGGGATGCCGCGCAGCAGACCGGCGGTCCGGGGCGCCAGCCGGCAATTCTCCTCGATGAACTCGCCCGACTTGAACATGAAGCTTTTCCAGGCGATCTGGTGAATGCCGCCCGAAGTATAACTGGTCAGTTCTTCCATGTCGGGAATGCGAAAACGGCCCTGGATCAAGGCCTCGCATTCGCCGCGAATGAGCGCGTGGTTTTGCGCAAGCACCGCAAGTTCGGGATATTCGCCCAGGTCCCGCTCGAAGGCGGGCAGTTTGCGGAACGCGCCGAACCGCTCGGCGCCGATGAACAGGCCGGCGGCTGCATCCTTGACCCGGCTGGCCAGTTTGCCCATGCCTTCAATAGCCCTTGGTGAGATCCACAACATTCCGGAAGGGCTCGCCGCTCTCGGCGCGCGCGACACAGTCCACCACGAATGCCGCCGCATTGCGAGGATCGGTGATGCCGGCGATGTGCGGCGTGACCGTGACCTTGGGATGGGTCCACAGCGTATGGTTCGCCGGCAGCGGCTCGGTCTGGAACACGTCCAGCACCGCGCCCGCCAGATGGTCCGAATCCAGCGCCGCGATCAGGTCGTCTTCACGGCAATGACCGCCGCGGCCCACATTCATGACCCAGGCGCCCTTGGGCAGACCGTCAAACAGTTTGGCATTCAAGATGCCTTCGGTCTCCGGCGTCAGCGGCAGCAGGCACACCATGATGTCGCAACGGGACAGGAACTGCGGCAGTTCGCTTGCGCCCGCGAAACTGGTGACGCCTTTCACATTTTTCCGGCTGCGGCTCCAGCCGAAGACCTGGAAATCGAACATCAACAGCCGCTCCGCCGTCACCGCGCCGATATCGCCCATGCCCAATATGCCGATACGCACATCGCGCGAGGGCTTGGCCAGCATGCGCTGGCGCCAGGCGCATTCCTTCTGCGCGTGATCAAAGGCGCGCTGCTGGCGATGGATGATCAGGCTGTGCATGGTGACGTACTGCGCCATCTCCCGCTGCAGCGTTTCATCGACAAAACGCACCACCGGGAGGTGGCGGGGAAATTCCGGATCGCGCAGGAAGCCGTCCACGCCCGCGCCCAGCGAAAAGATTGCTTTCAACCGCGGCAGGGTTTTCAGGAAGCCGTGCGGCGGGCGAAAGCCGACGAAATAGTCGATCTGCTGTGGCGCGTAACGGTCCTTGCCATGCAGGAAGCTGTTGAAGGCTTCATAGCCGAACAGGGCCTTGCTGAGTGCATCCCAGCCAGGCGGCAACAGGAACAGGAGGTTGGGCTTACCGCCCCGATTGGCCATGAAGTGTCAGTTGCCGGACGCGCCCGGCTTCTTGGCCGCATCGGCTGCGGTTGACTTGGCTGCAGCGGCATCCGGCGCTCCAGCAGCAGGCGCGGCAGCAGCAGCCTTGGTGTCCGCCGCCGCAGCCGCCGCCGCGGGCTTGGGCGCGGGGATGGCCGCGGGCGAATCCGAATTCGAGCGCAGGAAGGCGATCAGGTTGATGCGATCTTCGGCCCGGCTGATGCCGGCGAAGCTCATCTTGGTGCCCGGCACATAGGCGCCCGGCGACTTCAGGAATTTGAACAGCTCGTCATACGTCCAGGTGCCGCCCTTCGCCTTCATCGATCCTGAATAGGAGAATTCGGCAATCGAGGCCCGGGCGCGATCCACCACGCCGTAAAGCGGCGGGCCGATCTTGACGGTCTTGGCGGACGTGGTGTCGTGGCAGGCTTCGCACTTGGACAACGTCGCCTTGCCCTGGGCCGCGTCGGCCTTGGCCAAGACCGTGCCCCAGTCGGGCAGGGCCTCTTCTGCGGGCGCGGCCGCGCCGCCGGCCGGATTTTCCACCACGCCTTCGACGACATAGCCGGGCTTGGCGGGCCTTTCGGGCTCATAGATCGCGTCGGCGACCACGCGCACGACGAAAATGAAGATCGCCGTGGCCAGGACCGCGCCAATGATCTTGTTCCACTCAAAGGAATCCATTCCGGCCAAGCTCCCCAAAGGCGCTGCCCGGGCAAGGGCGCGCAAGACGAACAAAAACCGGGAGGCCCCGGCGAAATACGGCGGCGACATTACCCGCCGCCGCCCTGCCGTCATTGCGGCGAAGCGTCGCATAAAAAGCAAGCGGTAGCTGGCCTTAGCGCCAAAGCCAGCCTAAAGAGGCGGTGTCGAAGGAACCCCTGATGAATCCGATCCTGCTGATCCCTGCCCGCATGGCCTCGACCCGGCTGCCCAACAAGCCGCTGGCCGAGATCGCCGGCGTCCCGATGATCGTGCGGGTCTGGGCCCGGGCGGTTGCCGCTGGCCTCGGTCCGGTGGTGGTGGCGGCGGGCGAGCCTGAAATCGTCGCGGCGGTGGAAAAAGCCGGTGGGCAGGCGGTCCTGACTCACCCGGACGCGGCTTCGGGTTCGGACCGCATCTGGGAGGCTTTGGGCATGGTCGATCCCAAGGGCACCCATGACGTGGTCGTCAATCTGCAAGGCGACCTGCCGGCGCTCGATCCCGAACAGCTCAGGACCGCGGTCTGGGCCCTGGACAAGTCCGGCGCCGATATCGGGACTTTGGCCGCGCCCATCGCTGATGAGGCGGAAGAGACCAACCCCGCCGTGGTCAAGGCCGTCGTCGCCTGGGATGCGGGCGAAAAGCTGGGACGGGCGCTTTATTTCACCCGCGCGCCTGCGCCCTCCGGCGAAGGCGTGCTGTGGCACCATGTCGGACTTTACGCCTATCGCCGCGATGCGCTGGAGAGCTTCGTGGCGCTGCCGCCATCGCCGCTCGAACTGCGCGAGAAGCTGGAACAGCTCCGGGCGCTGGAGGCGGGAATGCGCATTGCCGTGGCGCGTGTGGACGCCACACCTTTGTCTGTCGATACTCCCGCCGATTTGGAGCGGGCGAGGAAGTTGATGTCGTGACCAAAGCCATCAGCACAGCAAAACGTGTCGCCTTCCAGGGCGAGCCGGGCGCCTATGCCAATCTGGCGGCGCGCCAGGCCGTGCCGCAGGCGCAAGCGGTGCCAAAACCCACCTTCGAGGATGCGATCGAGGTGGCGAAATCCGGCGACACAGACCTGGTGATCATTCCGGTGGAAAATTCCCTGATTGGCCGCATCGCCGATATTCATCACCTGTTGCCGGATTCGGGCCTGCACATCGTGGCCGAGCATTTCCTGCCCATCCGCCATCAGCTGTTGGGACTGAAAGAGGCAAGGCTGGAAGACATCACCAGCGTCTACAGCCAGGCGCCGGCGCTGGCCCAGTGCCGCAGCTTGCTGCGGGAGAGAAAACTCAAGGCCCATACCTGGTACGATACCGCCGGTTCGGCCAAACACATCGCCGAACTGGGCGACAAAAGCGCGGGCGCCATCGCCTCGACCCTGGCGGCGGAATTTTATGGCCTCAAGATCCTCAAGGCCGATGTCGAGGACGAGCATCACAACGCCACCCGCTTCCTGATCATGTCGCGTCATGACGAACGCGCGCCCAACAAAGGCAAAGTGGTGACCAGCTTCGTCTTCCAGGTGAAGAATATTCCCGCCGCGCTTTACAAGGCGATGGGCGGCTTTGCCACCAACGGCGTCAACATGACCAAGCTGGAAAGCTATCAGCTGGGCGGCTCCTTCAACGCCACCCAATTCTATGCAGACATCCAGGGTCACCCGGATGATCCGCCGGTGCACCGCGCTCTGGAGGAACTGGCATTCCATACCGCGCGGCACACGATAATGGGCGTGTATCCTGCCCATCCTTACAGGGAAGACATGCCCTAGCGGTTCGCCCAATCCTTGATCAGGTGATGGGCGATCGCGATGGTCACGGGCAGCTTCATGTCGTCTTCGATTTTGTTTGCAAGCCTGGCGCGCGCTTCCTTTTTCGACAGCCAGCGCGCCGCCTCGATCTCATGGCTGTCGATGCGGAAATCGCGGCTTAGCGCCTCAGCATAGCAGCCCAGCATCAGGGATGACGGAAAAGGCCAGGGCTGGGTGGCATGATAGCGCACCACTCCGACCCTGAGCTCCACTTCCTCAAGCAGCTCGCGGCAAACCGCTTCCTCCATGCTTTCGCCCGGTTCGACAAAACCGGCAAAGGCAGAGAAGAGAAGAGACGGAAAACGCTTGTTGCGCCCGATCAGGCATTCTTCGTCGCCCGCGTGACTCGTGAAAATTGGCAGCATGATCACCACCGGATCGGTGCGCGGGAAATGCTCGGCGCCACATTGGCAACAGGTGCGCCGGTAGCCGCCATCAACCAGTTCGGTGGCATGACCGCAATTGGGACAGAAACCATGGCGCTTGTGCCAATCGATCAGCGCCTTGGCCTGGCCCGCGATGGCGGTGTCGCGCGCCGGCAGGATGAGGGCGGCGGCCCGCATCTCCTGGAAACTGCCGCCATCCAGCACGGGTTCGGTTTCGCCCGGCAGGTCTACCGCAAAGAGCGGCTGGCTGCCGTCCAGGCCCAGAAAGACACAAAGCCGGTTTTCCCATTCGCTGCGTCCGGGCAGGAATCCCGCGTGTTTGCCAGCGATAAACGGCCGGTTCTGCCAGAAGGGCAGGAATAGGCCGCGCGCGGCTTGCGCCGCCAGCCAGGTGGGGTCGGCGCGGTTGTAGCTGGCCCGGTCCAGAGGGTTGCCGGAAAAAGCGATGGGTCTCATGCCCTTCCAGTTAACCTCTCGCAATTTGCGGGTCAAAAGCCTATATCCCCGCCCGGAAGTCGGTGTGGACGGACCTGTCGCCAATCCGGTCAGGTTCGGAAGAAAGCAGCCGTAACGAATTTGGTCCGGGTCGCGCCGGCTTCCACCTTTCCCCAGAAAGTCGCCGGATCCGGGTCGTTTTGGCGGTTATTTGATGGTCGCTCCGGCTCGCGCCGACGCTTCTGCTTGCTATAGTCCGCCCATGGCCAAAACCTCAGCGCCCGCCCAGCCCTATCGCGTCCTTGCGCGCAAATACCGCCCCACCGACTTCACCGGCCTGATCGGCCAGGAAGCGCTGGTACGCACCCTGTCCAATGCCTTCGCCACCGGCCGTGTCGCCCATGCCTTCATGCTGACGGGGGTGCGGGGGGTGGGAAAGACCACCACCGCGCGCATCATTGCGCGCGCGCTCAACTGCATCGGCCCCGACGGCAAGCGCACGCAGCCGACCATCCATCCTTGCGGTGTCTGCGAGCCCTGCATTTCGATTTCCGAATCGCGCAACGTCGATGTGCAGGAGATGGACGCGGCATCGCGCACCGGCATCGACGATGTCCGCGAGATCATCGAAGGCGTGCGCTATGCGCCAGTGGCTGCGCGCTACAAGGTCTATGTCATCGACGAGGTGCATATGCTTTCCAAGCAGGCCTTCAACGGCCTGCTGAAGACGCTGGAAGAGCCGCCGCCGCATGTGAAGTTCGTCTTCGCCACCACCGAAATCCGAAAAGTGCCGGTCACGGTCCTGTCGCGCTGCCAGCGTTTCGACTTGCGCCGCATCGACAGCGCCGAGCTTGCGGCCTATCTGGCGACGCTGGCGGAAAAGGAGAAGGTGAAGATCGAGGAAGGCGCGCTGGCGCTGATCGCCCGTGCCGCCGAAGGCTCGGCGCGCGATTCGCTTTCCCTGCTTGATCAAGCGATCGCGCATGGCGAAGGCGAGATGATCACGGCGGAAACCGTTCGCGAGATGCTGGGCCTGGCCGACCGGGGCAGGGTGCTGGATATTTTTGAAAAGCTGATGGAGGGCAGGATCGCCGACGCCCTTACCGATCTCCAGGGCCTGTATGACGCCGGCGCCGACCCGCTTGCGGTGATGCAAGATCTGCTGGAGACCACGCATTTTCTGACGCGGGTGAAAGTTGCGCCTGCGGCACAAGGCTTCTTCGATGGCGGTTCGGGCGAGGCCAAGCGCGCAGCCGAGCTGGCGGCGAAATTGCCGGTCGCCTCGCTGACGCGTGCCTGGCAGCTATTGCTGAAGGGCCTGTTCGAAGTGCGTGACGCCACCAGACCGATCTCGGCCTGCGAGATGGCTCTGATCCGGCTTGCCTATGCGGCCGAACTACCGCCCACTGACAAGCTGGTGAAGGACCTGCTCGATGGCGGCGCGGTGCCGGCATCGCGCGGCAGCACAGCACCCGCGCCATCGTCGGCGTCGCGGGCGCCGGTTGCCGGCAGCTCGGCCATGCCGGCGCGCGCGCCGGTGCCGGAAGGCGCGCCGACGGCCTCCATCCGCAGGCTGGAAGACGTTGTCGCCTTGTGCGAGCCGCGTTCCGAATTGCGCGTCAATCTGGAACACAATGTCCATCTGGTGCGGCTGGAGCCTGGCTTGATCGAAATTCGCCCCACAGCACGCGCGCCGCGCACGCTGGCGAACGATCTGCAGACCAAGCTGCGCGCCGCCACCGGCGAGCGCTGGACGGTTTCAATCGCCAGCCAGGGCGGGGCGCCGACGTTGGCCGAGCAGAAGCTGGCGGCCAAGACGGCGCGCTTTGAAGCCGTGGCGCAAGAGCCGATGGTGCGCGCCGTGCTGGACCGGTTTCCGGGCGCGGAAATCGTGGCGGTGCGGGACACCGTCAAGGACGAGATCGCGCCCGCCATGCTGGATAACGACGAAGAATGAATAGTATCGCTACTCAGGGCACCCTGCCGCGCCCAGTCGTGGGTGGCCGGCTCGCGCTGGCGCTGGCCGGCCATGACAGGGTGTAAGGCATGCCCGCCATCGGTTCCGAGATCGAGCGGCTGATCCAGCTGCTTTCCAAGCTGCCAGGACTGGGCCCGCGCTCGGCACGCCGCGCCGCGCTGGCCCTGCTCAAGAAGCGCGACACGCTGCTGGAGCCTTTGGCCGATGCCTTGCGCGAGGCGGCTGACGCCATTCTCGCTTGCGAAGTGTGCGGCAATCTCGATACCCAGTCGCCTTGCGCCATCTGCAGCGACCCGCGCCGCGATCCGCATATTTTGTGCGTTGTGGAAGATGTCGCCGACCTGTGGGCGCTGGAGCGGGCGAGCGTTTTCCGTGGCCGCTATCATGTGCTGGGCGGGGCGCTGTCGGCACTCGATGGCGTGACGCCCGAACGGCTGAATGTTGCCAATCTGCTGGAACGCGTGAAGCAAGGCGTGGACGAAGTGATCCTGGCAATGAACGCAACCGTCGAAGGTCAGACGACCGCGCATTACCTCATGGATATCTTGGGCGACATGAAAGTGACGCGCCTGGCCCATGGTGTGCCGGTGGGCGGGGAGTTGGATTACCTCGACGAAGGCACATTGAGCGCGGCGTTCAAGGCCCGCCGCGCGCTTTAAGTCAGGCTTTTGGTGTCGTCCGGCGGGGCCAGCTCCACCTTTTCGATCCGCTCGGCGCGGCCTGTTATGCGCGTCATCGGCTTCTCGATCTCGCCAATGTCTTTTGATGTGCGGTCGAAATGCGTGCGCAGTTCGCCGACCCGTTCGGCCAGGAGGCGCACGTCCTTAAGCAACAGCCCTACCTCGCGCTGAATTTCCTGCGCTTGTTCGCGCATTTTGGCGTCCCGCATTAGCCCCAAAAGCGTCGTAACGACCAGCATGAACACATGCGGGCTGGCCACGACAACCTGGCTTTGGCGTGCGCGTTTCAGGATCTCCGCAAAATTCGCATGCAGTTCCGCATACATTGCGTCGGAAGGCACGAACATGATTGCCGGAGTCTGAGTCTCACCCGGAATGAGATATTTCTCCGAAATATCCTTCACATGCTTTTGTATATCGTTGCGGATTTGAGCCATGGCCGCCTTGCGAACGTCCTCGTTCTCCGCAGCACGCAAGGCTTCAAAACCTTCGTGAGGGAACTTGGAATCCACCACGATTCGTGCCTCGACATTGGGAATTCGGATGGCACAGTCCACGATCTTCCCATTGCTCAACTTGGCCTGGAACTCATACTGATCGGGCGACATGTGATCGGAGACGATGCTCTCCATGATGTCCTGCGCAAATGCACCACGCTGCTGTTTGTCGGAAAATATCTGCTGCAGACTCACGACTTGGCCTGAAAGGGCGCTGATGTTGGCCTGCGCCTGGTCGATCACATTGAGCCTTTCGGTGATGCCGCCCAGCGCCTTTCCGGTTCTTTCGGTGCTGTCCTGGAGGCTTTCGCCCACCCGATTTTCGAGTGCCGCCAGCCGCTCTCCCAGAGTGCGTTGCAGTTGCCCCTGTGCCTCGGTTGCCTCCTGAAGGCGGCCTTGTATCGCCCCCAACCCTGCGATCACCACATCTAGGCGTGGGTCAAGAGGGGCAGACGGTTCAGAGCCGCTTGGTTTGCGCTGAACAAAGACGATGCTAATCAGCGCCAGAAGACCGGCCGCGATCAGGAGCAAGATTTGCCACGATTCCATAGATTTCCGACCCCAGAGGGCTGCCGGAGCTTGACCGCCCGAAACGGTGCGCCTATTTCCAGCCCATGACCGTCCGCCCCATTCTTACCGCGCCCGATCCGCGCCTCAAAGCCGTCTCGACCGATGTCGAGAGGGTGGATGCGGAAATCCGTGCGCTGGTGGACGACATGACCGAGAGCATGTACGCGGCCGAAGGCATCGGCCTGGCGGCTGTACAGGTCGGAGTCCCTGTGCGCGTGATCGTGATCGATCTCGACCAGAAGCAGGGCAAGAAGAACCCGCGCGCCTTCATCAATCCCAGGATTCTCTGGGCTTCGGAAGAAACCGCGGTGTTTGAAGAAGGTTGCCTGTCGGTGCCCGAAATCTGGGACGATGTCGAACGCCCCGCCCGTATCAAGGCCGAATATCTGGACCGCGAAGGCAACAAGCAGCTCTTGGAAGCCGACGGGCTGCTTGCCACCTGCCTGCAGCATGAGATGGATCATTTGAACGGTATACTGTTCATCGATCATCTATCGCGGCTGAAGCGCTCGATGGCGCTCAAGAAGCTGACCAAGGCCAAGAAGCTCAAAGAGACTGCCTGATCGCATGACCTTGCGGCTGGCATTTTTGGGCACCCCCGATTTCGCGGTGCCCACGCTCGCCGAGTTGATCGCCCAGGGTCACGACATGGCCTGCGTTTATTCCCAGCCCCCGCGGCCTGCGGGCCGCGGCATGGCGCTGGAGCCGGGGCCCGTCCACAAATTCGCCGAAAGCGCACGCCTTCCCGTGCGCACGCCGCTCTCGCTGAAAGGCGCGGCGGAACGGGAAGAATTTGCCGCGCTTGATCTCGATGCCGCCATCGTGGTGGCCTATGGCCTGCTTCTGTCCAAGGCGATCCTGCAGGCGCCTCGGCTGGGCTGCTTCAATCTGCATGGCTCGCTTCTGCCGCGCTGGCGAGGTGCTGCTCCCATCCAGCGCGCGGTGATGGCCGGCGACCAGGAAACCGGCGTGATGGTGATGCAGATGGACGAGGGGCTCGATACGGGCCCGGTGCTGATGGCGGAGAAGGTTCGCATCGGCCGCAAGACCAGCGGTGATCTGGCCGCCGAGCTGTCGCGACTTGGCGCCGATCTGATGGCGCGCGCGCTTGGCGCGCTGGAGCGCGGCGCGGTGACGCCGCGGGCCCAAAGCGCCGATGGCGTGACCTACGCCAAAAAAATCAGCAAGGACGAGGCCCGCATCGACTGGTCGAAAAGCGCGGGCGAAATCGACTGTCTGATCCGGGGTCTTGCGCCGTCGCCGGGCGCCTTTTCCGAAGTGAAGGGCGAGCGGCTGAAAATCCTTTATGCCATGCCGGTCGTGGATCGCGGCGCACCAGGTGAAGTCATCACCGACGATCTGACGGTGGCTTGCGGAGAGGGCGCGCTGAAACTCACGAAGGTCCAGCGCGCCGGCAAGGGCGTCATGGAGGCGCGCGAGCTGCTGAAAGGTTTTCCGCTCCCGCCCGGCACGCGCTTCTCCTGATGCGCTATCGCCTGACACTGGAATATGACGGCGCGCCCTTTGTCGGCTGGCAGCGCCAGGACAACGGGCCTTCCGTCCAGGGCGCGCTGGAAGCGGCGATCGAAAAACTTTCCGGCGAACTGGTGACGGTGACCGGCGCCGGCCGCACCGATGCGGGCGTGCATGCGCTGGGGCAGGTCGCGCATTTCGATCTGGTCAAGCAATTCGAGCCGGGCAAGGTCCGCGATGCGCTCAACTTTCACCTCAAGCCCGATCCCGTTTCGGTGCTGGATGCGGCCGTCGCGGATGCTGACTTCCATGCCCGCTTTTCGGCCACCGCGCGGCACTATCTGTTGCGCATCCTCAACCGCCGCAGCCCGCCGGCGCTGGAAAACGGTCGCGTCTGGCATGTATCGGTCAGGCTGGATGCGGAGGCGATGCACGCTGCGGCCCAATTCCTGGTCGGCCAGAATGATTTCACGACTTTTCGTGCCGCCGAATGCCAGGCCCAGTCGCCGGTCAAGACCCTGGACAGGCTGGATGTCAGCCGCCGCGCCGACGAGATCCATATCGAGGCGAGTGCGCGATCCTTCTTGCACCACCAGATCCGCTCCTTTGCCGGCACACTGAAGCTGGTCGGCGAAGGCAAGTGGACACCGCTGGATGTGAAGAAGGCTCTGGAGGCACGCGACCGTGCCGCCTGTGGTCCGGTCTCTCCGCCGGAAGGGCTTTATCTGGTGCGGGTGGAATACTAGGTGGATTAAGAGGCAATTTTGTCATTTCCGCGCGCGCGGGAATCCAACTTTGTTTTGATCGTGATATTTGAAGTTGGATGCCCGCTTTCGCAGGCATGACAACCAAGTCAATGATGCCGGTCGCCGCGCTGTTCGATGGGCGGCTTGGCGAAATAGGCGGCCAGGATCGCCGCGTAAATCTCAGTCAGGGCATGAATCTCGGCCACCGGCACGCATTCATCGGCCTTGTGCATGGTCGCGCCGGCCAGGCCCAGTTCCACCACAGGGCAGACATCCTTGATGAAGCGGGCGTCCGACGTTCCCCCGCTGGTGGAGAAGAAAGGCGACTGGCCGGTAATGCTGGCCACCGTGTCACTGATCAGCTGGGTGAATTTGCCCGGCGCGGTGAGAAACGCAACGCCGCTGGTCACGGCGGTTACGTCAATCCGGCAGCCGGACTCCTCGGACATCCGCAAGGCCCGGTCCTTGACCCAGTTTGTCAGGCTTTCGGGCGTATGCTTGTCATTGAAGCGGATGTTGAAGCCCGCGCGCGCCTCGGCCGGAATGACATTGGTGGCGTCATTGCCCACATCCATCGTAGTGAAGGCAAGCGTCGAGGGATCGAAATGCTCCGTTCCCTTGTCCAGCTTGTGAGAGGCGAGCTGGGTCACCAGTTCGGCCAGCACAGGGATCGGGTTCTTGGCCTTTTGCGGATAACCGACATGGCCCTGCACCCCGGTTACCGTGACCTTGAAATTGATTGAACCGCGCCGGCCGATCTTCAAGGTGTCGCCGGCCCGGCCCACGCCGGTCGGCTCGCCCACGATGCAGTGATCGATGTGCTCGCTCCGGCCCTTCAGCCATTCCAGAAGCTTGACGGTGCCATTGACGGCCTGGCCTTCCTCGTCACCCGTGATCAACAGGCTGATTGAGCCCTTGGGCGTCTGGTTGCGCGCCACCGCGGCGACGAATGCAGCAATGGCCGACTTCATGTCTGCGGCGCCGCGACCGTAAAGCACGCCGTCGCGCACCTCGGCGGCAAAGGGATCGGCCTTCCAGCCTTCACCGACCGGCACGACATCGGTGTGGCCGGCAAAGCAGAAATGCGGCGCCTCCTGGCCCAGGCGGGCATAGAGATTGTCCACATCGCCGAAGGGCAGGCGATGGGTGACAAAGCCAAGCTCTTTCAGCACCGCTTCCAGTATGTTGAGCGCTCCCGCGTCCTTGGGAGTCACCGAAGGACGTCGGATCAGGGCCTGCGCCAGCGCCAGCGCGTCTATGGAAGCGATCGCCATCAGTCGCGCAACAATTCGTTGATCGAGGTCTTGGCGCGGGTCTTTTCGTCCACCCGCTTGACGATGACCGCGCAGTAAAGATTCGGTCCTTTGCCGGACGGCAGCGACCCCGACACCACCACCGAATAGGGCGGCACTTTGCCCAGATGGACTTCGCCCGAGGCGCGGTCCACGATCTTGGTTGAGGCCGACAGATAGACGCCCATGCTGAGCACGCTGCCTTCGCCCACGATCACGCCTTCCGCCACTTCGGCACGCGCGCCGACGAAGCAATTGTCCTCGATGATGGTGGGAGAGGCCTGAAGCGGCTCAAGCACCCCGCCCAGCCCCGCGCCGCCCGAAATGTGGCAATGGGCGCCGACCTGGGCGCAGGAACCGACCGTGGCCCAGGTGTCGATCATGGTGCCTTCGCCGACACGCGCACCGACATTGACGAAGCTGGGCATCAAGACCGCACCCTTGGCGATGAAGGCCGAGCGGCGCACGACCGCGCCCGGCACCGCGCGAAAGCCCGCGCCACGGAATTTGGCCTCGTCCCAGCCCAGGAATTTGGAATCGACCTTGTCCCACCACACCGCTTCACCCGGCGCCCCGGAGATCAGCTTCATGTCGCTCAGGCGGAAGGACAGCAGCACGGCCTTTTTCAGCCATTCATGCACTTTCCAATGGCCGTCGATCTTCTCCGCCACGCGCAAGGAACCATCGTCCAGGCCGTCAAGCGCGGCCTCCACCGCATCGCGTTCCGCGCCCGCGGCTGAAGCGCTAAGCTGGTCGCGCTTCTCCCAGGCGGCGTTAATCGCGGTGCTCAAATCGCTCATGCTCAAATCCTGATCGTGTGCAGAAACTGGGTGAGATTATCTGTCTCATGGTCGATATCGCCGCTTGCCACATCCATCAAGGGGCCATGCTTGCCCCAGGGCGCATCCGTCTTGAGCCAGACCGTTGTCATGCCCATGGCCCGCGCCGGAGCCAGGTTGCGGGCTATGTCGTCGAACATGGCCGCAGTGACCGCGCTTACCCCCGCGCCTTCCACGACACTGGCATAGGCGCGCGGCTCCGGTTTGGGCGCAAAATCCATGCTGCGGATGTCCCACACCGCGTCGAACAGTTCGGACATCCCAAGCCGGTCGAGAATCCGCGCGGCATGATCGCGGCAGCCATTGGTGAAGACAAAGCGCCGCCCCGGCAGCCGCGCAATGGCTTCAGCCAGCGCCGCATCGGATACCAGGCTCGAGAGGTCGATGTCGTGCACATAATGCAGATAGTCTTCGGGCTCCGCGCCATGCTCCTTCATCAGCCCGTTCAGAGTGGTGCCGTAAGCGCGATATAGTTCCTTCTGCCGCGCATAGGCCTCCTCGCGCCCGAGCTTGAGGAACGCCATCACATAGTCGGTCATGCGGGCTTCGATCTGGGCAAAAATGCCGTTATCGGCCCGGTAGAGTGTGTTATCCAGATCGAAGATCCAGTCGCGGATATGGCGGAAATCGGGCGCCGGTCCGCGCCCTGCCATGCCGGTTTCCGCAATATTCAGGCTTTCCATGGGGCCAGAACATGGCGTGGCCATCGTCCACACGCAAGCACCGTTAACGGCCGTGCACCATCCCTCTTTAGTGCCTGTTAAAGCCGCAAGCCGCACAATCGGAAATCGGGGGAAAGGGAGGCAAAACAGGACAATAATGGACCGAACATCACGCCGCCTCGCGTTGCGCCCGGGCCTTGATCCGCGCGACGCACTAGACATTCTCGACATCCGCACCCGGCGCGAACAGCAGAGCGGCGGTGGCACCGCTGACCTCGCCAGCCGCACCGATGCCGGCGCCGATGTGCTGCAATATCTTGCCCAGAACGGCTCGCCCGCCGTGCGCGCCGCCGTCGCCGCCAATCCGGCGGCGCCGGCCGCCACCAACCGGATGCTGGCCGACGACGACGTCGAGGATGTGCGCGCGGAACTTGCGGTCAAGATCGGCCGCCTGATGCCCGGCCTGTCGGAGCGGGAGAGTTCGCATATCTTCGCGCTGACGCTCGAGACACTGGAATGCCTGGCGCGCGATGCCTCCGTGCGGGTCCGCGCATTGCTTGCGGAAGAAATCAAGAGGCTGGACTGCATCCCCAGGGAAGTAGTGTTGATGCTCGCCCATGACATCAACAGCATCGTGGCGGCTCCCATCCTGCAATATTCGCCGCTGCTTTCCGATGCCGACCTGATCGAAATCATTGCCTGCGGCCAGGTGCAGGAGATTCTCACCGCCATTGCCAGCCGCCGGCCGGTCAGCGAAACGGTCAGCGACCGGCTGGTGCAGTCGCTGGACGTTCCCGCTGTGGCCGCGCTGCTGGTCAATGCGGATGCGAAGATTCGCAAGGAGACGATGGACCGCATCATCGAACAGGCGGAGGACATCAATTCCTGGCAGATGCCGCTGGCGCTTCGTGCCGACCTGTCGGCGCGCGCCATCCGCCGCATCGGTTCGCTGGTGGGCGCTTCCATCCTGGAAAAGCTTGCGGCGCGTGCCGACCTGTCGGACGCCACCCGCATTCACCTGAACCGCGAGCTGCGCGCGCGGCTGGCGGAGACTGTGCCATCAAGTGACAAGATGGCGCCGGCGGAGACCGTGGCTTTGGCGCGCAAGGAAGGTCGTCTGGACGGTGCCTTCTTGGAACAAGTGGCCCAGGCCGGTCAGAGGGAGACGGTGGCCCTGGCGCTGGCGCAACTGGCCAATGTCAGCGAACAGACGGTGAAGAAGATCCTGTCGGCCGGCAATGCCAAGCCGCTCGTGGCTCTGGTCTGGCACACCCATTTGTCCATGCGGGTGGCGTTCAAGATTCAGACCTTCGTGATGAAACTGCCCACGCGCGACATTCTGCCGGCGCGCGGCGGTGTCGGCTTTCCCCTCAGCAAGGAAGAGATGCGCTGGCATCTCAATTATTTCAACATTTCGGCCTGAAACCTGTTCAGGAACCGCGATTTAGGCCTGCCGGGCCGATATGGGCGACATAGCCGGCCAGACCCTTGGTGCGCGTGGCGGCAAAGCCGGAATCCGTGAAGCCGCGCGCCACGCAGTTCGCATTGCCGCGGATTTCGAATGCCGCCATGGTGGTGCAGAAACGCTGCGGACCCCCGACCAGCGTGCCTCCCGACTTGCGCTGGGCCATGATATAGACCCAGTCACTGTCGAGCGGCGTGGTAATGGCCCTGGCGCAGGCGCCGGGCTCGACCGTCCACCAGCCCTGTGAACCGGCCGTGCCCTTGTCCGTCTGGCCAAGCGCCACCAGCAGGGCCTCGCGCCCGTCATTGCACACGGTATAACCGGCTGGTGCCGTCTTTCTGCGGGCTTCCTGCTCCAGCGCCGTGAACAGTTCGGCATTGCCGGCATCGGCAGCAAAATGCATGCGTTTGCGGAAATCGGCCAGGGCCGCGCCGGTGACCTTGTCGGGACTGCCGTCTATGCGCGCGATCGGGTAGCCACTGTCCTTGAGCAGCCGCTTGACCCCGGCAAGCTGGGCCTGCGTCATGGTCATCGCCGGCTGCTCGTCGAAATTCATGGTCCAGTTTGTCTTGCCGTGATTGTCCAGGGCCGCGAAGGGAAGGGGGAAGGTGTCGTCGGCGCCGCAATAGGGCGCAGTCACCGCCTGCTGGATGGTGAAATCGGCGTCCTTCACGCAGACCGGATAAGCACCGCCCCAGGCGCGCGGCGGCCCGGAATGGGCGAGCGAGGTGCGCGCATGGACCAGATAGGCTTCGGCCCTAAGCGCTTCCTTGCGCGCGACCTGGCAATCTCCGGGTGCAATGCGGGTCCAGCCCTGGGTCTGGCTCTTGGGCGACTGGATCGCCGAGGTCGCGGCATAAAGCACGTAACTGGTGCGGTTGCAGAGGGTCAGCCCCGCCTGAGCCGGGAGCGACATCAGCCCCATAACCAATAGCGCCAAGGCAATCCGCGCCATGGCCTAGTCGGCAGTGATGAGCGTGCCCGCGCCATGCTCGGTGAATAGTTCGAGCAGAAGGACATGGGGGATGCGCCCGTCCAGGATGACGGCCGCATGGACGCCTCCTTCCACCGCATCGATGGCGGTCTGGATCTTGGGAATCATGCCGCCGAAAATTGTGCCATTGGCGATCAGCCCGCGGGCCTCGCGCACGGATAGCCGCGGGATCAGCTTCTTGTCCTGGTCGAGCACGCCTTCCACATCGGTCAGCAGGACCAGGCGTTCGGCCTTCAGAGCACCCGCCACCGCACCCGCCACGGTATCGGCGTTGATGTTGAATGTCTCGCCCCTGGAGCCCACGCCGATCGGCGCGATCACCGGAATGATTTCGGACTTCATGATGGAGTGCAGGACTTCCGGATTGACCATGGCGGGTTCGCCGACAAAGCCGAGATCCACGTCTATCATTTGGCCGGTTACAGGATCGATTTTGGTCATGGCCAACTTGCGGGCAATCACCAGATTGCCGTCCTTGCCGGAGAGCCCGACCGCGCGGCCGCCCGCTGCATTGATGCTGGTGACAAGCTGCTTGTTGATCGAGCCGGTCAACACCATTTCCACCACTTCCACCGCCGCTTCGTCGGTGACGCGCAAGCCGTCGATGAATGTGGAGTTGATGTTGAGCTTCTTGAGCATCGCCCCGATCTGAGGGCCGCCGCCATGCACGACCACCGGATCGATGCCGGTCTGCTTCATCAGCACGATGTCTTGGGAGAAGTCATGCGCGCCGGTGCCGGTCATGGCGTTGCCGCCATACTTCACCACGATCGTCTTCTGGTCGTAGTTGAGGATGTAGGGCAGCGCCTCGACCAGCACCCTGCCGGTCTGGCGCCAGCGCGCCAGGGTGCGCAGGTTCCGGTCTTCGGGTTCGTCGGATGATCCGGCCATGGGGCGCCCAGTTGGGTGAAAAGCGGCGCCTTATAGCGCGGCCTGCGCGGGCTTCCCAAGCTTTTATTGGGCCAGGGCGGCGAGGTGGACGCGCAAGCCCGCAATGCCGTCGCCGGACTGCGCAGAGGTTAACTGGACGTCAGCCAGGGCCGCGGTGTGGCGGCTGGTCTCGGTCGCGGCCTTGTCCAGTGCCGCGGCGCGGTCGCCGGCTTTGAGTTCATCGGCCTTGGTCAGCACCAGGCCATAGGAGACTGCCGTCCGGTCGAGCAGCGCCATGACCTCGCGGTCGCTGTCCATAACCCCGCGCCGGGCGTCGATCAGAAGCGCCACGCGCCTGAGGCGCGCCCGGCTCCTCAGATAGGAAAAGATCATCTCCTGCCACTGCTCGGCTTCGCTCTTGGAGCGCTTGGCGAAGCCATAACCGGGCAGGTCCACCAGCATCAGCCGGTCCGCCAGCTTGAAGAAATTGATCTGGCGGGTGGCGCCGGGTGTCTGCGAAACCCTGGCCAGGCTTTTGCGCCCGGTTAGCGCGTTGATCAGGCTGGACTTGCCGGCATTGGAACGGCCGACAAAGGCGATCTCGTTCAGCGTCTCGGGCGGCAGGTTCTGCGCCGATGTCGCGCCCCAGACGAAATCGCAAGGACCCGCGAACAGCTTGCGCGCGGCTTCCTCCGCATCGTTCATGATTCTTGTTTCTTGCCCGTGAGATTCTCGAAGAACTTAATCTCCACGCCCTCGCGCTTCATGATGATCGTCTGCTGGATCAGGGTGAGGAAATTGTTCCAGCAGTAATAGATCACCAGGCCGGCCGGCAGTGCTGCGAACATGAAGGTGAAGATAATGGGCATGAAGGTGAACATGCGGGCCTGCACCGGATCGGTGGGTGCGGGATTGAGCTTGCTCTGCAGGAACTGGGTGAAACCCATCACGATAGGCCACACGCCGACCGACAGGATCAGCAGGAAGTTCGGAAGCACCGCGTGCGGGTCGTAGGGCAGCAGGCCGAACAGGTTCAACAGCGACGTGGGGTCGGGCGCGGACAGGTCGTGGACCCAGCCATAGAAAGGCGCCTGGCGCATTTCGATGGTGACGAAGAGAACCTTGTAGAGGGCGATGAACACCGGAATTGTGAGCAGGATCGGCACGCAGCCCGACAGCGGATTGGCATTTTCGCGCTTGTAAAGCTCCATCACCGCCATCTGGAATTTTTGCGGATCGTCGCTGTGCTGCTTCTTCAGCGCTTCCATCTGCGGCTGCAGCTTCTTCATCTTGCTCATCGAGCGGAACGACGCGGTCTGGAGCGGGAAAAAGACCAGCTTGACCACGACGGTCAGCCCCAGAATGGCCAGGCCGAAATTGCCGAACAGCTTGTAGAGATGGTCCAGCACCCAGAAGAAGGGCCGGGTGAGGAACCAGAACCAGCCCCAATCCACTGCATTGTCGAAGTGACTGATGCGGAGATTGTCCTGATAGCCGCGCAGGATATCGACCTCCTTGGCGCCGGCGAACAGTCTTTGGGTGACGCTGGTAGCCTGGCCCGGAGCGAGGTTGCGCGCATTCAGCCGGTAGTTGGCCTGATAGGCATCCACGCCGGCCGGCGTCTTGGCGCCGAGATAGGCGCCATTGAAAGGCTCGTTCTGCGGCGGCACGACCGCCGCCATCCAGAATTTGTCGGTGATGCCGGTCCAGCCGCCGCTGGAACCAAAGGTCTTGGGCGGGGTACCGGGATCCTTGAAGTCCTTGTAGTTGGCATCGACCTCGCTGCCATTGGCGACGCCGACAAAGCCGACATGCAGATAGAGGCTTGATTCGTCCTTCTGGATGCCCTGCCGCTCCACCGTGGCATAGGGAAAAAGCGTCACCGCCTGGCCGCTCTTGTTGGCGACGCTGTCGGTGACGGTGAACATGTACTGATTGTCGATGGCGATGACGCGGGTGAAGACCAGGCCATGGCCATTGTCCCATGACAGTGTCACCGGATGGCCGGGCGAAAGCGTGCCGCCATTCACTTGCGTCCATTGGCTGTTGTCATCCGGCATGCCGGTGGCGCCGACCCAGCCGAAGGTGGCGGAGTAGGGATAGTCGGTGCCCTTGGGGGCGAGCAGCACGATCTCCGGGCTTTTGGGGTCGATGCTCTCGCGATATGTCCGCAAGCGCAGATCGTCAAAGCGAGCACCCTTGAGCAGGATGGAACCATCCACCATCGGCCCATCGATCGCCACGCGCTGGCCGCCAGCTTTCAGCGCTGCCGTGCGATCGAGATGCGCCGAACCCGTCGAAATGCCGGGCAACGCGGGCGCGGACTGAGGATTGCTCTGGGAACTTGCTTGACGTGCAGCCTGCGCCGCGGTTTTTTGCTGATGGCTCAGGGCCTGCTGCCGCGCCTGTTCGGCCCGCATCGCCGGTGCTGCCACGAAATATTGCCACATCAACAGCACCGCGGCCGCCATCGCGATGGCCAGAATGACATTCTTGTTGTTGTTCATGGATGTTGGGTCTTTGAAAGAGGAACGGGATCAAGGCCGGACGAACCGCCGAGCCAGCTTATGGGATGGCAGCGCGAAAGCCTGCGCGCGGCCAGCCATGATCCCTTGACGGGCCCGTGCAGGTTGAGCGCTTCCAGCGCATAGATCGAGCAGCTCGGCTGGAAGCGGCAGACATGCGGCATCAAGGGCGAGATCAGCAGGCGATAGACGCGAATCGGCGCGGATAAAAGCGCGACCAACAATTCAGCCATGACCCTCTCCGGCTTTCGCGTCCAGCTTGCGGTGCGCCGCTCTCAGTGCCGTTGTGATATCTTTCAGCAGGGCCGGAAACGGACGTGCCACGGTGGTGCCGCGCGCGACCAGAACATAGTCATGGCCGCCACGCCCCAAAAGGGGCAGCAGTTGCGACGCAGCGGCGCGCAACCGCCGCTTGGCCCGGTTGCGGGTGACCGCATTGCCGATCTTCTTGCTGGCGGTAAAACCCACGCGCAAGGCATCGGCCCGGGCTGCTTTCCTGGGCGTGGGAGTGGTTTCGAGTGTCACAGCGCCCTCGACGCGGCGGACTCCCCGCGCTGCCCTAAGGAAATCGGCGCGCTTTTTCAGGCGTTCCACGGTCGTTACTTCCGTTGATTGCGCGATGGTCTCGCGCTCCGGGGGTTGTTCGCCCGGCTGGCCCAAACTGGCCGTCAGGCCGAAAGCTTCTTGCGGCCGGAAGCCCGGCGGCGGTTCAGAACCTTGCGGCCGCCGGCGGTGGCCATGCGCGAACGGAAACCATGGCGGCGCTTGCGCACGAGTTTGCTCGGCTGATAGGTGCGCTTCATGGGTTTCAGGCTCCGAAAAAAGCCTCCAGATTTGGACCGAAGGCCGAAAAGAGGCCGGTTTTTAGGGGGCGAGCCCGGCCCTGTCAACGACCGGCCCGCCGATGGACTGGAAATTCGTCGCTTTTGCCGGATGGCCCCGCACAGGCCTAACGCTTTGTTTTGGGCTGGAAAAAAGAAGGGCCCGGAAGCATGTCCCCAACCCCCGAGCCCCATCCAGAACGCCCCCCTAGGGTCAGTCAGGACAGGGGCTAACACATGTTTATGGTGGTCCTCGTTAAGAGGTTACTATCCAGGGTCGTAGGTTTTGTAGGGAATCTGCTCCTTTTAGTCCCCCAGGGCGATGCCGTCGCGGCGTGGGTCGGCGGCGCCGATATAGCCGTCCAGGGTCTTTTCGATGCCATGCAACCCGCTGCCTTCGACCTGCGGCACCTGGACCGAGTGTCCCATCGCCGTGAGCTGAGCGGCCAGGGCGTCCGAGGCCGGAGATTTTTCCAGCAGCGTGGACCCGTTCATGTTGATCTCATGCGGCATGGCGAGCGCATCCTTTGGGCTCATATGCGCGTCCAGAATGCCGATCAGGATCTGCGCCACATAATCGATGATGGCAGGGCCGCCGGGTGAGCCCACCGACACCAGGAAGCTGCCCTTCTTGTCGAAGACAATGGTGGGCGACATCGCCGACAAGGGCAGCTTGCCCGGTCCCGGCGCATTGGCCACGGGCTTTCCATCGCGCACCGGCTGGAAGGAAAAGTCGGTGAGCGTGTTGTTCAGCATGAAGCCCTTCACCATGATCTCGGCGCCGAACACCGACTCTACCGAAGTCGTCATGGCCACGACTTCGCCCGTGTCATCGACAATGGTCATGTGGCTGGTGCCGTGCAGGACAGGCGAGATCTGCGGCGCAAGCGCGGCATGCTTCTGCGGTGGATTGCCGGCCACGGCCGTTCCCATGTCATGGGCGGGATCGATCAGCGCGCCGCGGCTGGAGATATAGTTTTTGTCCAGCAATCCCTTCACCGGCACATCCACGAAGGCGGGATCGCCCAGATATTGCGCGCGGTCGGCATAAGCCAGGCGGCTGGCCTCGGCGAAGAGATGGGCGCCGCTCACCGTGTTCGGCGTCAGCTGATCGGGCGAAAATTTTTGCAGCATCTCCAATATCTGCAACACCGCGATGCCGCCCGAGGAAGGCGGTCCCATCGAGCAGAGACGATATTCGCGGTAATCGCCGCACACCGGTTCGCGTTCCTTGGGCTGGTAGTTGGCAAGATCGGCCAAGGTCATGCCGCCCTGGTTCTTTGGCGCATGGTGAACAGCATCCACGATCGCACTTGCGATCTCACCCTTGTAAAAGCCGTCCGGGCCTTCCTTGGCGATCTTGCGCAGGGCGGCCGCATATTCGGGGTCCTTGTAGATTTCCCCTTCGCGCAATGGCGTGCCGTCGGGATGATAGAAATGCGCTCTTATGTCGGGCATCTGGGCGCCGCGGCCGAAATAATTGACGGTGCGCGCAAGCTTCGGGCCCACGGGAAAGCCGTCATCCGCAAGCTTGATTGCCGGCTCGAACAATTTCGCCCATGGCAGCTTGCCGTATTTGGCATGCGCCATCCAAAGCATCTTCACGACGCCTGGAATGCCCACCGACAGGCCACCGGGAATGGCCTCGCCCTTGTTGCGCGGCTGGCCGTTGGCGTCCAGGAACATGGTCGGCGTGGCCGAGGCCGGCGCCATCTCCCGGCCATCGAAGCTGGTGGTGTGCCTGGTCGCGGGATCATAGACCAGCATGAAGGCGCCGCCGCCGATGCCGGACGATTCCGGCTCGACCAGTCCCAGCACCATCTGCGTGGCGATGGCCGCGTCCACCGCGCTTCCGCCGGCGCGCATCATCTGAAGCCCAGCTTCCGCGGCATGCGGATTGGCCGCCGCGATCATGTGATGCTTGGCGGCGGTTTCAGTGAGCTGGGCGCTTGCCGGAAGTACGCTTGCGACCAGGGCGGCCGCGCACAACAGCCTGAGACTGACATTGAAAAACGACATTCGCCCTGCCTTCGGCAATGAACTCGCAAGGGCCAATGCTACGCGGCTTTGAGAGCGTGTCACAAACGAAAAAGGGCGCAAAAGAAAATGCCCTGCCGCGCCAACGGCAGGGCCTCTGGAATTCGGGCTGAATTCAGCGGACGAAGACGCGGACTTCGCTGACCGTGGCGGAAGGATCGGTGGTCGAAGCAACCGCCATGCGGGTGGCGGGTACGCCCATTTCGCTCATGGAACGCATCACGTCTTCGGCGTGGTGGCGCGCCGCGGTCTGGGCGAACTGCACCGAGGCTGCCGTGCCGCGGGTGGGCGAAACCGCCACCACCTGGAAGCTGGCGCCGGGCCGGTTCTGCAGCGCCTGGTTCAGCGCGGCGTAGAGTACCTGCTGATAGTCCACGTTCGGACGATCAAAGCGCACGACCACCAGCGGCGCACCGGCCGCTGCCATTTGCACACCCCCGGTACCCAGAGCGCCGGTGACACCGCCGCCATAAAAGTCGCCATTCTTGATGGCGGCCGCCAACGTGGTGATGTTGGCGCGTTCGGTGGCTGTGTAGGCCGTCTGGCGCTGGATGCCATCCGACACTTCGCTCAACAACCGGTCGATCATCACGATGGTCTGGCTGGTTTCGTCTTCAAGAAGCTGGAGCTGGCGATGGTCTTCATCCACCGCACCGGAGACGTTGAATGTTGCGCTGATCTGGTTCAGCGCGAAATGGGCGGCGGAACTATCATTGGTAACATCGGTGCCCAATGCATTGAGGGCATTCACATTGGCGGAAAGTGCGTCGAGCTGGCCTTGGGCCGTATTCCATTCTGCGACAAGTTCGGGATTGCCCCGGGTCGTGCCGACCTGCAGGCGGGTGGTGATGTGGGCCTTGGCCTCCTGATAGGAGCCGGCGGCGCCGGCTCCCTGGTTGCGCAAATCGCCCAGCCGGGCGGAATTGGCGGCCAGCTTCTGCTGCAGGCCCGCGACTTGGGCGCGCAGGGATTGGATGGTCTTGTTGACGGCAGTGCCGGTATCGGCCCCCGCATCGATGGTGACCGGGGTGATGGTGGCGACCGGCGCGCCGCCGGAACTGGGGGCCATCGCCACAGGCGCGGCGGCGGCAGTGGGCGGCGCCCCGGCACCGCTGCCCGCGGTGGGGGCATCGGAAGCGGTCATGTCGCCGCTGTCGCCGCCAAACAAACTGTCTATGTCAGAACAGGCGGCCAAGCCCAGGCCGGCGGTCAGCGCAAAAGCCAGAAACAGGCTCCTTTTGAGCCCGTGCGTCGCTGGAATTCCCCTCATCATACTCTCCGATGC
>DATKEP010000104.1:0-21732 GCA_035512055.1 Rhizomicrobium sp.
ACCCGAGCCGATCACGTGCCAGAGGCGGGTGACCTCCTCCGTTTCCGGTGGCAACACCTCTTCGACGGCGTAGCCGACCGCTGCCAGATGCCGCCCGGCCGTGCGCACGGCTTCGGCTTGAGCGGGGTGCGTGTAGCCACCGGGAAGCTCTGGCGCTATTGCGACCCGGACCGGGCGCAGAGGCTGCGGGCCGTATAGTGGAACGGCGACCCAGCGGGTATCGCGGGGGTCTCCGGCCGCCATTACCTCAAACGCAAGACGCGCATCGCGAACCGTGCGTGTCAGTGGTCCCTGTGTAGACATCAGTTGCGCACCAATGGATCGGGGCACGGATGTCGTGGTGCTGTAGGCCGGCACGCGGCCCAGCCCTGTGCGAAGGCCAATGATGCCGTTGCAATAGGCCGGAATTCTCACCGATCCACCAATGTCGTTGCCATGCGCGATAGGCCCTAAGCCCGATGCGACGGCCGCGCCGGCCCCGCCCGATGACCCTCCCGGTGTGATCGATTTGTCCAACGGATTCAATGTGCGGCCGTGCAGGCCGTTTTCAGAAATTATCCGCATCGAGAAGGCCGGCGCGTTTGTACGGCCGATGAACACTGCCCCGGCCTTGCGCAAATTGGCGATGACAGGGGCGTCCTCTGGCGCCATCAAATCCTTCAGCGCGACCACACCATTGTCGGTGGGATGACCGCGATGGTCGACATTGATCTTGGTGGTTACCGGCACGCCATGGAGAAGGCCGAGAGCCTCGCCCCGGGCGCGGGCTGCGTCGCAGGCGTCGGCGGAAGCAAGCGCCTCATCGTCCATCCGGCGCACGATCGCGTTGAGCTTGCCGTTTACGGCGTCTGTGCGCGCAAGGCACGATGTCACCGATTCGCGGCTGGATATCTGCCCAAGCCTTATCAGCTGCGCGAGATCACTTGCGTCGAGTTGCCAGAGCTCCATTCCAAACTGCTCCTAGATCTATTGGGCTGGAACCGGAGAATTCCTATGCATGTCCGATTTCGGTGACCGGTTCAGGCGCCACCAGACGTGGCGCCAGCGCGCGGCCAACGGCAATGACGATGAGCCCGCCCAGCGCATATCCAATGGCATCCATTGCGAATCCGCTCCTGTAATTCCCGCTTCCCTGCAACAGCAGGCCGGTGAAGGTCGGTCCTAAAAATGCACCGACATTGCCAAAGGTGCCGATGAGGCCGATGCCACCCGCCGCCGCCGTGCCGCGCAGGAACGAAGACGGTAAACTGTAAATGGGACCAACACCGGCAAAATTGCCTATCAACGCAAGAGCGAGCGCCGCGAGCACAAGTGCATTCGATTGCGTAAGACTGGCAATGGCGAGGCTCGAAGCCGAGAGCAGAAGAGGCAGCGCCGCATGCCAGATGCGTTCGCCCCTTCTGGAGCTCGAACGTCCGACCAAAACCATCGCGGGAATACCTGCCAGATAGCACAATGCGACGACAAAGCCGGTGGCGGGACCGGAAAAGCCCATCGCCTCCACGATTTGTGGCAGCCACAGGTAGATGCCAAAGGCAGCGGCATAGATAGCGACGGTACCAAACCCAAGCGCAAGCAAACGAAGATCGCGCAGAGCATGCCACAGGTCGGGCCGGCCAGACGGTTCCTCAGCCGCCAGTCGCGCGGCAATCGCATTTTTCTCTCCGCAAGTGAGCCAATGGGCTCGCGCCGGACCGTCCGGCAGAAATCTGAGGACTGCGAAAGAGAGGGCGAAAGCAGGCAAGCCTTCCAACAGGAACAGCCATTGCCAGCCATGAAGACCGGCCATGCCGCCCATTCCAAGGATGAGGCTGGAAAGCGGCCCGCCAATAATGAAAGATAACGGAAGGGCGATCATGAAATACGAGATGAAACGCGCAAGATATCCCCTCGGAAACCAATAGTTCAGATAGAGCAACATGCCAGGGAAAAACCCCGCTTCCGCCACGCCCAAAAGAAATCGCACGACGTAAAAACTGATCGGGTTTTGTACCAGCGCGTTCGAGGCTGCCAGCAAACCCCATGCGGCCATAATGTAAAATACCCAACGCCGCGCCCCCATTTTTTCGAGGATCACATTGGCCGGCACTTGGAATACTGCGTAGCCGATGAAGAAGATGCCCGCTCCGAACCCGAACACAGTGGGCGAGAAACCCAAATCCTTGTTCATGGTGTGGGCCGCCAGACCCGCATTCGTCCGGTCGATGAAGCTTACCAGATAGAGCAACCCCATGAATGGGATCAGCCGCCACGCACATTTGGAGAAGATTAGATTGTCATCAGCCACGGGCGCGGGATCGGCGGCAACACAGGCAGATTGCGGCTCCGCTCTGGCGGAGTCCGCGCCCTCCAATTCTTCAGACACCCTAGCCCCCGAAAGCCTAGTGCCCGCGAATTGACGCAGATGGAAGCTGGGCTGGCAATGGGGCGCAGCCTGCCGAAAAGGCTCAACCGTTTCAGCGGGATAGATCGTGGGTCCCGAGGGACACCAAATCTTCACTTGCCGTCGGGGAGCGCGAAGACGTAGAGCGCCTGGCCGTTGTTGGGGCGGTGGATGCTCCCAAGCATCGTCATCGGCTTGTCTTCGGGACTGCCGCCGCCCAGGCCGGTGGTGACGGCGACATACTGCTTGCCGTCGATGCTGAATGTGATCGGATACCCCTGCACCGTGGTGCCGAGTCGAACGGTCCACAAGGTCTTGCCGGTCTTGACGTCCACGGCCCGGAAACGCCGGTCATAGTCGCCGACAAAAGCCACATCGCCCGCCGTCGACAGCACGCCCGTCAGGAAGGGTGAACGCTGCTGCAAGCTCCAGAGCGGCTTCATGTCGGCGGTGCGATAGGCCGATAGCCGCCCCATGTTGCGCTCGGTGCCCGGCATCTCGAAATAGGTCTGGGAGCCATTGCCCAGCATCAGCACGCAGCTCTGGCTGAGCGGCAGGATGATCGTGTCGGTCGGCAAGTGATAGCTCGCGGCCTGCCAGTCCTTGCCGCCCTCAGGCCCGGGGCAGGATGACAGCCACTGGTCGACCTTCTGGTCGCGGATGGTCTTGCGGTACAGTGGCTCGCCGGTGACGGGATCCTGGGACGCCATCACGTTCTGGTACACGGTTTCGCGGGAGTCGATGAACTTTCCGGTGACGCGATCCAGCTTCCACAGGATACCCGCCTTGCCGGTGGTCATCAGCGTCTTGTCGGGGCCATGATCGATCAGAACGCGCTCGAACACTTCGTCCAGATCCAGGCTCTCGCCAGGCGCATGGTTGTAGAACCATTTGAGCTTGCCGGTATCGGCATCGAGCGCCAGCGTGGAGTTGGCATAGTCGGTTGCGCCAGCTCCTGAGCCGCGCAGGTCGCGGCGCCAGGGCTTGGCCTGGGCCGTACCCCAATAGGTCAGGTTCAGCGCCGGGTCGTAGCTGCCCTGGATCCAGGTTTCGGCGCCGGCACGCTTGTCATCCGCCAGTCCGCCCCAGCTGTCGCCATTGGGCTCGCCCGTCAGCGCCACGGTGGTGAATTTCCACACCCGCTTTCCGGTCTGCGCGTCATAAGCACTGATGTAGCAATGGTCTGCCGCCGGGATGCGGCCGCAACCGGTCATTCCCGTGATGATCTTTCCATGCACTGCCAGCACGCCGCTCGTGTTGTTGTGGCCAGGCACATCCGACAGCGGCGTGCTCCAGAGCAGCTTGCCGGTCCTGGCGTCCAGGGCATGGAGCACCGCGTCATTGCCAGCGAAATAGACCTTGTCGCCCCACACCGCGATGCTGCGCATGCCGCCATAATTGGGCCGGCTTGGCGCGGGCCCGACGCGGTTCTCCCACAACAGTTCGCCGGTCTTGGCATCCAGCGCCTGCATGGTGTTGTAGGTGTTGCCCAGGAACATGATGCCGTTATGCACGATGGGCGAGGTTTCGTTGGCCCCGCCTTCGTTCATCGCCCAAACCCATTGCAGTTGCAGGTCGTGGACATTGCTGCCGTCGATCTGTTTCAGCGGGCTGTAACTCCAACTGGCGTAATTGCCGCGTCCCATGAGCCATTCGCCATCCGGTGGACTGGTCAGCATGGCGTCGGTCACCGGAACATAATTCTTGATGTCGCCGACCACCGTCTGACCGAAGCTGCGGATCATGCCTGCACCATTGTCGGCACTGGGCGGCGGCCCGCCAAAATCCGGGGCGCGCCCGCGCGGGGCGGCCGCGGCCTGCCGGATGCCACGCTGGATGTCCGCCGGAACGGTGCCGGAAGCGACGGTCGAGATCTTCACTGCCGCGGCCGGCGTGAAAACGGACGAGCCGGGTGTCGCGCCATTGGCCTGAAGAATGAACGCGACCAGATTTCCATAGGTTGCCGCATTCAGGCTGTCCGGATTGCCATAAGGCATGGACGTGCGGATGGTGTTGTACAGATCGGCCGTACTGCGATTGCCCCAGGCAGCGATAAAGGTCTTTCCGGCCAGCGGCAGGGCGTCGCCTTCGCCGGCCATATTTGCCTGATGGCAACTCATGCAGTTTGCCGCATAGGCGGCGCGCCCGGCATCGGCCTGTGCGGCGGTAAATGGTCCCTGTGTCTGTGCCAGCACCGCGCCGCCGCCCAGGGCCACACCCGCAGCCAGCAGCGCCGGCACCGAAACCGATCTCAGGCTCGCATAGCTCACAACGTCACCTGCCCTTCGTTCTTGTCGCGCCAGTCAGAAATCAGTCAGGAACTGCGACGGCCACGTGAAGCCCTGAGGCCTTCGCCTTGCGGCAGAAACCAGCTGCCCATCTGTGGCTCGTCCTGGCCCGCCTTCACATGTTCTGGCAGCAGCCAACCCCACAGGTTGCCCCCGGGCGCCGGCCCGATCCGGCTGTTCACCTGGATATATAGATGGCCATTCTTGAGTGCCGCGAGCTGGGCGCGGTTGAGATGGAATGAACCGCTGATATCGCCGCTCGCCGCCTGCCCGGCGGCAAGGTCCAGGATCGGTTCGCCGGGGATGCCGATGCCCTCACCCATCATCACATGGGCATCGGTGGCCGGCGCGGACAGGCCTTGGAATGTGCCTGTAATATTCAATGTGTTGCCCGACAAGGTTGCGACCACGGCGCCATCGCCCGTCAAGGTGGCGCTGGACGTATGGGTGATGGGCGTCGGGCCCAGCACCGATTCATACGCACTCGTAGCCGGCGCGGCGGCCGCGGCCTGTGCAAGAGCCCCGAATGCTGCAACTGCCAACAGAAGCCTTGTCGCCAACTTGTCCACTCGCGCCAAACTGCCCCGTAAGGTTTGGATCAAGGAGCCTGGAAGTCCAGCGGATTCTCACAAGCCGCCGTCTCATTCCGTGAGATTCGCCCAGCCTGTCGCAGGGGCATCCGGCCAGGCGGGTCGCAAGCCCGCAAGCGGCTTGACTTAAGAATTGTCCAAACGAACTCTGGCGTGAACAACAAGAGCCAAAAATGGCAAACACCGGGAACATCGAAACGCGGGTCGTGACCAAGGCGTTCTGGCGCATCCTGCCGCTGTTGCTGGCGGCCTATCTCGCCTCCTATCTCAATCGGGTGAATATCGGTTTTGCCAGCGGCATGATGCACGACCTTGGCCTAACCGCGACTGCGTTTGGCTTCGGTGCGGGCCTTTTCTTCATCGGCTATTTTGTGTTCGAGATTCCCAGCAATCTGGCGGTCGTGAAATTCGGCGCCCGCCGCTGGCTTGCCCGGATCATGTTCACCTGGGGCCTGTTCTCCATGGCCATGGCACTGGCCAGCGGCCCCGCCAGCTTTACGGCCTTGCGCTTCCTGGTCGGGGTAGCCGAAGCGGGATTTTTTCCGGGCGTGGTCCTGTATTTAACAACCTGGTTTCCCTCCGCGTGGCGCGCGCGCATGACGGCGGCGTTCATGGTGGCAATTCCCCTATCCCTGGCACTGGGCGGTCCCTTGTCCAACTGGATTATGCTGGCAACCAAAGGCATTTGGGGTCTGAAGCCCTGGCAATGGCTGTTCATTCTGGAAGGGCTGCCGACAGTTCTGCTGTCAGTTGCGATTTGGTTATTCCTTCCGGACCATCCTGACGACGCGGCTTTCCTGTCCACCGAGGAAAAGGTCTGGTTGAAAAGCAGATTGACCGCCGAAGGGCGGAGTATTCGCGCAAGCCACGACATTGCCGGACTCAAGGCGCTGATGGACCGCCGGGTGATTGCGCTTTCCTTTGTCTATTTCGCCAACATCACCACCAATCTGGGCATCGCCTTCTTCCTGCCCCAGATCATCAAGGGAATGGGCGCCAACGACATGCAGGCCAATACGATCTCGGCTCTCCCGTTCGCGTTCGGCATTGCAGGCGTGGTGCTGTTCGGATGGCTGGCCGACCGCGTACAGGCGCATCGCAAAAGCCTTGTGGTCGCTACGCTTGTGATCTCCGCCGCAGGGCTTGCTGGAGCGGGCCTGTTGGGACCCTCCTATTTTGCTGTGGCACTTATTGCGGTCGCCAATTTCGGCATTTACGGCCTCAAAGGCCCGTTCTGGCCGCTGCCATCCATGTTCCTCACCGGCACTGCGGCAGCCAGCGGCATCGCCCTCATCAATTCCATAGGCAATCTGGGGGGCTTTGTCGGGCCTTACATCCTGGGAAGCGTGAAAGACGCCACCCACAGTTACAGCATCGCGCTGTATGTGCTGGCGGGACTTGCAGCCCTGGCATCTGTTGTTTCGCTCCTGCTGCGAACACCAAGCACGGTGGCAGAAGACCGGCAACAGGAAACCTAGGAGCCGGAGGCAGGTGTTTCTGTTTTTCGCCGGGCTGGTCTTCTCGCTGGTTATCTACCAGTGTGCAAAAGACGGCGTATGGGATCGTGGATGGCGATGGCACAGGCGGGAAGACGAGCAGGGGCTGTTCTGGCTGCTCATTATCATGCAGCTTTTGGCGGCAGTCATCTTTGCGGGCTTGTATTTTTTTGGACTCCCCTTTCGGCATTAGCCAAACGCGAATGCGGGCGCGGCGCATGATTGTCTGCCAGACGCAACAAAGGCCGCGATGACTGGAACGGCGTTCGATGTCGCCATCATCGGAGCCGGGCACAATGGCCTGGTCTGCGCCTTTTACCTGGCGCGCGCCGGCTTGAAAGTCATAGTGCTGGAACGCCGCGACATCGTGGGCGGCGCTGCCGTGACAGAGGAGTTCCATCCGGGATTCCGCAATTCCGTGGCCAGCTATACGGTTTCGCTGTTGCAGCCCAAGATCATTTCCGATCTCGCATTGCATGAGCACGGACTTCGCATCGTACATCGCAAGCTCGCGAATTTTTTGCCGACGGCGGATGGGCGCTATCTGGCCGTGGGCGGCGGCCGCACGAAAAGCGAGGTGGCGAAATTTTCCCTCAAGGATGCCGAAAGGCTGGATGACTATGACAGGAGGTTGGCGGCAGTCGCCGATCTCATCCGTGCCCTGATGCTCGAGATCCCGCCCAATGTCAGCGAAGGCGGATTACTGTCCGCCCTTCCCGAATTGCTGCGGGCGAGCCATTTGGCGCGGCGCATGGGCAAGCTTGACCTCACGGCCAAGCGCGACCTGCTGGCGCTGCTGGGAAGTTCGGCCGGTGATTTTTTGGACAACCGGTTCGAGAGCGATCCGATCAAGGCGGTCTATGGCTTTGACGGCATAGTTGGGAACTATGCCAGTCCCTACACGCCCGGCTCGGGTTATGTGCTGTTGCACCATGTTCTGGGAGAGGTGAATGGCGTGCGCGGCGCCTGGGGACATGCGCTCGGCGGGATGGGTGCGATCACCCAGGCCATGGCCAAGGCCTGTGCGGCGCGCGGCGTCGATATCCGTCTTCGTGCGCCGGTGCGAGAGGTTCTGGTGGAAAAGCGGCGCGTTGCCGGCGTGGTTTGTGATGATGGCGACACTATTCGCGCGCGCGCCATTATTTCCAATCTCAATCCCAAGCTTTTGTTCCAGAAGCTGGTCGATCCTGCATTGTTGCCGGAAGAGTTCCGCGAACGCATCCATGCCTATCGGATGGGCTCGGGCACCTTCCGCATGAATGTCGCTTTGTCGGAATTGCCGCGCTTCACCTGCCTGCCCGAGCCCGGCGATCATCTGACCGCAGGGATCATCATTGGCCCCAGCCTGGCCTATATGGATACCGCATTCAGGGAAGCGCGGCTCAAGGGATGGTCGCAAAACCCGGTCGTGGAAATTCTGATCCCTTCGACGCTGGATGACGGCCTGGCTCCCAAGGGCGCGCATGTCGCGAGCCTGTTCTATCAGCATGTCGCGCCAGTGCTGCCGGGCGGGGCGAGTTGGGACGATCATCGCGACGAAGTTGCGAAACTTATGATCTCTGTCGTGGACCGCTACGCGCCGGGATTCGCCGGCTCAGTCTTGGGCCGGCAAGTCCTCAGCCCCCTGGATCTGGAGCGGATATTTGGCCTGACGGCCGGCGATATCATGCACGGCCATTTGGCGCTGGATCAGCTCTTTTCCGCCCGGCCGGTTCTGGGGCACGGCAATTATCGCATGCCAGTCGAGGGGCTTTATCTTTGCGGCTCGGGAGCACATCCGGGCGGTGGGGTCACAGGCGCCCCCGGGCATAATTGCGCACAGGCTGTGTTGATGGATCTAGGACGGCGGCGGCGCATTTGAACGACGGTCAGCGGCCGCCCATGCCGCGTTCGATGGTCGGTTCCATCTGCTCGGCCAGATAATCCACCAACAACCTTCCCGCAGGCGTAAGGCTCTTCTGGCTGGCGAAGACGAGATGGATGGTGGTCAGTTCGGATTGCCAGGCCGGAAGAATGCGAATCAGCCGCCTATCCGCAAGCGCGGCCTGAACCATCTGGGATGGAAGGAATGCGACACCCAGGCCAGCAATGGCCGCCTCACGCACAAGGTTGAAATCCGTGGTCCAGAGCCGCGGCTCGAAACTGACGGTCTCGCGTTTGGCCGACGGGCCTACCAACGTATAACTCTGCCGCACCGCATTCTCGTTGGAGCTCAGGAAGGCAAGACCAGCCAAGATTTTCGGGTCATCGCCCTTGATCCCATGGTCAGCCACAAAGGCGGGGCTTGCTACCAGCACCCGATAGCTGGTGGCGAGCTTGCGCATGGTCAACATCTCGTTGCCCAGCTCGGTACGGACGCGGATGGCGATATCGATCTTGTCTTCGAACAGGTCCACCGGCCGGTCGGTGACGATCACCTGCACCTTGATCATGGGATAGCGCAGGAGGAAGGCCGGCAATATCTGGGGGAGCAGGTATTGCGCGCTTGCCAGCGGGGCGGCCAGGCGCACTACCCCGCAAGGGCCTGAGCGCATCTGCGCCAGTTCCCTGTCCGCCGCCGCCAGTTCGTCCAGCACCACGCGGGCCTTCTGGTAGTAGGAACTGCCGGCGTCGGTCAGCCGGAAATGGCGAGTCGAGCGCTCCAGAAGCCGCATGCCCAGCCGCTCCTCCAGCTGGCTCACATGGCGGCTCAAGGTCGATTTGGGCAGGCCCAGCGCCCGGGCCGCGGCGGAAAACCCTTTATTTTCAACGACCGACGCGAAATAGGCAATGTCGTTCAGGTCTTGCATGCGCACCCCCAATCTGGGTCACCGTTCCAGATGTGGAACAATCAGTTCTCTTTCAAGACCTTCCGACAGTTCGATGGCGATCTTAGTTCCATAGCCGAAACAAGCGGCCGGTCTTCGGCCTCGCGCAACACGGGAAGGGCAACAACCATGAAACTGCTTCACATCGATTCCGGCATTCTAGGCACGGCCTCTGTCAGCAGGCAGCTTTCAGGCAATGCGGTCGCCGAATGGCGCCTTCAGCATCCCAACACGGAAGTGGTCTATCGCGACCTGGTCGCCCAGCCATTGACCCATCTGGCCGGCGAGCAGTTGTTCGCGGCCGCCGCCGACCCCAGCCAGCAGAGCCCGGAGATGCAGGCCATCCTGGCCGAAAGCGAGAAGGCGCTGCAGGAATTCCTGGACGCCGACATCGTAGTGATCGGCGCCCCCATGTACAATTTCGGCGTCCCCAGCCAGCTCAAGGCCTGGATCGACCGCATCGCCATCAAGGGCAAGACCTTCGCCTATACCGAATATGGACCAAAGGGCCTGGCGGGTGGCAAGACGGTGATCATCGCATCCGCCCGTGGCGGCTTCTACGGCGCGGCCTCTCCCGCCGCCGCCTGGGATCACCAGGAAGCCTACCTCAAGACGATGTTTGGCTTCTTAGGTGTGACCGACATCCGCTTCCTGCGCGCCGAAGGCCTCAATGTGAGCCCCGAGCAAAAGCAAAGGGCAATTCACGAGGCCAATGGCAGCCTGGCAAATCTGATTGCCGCCGAGGCCCGTACAACACAGGCGAGCTTCGGTTGAGACAGGAGGCGGCCATGACGCTCTCTGACATCCTCGATATGGCTGTTTACGGTGTGACGGGCGTTTTCCTGCTGACGGGCCTGGTCAATTTGAGTGGAAGTTCCGTCGTTCGCGCCGCCTACCGCGCCTGGGATTACCCGCCGAACTTCTATCGCGTGGTGGGGATGATCGAGTTGGCTGTGGCGCTGTTCCTGGCCGTGCCACAGACGCGCATCTGGGGTGTGATCTTGGGCGGCTTCATCGCTTTCTTCTCGGCCGTCACCCTGCTCAAGCACAGCCGCTATGCTTTGTCGCTGCCGGCGATGCTGCTGCTGGCGGCAATGGTCCCGGTCTCTTTCGCGCACGGTTAGGCGCACCGCGACCGCGGCACAACAGGCCGCTGTTGGCGCTTACTGGTTCTGCGCCGCGGCCACATGCGTATCGCCGCTCACCTGTGGCTGCGGTTTTGGTGGCGGTTGCGGCGGCGCTGCCGGCGCGCCACGTCGGCCGCGGAACCAGGGCGGATTGCCGTTCGCGTCTTCGCCCGCATAATGCTGGCGATAGAGCGTCTTCAGGAAAAAATCCTTGCTCGGCAGGCCTGCCAGGTTGCGCTCGGTGATTCCGATTCCGAATTCGGACGTTCCGGGCGGAACAAGTTGCGGAATGCGCGTGTCGGTGCCCCTGATCACGGCCAGCTTGGTGGCTTCGAAGGCGGCCTTGCGGTCCTCTTCCGCAGTCAGCTTCGGGATGTCCATTGGCTTCTCGGGATCGACCACAAAGGCAGCATTCATCGTGATGCGGTAGACGCTCGAGATGCCGTCATTCTTGCCGGTCTGGGCATTGTACATGCCGTCGGCGTTGCGGCGGAGCGCGTAATAGAGCGCGACATGATCCTCATGTTCACGGATTCCCTGCTGGCCGCCATCCTGGGCAAAAGTATTCTCGGCATAGAGGTCGCGCCAGTTGCGGTAACCGCCGATCAGGCCTGTGCCGCTTTGGCCATCGGGCGCCATGGTCAGGCGGATCCTGCCATTAGTGAAGTTGGTGTCGCCGGTCTGGTCGTAGAACCAGGCGATTCGCGGGGTGTGCAGATGTTCCACCTGTTCGGTCTCCACCACGCCGTCCTTTATCTTCGCTTTTAGCATTGTGTATTGGGCCGCCTTGAGGATGCGGTAGGAATAGTCGACGCCAATGCCGCCGCGTGCATCCTTAACGATCTTGTCCGGCGAAAAGCCGATCTCGACCGTGGCGTCGCTGTCGTTCATCGGGTCCTGGTTGCCTGAGACCCGGATCACCACTGTGTAAAGGCCTTCCTGCATCTTGTCGTTGGCGCGCAGGTCCAGTGTCGCATTGCCGTTGCCCCGCCACGGCGCATCGCAACCCCAGGCGCGGTAGAGCGCATTGTCGATCCCCTTCTCGCCATCGGGACTGACGAAATCACTCGGGCCCACCTTGCCGTCCAGGTTGAATCCGTCGGCAATGCGGCTTGTCACTTCGGGTTCGCCGGGATCGTCGGTGGCAAAGGGATTGACGTAGGTCTCTATCTCCTTCTTGTAGCCGCGATAGGAGACGGCGCGGTCCCAGATCCAGAAGCGCGTCTCGACCGGCGCGCGAACCTGGTCCAGCCCCGGCGGCCTAGCGATCGAGTCGATCTCCTGCTGCGAGCGCCATTTCTGGCGCGCCACGGCGATTTTGGTCTGACTATCGTTGGAGAAATGGATGGAGCTTCCGCGCGGGCAATCTACACCCGGTTCGATCTCCGAACCGCGGCTGTAGTCGGGCCGCCCGCCATAACGGAAGGCATATTCATAAGTGCCCACGACAAAGCCGCGGGTCCAGGGAGCAGCCATGGCGGGCGGCGCCGTACCACCAGCCATACTGATCGCCATGGCGGAAAGCAGGAGTTGTTTTTTCATATTCTTTCCCCGTCCAGCACTGGCTACGCCCATTTTACCCCGAATCGCGCGGCAGGGCCACGATGCTGCAGTAGCGAAGGAAGGCGCAGGCGCTCAATTCCCATGCACGGCCGGAATTTGCCGATTAAGCTTTTGGCTGCGCTGACCAAAGCGGGTGGATGCATGAACATGGACCATGGCCGTCGAACATTCCTGGCGGGCGCCGCGATACTTGTGGCGACTGCAGCTGCGGCCAAGGGGCGAGCCTCGATTTCCACTGTCATAGGCACCGGCCAGCCGGGCATGGCGGCCGATGGCGAGCCGGGCGCGACGGCGAAACTCAACAACCCCTTCGGTGTGCTCATTGGCCCGGACGGTGGCCTGTATTGGGCGGATTTCGCCGGCAACCGCGTATTGAAGCTGGATCTTCGCAAGCAGCGCGTTTCCGTCATCGCCGGCACCGGCGAAAAAGGTCATGCCGGCGATGGCGGGCCCGCGACCAAGGCCGTTCTCAGCGCGCCGCACGAGGTTCGCTTCGATCGGGCCGGCAACATGTTCGTCGCCGAGCGCGATGCCGATGTCGTGCGTCATGTGAACATGAAAAGCGGCGTCATCTCCACGGTTGCGGGCACAGGGGTGCGCGGATTCAGCGGTGACGGTGGCCCGGCGACGTCGGCGGAGCTTGCCCAGCCGCACAGCATCGCGCTCGACGCAAACGACAATCTTTATGTCTGCGACATTCTCAACAATCGAATACGGCTGCGCGATCCGGCCACCGGTCTCATCTCCACTTTTGCCGGCACCGGCGATGCTGGTGCCACGCCGGACGAGGCGCCGATAGCCGGAACGCCATTGCTGGCGCCGCGCTCGATCGACATTTCCCCTGGCGGATTGCTTTACCTGGTGCTGCGGGAAGGCAACAAGGTCCTCGTCATCGATCCCGCCAGGCGAGTCATGAATCGCGTGGCCGGCACCGGAAAGATGGGCTACAGCGGCGACAGCGGGCCGGCGCGCGATGCCGAATTCCGTGGCCCCAAGGGCGTGTCATATTCGCCGGCTGGCGATCTTTACATCGCCGACACCGAGAACCATGTCATCCGCAAGATTTCCCTGGCGACCGGCATCATTTCAACGGTCGCGGGGACAGGCGGCCGCGGCGATGGGCCGGACGGCGATCCGCTGAAATGCGCGCTAAACCGTCCCCATGGCGTCTATGCCCACGGGTCGACACTCTATATAGGCGATGCCGAGAACAACCGAATTCGGGCGCTGACGATCTGAAGCGATATCAGGCCAGGATTTCGGAGATCGGCTTGTTGGTCAGGTTGGAATCCGTTCCCCAGCGGTCGACAGACAGGCCCATGACCTGCTGGACTGTCAGGCCGACCCGCGCGACCGTCGAACTTGCGCCCGCATAATGAATGCCGGTTTTCATCCGCCCGCTCGCTGAACCCGCAAGGAACATTGGTATGCCATCAACCGCGTGGAGCTTGGCATTGCTTGTGTCGGTGTAGGCGAGCACGAGGCTGTGATCCAGGAGCGTTCCATCGCCTTCCTTGATCCCATCCAGCGCATCCAGCAGGGTAGCAAAGCCTTCCATGCTGTACGTGCTGAACTTGGACGTGACCGGCTGGTAGCCGATGGTTTCGTCCACCGGCTCTTCATGGGTCGACTGGTGGAACGGACGCGAATCCCCCGGCATGTAGATGGTCGATGCCGGTTCGGAGAAAGCCATGTTGAAGACCCGGGTCTGGTCGGCTGCAAGACCGATGGCAAGCAGCTTTGATAGTACTGGCATGACCCTGCGCAGATTGGGCACCGATTTGTTCATAGTCATTTCGTCGGGCGCGTCCGGAATTGCGACCTTGGCCACGATTTCCGGCCTGTGGAGTTCGACATCCAGTGTCTGTTCGAGTTCGCGCACGGATGTGAAATATTGGTCCAGCCGGTCGCGGTCGGCGGCGCCCACATTCCTAGCCAATAGCTTGCGGTCGTCGGCCACCACCGACAGCACGCTTCGCTGCAGCATGACCTCCATGTCGGGCTTCCAATCGGTCTTGGAAGGGTCCTGGAATCCCGGGCCGAAGAGGCGCGTATAAAGACCGAGCGGCGACAGTTCCGGCGGGTTCACGGTGCTGCCGCCGGGACTGGAATAGCTCTCGCGCTTGTTGCCGCAGCAGGAAATTTCGATCGAGCGGAAGCGCGAGCCTTTGCTGATGGCATCGGCGATGGTCTGGTCGATCGTGGGCGCGTCAAACTTGGTGTCGTTGGCCGGAGCGATGCCGGTGGTGATGGCGGCGTTGCCCGTCCAATGCTGGATGTTGGGCTTGTCGTCGATATAGGCCCGCAATCCGCTCAGCAGGTTGAACTTGTTCTTGTGCGGCTTCAGCGATGCCAGTTGCGGGGTGTCGTCATAGCCGGGACCGGCATTCTTGGGCAGGTAGAGCGCCTTGGTCAGGCCGCAGCCCCAGAAGAATGTCCCGAAACGAGTGGGAATACGCGCGCCCGTGGCCGCAAGAGCCTTTCCGCTGTCGTCGAGGAAGCAGTCATGGAAGGGCAATGCCATGACTGCAGCCGATCCCCGGAACAGACCGCGAAGAAGAAAACGGCGGGTGGGTGTCATGGCATTTTCTCGCTCATGGAGACGATGAATTCATGGAAAGCTTGCGCGAATTGTCGGCAGGCGGCGGCGCGGCGAAAAATTGCGGGCTGATGACCATAGACCTGAGCAGCGACGCCAGGCGATAACCGCCGGCGGAAAATTCGTCCACGAATGGCTGGATCGCAACCTTCTCCACATCCTCGCTGTCGGCGCCCACCCCATAGGCATAGAGCTTGCGCACAAAGCAGGCGGAGGTTTTCGGATTGTCATGCAGATACAGGCCAAGCCCGGCGGCGCCGGCGAACTGCTTTTTCGCGATGACAGCCGACACGTCGATATCGCGGCCGTCATCCTTCAGGCGCCGCTCTCCGATGCTGTCGAACTGCTCCAATGTCAGTCCGATGGGATCGCTATGGGTGTGGCATGAGGCGCAGGTGGGCGTGGTGGCGTGCGCCATCAGCCTTTCGCGCACGGTTCGAAGTGTGGGATCCTTGGTGCCGTTCACAATGGAAAAGTCCACATTGGCCGGCGGCGTCGGCGTCGGTTCGCACAGGAAAATGTCCATCAAAGCGACGCCGCGTTTGGTGGGAGAGCTGCGCCCGGGATGGGAAAACATGCTCAGCATCGAGACATCGGTGAGGATCCCGCTGCGGCCATCGCCTTCGCGGAACTCGTAAGGCATCCATGCGCCGTTGAGGTTGTAGGGCACGTCATAGATCCAGGCGAGCGGCCGGTTGATAAAGGTCTTGCGCGTCGTGAAAAGATCCCGGAAATCGCCGTCCTTCTTCAGGGTCAGGTCGATGACGATGCGCAACGTTTCCTCGCGGGCCGACGAAACAATGTCTTCGTTGAACTTGGGATAGATCGTCGGGTCCTTGGAGATCGTATCGATCGTATCGAGCTCCAGAAAATCGCTGAAGAAGGTGCGCATTCCTCGTTCAAGGCGCGGCGAGGCCATCAGGCGCGACACCTGGGAATTGACCCCCGCATCGGTATCCAGAACTCCTGAACGGGCTGCGTCCAGCAGTTCGGCGTCAGGCGTGGTGTCCCAAAGCATGTAGCTGAGCCGGGCCGCGCGGCTGTAGCCGTCGAGCGTATAGCTCCCTTCCCTTGGTTCCGCGAATTCTGCACGGAAAAGAAAGTCCGGCGCAGACAGCAGCGTGGTCAGGCTGTAGCGGATTCCAGTGTAGAAATTGTTCGATATTTTCGTTGCCGCCTCGGCCGCATCCAGGCGCGCTTTCAGTTCTTCCGCGGTCAGGGGTCTGCGGAAAAGGCGCGTTCCGTACTGGCTTATGATCTGGCCGGCGCAATCGCGGTCCGGCGCCGTGGCAGAATTCGGTGCGCAAGACAGCAGTTTCACGCGGTTCTTCTCGTCCACCACCTGTCTGGCGATGCCGTCGGCCATCTTGGCATAGGCTTCGAATCCCGACGGCGAGATCGAGAGGCTGGCGCTGCCCGCGGCCAAGAGCCCGCCAATCCGCCGGTCAGGCTCGAACTTGCCCTGCACCACGATGCCGGGACCGAAAATGTCGGCGATCGAGTTGCGGTATTGGGTCTCCGTCAGTCTCCGGAGCCCAGCCAGATAGGGGCCCTGAGTCGCGGCCGAGACTGGGGTGGCAGTGCCCGCGATACATAGACCACAGAGGAAAATCAGCGTCCTTGTGCTATGTCGCATGATCCCGTCCGGTGTGCTGGTCCGCAATTATGGCATCGCCGGGCCGCGGGGGAAACGGCACTTTCGCCTTTGTGCAGTGCAGCGAAACTGCATGAGTGGGCGCGGTTCCGCAGATCGGGTATCATGCGCCGGCGCACTGGACAGATCCGCCATGGTGAACTGGAAGAATCCGTTCCTGATTGGCCCCCTGCTGGCACTCGCAGTGGGCCCTGCATGGGCGGAGCCCTGGGTCCGCGGCTTTGTCGTCGATAACTATGAGCCGGCCTTCTATTACGGCGGACGCGGTGGCACGGAAGCGCCGGGTTCGGATTGCCGCAAGGGAACCATTCCAATCCTGGATTATAGGACGGTTCTCAAGACCAGTTGGAGAACCGACGCCGAGATTGCAACGATCACAAAACCGGTATCCGAGGGCGGCGCAGGAGAGCGCGTGATATCGCCGGCCATGCAGCATCGCGGATTCCGCAGAGACATCGATACATACGTCAATCCCTTCACCGCGCCGGATCCCGGCATGCAGCAGGTCACGGGCAAGATCGCGGAAGGATTCAATCTGGACGGCAATGCCGACACCGGTGGATTCACCAGTCCCGGCGGCGAGCGCGGCATCGATAATGCCTTTTATCGCGCCTGGGGCTGCATCATGTCGTTTCGCGGCACGCCCTATCACGCCTATCTGAGCCAGCGCGCCAACGACAAGATGCTGGATGGCCTCTACACGATGGTTATCCGGCTGTCGGGCAATTCAGACCCAATGAACGACGATCAGGTGACCTTTGAGGTGGCTTATTCACCCGATCATGTGGTGAAGGATGCGACGGGCAATGTGGTTCGCGACGTTTCCTTCCGCGTAGCCAAGACGGAGCAATATACCAGGCTCAATGCGCGGATTCGCAATGGCGTGCTGGAAACCGAGCAGGCGGATGTGCGCATGCCGGGCTTTTCCTGGGGCGAGACCAACCGCGGCGAAGTACTTTTCCAAAAGGGACGCGTGCGGCTAGTCCTGAACAAGAACGGCAACTTGTCGGGTTTGGTCGGCGGATACCGGGACTGGCGCGAGGTCTATGGCCGCGACACCTTCAATGTTCCGTCGGGCGGCGCCACGCGCGAGACCTATTATCATGAGAACCAGATTGGCATGTACTACGCCTTGAAGCGCAATGCCGACGGCATTCCCGATCCCAAGACTGGCGAGAATACCGCCATTTCCGCGGCATTCCGTTTCACCGCCAAGTCTGCCTTCGTGGTCGACCCGCCAGTTCCTATCGCGGTGGAACAGCCGCCCTATCCCGGCGGCGAACGCGCGATGACAGAGCGCAAGCGTTTTCTGCTGGCCACCAAGACGGGCACGATAGAACCCGAGGTCAAGGGACCCAATCCGGATATCCCCCAGCAAACCGTCGAAAGCGAGCCCGCACCCGCCGTGCGCAAGGTGCAAGGTGGTCAATAGATTGGCGGCGCGTCGATAAGCAATTGTTACTCCGACTGGGCGAATCGCCGGCGGATCGCGGGCTCTAGCGCCAGCAGGATAGCCGCGCTGAGGCTACCGCTACCGGCCAACACGGCAAAGAGCATCCAGGCCGGCGCATCGGAAAATATGCCACCCAGCCAGCCGGCGCACAGGCTGCCGAAACCCATCGTGAATACCCAAAGCCCCATCAGGGCGCCCATGACTTGCCGCGGCGCGCGGCGGCTTATTTCGGCAAGGCCGATGGGAAAAACGCAAAGTTCGGCCAATGTGATGACCAGGTAGAAGACGACAATCCACATTGGAGCCACCAGATTCCGTCCTGCGGTCAGATCGACGGCAGCCATCAGCACATAGGACAGGGCCATCAGCACGGTGCCGGTCAATATCCTGGTTATCGCAGGCAAGCGATAGGCTGTTCGGTCGTGCCGCGCCCAGTATTTTGACACCAATGGACCGGCCAGCATGATGATCACGGGATTGAGGGACAGGAACCAGGTCGTCGGTGTGTGAAAGCCGAAAACGGTCTTGTCGACGCGGTCCCGTACATACAGATTCATCACGCCGCCATAAGTCTGCTGGCCAATCATGTAGATGGCGGCAAAGAAAACCATTATCAGGACGAGACGCACGCCGGGATCGCGCCAAACCGATGGCTCGACCCTCGTGTCGTTGCTGCTTGGAACCGGATTTACGAATGCGGGAAAACGGCCGCGGCTGAACCACAGGAAAAGGACCAACCCAGCCGACATTCCGAGGGCGGCGGCCAAAAATCCCCAGGACCAGCCCACCAATTCACCCAACGTGCCGGCGCCATAGGGCGCGGCGCAGGCGCCCAGATTGATGCCCATATAGAAAAGCATGAAGCCGTCCTGCCGGCGGCTGTCATCCGGTGTGAACAACTGGCCCAGAAGCGAGCTGATATTGGACTTGAACATGCCTGCGCCAAAGATCATGACGGCAAGCCCACAGTAGAAGAAGACAAATGCCAGGCCGGCGGCGTGCGCATAGCCGGTTCCTGCCAAGGCGAGCAGGAAGTTTGCTCCCGCAAGCCCTATACAGCCGATCACAACAGCCCCGTAGGGGCCGATCAGGCGGTCGGCGATCCAGCCGCCCAATGAGGGCGCCATGAACATCATCCCGACTGCAAGGCCGAACACTTTGAGTGTCAGGCCCTTGTCCATGCCCAATCCGCCCGTCGCAGGATCTGCTGCCATGAACAAGGCAGCCAAGCCTATGAACCCATAGTAGGAGAAGCGCTCCCAGAACTCCGTGGCTGCGATCAGGCCCACGCCGCGCGGTTGGTCGAAGAATCCGCTCTTGGTTGAGAGTGGATTCTCTCTGCTTCGCAGCAATTGGTGCGATGACGATGTCACGACTGGATGATGCGCGCCTGCCGCGGTTACGCGTTTCGGACGTACTGGTTGAACCACTCTATTGTACGCGTCCAGGCCTGTTCAGCCGCGGCCTTGTTGTAGCGCTCCGGCGTGGCGTCATTGAAGAAGCCATGCACGGCATTGGGATAGACATGGCCCTCGTAGCGGACGTGGTTTTTATCGAGTTCCGCGGCTTGCGCCGGATAGCCGGCCGCCAGCGCCTTGTCGAGCGCGCCGTGATGGATGAGGATTGCCGCCTTGATCTTTGGCACATCCTCCGGCTTGGCCGGGCCGCCATAGAATGGCGCAGCCGCGCCCAAGTCCGCGCCCATCAGGACCGAGAGCGTGTTGGACACGCCGCCGCCATAGCAGAAACCGGTGACACCGATCTTGCCGCTGCAGTCGGGTCTTGCCTTCAACCAGCGTGCCGCGGCCAGGAAATCCTGCGTGCGCTTGGCATTGTCGAGCTTGGCAAAAAGCTGTCCGCCCTTGTAATCGTCGCCCGGATAACCACCGACCGAAGTCAGTGCATCCGGTGCGAAAGCCATGAAGTTCTCCAGCGCAAAACGCCGCGCCACGTCCTCGGTGTGCGGATTGAGCCCCCTGTTCTCGTGCACGACGATGATGCCCGGCAATTTCGCCGGCGTCGCTTCGCGCGAGTCGGCGCTGAACGGCCGCACGAAATAGCCGCGGATGGAGCCATAGCCGTCCGGCGATGGCACAGTCTCATAGCCGGCCTTGATCCGCTCGTCGTTCTTGGCGACTTGCTGGCCGACGGCATAATTCGGCATCAGCGCGTCTATGATCGCCGAAGCGGTCAGCCCGGCCACCGCATAATGCTTGATCCCATTGGCGAATGCGCGGCGGCTGAGCTCGCCGTGAATGAAGCGGTTGTATAATTCCACGGCTTCCGCGGGAATTTTCTTTTTGCCGTTTGGGCCGTCCATGGTCACCTCCCCTGTGCGACCCCTTCAGCTTAGCACAAGGCGCGGAAGGCCAAACATCCCTCGGGCGCAACGCGGTCGATAGACCGCAAGCCGGACAACGCCCTATCATGCTTGCGTGACCGCAAGCCTAGAACGCCGGTTCGGAGCAATGCTGCAGATTCTCGGGTGCCGGATTTCGGCTTCCACCTGTTTTACGGCTGCCGGTCATGGCGCGGTGATGCTGGTTTGCATGGTGGTGGCCGGCTTCGCCGCTCCCAGTCAGCAATCCGCGCCCGCGGCCTGCAATGTGCCCATAAAGCTGAAGATCGGGACGCTCGATCCAAGGTTCGGTGTCTCGCCGGCTGACCTGCGCAGCGCGATCCAGCAGACGGGCGAGTTGTGGAGCGCAGCCGCCCATCGCCGCCTGTTCGAGTACGACCCCAATGCGGCGCTGGCCATAAATCTCGTCTATGACGAGCGGCAGGAGGCGACGAAACGATACGTGGAAGCGAAGGAGCGCATCCGCGATATCACCGGCAAGGCGACGGTCATATTGGACGAACTGAAGCCCTTGCAGGCGATCCTGAAAGATGCGGAACAATCCTATTCCAGCCAGTTGGCTTCATTTGACCGGCTCCGGGAAATCGAAGCCCTGGCCGGTACCAGGAGCGCCATAAACGACCAAATCGCGTCACTAAACGGCAAAAGACGCCAATTGGACCGGCTGAACGACGAGATAAATGCCCGGATCGACAAATATGACGCACTGATCGAAGGCTCGAACGCCGAACTCAAGGCGCTGTCCGCCAGTGGAACGGTGGGGATTGAGTTGATCGCGGGCCATTATGCCGAGGAGGACGGCACGAAGAGGGTCGACATCTTTGAGTTCAAGGACCGAACCGACATGCTGCTGGTGCTGGCGCATGAGCTTGGTCACGCCCTGGGGCTCGAGCACAACAACCGTCCGGACTCGATCATGGCGCCCCTGATCGTGACCAAGGAGATCGCCCTCAGCCGGGCCGACCTCGCGGAATTGAAGGCTGTTTCAGGGGCAAATGGCTGCGGGCCGTGATCGAATGTGACAAGTTGTCAGATTATCCCCTCGTTTTTGGCAGCGCTGCTAAGCAACTATGCGGGATCACAATGTCGGCGGCGCGGCAGTTATCCTGCAAGCGCATCAATTCGTCACCGTCCCACGGTCCATCGGCATTGAGAAAGCCGCCATCGTGTGGCCGTTGCTTCATTTCCTCAGGCGTCGCCCTGGTGTTGGCGCGCACCGTCAGATAGCGGGCGTTGAACCGGCGAAAATAATCCAGGCTGGCCGCGTCGGTGGGACCAGCACCCACCAGCGTGTGGTAGTCGCCGCCGGTATGGATGTCGCCAAGGCGTTTGACCTTGAGGTCGGGCAGCACGCGATAGGGTGCATCCGCGTTCTGGCCAGGCGCTGAATGGACCGGCTTCGCGCCAAGGACT
>DATKEP010000105.1:0-76168 GCA_035512055.1 Rhizomicrobium sp.
GGCCGTGAGGTCACGGTCCGCGCTTCACGCAAGAGAAGGAGACTATCTATGACCACGCAATCTGTTTCGTTATCGGCACTGGAAGCATCTGCCGCGAACCCGCGCCGGAAGATCGACCGCAAGACCATCGAGGGGCTGGCCGCCAGCATTAGGACCGATGGGTTGTTGCACAACCTTGTCGTCAGTCCGGTGAAGGGGAAAGGCAAGAAAGAGCGTTACCAGATCGTCAGCGGGTCGCGGCGGTTTGAAGCGCTGCGGCTGCTGGAGCAGCGGGGCGAGTTGCCGGATGATTTCACGGTCGCGGTCGAGGTGCGCGACGATTTGTCGAAGGACCAGACGCTGCGCATCGCCACCGTCGAAAACCTGCAACGTCATAACATGACGCCGCTCGAAGAAGCGGCGGCATTGACCAAGCTGGTTCACAAGGGCGTCACGCTCCCTTCGTTTCGAGCGGTGTGCATGATCCGGCGGAACGGATTCCAGTACCTTCGGTTGTCTACGAGGCGCAGAAACGGTCGCGCATGATGTTGAGCCGGGCAGAAATGCGGGCCTGCGGCGCTACGCAACTTCCAAGCTCTGCAACGTTTACTGCACCTACGAACTTTCGCGTCGCCTTTCCGCGTCGGGCGATCCCCGCCAGGCCTCGATCAGGGCGAACGCCATCGATCCCGGCCTTATGCCCTCGACGGGGCTGACTCGCTCCTATCCCGTCCCGCTGAAATGAGTTGCGCGAAACGTTCTGCCGTGGCTGTGGCTGATAAACGACAATGTCCACTCACCGGCAACGTCGGCCAAGCGCGTCGCTGCGCTAACGATTGGCGAAGACGCAGCACCGGGTGGCCGTTATTCCTCCAATGGCAAAGCGGTTCGTTCGTCCAAAGCTTCATACGACGAGGGCAAAGCTTGCGAATTGTGGGTCTCAAGCGCGGCTATGACCGGCCTGTCTGACGACATTACGGATGTGCCAACATATGAGAAACGCAGGCTAGGGAAGTGACAGCAGCGGGCCGTCCTTGCGATGGCCGGTTCCTGTCAGCAGCTTCGACGCCATGTCGCCGGGCAAGATTTCGCACAGAAGGACCACGAAATCGCGCGCAGTTGTTTCATTCCTGCGCGATATGGCTCATCTGCTGGGCCGTTTCATGCGCCATGTCCTTGGCGGCATGCTGGGCCCGGTCCATGCTTTGCGCCGTCTGTTCGGATGCGCATGCCATGACATTCTGGGTCAGGCCGCGCATCGCTCCGGCGATGCGCATGTTGTGGCCGATATAGTCCTGCACCAGATCGCTCAGCCATTCCTGCCGCACGCTGATCAGCCCGGGAATGCCATGACAATGCTGCAGCTTGTCCAGCGCCTGGCCATTGCGCTCAAGCCGCAAATTGACAAATCGCAAACCTTCGTCCTTCGCGAACGAGGTCATTTCCTGGATCAGGGCGCGCTGGCTTTCGACCGTATGGGCCATGGAGTCGCTCAATTGGGAAAGAGCCTTTGCCGGACCGTTGTGATTGGCGGCGTGACTGTGAACTTGCTCGGTTTGGGTATCGCTCATTTGGGCTCCTTCGGGTTTGTGCGCTGCGGTAAAGAACGGAACTGCGTTTCACGGACCCAAGTCTCGCAGTGCGGCAAAAACTTTTTGTGACATGGCAGTGGAGGCTGGCAGACAGTTTTGCGACCGCCGGTGGAGAAGGCGGCCCCGGAAGCCCCAGAATTCCGGGATTTGACAGCTATCTGCCTCTTTTCTGTGCGCCGCTTGCCCCGGCCATCAATTCCAATTGCGCTGACGTTGGGCGGCTGGCTATAACCCCGGCCCTCAGGGCGGTTTTTGGCGTGAGTCTCCCCGCCCAGGTGTCGAAGGAGTATGCATGGGAACCCAGGTCTCTGCCGACTATCACCCGTCGGAAAACGAGCCCTTCATGAACGAGCGTCAGCGTGAATATTTCCGCCGCAAGCTCAATCTCTGGAAAGAAGAAATCCTCAAGGAAAGCCGGGAAACCATTCAAAATCTGCAGGCGGAAACCGTTCCCCATGCCGATCTGGCGGACCGCGCTTCCACCGAGGCCGAGCGGCAGCTGGAGCTTCGCACACGCGACCGCCAGCGCAAGCTGATCGCCAAGATCGACGCTGCGCTACGGCGGATCGAGGACGGCTCGTATGGTTTCTGCGAGGAGACGGGGGAGCCGATCTCGCTCAAAAGGCTGGACGCGCGGCCCATCGCCACCCTCTCCATCGAGGCACAAGAGCGCCACGAAAGGCGCGAGAAGGTTTATCGGGACGACTAGATCCCTGAATTGAAAGAGCCCGGTCAAAGACCGGGCTCTTTCGCATTATCTCCTGCCGAACATCTGGCCGGTTACCACGGCATCAGTATGTCAAACAGCTGGCTGCCATAACGCGGCTGCTGCACATCGGTCATGCTCCCCTGGCCGCCATACGTGACGCGGGCTTCGGCGATCTGCGACAGGTTCACGGTATTTTCCTGGGTGATGTCCTCGCGGCGCACGATGCCCGACAGGCGCATGTCGCGCATCTCACTGTTTACGCGCACTTGCTGGTGACCGTCGATCACCAGATTGCCGTTGGGCAGGACCTGGGCGACCAGGGCGGCCAGCGTCATGTTGATGGTTTCGTCGCGCTGGATCGAGCCCGTGCCGACATTGGAATTGTCCGAGCCCATCTTGACCACATTGGTCGGATCGATGCTGGACGGCAGCGCCTTTTCCAGGCCGAAGAAGTTGGTCAGGTTGGCGTCGTCGGAATTGGTGCGACTGCGCGAGGTCGTATTGCTCAGCTTGGCGGTGTCGGCCACACTGACATTCACCGTGATCACATCGCCGACATGCGTGGCGCGCGTATCATGGAAGAATCCCAGCGCGCCCGGCTGCCACAGCGAGTTGTCGATGTGCGAGAGCGGCTGAGGTCTGGGAATTTCGTCCACGATCTTGGTGCCGGCGGGACTGCCTACTGCATCCAGCTTGGGAACCTCGCCGATATTGCGGATACGGTCGACCGCCGAACAGGCCGAGAGCGAGACGCCGGCCAGAAGCAGGACGGAAATTTTCAGGAATGAGCTGCGCATGGAAGTTCCTATCGGCGGGCGATGCTGTTGAGGGGAGCGGAGATGATGCCGGTAGCGCGCACAGTGCCGGGCGCGGTCACGATGGCGGAGATCATGCGGTAGGAGGCCGGGTTTTGGACGGTGACGGTGTCGCCGACTCCACCCTCGCTCATGGCGCGGCCCATGGCGGTGAGCTGCACGCCGGGAGCATCGAACACCATCGTCACGGTCTGGCCCTTGGTGATCACGATGGGCCGGCGCACATCGTCGCCGCGGAAGGGCTGGCCGGCCGACAGCATCCGGCGCGCCTGCATGCCTTTGACTTCGTCCATCCGCGTGGGCACGCCCGACATCAGGGATGCGCCATCCACGGTGGCGTAGGTCAGGTCGTTTTCGCTGATCGTGTCGCCGCGGGCGATGTCGTGAGCGGGAATGACGATGCGCACCGTGGCCGCGAAGGCCGAACCGGCCGCCAGCAGCGGCCCGGGCATCAGTGCGAAAACAGCAATAATGAGGAGGAATTTGCGTATCATTTACTGCCCCATCTGCGAAGTCTGTTGCAGCATCTGGTCGGCGGCGCTGATCACCTTGGAGTTCATCTCATAGGCGCGCTGGGCGGAGATCAGGGCGGTGATCTGGTCCACCGAGTTCACATTGGAGGTTTCCAGGAACCCCTGCTGGAGCTTGCCGTAGCCGGCGGAACCGGGGACACCCGCCTGGGGTGAGCCCGATGCCGGTGTTTCCAGATAGAGATTGTTGCCGACCGCATTAAGGCCGGCTTCGTTGGGGAAGCGGGTCAATTCCAGTTGGCCCACGGTCTGTGGCGTGGTGTTGCCGGCGATAGTCGCATTGACCTGGCCCTGGGCATTGATACTCACGCTGAGCGTGTTCTGCGGTATGGCGACGCCCGGCTGCACCACAAGGCCGTCCTGGGTGACGAGCTGACCCTGCGGGCTGAGCGAGAAATTGCCCGAGCGCGTGTAGGCATCGGTGCCGTCGGCCTGCTGGATGCGGAAGAAGCCTGGACCCTGGATGGCAACGTCGTAGGGATTGCTGGTGGACTGCAGATCGCCCTGGGTAGTAACCCGATAGACCGCGGCCGTGCGCACGCCCGCGCCCAGCTGGATTCCGTTGGGCGCATAAGTACCCTGATCGGAGGTCTGCGAGCCGGGGGTCTGGATGTTCTGGTAGAGCAAGTCGGTGAATTCCGCCCGCTGCTGCTTGAAGGCTGTCGTGTTCATGTTCGCCAGGTTGTTGGCGATCACTTCGACATTGGTCTGCTGGGCCTGCATGCCGGTCGCGGCGATGGAAAGGGCGCGCATGGATAGGTCTCCTTAATTGGGCTGCGTGCCAAGCTGGGTGATAGCCTGGCGCATCAAATCTTCCTGGGACTTGCTCAAGGTGGCGGTCGCCTCATAGGCGCGCATCACTTCGATCATGTGGCTGATTTCGATCACCGGTTGGACGTTGGAGGATTCCAACGCACCTTGGTGCATGTTCACGCTGGCCGGTTCGGTGGGCTGCTGGCTGGTGGAATAGAGATTGGCACCCAACTTGGTCAGGGCCGAGTCGTTGGCGAAATCCACCACCTTGACCTTGCCGAGCTGGTTGCCGACGCCATTGACCACGCTGGAGACAGTGCCGTCGGGCGCGATATTGATGTCGCCGTCGATAGGGGCGATGGTGATGCCGCCGCCGTCGCCCTGCACCGCATAGCCGTCGCTGTTCACCAGATTGCCATTGGCATCCAGGCTGAAATGGCCGTCGCGGGTGTAGCGCATGCCGGCTGGCGTCTGAATCTGGAAATAGCCCTTGCTGGTCAGCGCCAGGTCGTAGGTGGCGCCGGTGCGCTCAATATTGCCCTGTATGGAGTCGCGCAGGACGCCGGCATCCTTCACGAAGCTCACGGTCTGCGGTCCCTTCTGGTCTTCGGCGGGACGCACGTGGGCGATGTATTCCTCGAACTTGGAAGCTTCGCGCTTAAAGCCAGGCGTGGAAACGTTCGCCAGATTATTGGCGATCACGTCCATCGCCCGGAAAGCAGCGAGCTGTTGGGAAAGACTAACAAGAAGTGAATTGTCCATGGCACCTACCGGATCCTTTCTGGCCCGTCGTGCCTTTGGCTGTGCAGCCACCATGCCAGCGGAAAAATCCCGGTTTCATTGGCTTTCCTGAGCAGCGCGACCGCCGGGCGGAAAATCTTGCCGGGCCTTTCCTGGCCTAGCCGGCAATTTGAACCACTCCTTAACCACGTTTGCCTAGGCTCGGCCTCATTGAATTGAAAGGCTGGAAGAATTTCATGGCCAAGAAAGAAGCGCCCGAAGCGGAAGACGATGCCGATAAGCCGGAAGGCGAAGGCGCGGCTGCCGCACCGAAGAAGGGTCTTGCCCGATTCCTCAGCAAGAAAATGCTGATGATCATCGTCCCGGCACTACTGCTTGTGGTCGGCGGGGGCGGTGCCGGTGCCTATTTCTTCCTATTTAAGAAGAGCGACAAGGGCGATGTGGCCAGGGCGGATGACGTGCCGCTGACCCCGCCCAAGGTCGCTTTCAGCGACATGCAGGACATTCTGGTCAATATCCAGAGCAATGACGGCACGCCCGCCTATCTGAAGCTGGGCGTCTCGCTGGAGCTGGAAGACGATGCGCAGAAGACGGCGATCCAGCCACTGATGCCCAGGATCACTGACCAGTTTCAGGCCTATTTGCGCGAACTGCGCCTCGACGACCTCAAGGGATCGGCCGGCGTGCTGCGCCTGAAGGAAGAGCTGCTGCGTCGGGTCAATGTGGCGGCCGCGCCCTATCACGTGCGCGACGTGCTGCTCAAGGAAATGATTGTTCAGTAAATCAGGGATTGATGCCAATGGCTGACGAAACGCCCATGTCGGAAGAAGAAGCCGCCCAGATGGCCGCGTTCGAGAACGCGCCGTCCGAATCGGGCGGCGCCGAGCGGGTGCTGAACCAGGATGAAATCGACTCGCTGTTGGGTTTTGACGTCAATTCCGAGCAGATGCAGGACAAATCCGGCGTCCGCGCCATCATCAATTCGGCGCTGGTGTCCTATGAGCGCCTGCCGATGCTGGAAATCGTCTTCGACCGCCTGGTGCGGCTGATGACCACCAGCCTTCGCAATTTCACCTCGGACAATGTTGAAGTCAGCCTCGACTCCATCACCTCGATCCGCTTCGGCGATTATCTCAATTCCATTCCCCTGCCCGCGATCCTTGCGGTGTTCCATGCCGAACAGTTGGACAATTACGGCCTGTTCACGGTGGATTCCAACCTAATCTATTCCATCGTCGACGTGCTGCTGGGCGGGCGCCGCGGCTCATCCGCCATGCGCATCGAGGGCCGGCCCTACACCACCATCGAGCGCACGCTGGTCCAGCGCATGATCGAGGTGATCATGCAAGACATGTGCACCGCATTCGAACCGCTGACGCCGGTGCATTTCAGCCTTGACCGGCTCGAGACCAATCCGCGGTTTGCCGCGATCGCGCGTCCCGCCAATGCCGCGATCCTGGTCAAGCTGCGCATCGACATGGAAGACCGCGGCGGGCGCACGGAACTGCTGCTGCCCTACGCGACGCTGGAACCCATCCGCAAGCTGCTGTTGCAGCAGTTCATGGGCGAGAAGTTCGGTCGCGACTCCATCTGGGAAGGCCATCTGGCAACGGAATTGTGGTCCACCAAGGTGAGCATCGAGGCCATCCTGGACGAGCAGACCATGCCCTTGAACACAGTGATGAACCTGCAAGTGGGCCAGACCATGATGCTGGGCGCGAGCCCCGACTCCAAAATCCAGCTGCGCTGTGGCGGCGTGCCATTGCTGACAGGACGGATGGGCCGCGTCGGCTCCTCAGTTGCGGTCCGGGTCGATGAAGCCGTCGAGCGCACTGATGCATCCAAGGCCCTATGACCCTTTCATTGACCTGAAGAGATAGAGAGAGAAAGCCGTGACCCTTCCGACCAACCTGACCTTCTATCTGGAGCTGGGCCTGGAAATCCTTCTGGCCCTGACCCTCGTCTATTGCGTGATCCTGGAACGCCGCCTGGCGGCAGTGCGCAAGGGCCAGGAAGGGCTGAAACAGACCATCGGCGAACTCAACATGGCGATTGCGGGTGCCGGCGCATCCTTGCGCGCGCTGAAATCCGCGGCCGGTGAAGCCGCTCATACCTTGGACGAAAGGCTGAAGCGCGCCCGGTTGCATATCGACGAACTTTCGGTGCTGACCACGTCGGGCGAGCGCATCGCCCAGCGCATGGAAGACGCCGCCGCCAACCCGCGCGTGGCCAAGGAAATTCCCGACATGCCGCTGCCCTCCACATCCATTCTCAGCCGCCTCGAAAGGGCCGTGCAGTAATGAATGCTTCCCGCTTCGCGCGTCTTCTGCCCGCCGTCATCGCGCTCGGCGCCGCCGTTCTGGTGCTTAAGAGCACCGATCTGGTGCATGAAGCTTATGGCCAGGCGGCGGCACTGACGGCGAATCCGGTGCCCGCCAACAAGGATTATGCCGGCGGCGAAGACGACCAGGTCGCCAGCGCCAGCGAAGTGGACGTGGTCAACAGCCTGGCCAGGCGCCGCCGCGAATTGGACCAGCGCGAGAACCAGCTCAACATGCAGGCCAATATTCTTGCGGCCACGGAATCGCGGGTCGACACCAAGATCGCCCAACTGAAACAGCTTCAGGCCCAGATCAGCAGCCTGATCAACCTGCGCGACGACGATCAGAAAAAGCAGGTCGCATCCCTGATCAAGACCTATGGTCCCGATGGCATGAAGCCGGCCAAGGCCGCTGCCATCTTCAACAACCTGCCCGACGATGTGCTGATCCCGGTCACCCAGGGCATGAAGCCGGGTGATCTTGGCGCGATCCTGGCAGCGATGAATCCCGAGGCTGCCCAGCGGCTGACAGTGAAGCTGGCCAACAGGCTGTCGCTTCCCCAGACCACCGACGCGCTTGCGCCGCCGGCCCCACCAGCGCCCGGCCCGGTCACGGCCGCGCTCAATCCTGCCACAGCGACCGCCGCCCAAGCCGCGCCGGTATCCGCAGATCAATCGGTCAAGAGGCGGGTGCGCAAGCTGGCTGCCACACCGGATACGACTGCGTCCGCGACGCCTGCCCCCACGTCTGTGGCGCAATCCGCGGCCCCGGCGAGCCCACCGGCCAATGCAGCACCCCAACCCGCAGCCGCGACCCCCGCGGCCCAGGAAACACAAGTACAACCAAAGACTTAGCGGATCTCCTAAAATCCACGGAATCTTTCTTTTGTGCTTAACCCGAGGTTAACGCAGCCCCGCCAGTATCACTGAAGAAGGGGAACCCTGGTGATCCGACGCGCGCATTTTCTGGGACTGGTGATCGCGGTTGGCGCAAGCCTGCCGGCGCATGCGGACACCGTCACCGGCAGCATCCAGAACGGTTACGGGCGGCTGTCTTTCAACACCGCCTCTCGCGTCAACGCCAGCGTCACCGGCGGCGTGCTCGCCATCGGCTTCAGCGGCAAGACCGACATCAATCCCGCCGTGATTGTGGCGGCGATGCCGCGCGCAATCTTGAGCGGACATGCGGACCCGGATGGAAGGACATTGCGATTTGCGCTCAGCCAACCGGTCAAGCTGCATGTCAGCCAGATCGGCAATCAGGCTGTTGTGGACTTGGCCACCGCCGATTTCGCCGGCACCATGCCCGACCTTGTGGCGCCGTTATTGCCCAAGCCGGTGGTCAAGCCCATTGATGTGGCGTCGCTGCCCGAGATCAAGCTGCGCACCGGTTCCTATGCCAAGTTCACGCGGCTGGTGTTCGACTGGCCACGCGATGTCTCCTACCAGATATTTCCGGGTGCGGGAAAAATGACCATTCGCTTCGCCGCGCCCGCGCGCGCCGATGTCTCGGCGATTGCCCGCTTGGCTCCGCCCTGGGTCAAGAACGCCTCCTGGCGCACCGAAGGCCAGACGATGACGGTGGAGTTCGAGACCGACTCCGATTCCGGCTATCACGATTTCAAGGACGGCACGCATGTCGTGCTCGATATTCTGGCACCCAAGACCGATGGGACATCCTATACCCCGCCCGGAATCGCCAAGCCCACAATCACGGCAATGACAGCGGCGCAAGAGTCGGGCGCAACCCAGGCCCAGGCCGAGGCGATCGTGCAAGCCTCCCAGCAACTGGCGGGCGGCGCGATCGCCAAGCCCGCAGGCAGCAAACAGGCAGACGCAAAGCAAGCGCCGGCAAAGGCAGAGGCAACCGGCCAGCCTGCCAAACTTCAGCCTCAACTCGCGCCGCCCGTGCAAATCGCCGCTGCGCCACCCATGCAAGCGGCGGCCTCGACACGCGCGCCGCAGGTCCCTGTCGCGGATGCAAGGCGCACCCATGACGGCGCCGTCATCACCTTCAAAGGCGCGGGCACTCTGCCGGCAGCCGTCTTTGTGCGAGGCCTGACCGCCTGGGTCGTGCTGGAGAATTCGCCCGCCTTCGATCCCGGCAACCTGAAACCGGCACTGGGAGATTTCGCCGCTGGAATTGAAGCCGCCTCGTCCGACGGACTTGGCATTCTGCGCATCACGCTCAAGGCGCCGGCCGAAATCGCGGCCCGCAGCCTCGGGCCCATGCTGCAGGTCGAAATCGCGCCCAATGTCGCGCCCGCGCCCGCAACCATTAACTTCGCCCGCAACCAGAGCGATCCGAAGCGCGCTTCGCTTTCCACACTGCTGCCGGGCGCCGATCACATTTTCAAGATCCAGGATCCTTCGAGTGGCGATCTTCTGACCGTGATTCCGGCCCAGACCGGCCAGGGCCTGCCCGCCATCCGCAATTTCGCCGATTTCGCGGCGGTGTCCAGTGCTAGCGGCCTGGTGATCACGCCCTGGTCCGACGATTTGAAGGTGACCTTAGACACATCGCGCGTCTCCATTTCGCGACCCGCGGGCCTTGCGCTCACCCCGCCGCAGATGCCCGTGGCGATGGCGCCGGCATCGCTGGCGCGATTCGGCGACGGCCCGTCCTATCTGGATCTCGCCCGCTGGCGTCAGGCCTCGGGCGGCAGCTTCCTTGCCACCGAGCGCAAGCTCACCCAGACCGCCGCGCATGCCAATCCTGAAGTCGCTGCCATGGCGCGGCTCAACCTGGCGCGCTTCTATCTCGCCAACGGCTTTGCCGCCGAGACGCTGGGCCTGCTCAATCTTGTCCAGCAAAACGATCCGGCACTGGCGGGCGACACGCACCTGGTCACGATGCGCGCGGCTGCCGATTTCATGATGGCCCGCTATCACGATGCCCATAACGACCTGGCTTCCCCCGGCTTTGATTCCGACCGCCATGCCGCCCTGTGGCGCGGCCTGGTCGAAACCGCACTCGAAGACTGGAAGGATGCCCACGCCCATCTGGAACAGGCGTCGCCGGTTTTGAACCGCTATCCCATGCAATGGCGGGTGGCCGCCACCTTGGCCGATGTGGAATCCACGCTGGGCATGGGACGCCCCGATATGGCCGATGCCGCGCTCCAGCGCCTGCCGAAGACGCTTGATGCAAAACAGACCATGGAAGCAGAACTGGCTCAGGCCCGGCTGATGGCGGCGGAAAACCGCTATGCCGCTGCTGCCGGCCATTTCGCCGCCGTGGAAAAAAGCGGCGATGAAAAGCTCGCGGCTGAGGCAGTCTACTATCACACCGGCGCGGCCCTGAATGCCGGCGCCATCACCGCGCCGCAGGGCATCGAGGAACTTGAAAAGCTGCGCTTCCGCTGGCGCGGCGACGGGCTCGAGCTCAAGACTTTGCGCAAGCTCGCTTCGCTTTATTTCGGCCGCGGCCAGTGGCGCGACGGCCTCAAGACCCTGCACGTCGCGACCCGGAATTTCGGCGGCGAGGATGCCGCGCGCGTGGCCCAGGACGACATGCGAGGCGCATTCGTGAGCCTGTTCCTCAAGGGCGGCGCCGACAAGATGAAGCCGGTGGATGCCCTGGCCCTGTTCTACGACAATCTGGACCTGACTCCGATCGGGCCGGATGGTGACGAAATGATCCGCCGCATGTCCGATCGCCTGGTGGCGGTGGACCTGCTGGGACCGGCCGAGAACCTGCTCGCCTATCAGGTGGACAAGCGGCTGGATGGCATCGCCAAGGCACAGGTGGCTACAAGGCTCGCCGGTCTCTATCTGATGGACCACAAGGCCGACAAGGCGGTGGCTACGCTGCGCGATTCCCAGATCACCGGCTTGCCTGACGACCAGATGCACAGCCGCCTCATCCTGGAGGCGCGCGCCTTTGCCGCCATCAAGCAGTGGGACAATGCGCTGGACCTGATCGCGGTGGACCAGAGCGACGACACAAGACGCCTGCGCGCCGACATCTATTGGGAATCGGGCAATTGGGCGGTGGCCGGCCAGAAAGCCGAGGAGATGCTGGGCACGCGCTGGAGCGACGGCTCGCCGCTCACCGAAGCCGAGCGCGGCGAGCTGATGCGGGCGGCGGTCGCCTACAGCCTTGCCAATGACGACACCTCGCTGGGTCGCCTGCGCACCCATTTCATGGCCAAGATGAAGGGCACGCCCGACGCCAACATGTTCACGGTGCTGTCGGCGGATATCGACCAGCACGGTCTGGCCTTCCGGGACGCCGCCGCCAAGATCGCCTCGGTGGATACGCTGGAAACCTTCATGAAGGACTTTTCCAGAACCAAGTCCGGCGCGAAGAGTTAGTCGATCACAGCCCGAGCCGCGCAAGCCATTCCAGAGAACGGCGCGCCAGCCGCTCCCAACCGGGCTCGCCGATCAGCCAATGGCCCATGCCGTCCAGCACTTCATGGGTGGCGCGGTCCTTGTAGAGGGCGGCGATGCGCGCCACCGTCGAGGGGGGATTGATGCGGTCTTCGCTTCCGGTCAGGAACAGGAGCGGCGCGGTCACGTGATCGGCCTCCACCTCGCTGGCGCGGTTGAGATCCAGGCCCCAGTTCATGATCTCGAATGTGGCGCGACCCGATTCCGGCACAAAGCGCCCGAACACCTCGTCGCGCATATGGCGCGGCAATTTGTCGAGGGAATGCGCCAGTGCCACGTCGCGATTGGGCTCCAGCACCATGTTCCAATATCCGGGATGCAGATGCATCGCCTGGGCGGCCCCGATCTCGAACAGGGTGGTGGGCGGCATGCCCCAGGGCGCCGACGGGGCCAAAAGGATCAGGGCTGCGACATCCATCCGCGCCGCCAGCATCTGGGCAAGAAGCCCGCCCATGGAATGGCCGACAAGAACCGGCGCGGTACCCAACGCCCTCATCTCGTCTTCCAGGTCGGACGCATAATCGGCCAGGCCGGTGGTGCCGAGCGCGGCCGGCGGACGCGCGCCATTGTGAAAGCGCAAGGCCGGCGCGGTGACAGCATAGCCCGCGGCTTCAAACTGTTCCCTGAGGCAGTCCAGGGACCATGGCCCGCAAAACGCGCCGTGGATCATCATCACCGGCTGCTTCATCCGGGCGATCATCGCTTTGCTAACGGCCGGAACGCCGCAATGACTTGCTTATAGGTGCCGCGCTTGAAGGGCACGATCAGCTCCGGAAGCTTGTCCATGTCCACCCACTGAAAGGACGAGAATTCCGGCTCATGCGATGTGAGGTTGATGTCGGCATCCCGGCCCGTAAAGCGCAGCGCAAACCATTTCTGCTTCTGGCCTCTGTATTTGCCATGGAAGGCCACGCCGATCAGATGTTCGGGCAGGTCATAGGTCACCCACGCATCCATCTCGGCGACGATCTCCGCCTTGTCGGTGCCCACTTCCTCCAGGAGCTCGCGCATGACCGCCTGTCTGGGGGTCTCGCCCTTGTCGATGCCGCCTTGGGGCATCTGCCAGCCTTCCACCGTCTGGTCGATGCGCTTGCCGACAAAAACCTTGCCCTCGGGATTGAGCAGCATGATGCCGACGCAAGGGCGGTAGGGCAGATCGGAGGACATTTGATGCTCTCGAATCGTTTCGGACCTTAGCGCGCCGCCTTCGACTGCGTATCACGGGCGAGGATCGCGGAGCCAGCTTTTCCAGTTTCGCTGCGCTCACCAAAAAAAGCCAGGCCAGGGCTCGCGCCAGTTACTTCGGCTGATTGATAATTGCCGACACCGGCACCAGAACAAACCCCCGCGATTCCAGCCCACGCGCCCATTGGGCGATGCGTGTCAGCGAGACCGGATAGAGAAAAGCCGAACCGACCGCACTGCCATTGGCGCGGGCCTGGGTTTCGAGCTCCGACAGGCGATGATCGATCTCGAGCGCCGTCTGGATGCTGTCGACCGCGGCCCCGCTCTGTGCCGCCGGCATGCCAAGCTGGGATGCGACGGTGGGCAGCACCGACTGGGTGGCTGCGCCATTGTCGAAGAAATAAAGGCCGCGGCGATTGAGGGATGTCAGGATCGGCGACAGCGCATCGGCGTCGGAGAGGAAGCGCTGGCCGAAGAGATTGGTGACACCGGCATAGCCGGTGAAGCGGCTTAGTGCCCAGTTGAGGCGCTGGATGTTGCCGTCTTCTTCCTGTCCGGCGCGCAAGGTGTGCGGGCCCGGATCGCTATCGGGGAAGTCGAACGGCTCCATGGGAATTTGCAGCAGCACTTCGTGACCGCGCGCCCGCGCGCCCGCCACCCACTGGCCGGCATCGGCGGCATAGGGCTCAAAACCCAGGGTGACGGCGGATGGAAGAGCATCCAGCGCGGCCTTGGTCGCTTCGGCCGACATGCCCAAGCCGCCCACCACAATGGCGATCTTGAATTTCTTGCCGGCATCGGCCGCCGGAGCGGCATAGGCCGACATCGGCTTCCTGCCATCCTCGGCAATCCGCGGCAGCGGACCGAGGGCGGTGTTCTGCGCCAGGACCGGATCGGCCAGCAGCGCCTTGCCGGCATAAAGCACTTTGGTCACAGGGCCCATCGCCGGACCGTCCGCGGTCGATGAACCTTCTGCCTGGGCTGGGATCGTTGCGGCCTTAAGCGCCGTGCTTCCAGCCAGGTCCAACGTGACAGAGGGGCCATGCCGATGGCCCAGAATTGTGATGGCCAGCGCACCCGCCGCCAGCAGGCAGACGGTGAAAGACGAGGCGAAAGCCAGCGCGCGCCCACCCTTGGACGCGAACACGCCTTCTGCGGTATCGGCAGCAGCAGCCATCCCGGCAATTAAGGATTGGGATGGTTACGCCCTGGTTAACGACTTCCTAGGTGCGCCGTTAATAGACAGAGAACAGAGCCCCCTCCCCATGGGAATTCGCCCAAGGGGGAGAGAGAGGTCCGTGTCTTGGCAGAATGGCGCTACTGCGCGGCCTGCTTGCTGTCGGCGGGGACGGTGGCCGAGGCGACCGTCATCTTTCCGTGCAGCAGGTCCAGAGCATAGGAGAGCTGGAAGTCGTCATACTTCTTGCCCGGCGCCGGTTTGATGACAGGAGCATTGACCCGCTTGGGCGGAATCGGCTCGCCCGCCAGGTGACCGCGCAGGTCCGCTTCGGACGGACGGGCCAGCTTGGGGATATTGGCTTCGTCACCCTGGGCCACCTGGATGTCGGGAACGATGCCCTCGGCCTGGATGGAATGGCCTGACGGGGTGTAGTAGCGCGCCGTGGTCAGGCGCAGCGCGCCGCGCCCCTCGCCCAGCGGGATGATGGTCTGCACCGATCCCTTGCCGAAGCTGGTCATGCCGATGACGGTGGCGCGCTTATGGTCCTGCAGCGCCCCCGAGACGATTTCCGATGCAGAGGCCGTTCCGGCGTTGATCAGCACCACCACCGGCCTGCCGTCGGTGACATCGCCTTGCTTGGCGTCATAACGCTGGGTGTCTTCGGGATGACGGCCGCGGGTGGAAACGATTTCGCCTGAGCCCAGGAAATCATCCGACACCTGGATCGCCTGGTCGAGCAGGCCGCCCGGATTGTTGCGCAGGTCGAGCACATACCCCTTGATGCCGGGTCCGATCTGCTTCTTGAGGTCGCGTACCGCCTTTTCCAGTCCCTCGGCGGTCTGTTCATTGAAGCCCGGCAGGCGGATATAGCCGATATCACCCTCGCGCCGGTATGAGGCTGCGTCCACCGACACGATGGCGCGCACCAGGGTCACGTCGAAGGGCTTTTTCTCGCCTTCGCGCAGGATGGTCAGCGTGATCTTGCTGCCGGCGGGACCGCGCATCTTGTCGATGGCTTCGTTGAGCGGCAGGCCGGCGATGGAGTTGCCGTCGATGCCGGCGATGCGGTCGGCGGTCTTGATGCCGGCGCGGCTGGCAGGCGTGCCGTCGATCGGCGAGATCACCTTGATCAGGCCGCCCTCGTCCTGGGTCACCTCGATGCCGACGCCGCCGAACTCGCCCTTGGTGGTGATCTGCATGTCGCCATACATCTTGGCGTCCATGTAGCTGGAATGCGGATCGAGGTTGGACACCATGCCCTGGATGGCGGCGTCGATAAGCTCATTGTCCTTGACGGGACGCACATAGTTGGCGCGCACGCGTTCGAAGGCGTCGCTAAACAGGTCGAGCTGGCTGTAAGCCGAAGTGTCGTTGGCGCCGCGCGCCTCGGGCAATGCGAACATCGCCGCGGCGAAGCCGCCCACCAGACCCATACCGAGCAACGCAATCTTCTTCATGTACCGTTCGCCTTTCCAAAGCTGCTACGCAGATTCACTTTCAGCCACGGCGCGGGAGACTGCCCATGACCGCCATGGCGCAGCTCAAAATAAAGCCTGTCATCGGCTGCTTCCGCAGACATATTTCCAACCGGCTCACCCGCCAGCAACTGATCATTTGGCTTTACTGTCACGCGTCCCAGTCCCGCCAGCACCGCATCGTAGCCGGTCGTGATCTCCAGGATCAACACTTGTCCGTTCTTATGGTAAGGCCCGGCGTAAAGAACCTTGCCGTCGGCGGGGGCGATGACCTGTGCCCCGGGCTGGGTTGCATAGGAAAGGCCCGGATTGGCGCTGTCGGAAGGTCCGACCACCGAACCCACAACCGGCTCCAGCAAGGAATTGCGGGCCAATCCGCCCAGGGAACCTGAATTTTCCGCCATGACCGTGACCACTGTCGGCTCGGCCGCGCCGCCCTGCTGCCTCAGCGCCTTGACCCGGGCCAACAGGGCCTGGAAATCGGCGGCTTGGCGGGCGACCTGCTCCAGCCGCGTTTTCAGGTTCCCGTAAGTTTCGGCCGCGCCTTCGGCCTCCTTTTCCTTCTGGGCCAGCAATCCATCCAGATCGCCGCGCGCGACAGTGAGCCGCGACGCGGTATCGGCGGCCTGGACCTGCTGCTGCTCCAGGGCCTGGCGGGTGCGCTTCAAGGCATCGATCCGCCGCGACAGACGGGCGGCCTGGGCATATACCGGCGGCAGCGAGGCGCCGATCAGCATGGAACCGCGCGCCGCGGCAAGCGCGTCGTCAGGCCGCATCGCCAGCGCGGGCGGCATGTCATGCTGCAATCTTTCCAGGACACCCAGAAGTTTGGTCACCGCCACGCGGTCATCTGTAAAGCCCGCGCTCAACCGGTTGTCCTCGGCGGTCAGCTCGGCGATCCGGGCATTGGCGTCGGCCTGTTGCCGTTCCAGGCCTTCGATGCGGGCGGCTGTGTCGATCAGCTTCTTGTGCAGCGTCGCCGCTTCGGCCGCCAACTCGTCGCTCTTCTGCTTGGCGGAGGCAAGCTGCGGCGTTTCCTGTTTCAGTTCCGAAGACAGGCTTTTCAGCTGCTGGGCGCTGGACGGCAATTTGGCCAGCGCCTGACCGGGCAAGGCATGGCTCAAGTCAATCGCCGGCTCGGGCGTCTCACGCGCGGGCCCAACCGGGCGCGGACTGGGCGCGATGGGTGCGTCGACCTGCTTAGGTCTCATTTTGGGACGCTCTGGGGGCGCAGCGACTGCCGGTGCCACCGCCAGCACAAAAATCAAAAACAGGGCGGTCTTTTTCGTCACGCCTTTCTCACCAGAAGGGAATGGCCGGTCATCAGTTCGGGTTTTTGGATGCCCATCAGGTCGAGCAAGGTGGGAGCGACATCGGCGAGGCGGCCGTTGTCGAGTTTGCTGCCTTGGGGCGCGCCAAAAGCGACAATCGGAACATCCAGCGTGGTATGGGCCGTGTAGGGCTCACGGGTCTGGGGATCCTCCATCATCTCGATATTGCCATGATCGGCGGTGAGCAGCATCAGCCCGCCCGTTTTTTTTAGCGCGGCGCAAAGCCGACCCAGGCATTCGTCGATGGTGTTCACCGCCTTCACCGCGGCCTCCATCACGCCCGTATGCCCGACCATGTCGGGATTAGCATAGTTGCAGACGATCAGGTCATATTTCCCGCTGCCGATGGCTTCTTCCAGCTTCTCCGTCACCTGATAGGCACTCATCTCCGGTTTGTGGTCGTAGGTGGCAACTTTGGGGCTTGGCACAAGGATGCGGTCCTCGCCCGCAAACTGCTCTTCGCGTCCGCCATTCAGAAAGAAGGTCACATGGGCATATTTCTCGGTTTCGGCGATGCGGAGCTGGCTCATGTGACGTTCGGCGATCACCTCGCCCAAGGTCTCGCGCACATCCTCCGGCGGAAAGACCGCCGCCATGAAGGGCTTGAGCGCTTCGGAATATTCCGTGAGCCCGGCTGCCGCGGCAAATTTCACGATGCGTGCGCGCTGGAAGCCTGAAAAACCCGGGTCAAGCAGCGCCGTGCAAATCTCCCGCGCGCGGTCGGCGCGGAAATTGGCGAACAGCATGGCATCGCCATCCTGCATTCCCGCATAATCGCCCAGCACACAGGGCAACAGGAATTCATCGGTGACGTTGCCGCCATAGGATTTGTCCAGCGCCACGAAAGCATCGTCGAAGCGGCGCGCGTCGGCGTCCACCAGGGCGGCATTGGATTTCTCGACCCGGTCCCAGCGCTTGTCGCGGTCCATGGCGTAATAGCGGCCCGACAGGGTGGCGAGACGCACGCCCGCCAACCCGTGAATATCGCCGGTGAATTTCTCGATGAAGCTCCTGGCGCTTTTGGGCGGGGTGTCGCGGCCGTCTAGGAAGGCATGCACGAATACCGGGACCGCGGCGGTGGCAAAGATTTTCACCAGCGCCACGATTTGGTCCTGATGGGAATGCACGCCACCCGGCGACATCAATCCCATGAGATGTACCGCGCCCTTGCTCGTCTTCACCTTGTCCAACAGTGCCAGTAGCGCCGGACGGCGCGCCAGCGAGCCATCCTCGATGGCCACATCGATGCGTGGCAGGTCCTGCGCCACCACCCGGCCGGACCCGATATTCATGTGGCCGACCTCGGAATTGCCCATCTGGCCCTTGGGCAGGCCCACCGCGCTGCCGGAAGTCTGGAGCAGGGCGTGCGGGCATTCCTTGAGCAGCTTTGCGTAATTGGGTGTATTCGCCTGGGCGATGGCATTGTCGGAGTCGTCACCGGGACGCCATCCCCAGCCATCGAGAATACAGAGCAAGGCGGGACGCGAGCTGGCAGTCATGACGAATCCTGGATTCCCGGAATCGAAAATAGGAAGCCGGGATGGCTGTGTCCACGAATATGCCCTGATTCTCGGAGCTCAGCGGAACTCCTAGCGGAATTCCGGCCCCGCAACCCAGACGACCAGCGACTTGCGCGTGCCGGACGTGACCGGGGTGACCCGGTGCAGGACAAAGGACGGAAAGGCGATCAGCGTGCCGCGGGCCTTTTCCGCGCTGAATTCGCCGGCACCCGCCTGCAGGATGAGATCGCCGCCCTCATAGCCGGATGGATCGCTGAGCTGTACACTGATCGAGATTTTGCGCGGCTCGTAATTCTTCTCGCCCACATCCACGTGCCAGCCATAATAGCCGCCTTCCGTGCCTTCATAGACGGTGTATTGGAAGGCTTCGTTCAAGCCGAAAAGGTCGTATCGATAGAACCGAGCATTGACCTCGAGCACCATCTCCTCCAGCCGCGCATGCAGCCATTGAATCTCCGGTTCCTTCTGAATCCAGGCGACGCGGGTGATGCGCAAGTGATCGGTATTGCCGCTGCGGCCCGCGAGCACCGCCTTCATGGGCTCAAGCTTGTCGCCATATGCGATGATACGGTCGATCTCCTTTGCGGTGAATGCATCCTTCCAGATCGTGAGTGGGATTGGGCTGTCCACGTTGACGGGCACGGATTTGGCGTCGAAGAGATTTGCGGGACTTTGGCTCATCGGAACTGCAGACCTGTGATCCACACCGCGACCGATTTGCGGACGCCGCGCGTGATCGGCGTCACCCGGTGCAGAACGTAAGAGGGAAAGGCAATCAGGGCGCCCCGGGTCCTGGGCGCGGTGTCGATCCGAGTTGCGGCATGAAATTGCAGGTCGCAGCCGTCATAGGGCAGGTTGGAAGACAGTTGCTGGACGGTCATGGCGCGCTTTCGAATGGCGGCTGAAAAGTAAAGTGGGGCCGGCACGTCGTCCATTGTCCGTCTGGACTCTTCCTGGCCCTGATGCTGGGCAGGAAAGGCCCTGAATCCGTCGCTACGGCAGCCTGAACCCGGCAAGACTTGCCGGGACGCGATATCCGCCAACTGAACACTGTTCAACATACTGAAAAGAAAGGGAGAATTTCGAGGTCGCCCCGGCACGAAACTGGCACTGATTTTAGCCGAACACAGAAGGCAGAAGCCCATTCATGCGCCGCGCACTCATATTCATCCGTCTTGCCGTCCTCTTTTTCGGAGCCGTCATTCCGGCCTTGCCGTGGGCGGTTGCTCCGGCTTTTGCCTTCTCCCGGGTCAAGGACCTGGTCGATGTCGAGGGCGTCCGGGACAATATGCTGATTGGGTATGGCCTTGTCGTCGGCCTCAATCACACCGGCGACAGCCTGCAGAACGTGCCTTTCACCGGCCTGTCGATCCAAGCCATGCTCGAAAGGCTGGGCGTCAACGCCAACGGCAAGACCATGCAGACCAAGAATGTCGCCGCGGTCATGGTCACCGCAAAACTTCCGCCCTTCGCTTCGCCGGGCTCGCATATCGACGTATCGGTTTCCGCCATGGGCGATGCCAAGGATCTTTCCGGCGGCACGCTGCTGGTCACGCCCCTGATGGGTGCCGACGGCCAGGTCTATGCGCTCGCCCAAGGTCCGTTGACCATCGGCGGATTCCAGGCGCAAGGAGAGGCCGCCAGCGTAACGCGCGGCGTGCCGACAGCCGGACGCATCGCCAATGGTGCCATCGTGGAAAAAGGCACTGGCTTCCAGCTTTCAAGCCTGAACAATGTCAAGCTGGGACTCCACAATCCCGACCTGACCACCGCGAGCCGCATTGCCAAGGCCGTCAATGCCTATCTGGGCGGCAGCTCCGCCGAAGCGATGGACCCTTCCAATGTCCAGGTTGCGGTGCCAGCGAACTATCCCGGCGGCGTGATGGCGCTGCTCACCGACATCGAACAGGTCAAGGTCGATCCCGATCAATCCGCCAAAGTCGTGGTCGATGAAAACAGCGGCGTGATCGTGATGGGCTCGGATGTGCGCATCTCCACGATCGCCATCGCGCAAGGCAACCTGACCATCAAGGTCACCGAAACCCCGCAGGTCAGCCAGCCTTCGCCCTTCTCCAACACCGGGACGACCCAGACCGTGCCCCGCACCAACATCCAGATCGATGAGGGCAAGGGCAACAAGATCGCGGTCGTGCAGGACGGCGTTTCGCTGCAGCATCTGGTGGATGGATTGAATGCGCTGGGCGTCGGTCCGCGCGACATCATCTCGATCCTGCAGGCGATCAAGGCGGCCGGCGCGCTTCAGGCCGATATCGAGGTCATCGGTTAGGCCATGGACGCGAGCATCCAGAACATCATCAGCCTGGCCCAGCAAAAACCGCTGACGCCTGCTCCGGGTGCAACGTCGGACACAGCCAGAGCCGACAAGGCGTCGAAGGAATACGAGTCCGTCTTCATCTCCCAATTCCTGGGCAGCATGTTTTCCAGCATCCCCACCGACAGCATCACCGGCGGCGGCGCGGGCGAGGAAATGTTCCGCTCCATGATGGTCGATCAATATGCCAAGAGCATCGAAAACCAGGGCGGCTTCGGCATTGCTGCCCAGATGAAGGCTGAGTTGCTCAAGCACCAGCAGATATCGATCCCGGGACCGGCACAATGAAGGACGATCCGCGCATCGAACGCCTGATCAGCATGGCCGAGCGCATCATCACCGCGCTGGAAAGCGATATCGCCGCCCTGAAGGAGGGCCGCGCTGGCGCGCTCAAAACCAACGACCCCGAGATCCAGAAACTGACCGTCATCTATGGCCGCGAAGCCAAGGGATTCGATCCCAGGCTGGCCGAGAATGCGCCGCCCACCTTGCGTCAGCGTTTCTTCGCTATCACCGCCAAGTTCCGCGAGGTGCTGCAATTGCATGCGCGCCTGCTCACGCGAGTGAAGAATGCCAGCGAAGGCATCGTCCGCGCCATCGCCACGGAAGTGGAACGCGCCAGCGCGCCCATGCGCACCTATGGCCCCCTCCCCGCATACAAGCCGCCTTCGGCCGGACCGATGCTGTTCAACAAGGTTGTTTGAGCGCGGCCGGGTCAGTCGAAACTGCCGATATCGCGTTCCCTGCCACCCTTCCTGCTTTTCCTGATGCGGGTGAAACCCGCAAATACCAGCGCGCCACCCATGTAGACAAAAGGCCCGCCGATCGCCAGCGCCGGGATCAGCATTGCCATAGACGGATCATAGCGCGATGGATGCATGATCGATTCGATCCAAGGTCCAAACGCGAACACGCCGGTACACAGGCCGGACGGGATTAGTATCACAAGGCCCAGCACAAGAAGGGCAATGCCGCCGGCAAGCGACGGTTTCCGATCAGGTTGCGGCATGTCTGCCCTCCCGCAATCTGGACTCCAGGCCTTCGCGATAAAAAAGATTGTATGTGTCGAACGGAATTATCTTGCGCTGGGGCGTAACGAAGTGGATGCAGGACCGCTTCACCGCCGCCACGCAGAAATTGTACCGGTCCAGGAACTGGACGATGACGATGCGAAATATCCTGTCATAGCCCAGCTCCCCGGGCACTTCGACCTGCGGCAGGCAGCAAAGAAGATCGCCCAGCACGGTCTTGGTCCTTTCGCCCGACGACGCCAATGACAAGAGATCGAAGATTCGGTTCCTGAGCTCGGGATAACGCTCAAAAGAAATCGTGTTGGGCGCCGCCGCCAGCAACTGCTCCTTGGGAATCAGCCGGGTGATTGGCGTGACCTTGCCGCCGTCACGCAAACCATAGGCAATCGCGATCGAATCCGGATTGCAAGGCAAGGGGATGATATCGTCACTGCCGAAAACCTCGCCCGCCTGGGTCGCAATGGCGCGGCGCACGTCGGTCAGAAGCAGCCGGTCGCGGTTTTTGTCGAAGCCCAGATTGCGGCCGGCATCCTGCACCGGCTGGAAGGTGATGCCCCTGACGCATTTATATTTGAGCGCGTGGCGCACGATGTCGCCTATCTCGCCGTCGTTGATGCCTTTCTTGACCACACAGACAAGCGTGGTGGAAATACCCGCCTCCTCGAGATTGGCAAGGGCCTGTTCGCGGACCTTTCTAAGATCGGCGCCGCGGAGATTTTCCAGCGCCGCGCGTGCCAGGGAGTCGAACTGAAGATAGACTTCGAAGCCGGGTTTGAGATTGGCGAGCGCAGCAACAAAGGTCTTGTCGGTGGCGATGCGCACGCCGTTGGTGTTCAGCATGATGTGACGTATCGGATAGGTCTTGGCGAGCCGCAGAATGTCAAGTATGTGCGGATGCAGCGTGGGTTCGCCGCCGCTGAATTGCACCAGGTCGGGGTTGCCCTCGCTTTCCACCAGCGTCTCCAGCATGGCGGTGATTTCGGCCAGCGACCGGTGGGTGTGGCGCTGTGGCGATGACCCGGCAAAGCAGACCGGGCAGGTCAGATTGCATTCCTCGTTGACCTCGATCAGTGCCAGGCAGGAATGCTGTTCGTGATCGGGGCAGAGCCCGCAGTCATAGGGACAGCCATAATGGGTGCGGCTCTGAAAAGTCAGCGGCAAGTCGCCTGGCTTGATGAAATCCTTACAGCTCCTGAAATAGGCCGCCTCGGTCGAGATCAGGGATTTTTGGACACCGTGATCGGCGCAGCGCTTGAGATGAAATACTTCGTCACCCTCGATCACGATCTTGGCGGGGATCAGCTTCAGGCATGTCTCGCAGAGCGACATGGTCTGGCCGTAGAATTCATAGCTTCGGGATGGCCGCGCGAAATTCATGATTCTGTCTCATCATCAAGAGGCTATAGGCAATGAGCACGATACACAGAAGATGAAAAAGATTTAGCGGCCCCACAATGGGCGGATACGGTTTCAAAAATTCCCACGCAAATCGTTGAACCGCGTAATAGCCAACAAAAATATAGAAGCCCTGCTTCCGGAAAAGCTCGGATCCTCGCCCGATATTGTAGCAGTACAGGAGAAGAAACAGCAGCATCGCGGCGGATTCGTATAGCTGCACGGGGTGGCGCCGCACACCATCGCCAAAATCCACGCCCCATGGCAGATTCGTGGCCGTGCCATAGGTGTAGTCGGGCAGGCCGGCAAAAAAGCATCCCAGCCGCCCAACGGCGATACCGGCCGCCAGTGGCGCCACGAATTGCGCGCCTGTCGATCCCCGGATTCCCTTCACGGACTTGTATGTTTCGACACCAAGAATTCCGCCCGCAACCGCGCCAGCGATGGAATGACCGACGTGCCACATTCCACCCAGTCTCATATTGAGGCTGCCTGCCAGCAGCGCGCCCGCGACGGCGCCCAGTCCCAACAGAATGAAATAGCCGGGATCCGCGAGGGGCGTGCGTGGCCGGCTTTGCAGGGTGCCCTGCCTGGAGATGAACCGGGCGACAAGCCATGCGCAAAGCCAGGCCGCCATGTCGAAATACAGATGAATGTTCATGCGGGGCACGGCCGCCAGCGACGCAGGCCACCATAGAATGAAACAGCCGCCGGCGCGAACAGTCTGACCCGCCCGATCGCGGCACAGGGCGCCGCTAGTTGAACATGCCCAATATGCTGGACGGGGCGATGCTGGGGTTCAAGCTCGGGCTGCCGGCTGTGCCGCCAGAGACAATCGCCGCGATATTGTTGACCGCGTCGCTGGAGCTCGTGCCCAGAAGCGACAGCGCGACATTATAGCTTGCCAGCTGCGCCGTCGTGTTCGAGCTGACCGTACCGGTCGTGTTGCCCACCGGCCCTGTAGTGGAAGGGGGCGGCGCGTTGCTCGTCTGAAAGGTGTTCTGGATGTTGCTCAACACCGTCAGCAGCTGCGACCGCGTGAGGTCGGCGCCGGTCTTGGTCGATATATCCAGCGGCCCCAACACTGTTCCGGTCAGGCCCAAGCCAAACGTCGGCTTGACGCTGGTGGAGGAGCCGCTGGTCACGCTGCTGTTCGTCGTGTTCGTGCTGCTTGAGCCGGTACCGTTCTTGGACGGCGCGCTGATCACGCCGGTCGGAATCCCCAGCCGCGCCAACGCGTCGAAATCCTTCGGACCCGCGATCAGGTTGATGGTGCTGCCGGGATGGGCGGTGATGGTCATGTTCTCGGCGGCGCCGCTATAGTTCACCGCGGCGATGCCGGTCTGGCCGAGCTGGGCGTTGATCTTGGTGACCAGCGAATTGTAGGTCTCGCCCTGGGCGATGGTGATGGTGGAGGTGCGCGGCGCTACGCCTTCGATCTCGATCTGGAAACTGTCAGCCGCGCGCAGCGTGGTCTGCTGCGTGAGGTCGACCGACTGTCTCGGGCTGATGGCGCCTTGCGGCAATCCCAGCGCATCGAGCACGCTGGAACCCGAAGGGGAAATCGCGATGCCCGCGCCGGTCGAAACGCCGTCCGCGCCGCCGAACTGCTTTGTCCAGCTGACTGTGCCATTGGTCGCGATGGCGGCCGCAAACGCATTCGTGACATTCTGTATGTTGCGCGACTGGCCTGCGAAAGTGCCGGTGGTCGAACCGGTGAGATAGACGGTGCCGTCGCTTCCCACCGTCACATCGGCGCCCGTATCGCTGCCACCCGTGCCCACATAGGTGACATTGCCCGCGCTGGCGGTTGCGCCATTGTCGGTCAGGCCGAAGACAAAGGCATTGAGCCCACCGCTTGCGGACGCGGTGACGGTGGCCGAGCCACCCGCGGTCAGGTTGCCGTTGCTGGTGGTGCCGGAGACGTAGACCTGACTGCCCGACACCGCGAGGCCGCCGATATTTCCGCCCGCCTGCAAGGGGCCCAGGTCTTCCGTCCAGCTTGGCGCCAAGGTGATGTCGCCGCCCGCGTATTTGGTAACGATGGCTTCGCCATTCTGGACGCTGGCGACATAGAGGCTGCCGTCGCTGCCCGTGGCGGTCGCCGCCACACTGTCGGCGCCGCTGGTGCCGAACTGGCTTTCGGCGATGAGCTTGCCGCTGGACGAGAATTTGGCGAGATAGGCATCGCCGCCGCCTTGCGCGGTCTGGCCCGCGCCGACCACGCCGCCGGAGACGCTGCCGCCGACATAGATATTGCCGCTGGCATCTACGCTCACGGCGTTGGACTGGTTGGTGGCCAAAGTCTCAACCTGCTTGATCCAGGTCTGGCTGCCGTCGGAGGCGTAACTCGCGACAAAGGAATCGTTGTTGCCGTTGGCGACCGACGTCGTGCTGAGATCGGCGGTAGAGGAACCGGTGACGACCACCCCGCCAGTCGCAGGGTCCACCGCCAGGCCATAGCCGTTGGCGCTGCCGGCGCTGCCGAGCAGGGTCTGCCACACGACGTTGCCGGCGGAATCATATTTGGTGAGATAGGCGTCCTGGCTGCCCTGGTTGATCTGGCTGGTGCCAAGATTTCCCGTGGCATTGCCGATCACATAAACATTGCCGCTCGAATCCACCGCCGTCGCCTGGGCCGTGCTGGTGCCAGTGGCGGCCTGCTGGTTGACGCTGAAGGTCGCGGTCGGGGTGCCCCCGTTCAGCGACAATTTGGTCAGGCGTCCCGTCTGGTCGGCGGGCGTGGTGTTGACCTGGGACGTGGCGGAATTGATAGTGGTGTTGGTTTCCGTGGCAACACCGGAATTGCCCGCGATGTAGAGAGCGGGGTTCGACGGCGCCGCCAGCGATACCTGCTCCGCGCCCCCCGGCGAGATCTCGAGCCCATAGGTCGCATTGGTGTCGGACGTGGCAGTGCCGCCCTTCTCGGTTTTCTGGAAGCGGGTCTGGAATCCATCGGCCGCGAGTGCGTTGTTGATGTAGCTGACGATGTTGGAAAGCGTCAGCGTGCCCTGCACCTGCGACAGGTCGATGGCAACGTTGGTTGTGGTGCCGTCCTTCTTGATTGCGATAGTGAAACTGTCGGAGGACGACAGGCCCGACACGGCATTGTTGATATTGGCGTTGGTCACCAACTGCTTGGTGGAATAGGTAGGGTTCGAGATCCCAATGTTCGCCGTCGCGGTGACCTTGTTGGAGGGCGTCGCCGCTTCCAGATTGAAATTGTTGAAGCTGGTGGTGGACAGATATTTCTGGATCTGCTCCAGGCCGGTCTGGAAGCGGTCGTTCAGGCCGGCGAGCTGGCCGCTGGTGGCGGTCGAGCTTTGCGCCATCACCGCAAGCTGGGACAGCGTATTCACCGCATTGTAGAGCGAAAAGAGCTTTTGGTTATCCTGCTCCATCTTTGTGTCGCCGGTGGCGCCCGCCGACAGCGGCACATTCGATGTGTTGATGTAATTGGTGGTGGAAAGCACCGCCGCCTTTTCCGCCGGACCGCTGCTGGGCGGCGTGTACCAGGGCGGGCTGTCATTGGCGGTGGCGCTGTTGGTCTGAGACGCTGCCGCATTCTGCGCATTGGCGGCGGCGATGGCGGACGGAGTCGTGGCCAGCTGGGTCTGATAAAAACCCAGCAGGACCGAGGGGTCTATTCCGCCGATACTGGACATGGAGGCAAAAATCGCATCGCGGCTGTTAAGGCGCCGCTAATGAAAAGCCGTTAATCAGCCGTCAACGGCTTAAACCGGTCTTAACAGCCCTTTGACATGCTGAAAGCCATGAATCTTGCCTATCAATCGGGCCTGAAACTGTCCTCACAGGGCCGGCATGGCGAAGCCATTGCCCAGTTCGAGCAGGCGCTGGCGCTTGAGCCCGACGATGCCAAGGTTTTGTTCGCCCTGGGCAACACTGCCTGCCAGATGGGCCAGGCCGGCTTGGCCGAGCAATTCTTCCGCCGGGTGCTGGCCCAGGACCCCTGCCGCACCGAGGCCATCGTCAACCTGTCCAACCTGCTGCGCGCCAATGGCCAGTTCGACGCCGCCATCGCGCTTCTGATCCCGGCGGTCGCCCGCGAACCCAAATCCCCGGAATTGCAGCTGACCCTGGGATCGGCCTGGCGGGAACGGGGTGACTTGGAGCGTGCCAAACTCCACTATCAGGCCGCCCTGGTCACGCGCCCGGACTATGCGCTGGCGCTGTCGAACCTGGCCGACCTTCTCTGTGACGAGGGCCAACGTGATGTCGCGAACAACCTCTACGCCAAGGCCCTCAAAGTCGAACCGGGGAACGCACAAGTGAGGCTTAACCGGGCCATCCTGCATTTCCTGAACGGCGATCTGAAGGAAGCCTGGCGCGACTATTCCGCCAGGACCGATGTGCCCGGCAAGGTCCCCATCATAGCCGGTGACCGGCCGTTGCCGGCCTGGACCGGCGAGAGCCTGGCCAAGAAGCGCCTTCTGGTGCGCAGCGAACAAGGTATCGGCGATCAGGTCCTGTTCGCCTCGGTCATCCCCGATCTTCTGGCGCGGGCTGAAAGCCAGGGCGGTGGCATCGTCCTGGAATGCGAGCCCAGGCTTGAATCCCTCTTTGCCCGCTCCTTCCCCGGCGTGACCGTCAGACCGGCCCAGCTCAAAACCATGAACGGAGTTCCGGTCGCCGATTATGGCTGGCTCAAGCAAGTGGGCGGCATCAACGCCACGACCTTGATGGGCACGCTGCCTCGTTATCTGCGCGCCCGCCTGGAGGACTTCCCCAAGCCGCACAAATTCCTGGTGCCCGACCGGCACGAAACCGCGCGCTGGAACGAGCATTTCGGCCCGGGCGCCATCGGCATCTGCTGGCGCAGCGGCAAGCTCGGCGGACACCGCAGCATCGGATTTGCGAGCCTGGAACAATGGGGCGCCTTCCTGCGCGACACCAACGCCACCTTTGTCTGCGTGCAGTATGACGCGCGCCCGGACGAGATTGCGCAGCTGGAAACGATCAGCGGCAAGAAACTCATCGTGCCCCAGGGAATCGACCAGAAGAACGAACTGGACCGCGCGGCGGCGTTGATGGCGGCCCTGGGGCTGGTGATCAGCGCGCCGACCGCGGTTGCCTGTCTGGCGGCTGCGGTCGGCACCAGCACACTGAAACTGCTTTACAGCCTGAGCTGGACCGCGATGGGGCGCGACTATGAGCCCTTCCTGCCATTCTGCCGGTGCGTGATGCCGCGCCAGGCCGGCGATTGGCCGGATGTCTTCAGCCAGGCGGGGCGGTTTATAAGGCGGTCTTAAGCGGGGTTCGCGCAGCGGAAAGCGCACAGGCCAGATCCGCCGCGACACGCGAAGCCCCCAGCCCATCCACCAGCGACAGCGCCATATTGCGCATGTCGCGGCGAACATTGGGTTTGCTCAAAAGCCACTGCACATTGTGGGCGATGTCCGCATCGCTGACTTTGCCGGCCAGGCCCAGCGACAGGCCCATGCCGGCATCGGCGAAGGCGGAAGCCGAGGCGAGATGATCTTCGCCAAGGGCCAGATAAAGGGCAGGAATGCCTGAGGCCGCCAGTTCATAGGCCGTGACACCGAAGGCGCAGAGCGCGAGGTCGGCGCTGGCATATTCGGTGGACAGGTCGTCGGCGCCCTCCACCGTCTCGTAATTCCTTTTAAGCGCCACCAGGCCGCGCGCCACTTTCTGCGCGTCTTTCGTGCCGGTTCCGATGACGAAGCGGATGCGCAAACCCGAATCCAGCACCGACAAGGCCTTGGCCATGCGCAGGGTCAGGCCATGAGGATCGCTGCCGCCCATCGCCACCAGAACCGTGGGGCGCAAAGCGCGGCTTGTCTCCCGGCTGGGAGGCAGAATGTTGGAATTGAGGCCCAGAATGGCCCATTCCCAACCCAGCCGCGGCAGGGCATGGGAACCGCTCCAGTCCAGCGCCTCCGCGCCAGGCACGGGCGGATAAAAGGCATAGTCGGCGGCGAGCCTGCGTTCATGGCTGTCATCGATTACCGCGGTGACGGCAATTCCCCGCTTGAGCTTTTTCAGTTCCGCGCGCGAGGGCCCTGTGCGCCCGTCCAGGAGCAGGATGTCGGGCTTATTGGCATCCACAAGTTCCTGCAGGCTCGGCCCGCCATCCAGCATTGTCACCTGGAAACCGGCACGGCGAATGGGATTGGCGGCATCCTCTGTGCCATTCAACGCAAAGACCGCGCCGATGCCCTGGCGGTCGCGAAGGCTGCGCGCCAGCGCCACCATGCGCTTGACGTGACCATAGCCGAATTGGCCGCCGCCATCGCAGCGGATGAGCGCCAGGCCGCCGGCCGGCGCTTCCTGGCCTATCAGCTTCTGGCTCACATGGGCGTTGATCCGGTTCAGTTCCGGCTCGCGCTCGAGAAGCAGCAGCAGATCGGCCAGCGAGGCCTCGCCGGCGTGGGCGGCGCTTCGCGCATACAGCGCCTCGATGAAGGCCAGGTCGTCGGGCGTGTCGATGGTGAGCCGGCCGCCCTTCCTGGCCAGTGCCGGATAAGGCGCGGCGCGGACCAGCTTCACGAAATCGGGATGAAGCTTGAAATAGCCGGTGACATGTTCGCGGGCCGCCGGATCATGGGCGGCATCCATCATCAGCCGGTCGAGCGCCCGCCGGCTGAAAGGGTCGACCCCGACATGGGCGGTTTCCGCGCCCTCTTCCAGCAGCACATAGTCGCCGTCCTGCTCAATCAGGGTGGCGACCAGATGATCGACGAAGCCCGCATCTATGAAGGGCGCATCCGAGGACACGCGCACGATGATATCGGCATCCAGTTTCTCGGCCGCCCGCGCAAAGCGCGCCAGAACATCGTCCTCCGGCCCGCGAACGACAGTGACGCCCTCCTGGTTGCACCATTCCACGATCGCCTCGTCGGCCGGATTGACGCTGGTGGCGACCGCGATGTCTTCCAGGAGGTGACAGACCTTGAGGCGATGGACGATGTGCCACAAAAGCGCCTTGCCGGCGATGGGTTTCAGGACCTTGCCCGGCAGGCGGGTTGAGCCCATGCGCGCCTGTATGACGGCGACAACGCGGATATTCTCGCGGGCAAAGCTTTGGTCCATTAACGAAATCTAAAGCCACCATGGATAAGAAGCGGTTAACGGGATGGAACCCATGTGCACACCTCTCTCTGGCCAATTCCGTCATGGGTAAAACGCTTCTGCTGCTATCGGGAGCCGAAGCAGGCATCGCACGGGCCTTGCGCGAAAAAGGTCATGCCCTGGCCATTGCGGATGCCAACCATGAGGCACCCGCTTTCGCATTTGCCGATTCCTGCCTGATCGCCGACGTCTGGCAGGCCAGTGATTGCGCTGCTGCCGCCGAACGCTACAACCGCAAAATCCGCAAGCTGGACGGCGTGTTGCTGGCCGCGGACGCCCCCATGACGGCGGCAAGCGTCACCCAGCGCCTGCGTCTTGCCGGCCTGCCACTGCATGTGGCGGAACTGGCCCATGACCGGCTCTTGACGAGGCGCGCTTTCCTGTCTGCCGGCGTCAACACGCCCTGGCATGCGCTTATCGCAACGCCGCAGGAATTGCAGCGCGCGGTGATCGCGCGGGGCCGCGACCTGGTGCTGAAACCGGCGGAACAGCTTGGGCCTGCCACCGTGCGGCGGCTGGCGGGAGTGGATGACAGTGCCGCAATCTTCCAGCAGGTGCGCCTGGCGTCACCCAGTGGCCGGGTGCTGGTGGAACTGGCGCAAGACACGATCCAACTGCCCGCTTTCCTTTTGGCCGGTACCTGCCACGCGGCAGCGGAGGATAGTATTCGCGCCCTGGTGGAGCGTGCGGCCTCGGCGCTGGGTATCACCGACGGACCGTTGGTGGCGGAGATCGTCAAAGCCGATGGCGGGCCGCAACTTGTGGAACTGTCGCCGCGGATTGGCGCGGGGGCAGATTTTCTGGATGCGGCGGTTGCCTTTGCAGCCGGCGAAAGCCTTTCGCCCCAGGATCTGAAGATCTGAATCCAGTGATTTGAAAATAGCGAAGAGCGAAGCGCCCCCAGGCTCTTCGCTCTTCGCGTCCCACCAGAAAATGTTCCCTTCGCCCCGGGGCGGACGCCGCATTGTTGCGGTTATCCGTATCGGTCGGCGTTGGGCGGCGCCTTTCGGCGCCGCCCATGCCTTGGCTTAGTGGAACAGGGAGAGAATGGTCTGCGGGGCCTGATTTGCGATCGACAGAGCTTGGATGCCAAGCTGCTGGCGAACCTGCAGGGCCTGCAACTGGGCGCTTTCGTCCGCCATGTTGGCGTCGACCAGGTTGCCGATGCCCTGAGTCAGGGTGTCGGACAGCTTCTGGGCGAACGTCGCCTGGATGGAGAACTTCGCGGCGCCCGACGACAACTTGGCCAAGGCCGAGTTGACGTTGGTCAGCGAGGTCTGGATGGTCGCAACCAGGACCGAAGCCTTAGCCTGGGTCGAGATCGTGGCCGTGGATTTCAGGGTCACGATTGCACCCGACAGGCTCAGATTTTCGGCCTGAGTGGTGATGCGGCGTGTGCCGTCGGCAGACGCCAAGGCCGTGATCTGCGTGGTTGAACCGTCCACCAGGTTGAAGCCGTTGAACACCGCATTCTTCACGATCGTGCTGATCTGGTCGCGCAGGGCGGTGAAGTTGGCGTTCAGCGCCTGACGGCTCGCCGTGTCGAGCGAGGAGTCAGAAGCCGAAAGGGCGGCGGTCTTCAGCTGGATCAGCAGGTCCGAAATCGACTGGCCGGCGCTGAGCGCGACGTCAATCGAGGACGTGCCGTTGTTGATGGAGTTGATAACAGACGTATAGCCGGCAACCGCTGCGCGCTGATTCTGGGCAATCGCGAAGACTGCGCCGTTGTCGCGGGCATTGGCGACCTTCTGGCCGCTGTTGATGGCATTCTGGGTTCGAGCGAGCTGACCCTGGGTGGCGGTCAGGTATTCCAGCGCGGTGTTGGCCGCGTTGTTCGTCATGACGCTAAAGGACATTTTGGACTCTCCGTTCTGGTCAAGAGCAGATGCTCTTTGGGCGTTTTGCCCGGTGAGTCCTTGGCAAGGCTCGTGCCGGTCGGAAGTAATTTCCGGTTAAACATCGATTTTACGCGCGGGAGGAAAATTCTCCTCGGCGAGATTTTCCGGTTGCTCGGTTAGCCCGGCAAGTATTTCCGGCACCCGGCAGACTTTGCCGCGTGGAGTGGGCAAATAACTCCACATTTCAGCAAATACACGCGCGAAAAATCCGAAAATTCTGCGAAAAAAATGCTGCGCCATGACGGAATAGGGCATGGCTAACAAGAATGAACGCGAAGCGCGGGTTCAGTGCGCGACAAAAAAATCAGGACGGCTCTTTCGAGCCGTCCTGATGTAAGCCCCCTTGGGAAGAGGAATTACTTGAACAGGGACAGGATGCTCTGCGGCGCCTGATTGGCGATCGACAGGGCCTGGATGCCCAGCTGCTGCTTGACCTGCAGCGACTGCAATGAAGCACTTTCCTGCGCCATGTTGGCATCAACAAGATTGCCGATACCGGCGGTAAGCGTGTCGGACAGTTTCTGGGTGAAGGTCGCCTGGATCGAGAACTTCGCCGCGCCAGCCGACAACTTGGCGAGCGCCGAGTTGACGTTGGTCAGCGAGGTCTGAAGCGTGCCGATCAGGGCTGACGCCCTGGCCTGGGTCGAGACCGTGGCTGTGGAAGTCAGCGTCACGATTGCGCCCGACAAGCTCAGATTCTGGGCCTGGGTCGTGACGCGGTGGGTGCCGTCCGACGATGCCAGGGCCTGAATCATTTGGGTCGAGCCATCGACCAGGTTGAAGTTGTTGAAGACGGCATTCTTCACGATCGTGGTGATCTGATCGCGCAGGGCGGTGAAGTTGGCGTTCAGCGCCTCACGGCTCGCGGTGTCGAGCGAAGGGTCGGCCGCGGAAAGCGCCTGTGCCTTCAGCTGGATCAGCAGGTCCGAAATCGACTGGCCCGCGGACAGAGCGACATCGATCGAGGACGAACCGTTGTTCAGGCTGTTGAGCACCGACTGATAACCGGCCACAGAGGCGCGCTGGTTCTGGGCGATAGCGAATATGGCACCATTGTCCCTGGCATCCGCGACCTTGAGGCCACTGTTGATAGCAGACTGGGTCTGAGAGAGCTGACCCTGGGTCTCGGTAAGGTATTGCAGCGCCGTCATGGCACCGACATTGGTGTTGACGCTAAAGGACATGGTGTTCTCCGTGCTTGCTGGTGGGTGGGCTTGCGCCTTCTGCGAGCCCATTGGTCAGATGATCCGGATGGGGATTTGCAACGCCCGTGCCAGCGCGTTAACTTGGCAAGCCATTGATTTTCCTTGAAATTAATTCGCCGCCGTCGGTCCGCCATTAGGCATAAATTGCCGCGGCTGGAAGTTCCTGCCGGGCACGAGCGCCGCACATTGCTGGCCGCCGTAACTCGAGCACGGCACGCCGACCTGAATTGCGACAGAGGGGGGACAATAAAAAAAGCCGGCGCGTGGCACCGGCTTTTCCAACTCAAGCATCCAAATAGGATTAGCCGGTCTGTAAACCCTGCATGATGTTGCGGTTGATCTCGATCAGCGGATCGAGCGGCGCCTTGTTGCGCGTCACGCTGCGGGAATATTTGGCCACCCAAAGCGACAGCGAGATGATCTTGGCCCGCAGATCCTGGGTGAGCTTGTTGCGGTCGTCCATGCAATCCGCGGCAAGGGCGCGCCACATGCGGCGGTTCCAGTCCACCGCCTCGACCAGCGGAGCGCCGACCGCCTGGGATTGTTTGGCATTGAGGAGCGCGCCGGTGACCTGGCCGAACAACCGGTATTCGGTCAGGCGCGGATCCTCGGTGGCGGCCTGGGTCGACTTGTAGGCTTTAAGGCTCATAGTTCAATCGCTCCATTTCAAAATCGAACAATTTGCGGCATGCGATGAGCGCCCTGTAGTAATTGGTTTGCGCCACGTCGCGGCTGATATCCACGCAGGCGGAAAGGACTTCGGGCGTGCGGATGGCGCTCATGAATTCGGTCATGCGCAGGGCGAACTCGTTATAGGGTTCTTCGCTGGCCTCGCCGTCCAGATACATCATCATGATGGCCAGATAGATGCGGCGCGCAGGGGTGTTGGCGCATTCCGGCTGCATGATGTCCTTTTCGCGCAGCACGCAGGCCTTGTTCTGAATGACAAGGCTGGTGCGCTTGTCGCCATTGGCCAGGACCGCGCCATTGAGCACGAACTTTTCGCCGGGTTTTAACGACAATTTTAGCGGCATGGAGCCCTTCCTCTTCGCATGGGAAGGACCATAGGCCCCGCAGGGTTAACAAAGGCCTGACGCTTTGGAGGCGATGGTTTACCGATCGTTAAACATGAAAAGCGCGGCAACCAGACAGTTTTTCATAGCGCGAGGGATTTTGCGGCCTGGGCAGAAGCAAGGGAGCGATGTGGGCAAATAGCCCATGAGCGAGCTTGCGACGAACCCAGGTCTCAAAAGACCCGCGCTATTGCTGCTGTTGTTGCTGCTGATGATATAGCCGTTCCGGCATCGACGCCGTGGGCGTGGCGGCGCTCATCGGCCTTGCCACTTTCAGGAAGTCCTCATGGCGAACAGGCGCCTGGGTCGGCTCCAGGGACACGGCTATGGACAGTTCCTGGTCGGCGCCACCCTTGAAGGTGCCGCGGGTGGGCGGCACATCGGCATAGTCGCGGCCCACGGCAGCGCGGATATGGCGTTCGCCCGCGATGATATTGTTGGTGGGATCGAAGCCCACCCATCCCAGCGAGGGCAGATAGGCCTCGACCCAGGCATGGGTGGCGTTGGCGGCGGAACGGTCTCTGGAGCCCTTGTGATAGAGATAACCCGAGACATAGCGGGTAGGGATGCCCCACAGGCGGGCGATGGCGATCATGATGTGGGCGAAGTCCTGGCAGACGCCGCGCCGCTCATCCAGCGCCACATCGATGGGCGAATTCACCTCGGTGACGCCCGACTCATAGTCGAAGGAATCATAAATGCCGCGCTGGAGGGTGATCAGCGCGCTGAGCGGGTCGCTGGCCGGTTTTTGCAGATCGGCAATCTTCATGAAGCTTTCGAGTTCCTCCGAGGGCCGGGCGAAGCGTGAAGGCTCCAGCATGTCGAAATGGTCGTCGTTGAGGTTGAATTCGTTGTAGCGGCTCCATTCCAGCTCATCGAGCTTGCCCGGCCAGACCGGGACATGGGCGATCTCCACTGTGGCCTGGGCTTCGATGCGCAACTCCTCATGCTCGCGCAGCAGATTGAAGTGATAGACCGCATTGCCCATGTGATCGGTATAGGCATAGAGCTGGGCGCGCGGATTGGTCGATATCTGGAACGACCGCAGCGTCTGCGGCCCTTCCGAGCGCGGCTGCATGCGAAGCTCCATCACCGACTCGCGCACCGGGGCGCTGTATCGAAACCGTGTAACGTGTCGGATGGAGTAGAACATCAGTTATGCTCCGCATTCCTTTTTGCTCGAGCACGGCATTCCGCCGTACGACGAAGCACAGGAAGGGGGAAGGTGTCGTATCGAGGTGTTTGCGGAACGCAAACGCGAGCTGCGACGGATGGGGGTAAACAAAGTCAAAGCACCGTCTCCGCCCCATAAGTTATGTAGGCACTGTAGAGCGCCTTGTGGATCTGCTCGCATTGTTTTGTGATATCGGCGATGAAGGCCGCCACGCCGCCCGACATCAGTTCGTCCACCTGACCGAAATCCACCGCCGCCTTCAGACGGCCTGCCAGCCGCTCCACCGCCGCGCGCCGTGCCGGCGGGGCGCCCGGCGCCACCCGCGCCAGCGCATCGGTCATGCGGTCCACCGAAAAGCAGATGGAATGGGGAAATTCCGTATCGAAGAGAAGGAATTCGGCAATCTTCTGCGGCCGGATCGAGGCGGTATAGCGCTTGGTGTAGGGCTCAAAGGCAGTGCAGAATTTCAGCAGCACCAGCCAGTCGAAATATTTGGGGCCGTTCTCGCTCTCGGCGGCGGCGAAGTGAATGTCCAGCAGCCGGCCCAGCTGCTGTACCCGTTCGATATGGCGGCCCAGCTCCAGAAAGTACCAGCCTTCGCCATGGCTGAGCGTGGAATATGTGACACCTTCCAGGGCGTGCATCTCCTCCAGCGCCTCGCGGAACAGCCGCGCCGGGGTGTGCACCCAGATCGAATCCATGGTCACCGGCGCCATCCTGAGATAGAGCCGGTTGAGATTCTCCCACACCTCATTCGACAGCGCCTCGCGCACCTGGCGGGCATTGTCGCGCGCCAAAGCCAGCGAGGTAATCAGCGAATTTTCATTCTCGCGGTCGAAGGCCAGCGCACGGGTGATGGCGAAGGCATCCATGTGACTGAGCGGCACGACCTTTTCGCCGGTGAGCGCCGCGATCACGCGCGCCCAGCTGGCGCTTGCATCTTCGGGCGTCTGTTCGACCATGGAATCCAGCTTGACTGCGATCAGCCGGGCCGTGTGCTCGGCCCGCTCGATATAGCGGCTCATCCAGTAGAGGGAATCTGCGACGCGCGAGAGCATTACTGGCTCAAGACCCAGGTATCTTTCGACCCGCCGCCCTGGCTGGAATTGACCACCAGGCTGCCGCGCTTCAGCGCCACGCGGGTCAGCGCGCCCGGTACCAGCGTGGTCTCGGCGCCATGCAGGATGAAGGGCCGCAAATCCACATGCCGCGCCTCGATGCCGTTGCCGACAAAGGTGGGCGCGGTGGAGAGCTGGATGGTGGGCTGGGCGATATAGTTCTCGGGATCGCTCTTGACCTTTTCGGCGAAATCCTCGCGCTCCTTTTGCGAGGCATGCGGGCCGACCAGCATGCCATAACCGCCGGACTCGCCCACCGCCTTGACCACCACCTTGTCGAGATTGGCCAGCACATGGGCCAGCGATTTGGGTTCGCGGCAAAGATAGGTCTCCACATTCTCCAGGATCGGTTCTTCCGCCAGGTAATAGCGGATCAGCCGCGGCACATAGGCATAGACCGCCTTGTCGTCGGCCACGCCGGTGCCCAGTGCATTGGCGATCATCACATTGCCGGCGCGATAGGCATTGAACAGGCCAGGCACGCCCAGCGCGGAATCGTCGCGGAAGATCAGCGGATCGACGAAATCATCGTCGATCCGGCGGTAGATGACGTCGATGCGCTTCAGCCCCGATGTGGTCCGGGTATAGACGACATTGTCATTGACCAGCAGGTCGCGGCCTTCCACCAGCTCCACGCCCATCTGGCGCGCGAGGAACGCGTGCTCGAAATAGGCGCTGTTGTAGACGCCGGGCGTGAGCACCGCGATGGAGACATCCTCGTGGAAGGGCGTGAGCGAACGCAAGGTCGCCAGCAGCTCCAGCGGATAATGCTCGATCGGGCGCACGCCCATGGAGCGGAACACCGCCGGAAAAGCACGGCGCGCAACGTCGCGGTTGGCAAGCATGTAGCTGACACCTGACGGCACCCGCAGATTGTCTTCCAGCACCACGAATTCGCCGGTTTCGGTGCGGATCAGATCGCTGCCGCAGATATTGACATAGGCGCCGTGCGGCACCGGCAGCCCCCGCATCTCGCGGCGGTAATGCTTGGAGCCATAGATCATGGAGCGAGGCAAAACACCGTCCTTGAGCACCCGGCCATCGTTATAGATATCGCGCAGGAAGAGATTGAGCGCGTGGATGCGCTGGGTGAGGCCGCGCTCGATCCGGTCCCATTCCCTTGCCGTGACGATGCGCGGCAAGAGATCGGTGGGGATGATCCTTTCGGTTGCGCGATTGTCGCTATAGACGGTGAAGGTGATGCCTTGGTGCAGGAAGCTCTGTTCGCAGGCCTGCTGGCGGCGGTTCAGTTCGTCGAGCTGCAGGGTGGAGAGACGGGAGTCCAGCGCCGCGTAGGACAGCCTTGGCTTGCCATCGCGGGTGAACATCTCGTCATAGGGCTTGCCCAGACTGTAGTTGGCATAAGGCGGGTCCATTCCCGGGCGGCAGATCCGGCCGGGACCCGCTACGATATCGGGGCCGCCAAAGTCTTCGGTGTTGGCGAAAACCTCATGCTGCATGAGCGAAGTCTGCACAGAGGTCGGGCCATCCCGCAAGCACTGGTTTGAATTATGAGCAGACCATATGAGGCCGCGCCGGACCCATGCCCAAGCTTTTGACAATCTGCCTAATCGAGTAGGGCAAGCATGGCCGTCTGGTTGGGCCGTGCTGCCACCGCGATATGCGCAAAGGCCACGCACGAGAGTGCCTGGGCGGTGGCCGGGCTGATGCAATAGGCCTTCAGATTTTGCGTCGGCAGGCCGTTGGCCAGGACGCCAAAAACGCGCGCGCTTTTGGGCGAGAAAAACATCGCCCCATCCAGCCCGCCATTTTCAAGGGCGCTTTGCGCCTCCTGCGGCAGGCTGGACGCGGCCTCGATGGCGTAAAGCGGCAGGCGGCGCACCTTGAAGCCGCGCAGAGTGAGGTTCTCCGCCAGGGTTCCCGGCGCGTCTTCGCCGCAGACATGCAGCAGCACGCCCTTTTTTGCCGCCCAGAGGGTGGCCGCCAGAGCCAGCGCCTTGGCATCGCCATCGGCGTTGCGGACTTCGGTGAAGCCGGCCTTGCGGGCCTCTTCCGCTGTCTGGGGCCCCACGGCAAATATCGAAAAATCGCGCCGCTGTGTGCGGCGCACAAAGGCGCGGATGCCGTTGGCACTGGTCGCCAGGACCGCGGAGACCCCCTTAAGGTCGGGCTCCGGTCCCTCATGGAAGCGCGGGGTCAGCAGGGGGGCGAGCAACGCCTGATGGCCGCGCTCGGCCAGGCGCCGGGCGATTTCCTTGCCGTCTTCCAGGGGCCGGGTAATCAGAATTTTCATTTGTTGCCGCTCTTGCGGATTTTGCCGTAAACGAGCCGCCCATGACAGGCAACCCCCTCACCATTTTGGGCATAGAGACAAGCTGCGATGAGACCGCGGCCGCGGTCGTGCGCGGCAAGGTTCCGGGTCCGGGCGAGATCCTGTCCAACATCATATTCAGCCAGACCGAGGCGCACGCGCCTTATGGCGGCGTGGTGCCAGAAATCGCCTCGCGCGCGCATCTTGAATTCCTGGATGGCGTGATTGCGCGCTCGCTGTCCGAGGCCAGGCTCGGCCTGAAGGATGTGGACGGCATCGCTGCCACGGCGGGTCCGGGCCTGATCGGCGGCGTGATGGTGGGGTTGACCACAGCCAAGGCGCTGGCGATGGCACATGGCAAGCCTTTGATCGCGGTCAATCACCTGATGGGTCATGCCATGACAGCGCGGCTGACGCATGGCGTGGCGTTTCCATTTCTGCTGCTTCTTGTCTCAGGCGGCCATTGCCAGCTTGTGGGCGTGGGCGGGGTTCATGACTTTCGCCTTTACGGCAGCACGATCGACGATGCGGTTGGCGAAGCATTCGACAAGACCGCAAAGATATTGGGCCTGGGATATCCGGGCGGGCCGGCGGTGGAACTGGCCGCCCAAAAGGGCAATCCGCGCGCCCATGACTTGCCTCGCCCGTTATTGAACAAGAAGGCAAATGAGCGGGCCGATTTTTCTTTTTCCGGCCTAAAAACGGCGGTGCGCCAGCTGGCGCAAAAACATGTCAGTGTGGAAGACGTCAGCGCTTCGTTCCAGAAGGCGGTGATCGACATCCTGTTGGATCGCACGGCATGCGCGATGGAGATGTTCCATGCCGATTTTCCCGACGCAGCCACGCTGGTGGTGGCTGGCGGCGTGGCCGCCAATCAGGCGATCGGCGCGGGCCTTGCCAAATTATGTGCCCAAGAGGATTTCGCGATCCGCATCCCTCCACCCAGGCTTTGCACCGACAATGCGGCGATGATCGCCTGGGCGGGGGTGGAGCGGTTATCGGTCGATGCGGCAGCCGATCCGTTGTCCGTGGGACCGCGCGCGCGCTGGCCCTTGGTCAAGATTTAGATGGTGGCGGCGACGGTCAGGATGCCGACGACACCGACCAGAGCAATGGTGGCAACCTGGAAGGCTTCGGCGACGAAATTGTTGAGCCTTGCGCTGGTGCTGATGGTCTGGAGATGGGAAGTGGTCATGTCTGTACTCCTTGTTCAAAGTTCAGCCTGGATACTTGTACTGCAAGCTATCATGTGACGCAAGGTACCTTGCATAATATTCTTGTAGCCGGGACGGAACTCTGTGTTGCAATGCGAGATAAGCCTTCGAGGATTGCAAATCAATGAACGCCAGTTATGCGTTTTTACCTATGCAGCGGCGGGACCTCTCTGTAACACATTGAAGTGATTGATTTAGAAATTAAATTGCGCGAGCGCGCGTTCGTTGTGCTGTCGCAGCAAGGAAGGGATGCAAAAGTTGAAAATCGCCACCTGGAATGTCAATTCGGTGCGCCATCGGCTGACCCTGGTGACCCGCTTCCTCAGGGACGAGCAGCCCGATGTCTTGTGCCTGCAGGAGACCAAGGTTGAAGACGGCCTGTTCCCGGGTGAGGCCTTCCGCAAGCTGGGCTACATCCATCAGGCCATCCACGGCCAGAAGGCCTATCACGGGGTCGCGGTGCTGGCGAAAAAGCCTTTCCGGGAAACCGGCGTGCAGGACTTCTGCCGCGAAGGTCACGCCCGGCACATGGGCGTGACGCTTGCGAATGGCGTGGAGCTGCACAATTTCTATGTGCCGGCGGGCGGCGATATTCCGGACCCAAAGGCGAATGACAAATTCGCCCACAAGCTCGACTTCCTCGCCGCGATGGAAAAATTCTTCGCCCGGCGCAATGCGCGCAAAAACGATCCCGTGATCCTTGTCGGCGATTTGAACGTGGCGCCGCTGGAGAACGACGTCTGGAGCCACAAGCAGCTGTTGAACATCGTCAGTCACACGCCGGTCGAGACGCGCCTGCTGGGCGAGGCGCTGGCGGCGTTCGACTGGACCGATGCCACGCGGCATTTCATTCCGCCGGAAGAGAAGATCTATAGTTGGTGGAGCTATCGCGCCGCCGACTGGGAAGCGTCAGACCGCGGCCGCCGGCTGGACCATGTCTGGGCGAGCCCCGGCCTGAAGAGCGCGCTGACGTCGCAAAAAATCGTCAAGAAGATGCGCGGCTGGCAGAAGGCCAGCGACCATGTGCCTGTGGTTGTGGAGTTCAGGATTTGAGGTTAGCGCTGCTGCGCCACGGACGCACCGAGTGGAACGCGGCCGGACGCGTCCAGGGCCATATCGACATTCCCTTGAGCGAAGAAGGCTTGTCCGAGATGGCGGCACGGCGCCTGCCCTTTTGTTTTCCGCGCGTGTATGCGAGCCCGATGCTCAGGGCGAGACAGACTGCGGAGGCGCTGGGGTTGATCGATCCGGTATTGGACGCGCGGCTAATGGAACAGAATTGGGGCGTTTGGGAAGGCCTGACGCGTGCCGAGATCCTGGCCCGCGATGGCGATGATGCCTTTGTCAAAGCCGGCTCAAATGAGGGTGAGTCCTTCCGCCCCGGTGGCGGGGAATCCACCGGCGAGCTCCATGCGCGGGTGGCGGATTTCCTCAAGGACGTGGCACGGCCAGACGCGGATGCCGTTGTCGTGGCGCATTTGGGCGTGTTGCGGGCCGCTTATACGCTTGCCACGGGCTGGGACATGGCTACGCCGATGCCGGCGGATCTAGATGTTTCGAAGATTCTGTTGCTGACGCTGGATGCCGGCGGCAAGCCGGGGATTGAAAAGTTGAACGCGGATTTCAACCCCAGAACAGCTCAACCTTCTTGAACTTCTTGTAGCATTTCAGTGCGTGGCTGACGGCATGCGGCACTTGGGCGCCGTACCAGCCGACCATGGCGCCCGCGGCATAGCGCATCGCGGTATCTTCGTCCTTCCTGGTTCTTTCGCGTATCAATCCGCCCACCACGCTGCGCACATTGGCGACGTCATTGAGATCGCCCAGATGATTCTGCAAGCCGCGCACTTCCTTCAGATACCGTTCCGCCGCGCGGCGGGGATAAAGCGGGGCAAAGAATTCGGCGGTGTAGCGCAGCTTCTTGAGCGCGATGCGCAGGCGGTGAAGATCGCCCTCTTTTTCGCTTTTCGCGGCCTTGGCGCGCCTTTTCACGCGCCGGTTCTGGCGGTTCAGGATGCGCCTGGCGGTGCGCTTCAGTTTGCGGTCGCGTGTCAAAGGCAGCTGCGACCCGGCAAGTGCGGCGACATCGTCGGTGAACATTTCAAAATCGTCACTGCCGATGCAGGCCATGGCCGCCACCCAGGCCGTGTCACGGGCGCTTTCGGCGCGGGCGCGCAACTGAGGCAGGCCCTCGCTGACACCGGACTTGGGTGGCGAGGCCAGAAGCTTGCTGGTGAAGACATCGAGATCGCGCGCCGGCGACAGGCGCCCCAGGAGAATCTTTGCCCGGCCGCGCAATTCCTCGATCCATTCCTGGCCGAATTCCCGGCCGAACGCGCCCAGCGCCACTTCCAGCCGGCGGAACGCCACCCGAAGCTGGTGCAGACCTTCGACCGAACGTCCCAGCCGCAAGGTGGCGGCATTCGCGGTGATCTGGGCAAGACAGTCCAACAGCGTGGCGCGGAAAGCTTCTTCCGGACGCATGGATTTGGCGATGTAGCCGGGAACGGCCTTTACCGGCTGGCCAAAGACAGTCTTGTCCTTGGCGCGACGCGTCAGGGAATGTACGGAGGCGCGGGGGTCGTCCATGAGCAATTCTAATAGCGTATTCCGGGCGGCTTGCAATTGACCCGGATCAGACCGGGCGAACGGGCAGCCCGGCCGCTTTCAAAGCGGATTTTGCTTGCGCAATAGTCACTTCCCCGAAATGGAAAATCGAGGCCGCCAGGACGGCGCTGGCATGACCTTTTGTCACGCCATCCACCAGATCCTGTGCGTTGCCCACACCGCCTGAGGCGATCACGGGAACCGCCACCGCATCCGATACGGCGCGGGTGAGTTCCAGGTCATAGCCCGACTTGACGCCGTCGCGGTCCATCGAGGTCAGCAGCACCTCGCCCGCGCCATAGCCGACCAGCTTTTGGGCATGCGCCACCGCGTCGATGCCCGTGGCCTTCCGCCCGCCATGGGTGAAAATTTCGTAGCGTCCGTTGCCCACGCTCTTGGCATCGATGGCGGCGACGATGCACTGGCTGCCGAACTTCTCAGCCGCTTCCTTGACGAATTCCGGCCGGCTGACGGCGGCGGTGTTGATCGAAACCTTGTCGGCGCCGGCCAGAAGCAAGGCGCGGATGTCTTCCAGTTGTCGCACGCCGCCCCCCACGGTCAGCGGCATGAAACAGACTTCCGCCGTGCGATGGACCACATCCAGCAGCGTGCCGCGATTTTCGTGGGAGGCGGTGATGTCGAGAAAGCAAAGCTCGTCGGCGCCCTGCTTGTCGTAGATGATCGCCTGCTCCACCGGATCGCCGGCATCGCGCAAGCTTTCGAAATTGACGCCCTTGACCACGCGGCCGTCCTTAACGTCCAGGCAGGGAATGACACGTACTTTGAGCATCACATTCTTCCCTTCGCCATGGCGGCGATGTTCATCAGGGCGCGGCCGGTGACCGCTTCCGCCGGAACGCCGGTGGTGCGGGTCAATGCCTCGGCATCCAGCAGCATGTCCAGCGCCTCTCCCAGCCGATCGCTGGACCAGCGCTGGGCCTGCGCCTTGAAGCTGGCGGTGCGGGAAAAATGCACCGGCGGTCTGAGCCGCTTCATCACAGTGTCGAGGGATTCGCCGCGGGCGGAGCCTTCGCGGGCCTGTATCAGTTTCTGGAAATGGCCCATCGCGCTGCGCAGAACCTGCGCCGGTTGGGTGTCCGACGCCCAGAGCCGCTCCAATTCGCGGTCGAGCCTGGCCAGGTCGCCGCTGCCCGCCGCGTCGCAGGCGCTTTCACTGCGCGCCTCGGCCTCGTCGCCCATCACCGCGCGCACATCTTCCAGCGTCACGTCCTTCTGGCCGTGCATGTAGAGCAAAAGCTTTTCGATCTCCCGCCTGGTCACGCCGCGGTCGTTGCCCAGCCGCGACACCGCATCCTCCAGCGCCTCGGGGCCGATTGAAAGTCCTTCGGCGCGCAGGGCATCGCGCACCACATCGGCCAGATCGCGCGCCGAGTCCGAATAGCATTGCAGGGAGGCAGCGGTCTTGTGGCCGTCGAACAATTTGCGCAAGGCCGCCGTCTTGGCCAGGTCACCCGCTTCGACTACGACCAGCGCATCGCCTTTCTGGTCATCCAGAAATGCCTCAAACAGATCGGCCAGCTCATTGCTCGCGCCGCGCACCCTCACGACGCGCCGCCCGCCCATCATCGAGATGGCGGCGGCCTCGTCCGCCAGCCGCGCCGGATCGGTCAACAGGACCGCTTCGCTGAGGTCGGCGACATTGAACGCATCGGTGAGATCGGGCACGACGCTCTTGAGCAGCTTCTCGGCGCGTTCGGTGACCAGCCCCGCATCGGGCCCATAAACCAGCGCCGCCATCAGCCCTTTGGGCGGGTTGGCGGCATAACGGTCGGCCTCATGGCTCTTGACGATCATTGCCTGTGCTTCTGGAACCAGACGCCCAGATCGAGATGGATGCGCTCGGCGATATCCTGGGCCGCGCGCTTGCTGGAATCCTGCGACGCCACCAGCGTGGCATAGGGTGACTGCACCACGTTATAGCTCGACATCTTGGTTTGGGTGCCGCTGATCAACACCTTGCCTTGCGCATCGGTCAGGGTGTAGCGCGCGGTGATCGTATTGTTGTAGCGGGTGATGGTGGCGTCGTTCTGCAGCGCAATCCCTTGCGGAGATTCGTTCAGCATCACTTTCAGGCGATAGGCCTTGCCGCGATCTTCGCCATCGGATTGCAGATCGTCGATCAGGGCGTTGCGCAGCTCGAAGCCGTCACGCTCGGCAATCGGTTCGACAAAGATGGCGGCCATGGCGGACCCGGTGGCATGGCCATACATTGGATGGAAGCCGCAGGCCGCGAGCGCCAGGCAAAAGGCCGGGGCAGCGAGCCGCTTCATGCGACGATATTCACGATGCGATTCGGAACGACAATCACCTTCTTGGGCATCTTGCCATCCAGCGCGCGCTTGACGCCGTCTTCCGCCAGTGCGGCGGTTTCGACGACCTTGCTGTCTGCATCCTTGGCCATGCTGATCTCGCCGCGACGCTTGCCATTCACCTGGATGGCGATGGTGACGCTGTCGAACGCCGTAAGCGCCGGATCATATTTGGGCCAAACCGTCTCCGCCACCAGCCTGGAATGACCCAGTTCCTTCCAGGATTGTTCCGCCAGATGCGGCATCATCGGGGCCGAAAGCAGCACCAGCGTCTCGATGGCCTCGCGCCGCGCGCCGCCATCGGCCTTGTCGGCGCCGCCGATGGCGTTTGCAAGCGTATAAAGCTGGGCCACGGCGCGATTGAAGCGCAGATTCTCCAGGTCGTCCGTGACCGCGGCAATCGCGCGGTGCGCGGCCTGGCGCAGCGGCCTGGAAGCGTCGTCGTTCGAGGGCGCCGTGCCCGCCGGCGGCAGGCCCGTGGTTTCTGTCGCCAGCCGCCACACACGCTGGACAAACCGCCAGCAACCTTCCGCGCCCGCATCGGTCCATTCGATGTCACGCTCGGGCGGGGTGTCCGACAGCATGAACCAGCGGATCGTGTCGGCGCCATATTCCGCGATGATAGGTTCCGGCGCGACCACGTTCTTTTTCGACTTGGACATCTTCTCGGATGGACCGACGATGACTTCGCGCCCGGAATTGCGATCGAATGCCTTGCCGCCGCGCTTCTCCACCTCTTCGGGCGAAACCCAGTTGCCTTCGGCATCCTTGTAGGTCTCGTGGCAGACCATGCCTTGGGTGAACAGTCCGGCGAAGGGTTCCTCGACCTTCACCATGCCCAGCTTGGACATGGCGCGGGTGAAATAGCGCGCATAAAGCAGGTGCAGGATCGCATGCTCGATGCCGCCGATATACTGATCCACCGGAAGCCAATAGTCCGCCGCCGCCTTGTCTAGCGGCTCGTCGAAATCCGGATTGGTGAAGCGGGCGAAGTACCAGGACGAGTCGGCGAAAGTATCCAGCGTGTCGGTGTCGCGTACTGCCGGGCCCTTGCAGGCGGGACAGGTCGTGCTCTTCCAGCCCGCGTCGGCATCCAGCGGATTGCCCTTGACGTTGAAATTGATGGTCTCGGGCAGGCGCACCGGCAATTTGTCCTTCGGCACCGGCACCACACCGCACTTGGCGCAATGGACAATCGGAATCGGACAGCCCCAGGGCCGCTGGCGCGACACCAGCCAGTCGCGCAGGCGGTAATTGATCGTGCGCTCGCCGATACCGGCCTTTTCCAGCCGCACCGCGACTTCGGCCTTGGCCTCGTCCACTGTCATGCCGTCAAGGAAGCGAGAATTGGCCAGCCGGCCGGGGCCTATATAGGCCTCCTTGCCGACATCGAAACTCTTGGGATCGGCGCCTTCGGGCAGCACCACCGCAGTCACAGAAAGCCCGTATTTGCGGGCAAAATCCAGGTCGCGCTGGTCATGCGCCGGGCAACCGAAGATGGCGCCGGTGCCGTAACCCATGAGCACGAAATTGGCCACCATCACCTTGAGCTTCCAGCTCGCGTCAAACGGATGAGCCGCGGTCAGGCCGGTGTCGTAGCCTTTCTTCTCGGCCTTCTCGATATCGGCTTCGGCGGTGCCGATGTGACGGCATTCCTCGATGAAGGCGGCAAGCTTTGCGTCCTTCTTTGCCAGTGCCTGCGCCAGCGGATGTTCCGGCGACAGCGCCACAAAAGAGGCGCCGAACAGCGTGTCGGGGCGGGTGGTGAAGACATCCAGCTTTTCGCTGTTCGACAGGGTGAACTGGAAACGCAGACCTTCGCTCTTGCCGATCCAGTTCCTCTGCATCAGCCGCACTTTTTCTGGCCAGCGGTCGAGCGTATCCAGCCCTGTCAGCAATTCGTCGGCGAACTGGGTGATCCGGAAGAACCATTGCGACAGCTTGCGCCGCTCCACCACCGCGCCGGAGCGCCAGCCGCGCCCGTCGATCACCTGCTCGTTGGCGAGCACGGTCATGTCCACGGGGTCCCAGTTCACATCGGCTTCACTGCGATAGACGAACCCGGCCTTGTAGAAATCCAGGAACAGCTTCTGCTGCTGGTGGTAATAGGCCGGATCGCAGGTCGCGAATTCACGCGCCCAGTCCAGCGACAGGCCCATCATCTTGAGCTGCTCGCGCATGGCGGCAATGTTTTCGTAGGTCCAGTCGCGCGGGGACACACCCTTGTCGCGCGCCGCATTCTCGGCCGGCAGGCCGAAGGCGTCCCAGCCCATGGGATGGAGCACGTTATAGCCTTGCGCGCGGCGGAAGCGGGCGATCACGTCGCCCATCGTGTAGTTGCGCACATGGCCCATATGGATGCGCCCCGACGGATAGGGGAACATCTCCAGCACGTAGCATTTCGGTTTGTCAGAGTGAGCCGGCGTGGCGAACAGCGCGCGCGCCTCCCACTCCGCCTGCCAGTGTTTCTCGGATTCCTTGGCGTTGTAACGCGCCATTCGGGCCGTCCTTCAGCCCTGCTGGCCGAGCGTGGCCAGGCGCAGTTCGCGGGCGCGGGTCAGGATGGAGTCTTCCAGCTTGTGCGCTGTGTCCGGGCTCGCCGCCGCATCCTGCCAGACATTGCCGTTGCGCACCTGGCGGAACACCACGACCTTGAGCGCATCGGCGCGCAGCGCCCTATCCATGATGTAGATCGTCACCTTCAGCCGCTCATTGGGGCTGGTGGGCGCGACATACCATTCCGAGATGATGACGCCGCCAAAGGGATCGGCTGAGAGCAGCGGCAGGAAGGACAGCGTGTCGAGCGAGGCGTGCCAGAGATAGGAGTTCACGCCCAGCGTCATGCGGGTCGAGTTGCTGGCGATGCTGCTGGTGCCGGTGTCCATATCCCTGGTGCCGTCGTTGGACGAGCCGCAGCCGGCCAGGAACAACGCACACAAAAGGGCAGGCAGAACGCGCATCTTCAGGTCTTTTCCTTAATTAGCGGCGGCATCCGGCGGCGCCATAGAAGGGCTTATAACGGCGGGCAAGGGTGGGCGCAACGGCATGCGGCTTGCGCGCCGGGCCCAAGTTTGGCTTATCTCGGAAGGACTTAAGGGGCCACCCGGTGCGAGCCTGCCCATTGCGAGTTGGTAAGACAGTCTGGTTGGCGGTTCTGGGCCTGGCGGCAACAGCCCGGACGGCAGCCGATGCGCAGGTTTTCAGGGCCCCATCCTGGCCGGTGGGCAACGCCCAATTCACACTTTCCGGGGAAGCGGGCGGTGCATTGTTCAATCCCAGCCAGCCGGGCTGGAGCGGCGCTGAAGCCAGCGGCGACCTGCGCCTGATGCCGGAGCTGAGGCGAGACTATGACAGCGGCTTGGGTTTGGCCCTGGCCGGTACATTTGCGGTGGAAGACCCGTTGTCGCGTGGCCGCTATGACGGCGACGTCATCGAGCGTTTGGCGGGGGAGCTGCGCACCGGGCTGGGCAAGCTCGAGATCGGCATTGCCGACGGCGCCGGATACGACTTGGCCGTGAGCGGACCGAAAGTCGATCCAGGCGTGTCGCTCGACGATCCACGCACCATCTTCTACCGCGATCCCACGAGCCATCGGCCATTGAGCAATATCTTCGCCCTTCGTACCGAGGTCGGAGCGTCCTCGAATTATGCCAAACTCGCCTATACCAGCCCCTCGCTGTTTGGCGTGCAGCTGGCGCTGTCCTTCACGCCCAGCCAAGCCAAGGAGCTGCCATTCCTGAATGCAGGCCCGGATCTCGCAGGCCGGCAGGTGGATATCTGGGAAGGCGCCATCCAGTATCAAACGGACCTGGGACCCGCTTCGCTGTCGGCTTATGGCGCCGTCGCCGAAGGCCGGGCCGAGCATAAATTGCCGGGCCAGGAAGGCGTCAGCGACCTCGGCGCGGGCGTGAGACTGGATTATCCGGTGAATGATGACATCACCTTGTCGCTGGGCGGCTCATGGCGGCAAAGCAATGCGCATGCCTTCAACATCGACCAGTCCTTCAAGTCCGGGACGACGCGCGGCGCGTTTGTCTCCACCGCCATCAGCTACCGGAAATGGATGGCCGGTTTGGAATATGGCAATGGCATCGCCGATGCGGGCCTTGGCGCAAGCCGGCTTACGCAGAACGGGCTTGAAGCTTCGCTCGGCTATTCGGTGAGCGGAAGCGCCAGCATCAGCACCGGCTGGCAGCGCCAGGTTTATACGCGAGGGAGTGGGGCGTTCTTCAATGGATTGCCCCAGCTCAAGCTCGACGCCTTCTATCTGCATGTGAATTTGAAAACGTCACAGGAATGAACTGATCGCGGCGATGCCGCTGAAGGCCGGCGCCAGCAGCCCGGCATTGCGGGCCGTGACGCCGCCAAGCGCATAGACCGGAACGGGGGCGCGGGCAGCGATGAATGCGGCGCGCACGGGCGTGAGCGGCTTTGTGCCACGGTGGCTGATGGTGGCGAAGACCGGCGACAGGAATACTGCATCCAGGGCATGTGCTCCCATCAGCGCCCGAAGCGAATGGGCCGATGAGGTGATGATCCAATCGGGATGGCGCGCGCGCCAGTAAAGTGTTTCCCTCATGCGCCGTTGCGGCAGATGCAGACCGGCAGCACCAAGTATTTGCGCCAGCGCCGGATCGTCGGCGATCAGCAGCCTGGCCAGCCCGTAAAGTTGTTCGGCCAGCGCAAGCCGGCGCCCGGCATCACGCGCGCGCACCACCACGACAGAGCCGCGCGGCAGGCGCCGCGCCGCGCCAGCCCAGTCAGCCGCGCGGTCATCTGTCATCAGCACCAGCGGCATGGCGGCGTTGAGACACCCCGCCCTGCGTCGCAGCGCATTGAGACCAGAGTGATGGATTGATAGATTCGAGGCCATGACGATTGCAGAGAATCTCGCCTTCATTCTGGCGCGCATCGAGACGGCGCGAAAGGCCGCGATCAAGCCGGCCGCAAATACCAGACTGGTGGCAGTGACCAAAACCGTGCCCGTATCGGGCATCCGCGAGGCATTGGCCGCGGGACAACGACTGTTCGGAGAAAACCGGGTGCAGGAAGCGCAAGCCAAATTTCCGGCATTGAAGACCGAATTCCCGGACTTGGAATTGCACCTGATCGGGCCGCTCCAGACCAACAAGGTCAAGGATGCGGCCGCGCTGTTCGATTGCATCCAGACGCTGGACCGCATCAAGCTGGCCGATGCGCTGGCGGCCGAGCGCGACAAAAGCGGCAAGCCGGTGCGCCTGTTCCTGCAGGTCAATACAGGGGAAGAGCCGCAAAAGGCCGGCATAATTCCGCTGGAGGCGGCAGCGCTGATCGCTTATGCCCGCAAGCTTGAACTGAAGCTGGAGGGGTTGATGTGCATTCCCCCGCTTGATGACGATGCCGCGCCCCATTTCGCGCTGCTGGCAAAAATCGCGCGCGACAATGGGCTTTCCAGTCTCAGCATGGGCATGAGCCACGATTTCGAGCTGGCGGTGAAATTCGGAGCGACGCATGTCAGGGTTGGTTCAGCGATTTTCGGCGCACGTGCGCCTCACTCTACGATCACCTGATCCCCCGGCTTCAACTGCGCAATCGCCACCACCGCATCCTCAAGGGCAAGTGCGACGCAGCCTTGGGTGGCGGAATGATCGGGCCGCGCCAGATGCAAAAAGATGGCGCTGCCCTTGCCTGGTACGACGGGATCGTCATTGTAACCCAGCACCGCGACCAGGTCGTAGAGATGGTCCTCGCGCCACATCACTTCGGCGCTGGCCGGATAGGGAAGCATCACCAGCCGGTTGTAGTTTGGATCGTTGGCTGCGTCGCACCAGCCAAAGTTCTTCTCGATGGCGCGCAAGGGCAGCGCCGTGACAGGTTTTGCGATACGGTCGGCGCGATAGAAAATCTCCCGCACCGGAAAAGTACCGCGCGGCGTGATGCCGTCGCCTTCTGCGCCCTTGATGCCGATGCCGCCCGGCCCGATGGCGGCGCGCCTCTTGCCCGCGCCCCAATCAAGCCATGCGCCATCCGCGCCCGTGGTGACGGTGAGATTCATGCGCCAAGAGTAGCGTCAGTTGATGGTGGCGAAAACCGGCGCCTGCTGGGGCGTTATCGCGCGGCGATAGGCGGCAAGGGCGCGGGCGGCCATTTCGCCGGTGATGCCTTTGGCCGAAAGCGCCGCAGAAAGGGCCACCACATCGGGCCCGTTTGAGAGAGAGTTCGAGGGACTAGCCGGCTGGGCAGATGCCACTTCTGCCGGTGAAGCGGAAGGCAGCGACGGCGTATCGGCCGAGGGCAGGGACTGGGCCCCCGTGATGGACGGCGTGATGGTGGGCGCCGTGATCGCAACCTGGGTCTGGGAATCGCTCTTGAACCAGGAGAGCACTGTGTCCTCGGCGCTTTTGCCGGTGATGCCCTCAAAGGCCACATCGGCGATGGAACTCACCGCGCCCCACAGCCCGCCATAGAGCGCATCGCCGGCAATCCGCTCCGCCACCCCGATATGCTCGCCCGTAATGGCCCGGTAGATCGTGCCGATGACCGGCAAATGCTGCAGTGGATTGATCACATCGAGCAGGTGGTGGAAAAAGCCCTCGTGCTGGTTCCCGCTTTTGTCCGCGGTCGAAGGAACGCTTGGCGCCGCCGACGGGGCAACGATTTGCGCCGCCGATGACGGCGAGTGGATCATGGCATGATATTCGGTGCTGTAGATGCTCATTAACCATAACCAAAGCAAGTCCCGCGCCAGGATTTTTCCGGGCTATTGCTGGAGTTTCATCTTCTGTCGGATTGCGTGACCGGCAAGATTTGCCGCACCGGCATTTCCCATACTAATCTCGCTCACCCCGAAAGTTTGCCAACCACCACAGATGCCGACCCGAATCCTTTTGGCCGAAAGTGACGACGTCCTGCGGGCGAGCCTTGCCGAGCAGTTCGAGAACGAAGGCTATGAGATCATCGCTGCCACCAATGGCGAGGAAGCGCTGGCGGCCGCGCGCGAACCGTTGGCATTTGCCATTATCGGCCTGGGCGAAGCTATTGCCGTGGAATTGCGCGATCAGGGCCTGAGTTGCCCGCTTCTTTTGCTATGCGACGGCGACACCCAGAGCGCGCATCCATCGATCACCAAGCCGTTTCGCTTTTCCGCGTTGCTGGCGCGGCTGCATGCCCTCAACACCCACCAGGCGGCGGGCGATGGCGTGGTGGTGAAGATCGGTCCCTATACCTTCCATCCCTCGGCCAAGCTGCTTCAGTCCGACGACCGCAAGGTCCGGCTGACCGAGAAGGAAACCAATATCCTCAAGTTCCTGCATGCCTGCGCCGGAACCGTGCCGCGCGACATCCTTCTGCACGAGGTATGGGGCTATGGCCCGGCTGTCGCGACCCACACCCTGGAAACCCACATCTATCGGCTGCGCAAGAAAATCGAACAAGATCCAGGGCGTGCTCAGATCCTTTTGACCGAAGATGGCGGCTATCGCTTGTCGGCGTGAGTCTGAATCGTCCCGATTCGGGAAGGTTGTTTAACAGCCGTTAACTTCATGGGTCATAGAACAGACCCATGGGAAAAAAGCCCGGCAAAGCTGGCTCATCCAGGCCCTCGCCCGGCGCTGGCCGCGCGCCAGGCCCGCAGCCTGCCCAAAACCGAAAGCCCAAGCGCAAGGCGACCTGGCCCTATGTGCTGGTGATGCTGAGTGCATGGGGCGTGATCTTTGGCGGCCTGTTCTTCTCCCATTTTCTGTCCAGCCTGCCGGACGTCCGCAATCTGATGATCAGCGGCCCGTCGCAGGACGTGACCATCCTGGACGATCACGGCCGGTTGATCGCGCGCCGCGGCCTCACCCAAGGCACGATGGTCAGGGTGGAAGACCTTCCCGACTTTGTGCCCAACGCCTTCATCGCCATCGAGGACCGCCGCTTCCGCTCGCATATCGGCATCGATCCGATCGGGCTCTCGCGCGCGGCGGTCGAGAACATGATCAATGGCCATGTGGTGCAGGGCGGCTCGACGCTCACCCAGCAGCTCGCCAAGAACCTGTTTCTCAGCCCCGGCCGCACGCTGGACCGCAAGATGCAGGAGGCGATGCTCGCGCTTTATCTGGAATCGCGCTATTCCAAGAACCAGATCCTGACGCTCTATCTCAACCGCGTCTATTTCGGCGCCGGCGTCTTCGGCATCGAGGGGGCGGCCGAGAAATTCTTCGGCAAGCATGCAAACGAGCTGAGCCTGACTGAAGCGGCGATGATCGCAGGCAGCGTCAAGGCGCCGGCCCGCTACAATCCCCTCTCCGACATGGATGCGGGCGTTGCGCGCGCGCAAGTTGTGCTTACGGCCATGAAGGATGCCGGCTTCATCGACGCCAACACCATGAACCTTGCCGAATCCACGCGGCCGCGCGTGGTGCGCGCCAATGGCACGCCGGGTTCGGGTTTCTTTGCCGACTGGATCATGGCGCATCTGAACGATTATGTGGGCGCCTCCAGCGAGCCGGTCATTGTCGAGACCAGCTTCGATCTCGACGCCCAGATCATGGCCGAGCGCGCGGTTACACAGGGCCTGGCCGATGAAGGCCAGAAACTCAAGGCCAGCCAGGCAGCGCTGGTGGCAATGACGCCGGATGGCGCGGTGCGCGCCATGGTGGGCGGCAGGGATTATGGCGGCTCGGGCTTCAATCGTGCCACCGACGCGGTGCGCCAGCCGGGCAGCGCCTTCAAGCCCTTCGTCTATCTGACTGCGCTGGAGCACGGTCATACCATCGATGAGATGGTCAATGACGGGCCGGTGGACATTCACGGCTGGAAGCCCACGGATTTCGAAGGCCATTTCAAGGGCCGCATTCCGCTGATCGAGGCCTTTGCGGAATCCTCCAACTCGGTCTCGGCCCAGATGACTGACGAATTGGGCCCGCGCGAAGTCGTGCGCACGGCGCGCAGGCTGGGCATCGTTTCTCCGCTTTCGGCCGTCGCCTCGCTGGCGCTGGGCACGTCGGGTGTCACGCCGGTGGAATTGACGGGCGCCTATGCCAGCTTCGCCAATGGCGGCTATGGCGTTCAGCCTTTCGGCGTGGTGCGCATCAGAACCCGTTCGGGGCACGTCCTGTTCCAGCATCGCGCGCCCACGACCGGCGAAGTGATGAGCGCCAATGACAACACCCAGATGACGCGGCTGATGACAGAAGTGACCGCCACCGGCACCGGCAAGGCGGCGCGCCTGGACGAGCGGCCCACCGCCGGCAAGACCGGCACGACTCAGGATTTCCATGACGCCTGGTTCGTCGGCTTCACGGGGGACCTGGTCTGTGGTGTGTGGATCGGCAATGACAACAATGCGCCCATGATCAAGGCCACCGGGGGCACGCTGCCCGCCCATATCTTCCATGCTTTCATGAGCGATGCCGAACGGGGTCTGCCGGTAAGACCACTGGCGGGCAACGCGTTGATGGCGGAGGCCGATCAGCCGGCCGCGCCCGCGCCCGAGCCGAAACCCAAGCCCGATACGTTCCAGAAACTGCTGAATGGTTTGTTCGGGGGGACGTAATTCAATTTACCCCCATCCGTCGCAGCTCGGGTCCATTGGGGGTTGCGCGGCGGAATGCGGCGCTCGAGCCAAAAGTATCTTTTACGCCTTCACGCCATAGCGCTGCAGGTCGCGTCCGTTGGTCCTGAGCCAGGCCTGCGCCGTGTCGAGATCGGGGACGAGGCTTTTCACATGGGCCCAGAAACGCGGGCTGTGGTTCATCTCGCGCAGATGCGCCACTTCATGCGCCACCACATAATCCAGCACAAAAGCCGGCGCGAGAACCAGGCGCCACGAGAAAGACAAAGCGCGGTTTGTCGAGCAGGAGCCCCAGCGGCTGGCGGTATCGCGCACAGTGATGCGCGACGCCCGGACGCCCAGCCTTGCGGCATGCGCCAGCACGCGCGCCTCGAAGATGCCGCGCACTTCGCGCTTGAGGAAATCCAGCACCCGGCGCGGGGCATGCGCGGCGTCGCCACGCACCCAGATCGTGCCATTATCGACCCAAACCGGCGCGGGCCCGCGCATGGCGGCACGTATCTGGTGCGGGCGCCCCTGGAAGGGAATCTCGGCGCCGATGGAAAGTAGAACCGGACCAGGCGCCTTTGCGAGCTGACCCGCTATCCATTCCCGCTCGCCGCGCGCGAAATCCAGCGCCGCCGAAAGACCGCGGCGCGAAGGCGCGGTGACGGTGACCTCGCCAGTGGCGGGATTGACCCTGACGATCATGCGCCGGGCGCGGGGATTGAATCGAACCCGCACCTCCAGAAGCCGTCCGTCAATCTTGAGAAGTTCGTGGCGGACAGGCTGCGATTCCTTGAATAACACGTGATATTTGCCTGCACTCTCCAGATCGGTGATATTTGTAGCGCAGTTCGCGCCGCCGCTGAAAGTTTTTTCTCCCGTCATGAATCGTGATGAACAGATTGCAAGGATGATGGGCGCCGGCGCGCTGGCGCTTTTGCTCGGGGCGCTGGGCTTTCAGTATCTTGCGCATCTGGCGCCGTGTGAAATGTGTCATTGGCAGCGCTGGCCGCACATCGCCGCGGCCATCATGGGAATCGCGCTTGTTCCATTCTTGCGCAACAATGCGCGTGCGCTGGCTTGGCTGGTTGCCGCGCTGATAACCCTTTCGGGCTTGATTGGCGCCTATCAGGCCGGCCTGCAATGGGGGTTTTTGCCGGGACCACAAGGCTGCACTGTTGTTCATCCATACGTAATGGGCTCGGGCGCGGCTCCGCCGCCCGTGAGCTGCAATGCCGTGACCTGGAGCCTGTTCGGCCTGTCGCTGGCGGGATACAATGCGCTTTTCTCGTTCCTGATCGCGGGGACGGGCGTAGTGTTGTTGAGCCGCAAGCATGCCGCGTAAACCCAAACCTCCAGCGCCAGGCGCACAACCCGACATTGAGGCGATGATTCGGGTGGATCATGCCGGCGAATATGGCGCGGTGCGGATCTATGAAGGCCAGCTTGCCGTGCTGAAACGGCGCAAGAGCGCGGCCGCCAGTGTCGAGACCATCCAGCACATGGCCGACCAGGAACAGCGCCATCTGAAAACCTTCGACCGGCTGGTGAATGAGCGCCGGGTGCGGCCCACCGCGCTTGAGCCGGTGTGGCGCATTGCCGGCTTCGCGCTGGGCGCGGCGACTGCCGCGATGGGCGAGAAGGCCGCATTCGCCTGCACCGCGGCAGTGGAAGAAGCGATCGACAAACATTATGCGGGCCAGATCGAAGCGCTGGAGGGCAAGGACGAGAACCTGCAATCCACCGTCAAGGACTTCCGCGCCGACGAAGCCCGGCACCGCGATACGGCGCTGAAACATGGCGCCGAACAGGCTCCGGGTTACAAGCTGCTCAGCGAAGCAATCAAGGCCGGCTGCCGGATTGCTATTAAATTGTCAGAACGCATCTAAAGGGCTCGAGGAATTTTGCGGCGCGAGCAGGAGCGCTGAGCGATGTTTACGAACAGTACATGAGCGATGGCGCGACGAACTCACGACGCAAAAGAACCGCGCCCTACGGCTCCAACTCGCTATCCCAATACAGATAGTCAGCCCAACTCTCATGCAGATAGTTCGGCGGAAACTTGCGCCCATGCTCGCGCAATTCGATCACGCTGGGCTGGTGCGGTCTGATACGCGGATGCATCTTGGCCTGTTTGGGCAGGCGCCCGCCCTTCATCAGATTGCAGGGGCTGCAGGCGGTAACGACATTCTCCCAGGTGGTGCGGCCGCCCTTGCTGCGCGGGATCACGTGATCGAAGGTCAGGTCCTTGGGGTCGCCGCAATATTGGCATTCGAACTGGTCGCGCAGGAACACATTGAACCGGGTGAAAGCGGGCTTGCGCGCGGGCCTGATATAGGTCTTGAGCGAAACCACCGACGGCAGCCGCATTTCGAAACGGGCCGAGCGCACCACCCGATCATATTCTTCCAGGATCGTGACGCGTTCCAGGAACACTGCCTTAATCGTGTCCTGCCAGGACCAGAGCGACAGCGGATAGTAGCTCAACGGACGGTGGTCGGCGTTCAGCACCAGCGCCGGACAGTGGGAGACCGAGGCCGCCCTGGGAATGGCAGCCGCGGCTAGCATGCGTAGCACTCGGCGAAGACCAATATCGTGAAGATACGTCTCCTTTCGCTGGCGCGACTTTAGGGTGCAAGCCCCTTCCTGCTCAAGAGCTTAGCCGATTCGTCATGACGGTTTGTAGACGGAGCGTATTTCACCGGCACTTTTCAACCGTCCATGGAAGGCGAGGCTGAGAAATTGCCCCGCAATGGCCAGCCCTTGCGGGTCGATGCCATGGCCCATGCCGGGCGCCAGATGCCATTGCACCGCAGCCCCCGCCAGGCCCAGCTGGGCCGCGGCTGCGAACATGGCCTGGGGCGGGATCACGGTATCGCTGTCGCCATGAGTCAGGAGAATGGGCGGGGTCGCGCCATCGCTCGGCACCGGACCGGCCAACAGGCCCGAGAATCCCACAATCGCAGCAGGTTTGATCTTTCGCCTGAGGCCCAGATGCAGCGACAGCATGGTGCCCTGGCTGAACCCGGCCAGCGCGAGGCGTTCCGGCGGCAGTTCGAGCCGCGCCAGTTCGGCATCGAGATATTCGTCCAGCGCCGGTGCCGCGGCTTCCACGCCGTTTCTCATCTCATGCGGATCCATGCGCGTGATCGGAAACCATTGATAACCGCCCTGGCCTGGAACGCGCGTGGGTGCGTTGGGCGCGGCGAAGGCAACTGTCGGCAACAGGCTCTGCCAATGCTGGGCCAGGCCGATCAGGTCCTGGCCGTCGGCGCCATAGCCATGCACCAGCACGACCAGATGGGTTGCGGTGCCGCGGGCGGGCGATTTGGTGGGTCCGGAAAGTGCCATATCGGTGTGTTAGAGTAGATTTAGTCGCGCGTCCCGCGGTCAGAAGAAATAGAGCCCAATGATTGTCACAAGGTTTGCGCCCAGTCCAACCGGCCTCTTGCATCTGGGCCACGCCTTTGCAGCGATCACGGCCTTTGAGAGCGGCGACGATTTTCTTCTGCGGATCGAGGATATCGACAAGGGCCGCTCGCGCGATAAATTCATCCAGGCGATTTTCTATGACCTGAAGTGGCTGGGCCTGTCCTGGGATGAACCGTCCTTGCGGCAATCCACCCGCATGGCCGCTTATGCCAAAGCATTGGCGAATCTGAAGGCTTACGGGCTTGTCTATCCCTGCTTCTGCACCCGCGCGGAGATCGTCGCCGAAATCGCGCGCGCCGGCGAGGCGCAGCACGGGCCGGATGGCCCTCTATATCCCGGCACCTGCAGGGCCCTTTCACGCGACGATGGTTCGGCCCGTATCGCGGCTGGAGAACATCATGCGCTGAGGCTGGACGTGGCAAAGGCTGCTGCAGTGACCGGCCCGCTCACCTATATCGAGCGCGGTCTGCGCTATGCCGTCGACCCCAACCGCTTCGGCGACATCGTGATCGCGCGCAAGGACATGCCGACCTCCTATCACCTGTCGGTGGTGGTGGATGATGCGCACCAGCATGTGTCGCTGGTGACCCGCGGCGAGGACCTGCTGCCCGCCACCCATATCCAGCGGTTGCTGCAGGCTCTGCTGAAATTGCCGGAACCGGAATATGCCCATCATCCGCTGGTGCTGGACGAGAATGGCAAGAAATTCTCCAAGCGCGATGGCGCGGTCAGCCTGGAAAGCATGCGGGAAACGGGCGCGACGCCCGCCGATATCCGCGCCCGCATCGGCCTTTAGGTTTTCGTATCTATAATGCCTCGCAGGTAATGGACGTAATCCTCGAAGGCGTGCACGCCCTGACGTGTCAGGGAAATCCGGGTGCGCGGCCGGTTGGCGGCGAAATCCTTTTCGACCGCAACATAACCGGCATGTTCCAGCGTCTGGATGTGCGAGCCCAGATTGCCTTCGGTGGCTTGCGCCAATGCTTTCAGCCGCACGAATTCGATCTTCTCGCTGGGCGGCAGTGCTTTCAGCGCCGCCATGATCTTCAGCCGCACGGGCTGGTGGATGATGATGTCGGGCTGGTCCATGGTCTGACGGTCCTCAGCCATGTCTGGCAGAGTGATTTGTTAAAATGAAAGGCAAGACAATGGGTTGTAAGTAAATTTTGGCCTGCCGGAATTTAAACTCTACTATACAGAGTAATCTGCCTAGTTATGAACTACCAGCCCCGATGCGGAATTTTTCCATCTCATGCTAGGAGGCGGCCATGACCGATGGCCTCGACAGACTTTTCGCCACCATCGCCGCCCGCAAGGCTGCGGACCCCAGCACTTCCTACACCGCCAAGCTGCTGGCCGCGGGCGTGGAGAAATGCGCCAAAAAGTTCGGCGAGGAAGCGACCGAGGCGGTGATTGCCGCGATTCAAAAGGACAAGGCGGAACTGGCCGAGGAATCCGCCGACGTTCTCTATCACCTGGCAGTCTTGTGGGCGGCGAGCGGGATCACGCCCGAGGAGGTCTACGCGGTGTTGAAGTCGCGCGAAGGCATGTCGGGCCTCGAAGAAAAAGCTTCGCGGTCCAAACGCTGACATGTTCCGAAACAGGTCCAAGAATATTTGCGCAGAAGCGGCGTTGCCCAGGCACGCGCGCTGATCAGCACCGCCCAGGCGCGAGGATTTTTGGTCGACCGGGCAGGGTCGCCTAGCGGCAGCGCAGGCAACGCGAGAGACGCGTGGCTGCGCCGCTTCTCACTCTTGTTCTTCAGCGAGGCTCTTTACGAGATCCAGCACCCGCTTGCGCACCTTGGCATCCTTGATCTTCATGAAGGCCAGGCTGAGCTGAAGCCCTTCGCCGCTGGAAACGAATTCCATCACCGGCGGCGCGGCGGCGGCTGTCTCGTTCGCGGGCGAAGGGTTCGTGGCCAGGCCTTCATAGAAGAAGTCCACCGGAACATTGAGGATGCGGGAAACCTCGAACAGCCGCCCGGCCCCAATGCGATTGACCCCTTTCTCGTATTTTTGCACCTGTTGAAATGTCAGTCCCAACAGATCCCCCAGACGTTCCTGACTCATGCCGATCAGCATGCGCCGAATGCGCACACGATTGCCGACCTGCACGTCGATTGGATTGGCTTGCTTCTTTGGCATCCTACTCAACTGTTTTTATTGCCGGGCCGGAACTTGCCCCATCTATCACGCAACGAAAACAATTAATTCGCCGCAGGGGGTTTAGATGCGCGCGCGCGCAAAACTGGCGAATGACGCGGTAACCAAAAAGAGCAGAAAGATAAGGTCTCCAAAGCGCACATAAAGCGTCGGCTGCAGCGCAGCAGGAAGAGTTGCATCAACTATTCCCAACCTGTTTAGCCCAAGCTTGGCGCGCACGCGACCGTTAGCATCGATTACTGCCGTGATACCTGTATTGGCATCACGCACGATCGGCAGGCCTTCTTCGATCGCGCGCACGCGCGCCGTCAAGAAATGTTGCGCGGGTCCCGCCCAGGGACCGAACCAGGAATCGTCGGTGATGTTAACGAACCATCCCGGCCGCGGCGCATGCGCGTCGGTCACGGCGTGCGGAAAAATTACCTCGTAACATATCAGGGGTGTCATCGGCGGCGCGCCTGCAACCTGCAGGACATGCGGATGGTCGCCGGAACTGAATCCTTCGCCCACCGTGAGCTGGGTGATGCCGATGCCGTTCATGACTTTGGCGAAGGGCACATACTCGCCAAAAGGCACCAGATGGAATTTGTCATAGACCTGAGGAAGCGCGCCGTGCGGTCCGAAGACATAGAGGCTGTTATAGGCGCTGAGATGGCCATCCCCCGGCGCCACACGGTTGGAACCTGTGATCAGGCTCTGGCCGCGGGCCGTGAACAGTCCGATTTCGTCCAGCGCGCCTGGCTCGCGCGCGACGGCAAAGCCGGTGGCAGCCTCCGGCCAGACGATGACAGAGGGATTGCCCGGGCGCGCGCTCAAGTCGATCAACCGCTGCCAGTTGCGAAGCATCAGGCGCGACACGTATTTTTCCGCCTGCGGAATATCAGGTTGTACCAGCCGTAAGTGTACACCCGGAACGTCGGCAGTGGGTGTATTTGCCAGACGATACGCGCCGTAAGTCCAGAGGACGACAAACAGCGCGGCCATGGCCACCGGCGCGCGCCAGCGCCCGCAAAGGAATTCGGCCAGGCTGGCGCCCAAAAGAATCGTGAGGAAAGACAGGCCGTAAGCGCCCATCAGGCTGGCGGATTGGAGCAGTTCCAGGGATGCACCCCAGCCATAGGCCGAAAGGTTCCATGGGAAGCCGGTGAAAAGATGGCCGCGCAGCCATTCCGCGCCCGCCATCGCAACGCCAAAGACGAACAGCCGGGCCGAGCCATGCTGCCAGCAATATGCGGCCAACCCGCAGGCCAGTGCGCCAAAAAGCGCCAGTCCTGCCGTCAGGCTGACCAGGGCAAATGGCATCTGCCACAGATGATTGGCGGGATCGACCAGGAAGGCATAGCCGATCCAGTGCAAGCCGATCAGGAACTGGCCGAAACAGAAAGCCCAACCGGCGCTTGCCGCGCCGAAGCGCGAAGGGCGAAGGCGGGCGCCGTCGATCAGCAGCACCAGCGCGGCATAGCCGATCAGAAGAGCGGGAAAGAAATCCAGCGGCGCGAAGCCCGTAGCGCAAGCCGCGCCGGCCGCAAAGGCAAATGAAAACCGCCGCCAGCCGGTGAGGCCCGATACCCATGCTCCGATTGGCGTCATGCCGGATTGGGCGGCTTGGGCAAGGTGACGCGCAGCTGGCGCACCCGGCGGGGATCGGCTTCCAGCACCTGGAACTCGCTGCCGTCGGGATGGGTGACGATTTCGCCGCGTAGCGGCACCCGGCCCAACAGCGACACGACCAGGCCGCCAAGACTGTCGATGTCGGGCGCATTTTCGTCGTCGTCCACCAAAAAGTCGTGGCCGGTATCCGTCTTGAAATCGTCCAGATCCATGCGGGCATCGGCGATATAGCCGTCGCCGTCGAGCTTCAGCGCCGCGGTCACATCGTCATGCTCGTCGGCAATGTCGCCCACGATCTGCTCGATGATGTCCTCGATGGAGACAAGCCCATCGGTGCCGCCATATTCGTCGATGACCAGCGCCAGATGGGTACGGGAGGCCTGCATCTTGAGCAACAAATCCAGCGCCCGCATCGAGGGCGGCGCGAACAGGATCGGCCGGCGCAAGGCGGTGATCCTGGCATAGGGCGAGAGGCAATAGGCACCATTGGGTTCGGCTTCGAGCAGGCCCAGCACATCCTTCACATGGATCAGGCCGGTGGGATCGTCCAGCGTGTCGCGGAATACCGGCAGGCGGGAATGCTGCACTTCGCGAAACAGCTTGAGCAGCTCGGCCAGGCCGATGGTCTCATCCACCGCCAATATTTCGGCGCGCGGCACCATCACATCCGCCACTTTCAACTCGCCGAGGCGCAACAGGTTGCCCAGCATCACCCGTTCCTGTGCCGACAGGTCGGGTGACTCGCGTTCGCTTTCCTCGATCACCTCTTCCAGGCTTTCGCGGATGGCGGCGGCTTCCGCATCCTGGCCGGTGATCTTCTGGATCAGTCTTCTTATCGGATGGTCGTTCATTGCCGGCGCGCCCTATAGGGATCGGCGACGCCCAACCTGTCCAGTATCTTCACTTCCAGCGGCTCCATCACGCGCGCATCGCCGGGGCGCTCATGGTCATATCCTGCCAGGTGCAGCACGCCATGCACGACCAGATGGACGGCGTGATCGGTGAACGTCTTGCCCGCCTGTTTGGCTTGCTTTGCCGTCACGCCATAGGCCAGCGCGACATCGCCGGCATAGCCATTGGCGGATGGGAAAGACAGGACATTGGTCGGCTTGTTCAGCCCACGGAAGTCGTGATTGAGCGCCTTGAGTTTCTCGTCCCCGGCCAGCAGGATGGTGAAGCCGCCTTTCAATTTCGCCGCCTTGCGCGCGGCCTCGGCCGCAAGCTTGAGCCGCGTCTGAAGGCCGCGATGCGAACGCCATCCCTTCTCTTCGACCACCAGGGTGATCCCGCTCATGATTTGCACATATTAGCTATTTATTGCGGCGATTATAGGCGGCCACGATTCGGGCCACGAGAGGATGGCGCACCACGTCCCTTTCGCCGAATCGGGCGACGCCAACGCCTTCCACGTCTTGCAGAAAATCCAGCGCCTCGTTGAGGCCGACCGGCACGCCGCCCGGCAAATCGCTCTGGGAGGGATCGCCGGTGACCACCATGTGGCTGTCTTCGCCCAGCCGGGTCAGCGCCATTTTCATCTGGGCGCCGGTGGTGTTCTGCGCCTCGTCCAGGATGACAAAAGCTCGTGTCAGGGTACGCCCGCGCATGAAGGCCAGCGGCGCCACTTCGATCACGCCCTGCTCCATCAGCCGGCCGGCGGCGTCGCCCAGGACATCGAATAGTGCGTCATAAAGCGGGCGCAGATAGGGATCGACCTTTTCCTTGAGATCGCCCGGCAGAAAACCCAGCCGCTCGCCCGCTTCTAGCGCGGGCCGGGACAGGATGAGCCGATCCACACGCCTTTCATGAAGCATGTGCGCGCCGAATGCGGCGGCGAGATAGGTCTTGCCGGTGCCCGCGGGCCCGATGCCGAACACCAGCGTGCACTGCCGCATCAACTCCAGATAGGCGGCTTGCGCCAGCGATCGGGGACGCACCGCCCGTGACGACGATGTCTTGATCGCGCCCGGTGCATTGGCGCGCGCGCCGTCGGTGAAGCGGATCTCCGCATCCACCTCGGCCTGGGTGACGCTTTCGCCCGCTTCCAGCCGCGCGTACAGCGCGCGCAGGATCGCGCCGGCGCGCTCGCGTTCCTTGCCGTCGATCGCCACCAGATTGCCGCGCATATCGATGCCGACATTGAGCTTCTGTTCCAGCCGCGCGAAATGGCGGGCATGCGGTCCGCCCAGGGCGGCGAGAAGCTTGTTGTCGGGAAATTCCAGCGTGGCCACGTCGCGTCGCCTGGCACTCAAGCGAGCGCTCCGTGCAGGCTGTTGGCGGTGCGGCGGGTGATCGCTACATTCCGTACCTGGCCGACCAGCTCCTCGCCGGCGGTGACGTGCACGGGCTGCAGATAAGGCGTGCGGCCCATGATCTGGCCGGGCCGTTGGCCATTCTTCTCGAACAGCACCGGCATCGTGCGGCCGATCTGCGCATCGTCGAACCGGTGTTGCTGGCCAAGCAGAAGCTTCTGCAGTTCGGCCAGCCGTGCGGTCTTTACATCCTCCGGCACCTGCTTGCGCATGGTGGAGGCGGGCGTCCCGGGTCGCTTGGAATATTTGAAGGAGAAGGCGGTGGCATAGTGCAGGTCGCGCACCAGCTTCAGCGTGGCCTCGAAATCTGCGTCGCCTTCGTCGGGAAAACCGACAATGAAATCCGAGGTCAGTGCGATTTCCGGCCGCGCGGCGCGGACGCGATCCACCAGCCGGCGGTAGTCCTCGCCAGTGTGCTGGCGGTTCATCGCTTCCAGAACCCTGTCCGAGCCCGACTGCACCGGCAGGTGCAGATAGGGCATCAGCTTGGGATTGTCGCGGTGGGCGGCAATCAGATCGTCGGCCATATCGCGCGGATGGCTGGTGGTGTAGCGGATGCGCGCGATCCCATCGATGCCGGCGACGGCGTCACACAATTTTGCCAGACTCCAACCGTCAGCGGCATAAGCATTGACGTTCTGGCCCAGCAGCACGATTTCGCGCGCGCCTTTTTGCGCAAGCAGGCGGGCCTCGCGCAGGATCGCTCCCGGCGGACGCGACTGTTCGGGCCCGCGCGTATAGGGCACGACGCAGAAGGTGCAGAACTTGTCACAGCCTTCCTGCACGGTGAGAAAGGCGCTGATGCCGGCCGTCGAGGGCTCGGCCAGGGAATCGAATTTCTCCAGCGCCGGAAAATCGGCTTCCAGCACATGGCCATGTTCGCGCGCGGCGCGCGCGATCATCTCGGGCAGTCGGTGATAGGATTGCGGGCCCACCACCAGATCCACCGCAGGCTGGCGCGCTATGATCTCCTCGCCTTCGGCCTGGGCGACGCAGCCCGCCACGGCCAGCAACATGCGCCCGCCGTCACGCGCCTTTTCGGCCTTCAGGCGCTTGAGCCGGCCCAGTTCCGAATAGACCTTCTCGGCCGCCTTTTCGCGGATATGGCAGGTGTTGAGGATCACCATGTCGGCGCCTTCGGGCGCATCCGCCGCGACATAGCCCAGCGGCGCCAGCAGATCCGCCATCTTGGCGGAATCATAGGCGTTCATCTGGCAGCCATAGGTCTTGACGTAGAGCTTCTTCATGGAAGCCGGTTTATCGGGCGCAGGTCGGCGGAATTCAAGCTTAAGCGTTGCCTGCCAGGGCCTGGGCAACCCCTGCCTGCACCACTTGCTGGGCCTCTTTTGCCAGGGTTTTGCGGTCCATCACATCCAGGCTGAAGGGCGGGTGGAACTGGACCACCACATCCAGCGGTCCGGCCTGCAGGGCTTGCCACAGGTGCGGCACCATCTCCATATCGCCATACCAGGCAAACAGCGGGCGGTTTTCGCGCCCCATCGGCAGGCCATGAAGGCCGGTAAAGGCGGCCGATACCGGCTGGACCTTCACATGCTGGCCATTGGCCAGGACAGCTTCGGCAGCGCCCAACAGCGCGCTCTTGAATGGCAGCACGCGGTTGCCGTCATGGCTGGTGCCTTCCGGGAACAGCAGCAGCGTGTCACCGGCGAGCAGGCGCTCGCGGATTTCGTCGCGGATTTCCCCGGTCGTAGTGCGGCGGGCACGTTCGACGAAAACCGTACGCTGCAGCCGTGCCAAGGTACCGAACAGCGGCCAACGCGCCACTTCCGCCTTCGCAACGAAGCAGAGCGGCGTCACCGCGGAAAAGATGAGGATGTCGGCCCAGCTTGTGTGATTGGCGATCAGCAGCACACCCTCGCCCGTCACCGGCTCTCCCGTCACGCGGATATGAATACCGAACAGCGCGACGACCATCCTGTGGTAGCGGCCAGGAAAGGTGCGGGCAGCTGGGTTGCCCAGCCTCAAGAACAGCCACTGCACCGGCATGCAGGCCAGCGTGAGGAGAAAGAAGCCCACGATCAGGAGAGCGGCGCGCAGCCGGGCCATCAGGCAGCGACCTTCACGAAACGGGCTTGCGCCCCTTGGGCACGCCGTAGAGCTCCAGCCTGTGGTCGATCAGCTCGAAGCCGAGTTCCTCCGCGACTCGCCGCTGCAGCTTTTCGATATCCTCATTGCGGAATTCGATCACGCTGCCCGTGGCCACATCGATCAAATGATCGTGGTGGGACTCCGGTACCTCTTCATAGCGCGAACGGCCGTCGCGGAAATCATGGCGTTCCAGGATGCCGGCATCCTCGAACAGCTTGACGGTGCGATAGACCGTGGCGATGGAAATATGTGGATCGATGGCGGAGGCGCGGCGGTACAATTCCTCCGCATCCGGATGGTCGGCGGCATCCGACAGCACCCGCGCGATCACGCGGCGCTGGTCAGTCATCCTCAAGCCTTTATCGACGCAGGCTTTCTCGATCCGCGTCACGGAATGCTCCTTTGACTGATGACAACAGGTTAGGCGAAATCGCCGCCCAGCGGAAGCCTGAGCACTGCTGCGTCCCTGCCATCATAATAGGCTTTGCGCGCCCCTACCTTGGCGAATCCCAATCCGGCATAAAGCGCCAGCGCATGGGGATTGTCGGCGCCCACCTCCAGGACCATCGTGACCGCGCCCAGGGCGCGTGCCTTATTTATGGCCGCCTGCAACAGAGCGCGGCCCAGTCCCTTGCCACGCGCGTCGGGGCGGACTGCAAGGGTCAGGATTTCCGCTTCGTCGGCCGCCAAGCGCGCCATGACGAAGCCGTCATGATGGGCGAAGGCAAATGTGCCCGGACTTGCCAGCATGGCCGACACGGTGGCGGCGTCCCAGGCGCGGTCGAAACAGGCGGCGTGGAGCGCAGCGAGCGGCGTTTTGCTCTGGGCGGTATCGAACGGCTCAACTTCAAACAAGGGAATCTCTATCTGGTCGCACGGCCGACGGCTTGCTTGCGCTCGCCTGCCCGATGCTCCGTCCACCTGGCAGTTTGGCATCGGGCGCGCGCAGATAAAGCGGCCCCGGCACGTCATCCGGCGATGGCATCGCAAGCGCCAGCTGCGCAACCCATAAGGCGTCGGGTTGACGGATGTTAGACAGGTCAAAGCTCTCATCCAGGCTTTCCCTCGCCTGGGCTGCGCCGGTGCCCGCAATGGCGCAAGCACCGAAAGATCTTATGCGTGCAACCGCCTCGACAAACGACAACAGGATTGGCGGCTGGATGATGGCGCCGCCATCCTTCAACAGCAGATAGGCCTCGCCCCGCCGCGCATCATGGATCGCGGCAGAGCGCGCCTTGCCTGTTTCCGCCATCGCGCCTTGCGCCATTGCGTCCAACGTGGTCACGCCGGTCAGCGGAATTTGCAGGCCAAGGCGCAAGCCGCGCATGAAGGCAAGGCCGACGCGCTGGCCGGTGAACGTGCCGGGGCCGGTGGTGACGGCAAGACGGGTGAGTTGCGCGAATTCGGCCTTCGCCGCTTTCATCGCTTCGTCCACCATCGGTGCCAGCCGCTCGGCATGGCCGCGCTCCATGGGCTCGAAGATATGGGCGCGAATCTGATTGCCTTCCAGCAGCGCCGCCGAACAGGCGCCGAGCGCGGTATCAACGGCGAGCAGCATCAGATTATCTGGCAGGCTTCGTCGAAAGCGAGCCGCTCGTTGCGCGGGCGGAAACCGTCGGGGGCGCCGTAACCCAGGTTGCAAAGGAAATTGGATTTGATTTCGGCGCCCGCGAAGAATTCCGCGTCGATGCCCGCATGGTTGAAGCCGCCCATCGGACCGCAATCCAATCCCAGCGCGCGCGCCGCCAGGATGAAATAGCCGCCTTGCAGGCTGCCATTGCGCAGGGCCAGCACTTCGTTCGCTTTGGTGTCGGTGAACCAGCTTTGCGCCTTGGGATTGTCGCGATAGAGCCTGGGCAGGTGGCGCGCGAAGTCCAGGTCATAGCCCAATATCGCGGTCACCGGCGCTTCCATGCTCTGGCGCACATTGCCGGCGTCGAGATGCGGCTTGAGCCGCGCCTTGGCTTCGGGCGACATGACGAAGACGATCCGCGCCGGTGTGATGTTGGTGGCGGTCGGGCCCCAGCGCATCAGGTCATAGATCGCCATCAGCACGGCAGGGCTGACCTTCCTGTCCAGCCATTTGCGCGTGGTGTGGGCTTCGCGGAACAGCGTATCCAGCGCCGCGTCGCTGACGGCGTGATGGACTTCGGAAAGCCAGGCTTCCTCCGTGCTCATCTAAACCGCTTCGACCGCGGTGACTTCGGGCACGTAGTGACGCAGCATATTCTCGATGCCGTTCTTCAGCGTCATGGTCGAAGACGGGCAGCCGGCGCAAGAGCCTTGCAGGTGCAGCGAAACCACGCCGGAATCGCCGTCAAAGCCCTTGAAGATGATGTCGCCGCCATCGGCCGCCACAGCCGGGCGCACGCGGGTCTCGATCAGCTCCTTGATCTGCTCGACCACTTCGCTGTCTTGCTCGCTGTAGGTCTCTTGGAGTTCGTCAGTTTCTGGCGCCCCGCCTTCGATCAAGGGCAGGTCGCGGGTGAAATGCTCCATCACCACGCCCAGGATTGCGGGCTTGAGATGTTTCCAGTCACCATCACGCTTGGTCACCGAGATGAAGTCCGCACCGAAGAAAACCCGGGCGACCTCGGGGACGGCGAACAGGGCCGTGGCCAGGGGCGAGCGGGCGGCCTGCTCGGCGCTGGGAAAGTCGGCCACCGCGCCTTCGCCCATCACCTCCCGGCCCGGCAGGAATTTGAGGGTGTTGGGGTTGGGGGTCGACTCAGTCTGGATGAACATGGCAGCGCGTCCAAAAACACACGTATTACATGTACCTTGGGCGTCCAACCATCAAGAGAAACAGCCGAATTAGTTTTACCAGGATAATATTGACTAATGATTTTCACCCGGATAAATATCACGCATGCCCTATGCCGCCTTTTCCGGGTTCGACCATATCGCCTCGGGCTCACTGGCCGAGGTCTATGCGGCCTGCCGCCAGGAGCCTGCCGCCCTGATCTTCGATCAGGAATCTGGCCGGGTGGTCGATATCGACCCCCGCTTTCCGCCTGGGGAGGAAGGTCCCCGCCCGGGCCGGCCCAAGCTGGGTGTGGTGGCGCGGGAAGTGACGCTTTTGCCCAGGCATTGGGACTGGCTTGCCGCCCAACCCGGCGGCGCATCGGTAGCGCTACGCAAACTGGTCGAAGACGCCGCACGTGATCCCCGCGCCCGGCAGCGGGGGCGCCGGGATGCCGCCTATCGCTTCGCCACCGCGCTGGTGGGCAATGCGCCGGGTTATGAAGAAGCAATGCGCGCGCTTTATGCCGGCCAACAGGAGGATTTCGCCGCCCATATCGAAGCCTGGCCGCAAGGCGTGCGCCGGGTGCTGGAAGACATGACGGCGGAAGCGTTCTGATCGCGCTTGTTGGTGGTCGCTCCAGCCTCGCCGACGCTCCTCCTTAAAAATCCGACACGATGCCCTTGCGCTCCCAGTCGCCATAGCGCGTTGGTTCAGGGGCCTTGGGGCCGCCTTGTTCCGGCGGCAGTGGATTTTTGCGTGCTTTTTCCCGGCGGGCATCGGCTTCCGCTTTGGCGCGCGCGCCTGCTTCGGCGACGCGGGCGGCCACTTCGTCATCTGTCGCTTGATCGGGCATGGGCCGACCTTACATTTGTGCGGGTAGGAGACAAAGACATGAATACGCTGCGCACCGGTATTCTGATGGCCGCCCTGACCGGTCTGTTCCTGGCGGTGGGCGGGGCGCTGGGGGGCGCGCAAGGCCTGGCCATCGCACTGGCCTTCGCGCTGGCCACCAATCTTTTCGCCTATTGGAACTCCGACAAGGTGCTGCTGTCGATGTACGGCGCGCGCGAAGTGAATGCGCAAAGCGCGCCGGATCTCTACCACTTGGTCGAGCAGCTGGCGGCGAAGGCCGGCCTTCCCATGCCTCGCGTCTATATCACCGACAATCCGCAACCCAATGCCTTTGCCACGGGCCGAAGCCCCGAACATGCAGCGGTATGCGTGACGTCCGGCCTGCTCGGGCAAGTCAATCAGGAAGAGCTGGCCGGCGTGCTGGCGCATGAGCTTGGCCATGTGAAGCATCGCGACACGCTGACCATGACGATCACGGCGGTGATGGCGGGCGCCATTTCCATGCTGGCCAACATGGTCTTCTTCATGGGCGGCGGACGGGATCGCAACAATCCACTGGGCATCGCCGGTATGCTGCTGGTGACGCTACTCGCGCCCATCGCCGCAGTGCTGGTGCAGGCAGCGATTTCACGCTCCCGCGAATTCGATGCCGACAAGGCGGGCGCGGAGATAACCGGGCGGCCCATGTGGCTGGCAAGCGCGCTGTCACGCATCGACACCGCCGCGCAGCGGATCGACAATTATCCCGCTGATGCCAATCCCGCCACGGCGCATATGTTCATCATCAATCCGCTGCATGGCGGGATTTCCGGCCTTTTCGCCACCCATCCTTCGACCGGGGAACGCATTGCGCGCTTGAGGGCGATGGCGGGTGGGGGCGATGTGCCCGTGAGGCATGGCCCGTGGGGGTGATTCCGAAGCTGGCTGCCTCAAATAAATTCAATTGTCATGCCCGCGAAAGCGGGCACCCGACTTCATTTTCTGTCGCATGACCAACACCGGACTTCCCGCGCGGCGCGCCGCGCTGGGCATTCTCTCTGGTGTGCTGCGCCAGCGCCGGCCCCTGGATTTGCAGCTCGAGAGCCTTAAGGAGCTTGAATCCCGCGATGCCGGTTTTGCCCGCGCGCTGGCGAGCCAGACATTGCGGCACATGGGTGTGCTGGACGCTGTATTGCGGACGTTCATGCAAAAGCCGCTGCAGCCGCACAAGGCAGGCCAGGCAAGCGAGATCCTGCTGCTGGGGGCTTGCGAGCTTTTGATCCTGAAAGTCGCGCCCCATGCGGCGGTTGATGCCGCCAATCAGCTTGCGGCCAAAGACAACAAGGCGGTGCATTTCAAGCCGCTGATCAATGCGGTCTTGCGGCGCCTGTCGCGCGACGGCAAAAGGGCGATGGGCGGATTGGATGCGCCACGGCTCTGCACGCCGGACTGGCTGTGGACGCGCTGGGCCGCGCAATACGGCGAAGAGACAACACGTGCCATTGCAAAGGCGCACATGCAGCAGGCTCCCATCGACATTGTGCTGAATTCCAGCGGTGCACCGGCGCCGGAAAGTGACTCTCTGTTCGGGCCGGTGCGCCGCTTGTCGACGGATGGCCGCGTCGAAGACCTGTCCGGATTTGTGGAAGGCGGATGGTGGGTGCAGGACGCCGCCGCCTCGCTGCCCGTGCTTCTGCTGGGCGATGTCGCGGGCAAAAAAGTGATCGATCTTTGCGCCGCCCCGGGCGGCAAGACCATGCAGCTGGCGGCGCGTGGCGCAAAGGTCACGGCGGTCGAGATTGACGCGGGCCGCGCCGCGCGCATCCGCGAGAATCTCACGCGCACCAAACTGGATGCGGAAATCCTCGAGGCCGACGCGCAGGATCTAGATATCAAAGCGCCGCTGGTGCTGATCGACGCACCCTGCACCGCCACCGGCACCATCCGCCGCCATCCGGACCTGCCCTGGATCAAGGGTGCGGCCGACGTGACGGTCCAGGCCTCGGCGGCCTACGAAATCCTGGAAAGCGGCGCGAGACTGGTCGAACCGGGCGGAACGCTGGTCTTCGCCGTCTGTTCCTTGGAACGGGAGGAAGGCGAAGAGCAGATCGCGACCTTCCTCGCCAATCACCCGGACTTCTCGCGCATACCCGTGGCGGCGGATGACGTCTTTGGTCACCGCGAATGGATCACGCCCGACGGCGACTTGCGCACCTTGCCCTGCCATCTCGCGGACAAAGGCGGCATGGACGGTTTCTATGCGGCGCGGCTGAAGCGGCTATAGCCGCCCTAGGGCATAAGCTATTGCCAGATACACTTTGCCCGTATCCGCCGACAGCAGCGTGGACGTCAGCAGCCCGCCGCCATCGCCCTGGCGCGCCTGGGACAGAAGCGACTCGAACTGCCCAAGATAGGCATCGGCCGCGTCATGAAAACGCTTGTCGTCGCGATAAAGGCTGGCGATCCGGTTCACCGCCTGGTCGTCAATCGTGGCCGACAGCCTGCGGGCGAAGATGGCGCGGTCGCCGGAAAGGTAGCGCTTCCAATCCTCTTCGCTTGGCTCGCTGGTATTCAGGCCCGAAAGATCGATCGCCAGGTCGGCCAGCGCCAGTTCCAGCGCGCCGAGGGTGATGGCGGTATCCACGTCCGACGGGCTGGGTTTGGGCAGGCGGCTTTCATCGCCCTGCTCGGCCGCAGCAAGAAGCGTCTTCATCTCCCAATTCTTGCCATCGCCACGCAGCTTGTCCGTCGCCTTGCGGGCGGTCAGCTTGCGTGCCAGGCCCTTCAGCCCTTCGGCCTCCGGTTCGGCGGCCTGCTTGACCGGTTGGGCCGCATCGGCGGCCTGTGCCTTGCCGGTTGTGCGCGCATGCAGCGTCGCCATGGTACGCGCCGACAAGTCCAGCAGTTGTTCGGTCTCCGTCGCTATGGTCTGGCGGACGCGGCGCGCTTCTTCCTGTGCCAGGCCCGGCAGTCGGATCAGATGCTTCTCCACCTCCTTGGTGGCTTCCGACAGCAGGTTCTTGATCCGCGCAGCCTCCGCGCTCATTTCGCCGGACGCGCGCAACAGCCTTTCGCATTCCGCCATCGCCTCGCCCACCAGAAGCCGGGCATCCTGCTTGGCCTGGGCGGAACTTTCCCCGATCAGGGTTCGAGCGCCATCGCCTGCATCCTTGATCGCCGCCGCCAGGCCCGCCAAAAGCTGCGAAGCCGCTTCGCTTGTTTCCTTCAGCCGCTCGGCCTCGCGCGAAAAAGCATTGCCGAGCTGCCCGGCGCGGGTGGTGGCGCTGGCCATGATCTGTTCCAGGTGCCGCTCGGTGTCACCGGTCACGGTCTCGAACTTGCGCGCCTCGGAGCCAAGCGACTGGATGGCATTTTCCATTCCGCTGCGCTGCTGCGTCAGGGTGGTTTCAAAGTTTTCGCTTTCGCTTTTGAGCTTATCGACCAGTTCGCTCATCTGGGCGCGATGTTTTTCATGCCGCGCCAGCACGAATTCGGCGCGCGCCATGGCCGCATCAGACACGTCCTGGATGCGGCCCGACTGGGCCTCCAGCGACTTGGCCGCTTCCAGCGGCGTTTCCGCTGCCATGGTGATGGCGGCGCGGAAGCCGGCCGCCTGCACGTCCAGCGACTGGGCCGCCATTTTCAGCGTGCCTTCCGCCGATTCCATGGTGGCCTTGAGCTGGGCGGCGCGGCCTGCCACCACTTCGCCGGCGCGGCCGGCGGCTTCGGTCAGATGGTCGCCGAGTGATTCAATGCGGCCGCTTTCCTGGTTGAGGCGGGCGGCAATAGTTTCGCTGCGCACTTGCGCGCGCGCGCCCGCATCGTCGAGGCTGGAAATCTGTCTTTCCAGCATCGCTTCCAGGGTGCGCATGCGCTGGAAGGCGACGTCGAGTCCGGTATTGAGTCCGTCCAGTTCACGTCGCACCGCGCGCGCCAGCCGGGCGGAACTGCCGGCCGCGGTTTCATCCGCCGCGAATAGCTGCTCGCTGGCGGAAAGCAAGGCACGGGTGGCATCCGTCATTGCCGCGCTGCGGGCGAGCGCCACCGAGACGGCCATAAAGAGAATGGGTGGCAGCAGGATGCCGGCCACGAATGCGGCCTTGGCGGCAACGGTCAGGTGGTTGAGACCCTGCGGACCCAACAGGCCCCAGATGAAGGCGCACGAGACCCCGATCCAGAACAGTGAAGCCAGCACACCGGTGGCAATGGCGAAGTGCCCGAACCGGTTGGGCTTTAGCTTGGGCACATAAGCGGTTGCCGGCGGGATCGGAATCGCACCGGGCAACACGCCCTTTTCTTGAGTTCTCTCCAAGGGCACGGTCTGCCCGAATGTCTTGATCATGATCGCCTTTAGGCCCCTGAATCTGTGTGGATTTTCCCCAGTTAAGCATAAAAAGGGCTGTTTTTACACTACTACGCGCGCATTAACGCGGCCTTAGCCGCCTCACGCACAGGATAAGCAGCCCAATCCCGGAAGAAGTCCGCCATGGCCAACGTGCCCGTCGATCTCGCCCACCTTGCCCGCTACACCGGTGGCGACAAGACGCTGAATTCCGAAATCCTGAAACTGTTCGACGGCCAGGTCAGCGAAATGGTGAGCCAGCTTCTGGGCGTGCTGGAAAAGCGCGATGCCCGCAAGTGGCGCGAAGTCACCCACACCATCAAGGGCGCGGCGCGGGGCGTCGGCGCCTTTGCCATGGGCGAAGTCGCCGCCAGCGCCGAACCGGTGGATCCGGCGTCCAGCCCCGACCGCGCCATCCAGATGATCGAGGCGTTGCGCGTGCAGGGCGAAGCGGTCCAGGCCTTCATCGCGGAATATATCGCGGCTTGAGGCGGGCGTCAGGCACACCATATGGTATGCTTGACCCGAGAATTCGCCTATGATTCAAGGAAATACCGCAGCGCCCAAGAGGCAGCAAATGGCGTCGCAGCAAATCAAGATCGAACTGAGATACGAGCGTCATAACGACGGACGCTATTACGTCACAAGCGACGACGTGCCAGGGTTTCGCATGGCCGGTGCGGACATCGATCAATTCATAACGACCTCAATCAAGTCGTGACGGACCTTCTGCGCCTCAACTCGGGGTTTGTCGTCGAAGAATTGCATTGGGTGCCGAGCCTGGAAGAGGTGAAGCTGCATTTGCACAGACCTGCACCACGAGGTAGGGCGATCTATATCGCCAGCGGCACGGTCGCGGCTTAGCAGACGTGCCACGCATAATCGGCGGTGCCGAGGTCGAAAAAGAACTCACGACCAGAGGCTGCAAAAAAATCAAGCAATAGGCCTTTGGCAGCGGCAGTTTGTGGAAACCTGCTGACAGCAAATTCTATTTCGTCGTCCCGCAAGGAATTGGCGGCTGGGCCTATCAGGATGTCCTGCGGGACATCCTGGAAATGCTCGCCAAGCGTTGACCTGGGCTGCGATGGATGGGGGTGATCTTTTAACGTAACTCCCCAGCTTCATTTGGCATCGCAGCACTGTTATAGGCGGGGATTGTGGGCCTAGCCATTTTTACATATAAGAACGACGTTTTCTTTTGACTTACATCAAGTTGAGTGTGGAATAGCCAGGAATGACGATCGAGACGGATGTTGCAATCATCGGCGCGGGCCCCATCGGCCTGTTTGCCGTATTTGAATTGGGTCTTCTCGACCTCAAATGCCACCTGATCGACATTCTGGACCGTGCCGGCGGTCAATGCACCGAACTTTATCCAGAAAAGCCGATTTATGACATTCCCGGCTTGCCGATCGTCACCGGCCAGGAGTTGGTGAAGCGGCTGCTCGAACAGGTCAAACCGTTCGATCCGCAATTCCATTTCGGCGAGATGGCGACGGCGCTGGAAAAACTTTCCGACGGCCGCTGGAGACTCAAGACCGATGCCGGCACCGAGATCGTTGCGCCTGTCATTGTTGTCGCGGCCGGCGCCGGCTCGTTCCAGCCCAAGCGTCCCCCGGTGCCGGGCATCGAGAAATTCGAGAATGCCGGCGACGGGGTCGGCGTGCATTACGCCGTGCGCAAGATGGAAACCTTCCGCGGCAAGAATATCCTGATCGCGGGCGGCGGCGATTCCGCGCTGGACTGGACCATCAATCTGGCGCCGCTGGCCAAGTCATTGACCCTGGTTCATCACCGCGACGGTTTCCGCGCCGCGCAG